>DATBZA010000192.1:0-4142 GCA_036513415.1 Myxococcales bacterium | reverse complement strand
CCGCCCAAGGCGACCAGCGCCTTGAGCAAGGCAAGCGGCTTCCGCTGCGCCTTGCTCGCGAAGACGACGGGCTTCCCATCCACCTGCACCTCGAATCCGCCCAGGGCGTAGACGCGCACCGGCCATGGCCAGGCCTCAGGCGTCTCGGCAGCCGGGGGTTGCAGCCCGCGCAACCGGATGAGCCGCACGACGTACTCGCTCTCGATTCCATCCTTCAAGGCTCGCGCGCAGAGCGCGCTCATCGCGTCCTGCCGCCACCAGTGGACGTTCCCGTACCCTTCGCTGCGGGCGATGGCGAGGCCGGCGGCGAGCGCATCGCGACCGCCGTCCGCTTCGCCCGCCGCGTGGGCGAACTCGGCCTTCGCGAGGTGGCAGCTGCACTCGAGGATCCGGCTTTCCATCCGGCGGGCAATCGTCCATGCCTCGGCCAGGTGCGCGCGCGCCCCTTCGACGTCGCCCCGCTCGTGAGACGTCAGCGCCATCGCGTGGTGGCACAGCGCCGAGGGGAAGGGAACGCCGGCCGCGAGCGTCTGCGCGAGGGCCTCGCCGGCGAGGCGCAGCGCAGCATTGAGGTCCCCGCGCAAGCGGGCATGCCAGGCGGCGACATAGCGGTGGTGCGAGACGTCGAGCACGCGCGCCGGATGAAGCCCTTTCGCCATGCGCTCGAGGAGCTGCGCCGATGCAATCGCATCTCCGGCGCTCAGAGCGGAGTAGAGCCCGATGGCCACGAGCTGCGCATCCATCAGGTGCACGCCGGTCGAGTTTGCGATCTGCAGCGCGCTCTCGACTGCCTCCCTGCTCCGGGCCAGCTCGCCGGAGAGCCAGCTCGCGTGCGCCTCGACGTAGAGCGAAACGATTTTCGCCAGTGGTGAAACACCCGTCGACGCGGCCAACTCGCGTGCTCTCTCGCGGACGGCCGTCGCGCGCACGAGGTCGCCCGTCCAGACGGCATGGATCCCGAGGTAGTAGGCCGTCAGGATCCGGCGGGTCACGTCGCTGTCGTCGGCGACGAGGCGCTCGGCCCGTTGCAGCCAGGGGCGCAGCTCGGCGACGAAGGGTGCGCGGAAGATGAGCGCGGAGCACACGCTGGCGGCCACGCGGAACGCGACCTCCGGTGGCGCCTCGGCCAGAAAGGGTTCGACAGTCGTCTCGACTCGCTCGAGCCAGGGGTCCAGACGGTGCGCGTCGGCGAACTGGAGCACGATGGCGTCGACCGCGCCTGCCCAGCTGACCAACGCGCCGACGCGATCACCGCGCTCGGAGAAAAGCGCGAAGGCGCGGACGAACCGGAGGTGGCTCGTGTCAGGGTCGACTCCGATCGCGCACGCCCCCGACCAGACGAGCAGCCATGGATGGCGATCGAGCACGGCCGCGGGGAGGGAACCGAGCCATTCCGCCAGCGTCGGAGCACGGCCTTGCGCGAGCAACGCCGGCGCGTGCCCGCTCGCAAGCCGCGCGAGACCTTCCCAGTCTTCGGCCTGCCGCAGCTGCTCCGCGGCATCGTCGATCTGATAGCTTTCCTCGAGAATGGCGGCCGCTTTGCGCCGGAGCTCCATCCTCCTTTCCACCGAGAGCTGCTCGCGCCCCCGAGCGAGCAGGAATTCGCGGAAGAGGGGATGATATTGGTACGAGGGTTCGGGGTCGGGATAGCTGTCGGTGAAGTAGCGCCGCTGCGCCAGCTCGCCGAGGATTTTCCCCGCCTGCGGGACGCCGGTCAGCGATTCGGCCTGGCGCGCCGTCACCTTGGACAGCAAGGCGCACTCGAGCAGCACGCGTCGCGTCCGCGAATCGCTCCGCGCCAGGATCTCCGAGGCAAAATAGTCGAAGACTGCTTGGAGTGGGCGTTCGCCGGCGGTAGCGACCCTCCCGATCCGTCCGGCCACGCGCTCGAGCATCAGCACGAGCCCGGCCGTCCATCCGTCCGTCGCTGCGTGCAAGGCACGAAGATCCCTGGGCGGGATGGCCCGCCTTGTTTTCGCGCGCGCGATTCCCCTGGTCTCCTCGGCCGTGAGGCGCAGCGCTTCCCACCCGACGCGAACGAGGTCGCCGGCCGCGCGCAACCGGGCAAGCTGTGCGGGAGGGTCGCCGCGGCTGATGAGCACGACCCGGCCCTTCGGCGGCAGCGTCTCGAGAGCACACCGCAAGAGGTCGTGCAGCCCGGAAGCGGCGCCTGCCTCCTGGTAGTTATCGAAGACGAGCGCGATCGGCTGGGGCAGCCCGGCGAACAGCTCCTCGAACCAGCGGCGGGTGAAGGCGCCCACCCCCGCGACATACTCGGGTGTGAGCGGTGGAAGGCGCCATCGCTTCCGCGGCGCTGCTCGCACCGCGGCCTGACGCAGGTAGTAGAAGACGGTCGCAAGATCGCCGTCGCGCTCATCGACCTGGTACCAGAGCGGCCTCAAACGGCGCGCCTCCACGTAACTTGCAACCAGCGTGGTCTTGCCTGCTCCCGGCGGCCCACTCACCCACGCGACGGGACGGGCGCGGTCGAGCAATGCGAACAGCCGCGCCCGGCGATACGCGCCCGCCTGCGTAGGCCGCACAAGCTTCGCTGGAAGCGCGACGGTGCGCTTCATCGTCCCCCCGCTGCCGTCCGAGAGCACGGCGCGCGTACGGACTTGCATCCTAGGATGATCGGCGGTGAGACGAAAGCCGGGCTCAGGTCGGACGTGGCGCCCGTTCGCCTGCTGAGCGTGCCAGATCGCGCAGCTCGGCGAACGCCGCCTCTACACCACGCGCGAACACGTCCAGGTCGGGCACCAGATCCCAGTCGGCGCTGAAGCCCCAGGTCAGCTCGCCCGCGTAGCTGAAGATCACGATGCCGAGCCCGAGGTAATCGGCGAGCGGGAGCAGTCCATAGCTCGCGAGCATCCTCGCGGAGAGAAGATAGAGCGGGTGCTGCGACCCAGGCACGTTCGTCACGATCATGTTGAAGGGCAGGCTGCGCCACATGAGCCGCGCGCTGAGCGACAGCAACGTCGCGGGTGCCCATCCGGCCATCTTGGTGAGCAGCTCCGCGCCGAGCGCGTTCTTCTCCTGCTTCAGCCGGGCCGTGGTCTCTTGCAAGAGAGAGAGACGCCGGCGCGGATCCCGCTCGCCGATAGGAAGGGAAATCGTCCAGGCCGAAACGCCCCCTGCGCGGCGGAGGGTAGTGTGCCCTCCCGCCGCGCTCTGCTAGGCTGGTCGCGAGGAGGCAGGAGGAGGGCGAGGCGACAGAAGTTCGCTTATCCGTCCTTCCTGCTCGATCCCTCAACCGCGTCGCGCGACACAACAAGAAGCGGGTTATGGACGCGCCACTGCAAAGTGGACGAGTTCCTGACTGATGATGATGTAGGCCGTCATTGCGGCAGCAAGGTGACCATGCCCCGGCGGCTCACCTTGGCTACGAACGGGCGCTGCCGCGTCTCCAGTAGTTTCGCCATTGCCGGCAGTTGTCGTTGGCCAAAACTCGATCCGCGCCAAGAATGGCTCGAACTGGGGGCAGTCACGGACTGAACGGGGTGATGCGGCAGCGACGAACCGCGTCGGCAAGATGACTGGTGACGAAAGCTGCCCGATCGGGGTTAGCGCTGATTGGCGCTCGCGCTCGCGTGGCCTCGCGACGGTGAGGACTGACAACCGCGACTACGCTGCGCGGCGGACGTAGCGATGGTGGAGACCACCGACCTGGCGTAGCGCAACGATGCCGCCCTGCTCAGGTGCCTCGACCGCGCGCGGCTCGGGCGCATCCTTCTCGAGGGCGAGGTGCGTGCGCGACCGGTGGTAGTACCGGAGGTAGGCTCGGAGACGACGACGAAGGTGTCCTTCGTTCAAAACGATCACGTGGTCGAGAAGTTCACGGCGGATCGTGCCGATCACGCGTTCGGCGAAGGGGTTCTGCCAGGGCGAGCGTGGCGCAGTGAGAACCTCGGTGAAGTCCGATGCCCTCCACCCGTCGGCGGAACTCGCCACCGTAGATGCCGTCGCGATCGCGGAGGAGGTAGCGCGGCGCTGAGTCATCGGGGAAGGCCTCGACGATCTGCTGCGCGGTCCACGCGGCAGTGGGGGAATCGGTCACGTTGAAGTGCACGACCTGACGGCGATGTTGCAGAAGGACCACGAACACGTAGAGCACACGGAAGGTCGCCGTTGGCACGACGAAG
>DATBZA010000191.1:0-11826 GCA_036513415.1 Myxococcales bacterium | reverse complement strand
GCTGTGCAGGCGAACGTACATCGACGGCGGCATCTTCGACAACGCGCCCATCGGTCTCGCCGTCGATCTCGCCGAAGCGACGGGCGGCGCCGCCGTTCCTTTCTCGCCGGCGGTCTACCTCTTCGTCGACCCGGACCAACGGCGCTTGTCGCCGGTGGCCCCGCGTCCCCCGAGGACCGGGCTCGCCGCTCCGGCGCAGCTGATCGCGAACCTGATCGGGACCGCGCGGGAGACGGAGCTGGCCCGCGCCATCCGCGGGAAGCGCTGGCAGCGGACGACGCAGAGCACGCTCTCGGACCTGGCGGAGGTCCAGATGGAGGCGGCGGCGATCCAGGAAGAGATGGCTCGCATCGCGGGCGCGTCCGGCGCGGCGCCTGCGACGGGGGAGGACCAGCTGCTGCGCTCTCCGCGGCGGGAGGCCCTCGCATCGTTCCTCCGGCGTTGCCTGGGGGAGCTCAGCCGCGCACTGGAGCGGACCGGCGATCCGGCGGATGAGCAGTTCAGCGACTGCGCCGAGCCTCTGCGCGACGGGACGGCCGGGATGAAGGAGCAGCAGATGCGGCCGTCTCCTGCGCAGATCGCGCGTCTGGCCTCCACGCTGGCGAGCGTGTTCGCGTCGAGCGGCAAGCGGGCAGACGAGATCCTCGGCGAGCTGAGCTCGTCGAGCACGCCCCTCGACCGGCAGCTGCGGCTGCTGGCGCTGACTCACGACCTGTCGACCATCGCCATCGTCACCTGTCGCTTCCTGATCGGGGAGATCCCGGGAATCGCCGCCTCCGGGTTGAACGAAGGAGAGCTGATGGAGCTGCGCCGCAATCTTCTCACGGTGGCCGGCTCTGGAACCCGACTCTTGCACGCGACCTCGGCGGGGCTTCGCGTGATGCTCCTCGCGACGCTCGTGGAAGAGCAGGTGGAAGGGACGCTTCCTGCGACGGCTGCCGACGCCCGGGCGCTCCTGGGCGCAGGCCGCGATCCGAATCTGGAGAGCGCTCCGCTGCGGGAAATGGCCGCGGCCTCCGACCGCGTCGCCCGGCTGGTCGCGCTCGCTCCCCGATTGCGGACGCTCTCGGCACGCACCGCGACCGTCGCGGCCGACGCCGCGCAGCTTTCCGCCAGCAACGCGCCCGAGCGGCAGCTCGTCCTCTCGCGGCGCTTCGCGCCCCTGGGCGGCGGCGCCTTGCTCAACTTCTCCGGGTTCCTCGACCGCCCTCTCCGCGAGCTCGACTTCCAATCCGGCGTCTACGACGCCGTCGTGCAGATCGCGACGCGCCTTTGCACCGTGCAGGGGCCATACGCCGCCGACGGCCGCGCGGCGCCGGTCTTCCGGACGGACGCGGCACTCGAGGTCGATCCCTCCGCGGAGGAGACGCAGCGCTGCCTCGGGGAGGCCGTGCGGGGGGTCGTCGAGCAGCTCCGGCTCGGGCGCTCACGCCCGGCGGCCTTCGTGATCGCGAAGCTGTCGCGGCTGGAGGTGACCGCGCAGCTCGGCAGTCGATCGGCCGCGGCCCGGCTGCTCGCGGAGCCCGCCTGGAGCTGGCTCGGAGAGCCCCAGCTCCCACCCGGCGATCAGCTCGGATCGGCGCTGGCGGCGGTGACCTCGCGTACGGGGCCTTGCCGCGAGGGAGCCAACGAGTCGCTTTGCCTCGCGGACCCGACCATTGACGAGCTCCTGGATGCCCTGCAGCGCTCGGGCTACGTCCCCGCGAGCGCTCCGATGCGCGAAGCGCTCTCGGATCGGGATCGGTGGGCGGCGGATCTCGCCGAACGGCTGGCGGATCGGGCCGCGGCCGTGGAAATCTCCAGCTCGCGGCAAGCGGACCGGGCGCCGTCGGACGTCGTCCTGACCGGCCTGGGGTTGGGCCAGCTCTGGGCGCGTCGGGCACGAAACCTTTCCGGTGGCCTTTCGCTCGAGCTCGATCCGTCGACGATCCCGGAGCGGTCTCCTCGAGGCGTCAGCCCCGTCTGGCTCGTCGCCGCCCACGTGATTCCCTATCGGGTGTCGCTCGACGTGGTGCGGGGCGGAGCGGCGTTCTCGTTCATCGAGCCCGCGCTGCGCGTGTCGTCGAGGGTCTCGATCGACTCCATCGCCGATCTCCTGACCGTGGAAGGATCGGGACGGCTTGCGAGCACCCTCGGGTTGATCCCCACCGTGCGCGCGAGCGGAGTCGCCCTGGGCGCAGGATTCGAATCCGTGCTGCCCTGGAACGGCGACTCCGTGCTCGCGCCCGGTGTGATCGGAAGGATCGGCCTGATGCAGGAGCGGCTGGCGATCACCTTCGGCGTCCGCTCGCTCTCCTCCGGGCACCAGGCCGCCCTCGTAGCGCTTTCCGTGAGCGACCTCAATGGCCTCGCCTACTGGCTGGCGATCTGGGGCGCTTCGCGGAAATGATGGCCGTCAGTCGCGCCCTGCGCGGCGGAGTGTAGTCCGCTGCCGCCGCGTTCTGCTAGGCTGAGCGTGATGAAGCGGGAGGAACCAGGCGACAGAACTTCGCTTATCCGACATTCGCCACAAGGTTGCGGCTCACGTTGCCGTATGGTTGCCATGAACCGGTGGATTGGGACGGTACGGAGCGGAACGAGGGAGGAGACGGCGGGACCGAGCTTCCTTAGTCGGTGCGGTCGGATGCGAGGGAAGTTCGCGTCTCGCAAAGGGTTTCGCGCGTCCGGTCTGCGTCTCTTCGATTCCCGCCGCCTCCACCTATTTGTATAAGCAATATCAGCTAGTTGTGCATTGTCCGTGGCGCACCCGCGTCCGAAATGGGTACCCTCTCCGGGGAGGCGATGCGGCCGGCACCCCGCGCCTTGGTCCACGCCTCTTCAAGTTGTGGAGTGGACGGGCGATTCGCGGTGGGAGCGGCGGGGGCGCTGAAGGACTTCCCGGTCTGTCAGCGCGCGACGCAGGTGATGAGCGTCGTCACTCTAATTCGCGGATGGGTTTTGGCGAGGCACAGCTACTTTCACTCGAAATCGCGCAGCACCCAGATATCTCCGCCCTCGGGACGCTGGCGGTCGAAGAGCACGTACCTGCCGTCGGGCGACCAGACCGGATAGTCGATGCGCGAGTTCGGGTCGGGGAACTCGAAGACCTTTTCCGGCTGGCCGACCTTAACGGGCGAAACCCAGAGGACGCGGTGTTGCACCACGTCCATGATGCGCGCGCGATCGGGCGAGAACGACATGTGCGCGCCGCCATTGATCTCCGCGAAGGGCGTCGCGTCTCCTCCCGCGACCGGCGCGGCCATGATCACGTTCTTGCCGCCGCACGGGCAGCGAAAGACCACCGCGTCGCCCTGGTTGGTCCAGCGCACGAAGTGACCCGAGGCGCCCACTCGGGTAAGTTGGCGCGGGTCGCCGCCGTCGGCGCGCATGACCCACACCTCCGTGCGGCCGGTGCGGTCGGACTGGAACGCGATGTGCGTACCGTCCGGCGAGAAGAACGGCCCAGCATCGATGGAGTCTCCGGGCGTGAGCGCGGTCAGTTTGCCGCTCTCGACCTCGACGGTGAAGATTGCCGGCCTCTTGTGCCGCGAGGAGAAGAACGCGATGCGCGCCGAGTCCGGCGACCAGTTGGGCTGGAAGTCGCCCCCCGGCCCGGCCGTCACCTGGCGCGTCGAGCCGTCCTTCAAGGAATGGATCCAGATGTTCATCTCCCCACCGCGATCCGAGTTGAACGCGATGGACCCCCCGTCCGGCGACCAGGCACCGCGGCTCTCCTCGCGCGTGGTGCTGATGACCGCGTCGGGCGCGCCGGTCGGCAGCCCGGTCTGCGGAGAGACAGGCAGCTTCCAGATGTCCGCGTTCTGGCGGAGCGTGGTGAAGGCGAGTTGCTTTCCGTCGGGCGAAATGGCCGGCTCCACGTCCTGTCCCGCGCCGGAGGTCATTTGCTGGAGCGTTCCCGCCAAGACCCCGTCCGGCCCCACCGGTGCGCGCCAGATGTTCCACCCCCCGCCTCGATCAGAGGTGAAGTAGATGAATTTCCCCGAGGGCGACCAGACGGGCCGTGTGTCCGAGGCGACGTCGTTCGTGATCCAGCTCAACTGCTTCGAGTCCAGGTTCACAACGCGGATGTCGAACTTGGTCCGCTCGATGTTTTGAAAGACGACCTTCCTACCGTCGGGCGAGAAGCGCGGCGCCACGTGGGCCACTTCCTCGCTCGAGTCTGTGGTCACCTGCTGCGGGTTGTGCCCCTCGCCATCCAGCACCCAGATCCGTCGCGGACCGGCCCACGATGCGTCGACGGCGATCTGCGTCCCGCCGGGCGCCCACGCCGGATTGTAGGCGTCACTCAAGACCGGCGTCTCCTTTTCCGAGCGGAGATCGAACTGCCAGAGATCGCCGTTGAGGAACATGCCGAACAGGTCACCAGGCTGCAGCTTGAGGCTGACATCGTGCGCGCGTACGAAGAGGATCTTCGACCCGTCGGGTGACCACGCCGGCTGCAGTTCGTCCGCGTTGCCGTGCGTTAGCTGCGCGACCTGACCAGTACGCAAATTTTTGCGGAAGATTTTTCGAGACGGACCGCTCTGGGCCACGTAGAGGAGGTTCTTCCCGTCGGGTGACCACGCGGGATACTCCTCGATGCCGCCCTCGAAGGTGGCCTGCACCAGCGTCGGTGGCGGCGGCATCGCGGCTCTTCGCCAGTAAAGAAACAGGGCGGCTCCCAGCAAAAGCGCGGCGAGCGCCGTGGCTAGCGGCCAGGCGTGGCGCCAGCCCGCAGGTGCAATTTCGCCCTCGAAAGAGCCCGTCAGCCACGCCACGGTGATTACGATGGGAAACGCGACCGCCAGCGCGAGCAGCGCCCAAGTGAGCGTCGCCTCTGGCAAGTGGAGCCCGTGCATGATGGGTTCGATGATCTGTAGGAGCGCGAACGCGACCACGCCGTAACCCAAGACGGCGCGAAAGACGCGGCGACCCTGGAAGTGGACGCTGATCGCCAAACGATCCCCCGAAAATGTCGAGCGTATCAGTGCGGCAGGGTGCTGGTGAAGTCGCCGGTCGCCAGAAGCCCCACTAAACAGTACGCAGCCGCCACCCCCAGCAGACGACCGACCCCCGTGACTCCCCCATGCGCAGAGCCGGAGGGAGATGACTAGGTCAAGGCTTGGCCCGGGAATCCCGGGGAAGACTCGAGGATGTTGGCAGCGGCCGCGGACGATCTATGCCTGCCAGCTCCTCTGCCGCCTGTGTCGGAACGGGCTCCTGTACCAGTGGCAGGAGCGGCCGCGGTTCCCTCGTCACTTTTACTGGTGCGACCGATGCGGGCGCCGATACGCGGCGTGGGAGCAGTGGGCGCCAAGCGCCTGAAGAGTTCCTGCCGGGTGTTCATGATCGCAGGGCTAGGTAAGACCACCACCGGCCCAGGCAGAACGCAGCGAGGGACCCGAGGCCCAGCAGGATGGCGATGGCGGTGAAGGTATTGCCCACCTTGTCCAACTTCTTGGCGCCCTGCTCGTTCTGCTCGCCCTCGCCCTGATGGCCCGGCTGCCCATCAGCTGTGTGAAGTACCGGCAGACCGATGTGGCACCGGCCAGCGCCACGCCGCCGAGTTTCCGGTGCACCAGGAGGCTAGCAGGGGCGGGTGGCCTTCGCGAATCCTCCCTTTTCGGGCAGCATCCCTTGCCCATGGACGCGTCCTTGACGGCCGCGAGAGCCGTGCGGAAGAATTGGACGGTATGGGCGGGACGGATCCTCAGCGCCCTTCCCGTGCTGCTGATGATCTTCAGCGCCATCATGAAGCTCATGCACAGTCCCCAGGTGGTCGAAGGCTTCACCGCCATGGGGGTCCGCCCCGAGCTTATCAACGTCTTCGCGATCGTCGAGCTCGCCTGCGTGGCGCTCTACCTCATCCCGCCGACCGCCGTGCTCGGGGCCGTGCTGATCGCGGCTTATCTGGGCGGCGCGGTGCTGGCGCACCTCATCGGCCGGCAGCCGGTCTGGACGCCCATCCTCACCGCCGTAGTCGCCTGGCTCGGGCTCTACCTGCGCGAGCCGCGGGTGCGCGCGCTGTTCCCGTTGCAAAAGTGACTACGGCGAAGGTGTTCTACCGACCAAGAGGATTGGCTCCCCAGAGGACACCGATTTAGAAAGGATTTCTCTCAGTGGTCCGAGAATCAAGGAGTTACGCGATTTGTTCGTGATCGAGAGTGGTGCCCAGTCGCGATTACGAACTCTCTCAGTGTTAACTGCGTGCGAGTATCGCAGTTGCTTAACACAGCAGAGAGTCGGCGCGGCAACCGCGGAAGTTCTCGCGGGCACCCGCAGTTACACCACGCAGCCGAGGTCACCCTCCACAGAGTGCGTTCGCTCCGCGAACGGCTGGGCAGCGCGGCCGCGGAAGCCATCGATCGCTCACTCTGGTCCCTGCTCTCCCGATGCAAGACGCCGGTCGCTCAGGCGGTGCTGATCGTGACGTAATAGCCGTCCGGTCGCGGAGCGTGGAGCCCTTCGCAGTACGAGCGGTTCCGCACCGAGCGCAGGTACGGATCAAGCTGAATTCCGCTCCCAGAGTTCGCCCCGAGGGAGAGCAACCGGTCGCAAGGATGCGATTGAGCCTTCTGCTCCAGGCTACGCGCCACCAGTAAGTGCCGGGAATGAGCGCAGCGCCCCACCACGCTTCTCTCAGATCCGCCTTGCCCATGGAGCGTTGTGTGCGCATGTCGCTCAAACACCGGTCCGACGGGAGGCCGTTAGATCCGCTCCAACTCGCTGTTTTTCCTGGCATTAATCAGACGAAGGTGGCGGTCGATAGACTCTCAGGATCAGTCTTCGCTTCGGGAGTTTGCCATGAGGAAGCTTCAGACTGGGTTCACCCTGATCGAGCTGATGATCGCGGTGGCGATCGTCGGGCTGCTTGCGGCGGTAGCAATCCCGAACTTCATGAAGTTCCAGGCGCGCTCCAAGCAGAGCGAGGCGAAGACGAACCTCAAGGCGTTGTTCACGGCCGAGAAGGCTTTCAAGTTGGAGAAGGACCGGTACTCGTCGCTGGTCGGCGAGATCGGGTTCTCGCCTGAGCGCAACAATCGTTACGCGTATTACCTGGACTCCACGCCCACGCTCGAGGACCGGTCCGGTCCGACGGTAACTCCTGCCACCACCATCAATGGCATCTCGGTTGACACCTTCAAGTACGCTGACGCGGACCCCGATCCGGGCACCTGGCCGACGACGTGCAGCCAGACGCCCGCAGTCATCGCTGATCCGCCTTCGTTCCTCGCCGCCGCAGCAGGCAACCTCGACGCGGACGATACGATCGATCACTGGACGATCTCGGATCAGTCTCGCATCCTTACCGGCAGCGGTGGCGGCAGCGGTGGGCACGGCCATCACCACGGACACGGCTCACCACCCACCACCACCGGAACGCTTCCCTGCTCGGCGGACCTCGACAACCCGGCGGGGGAGCCCGCGAACGATACGAACGACGCTAGCCTCTGAGCGCCGCTGCCCCTGCAGCATGGCTTACCCGACCCTGTTGAATTAGCCTGGCGGATATCGCTCCTTCTGACCTGCCCCCCGCTAGGCCACTTGTAGTGTGAGTCCTCGGGTTGCTTCGGCGAACCTGCGCGGTGTTCTTACTGGACCAGTAGAGTGGCTCTCCACAGGACACCGATCTAGAACGAAGTTCTCTCGCTGGTCCGAGAATCAAGGACTTACGCGATTCGAGATATCCGGTTCGCTCAGGCAGCCACCAGGGATAGCGGTGGCCGTCCCGCGAGAGTCGCGTAAGTGGGCGGGCGGGTGAAGGCGCGCTCCTGCAAGCGCTGGAAAAGGAGCCAGCGGTTGGTCGAGCGTCGCCGGTTGAAGCGAAAGACGAATTCGTCGAGATACGACTGCAGGTGGATCGGATGAACCGCGCCCTGGTTAGGTACCGAGCAGCCAGCGGCGCAGCAGCGAGAAGACGCGGTGCACCTTGGGCATCTGCTTGATCGCGTTCTTCGGGTTGGTGCCAAGCACGACCCGCTCGTGCTGGAAGCCCAGTTTTCGCAGGAAGCGGTAGCTCTGGAGCCCGTCGGTCTTGACGTGCGCTCCGGGCGCTACGTTCTGCCGGACGAAGCCGCAGAGCGAAAGCGCCGTCGCGTTGAGCACGGCGATGAGGCGGATGCGGCCCATCGCTTCGCCTCGCTCCTCGACGGCGGCGGCGACCGGCGTCTTGTGCCCGGTGAGGCTGCGCCCCTTGTGGGCGTCGTCGTCCTCGCCGCCGAGGTAGGTCTCGTCCACCTCGACGCTGCCGCTGAGCGGGGCGCGGCCGAACTGCGCCATGCAGCTGCGCAGCTTGTGCAGCCAGGTCCACGCCGTCTCGTACTTGAGCCGATGCTGGCGGGACACGTCCATTGCCGAGCAGCCGCTCTTGCTGGCGACGAACTGCCCAATGACGCGGAACCAGACCCGCAGCGGCTTGCGCGTGCCCTGGAACACGGTGCCGGCGGTCAGCGAGACCTGATGGTTGCAACTCGCGCACTGGTCCAGCGCTCGAGTCCGCAGGCCCCAAGCGCGAGTGCCGCCGCATCTCGGGCAGCAAAACCCGCCCGGCCAACGCTGGCGACGCAAGTACTCGATGCACGCCGCCTCGGTCGAAAAGCGCTGCTCGAACTCCAGCTGGGTCGAGGGAAGATCGTCGAACGAGCTCATCTGCACACTCCGCCGGGCACCATGCCCCTGCGGAGCAACCTACAGACCCCCTCTGACAATACCTGTGGGGCTCACCTGAGCGAACCGGATATCTCGAAAGGCCAGACTGCTGTAACCACGAGCGACGGCACCACTGGGATCTATCAGAACGGAACCTTCACGCCCCTGCCCGCGCCGCCGCCGGGCTACCAGGTCGGCGCGACGGGAATCAACGACGCCGGCGTCATCGTCGGCCCCGCCTCGACGAACGCCGACCCCAACCACGAGCAAGGCTATATCCTCGTCGGTTCGTCCTAGCGGTTCTTCTCGCGGCCGGGGTGGCAGAACACCCGAGCCGCGCGCCATCGGCAATTCCGGTCTGGTGACCGGCTGGAGCTTCCAGGACAACCGGCGAGAATGCTGGATTCGTCTACGATCCGATGAGCGGCGTCTTCACCGACGCGACGCCGCCCGGATCGACCGACACCTTCGCGCAGGGCATCAACAAGTACGGCCGGATCTCCGGCCACGCGGCGCGGCGGACGGCCCAGAAGATCCCGATGAAGGCGGCGACGACCATGAAGGCCGCGAACGCGTCGCCCATCAGAGCAGCCGCACCACCGGCTCGCCGTCCATCAGCGGCTTGCCGGTCTGAAGGTCGCGCACGGTCGCGCAGAGCCACCGCTCGGCGTTGACGCCGAAACCAATCTCCAGCCGCGGCCGCTTGTCGCTGGGCAGGTGCGGCGGGTCGAGGCGTCCGAGCGCGGGGTTGGCCTCGTTGAGCTTGACCACCACCGCGCCGTCGTGGTGCAGGCGGCCCTCGGAGTCCCAGACGAAGCCGTCGCCGGAGCCGATCTCGCAGATGACCAGCTTGAAGATCCGCTCCGGCTCACCCAGCGCGCAGGTCGGGACGAGCTGGCGCTTCCAGAAGTTGGGTGTGGTCGGGAACGAGGTGCCGCGGGGGATAACAACGGTGTGCTCGGGGTCCTTGGTCTGCAGGCCGTACGTGAGCAGGGCGTAGTCGTGGACGATGAAGTCGGAGGGGACGGTGCGCCCGGCGGCGAAGACGGCGGCGCCGTAGACCACCGCCTCGAACGGCTGCCAGGCGCGGACCTTGGCGCGGCCGAAACGGCCTTCGAACAGCGAGTAGACGTCGGGCAGCAGCGTCGAGCCGCCCACCATCATCACGTCGTCGATCTCGTGTTCGCTCACGCCCTTGGGCGCGGCTTGCTGCAGGATCTCCTCGAGGCACCTGGTCAGCGCGCGGTAGAGGCCGCGCTCGTCGAGGATCCTGACCAGCGTGGCGCGATCGAGCTCGACCGAGGTCGACGGGCGGTGCGGCGGCGCGAACTCGATCGAGGCTTTCTCGTCGAAGTAGACCGCCTCCTTGGCGCGGCAGGCTTCGGCGAGCATCAGCGACTCCCACAGGCGCGCCTCGTCGGGGGCCTGCGCGGACGGGTCGTACTCGAGCCGCTTGCAGAGATGCTCGAGGACCCAGCGGTCGACGAGGTTGCCGCCCAGGTCCCGAGCGGCCTTGGCGATCACGGCGCCCTTCGCGGAGGGGCCGATCTCGAGCAGCGCCATGTGGAGCGTGCCGGCGCCGAAGTCGACGATCAGCGCGCGGCGCTCCCGGGTGAGGCCAATTCCATAGCCGAGCGCGGCCGCTACGGGTTCGTCGAGAAACTGCACCTTGCGGATGCCGAGGCGCTTCGCGATGGCGGCGACTTCGGCGCGGTACGTCTCGTACGCGTCGACCGGCGAGGTGATGACCAGCTCGCGAATCCTTTGTCCGGACGCGCGCTTGGCGTGGGTGAGGAGCTCTCTCACATAGAGGTACACGGCCTCGCGCGCGGAGATCGCGCGGCCGCCGGCGCGGGCGACCGTCGAGAGCGGCGCGCGGGCGAGCTGCCGTTTGAAGGTCGGCACGAAGTTGGGCCGGTGGCGCAGCAGGTTCATGTCGAGCGCTTCGCGGCCGATCAAGGCCGTCCGCCCGATGAGCAGGCCGTGCGAGACCGGGCCGAGGCGGGCCCAGAAGGTGGGCGCGTCGAAGACGTGGAGCGCGCTCGGGACGGCGCGCGAGGGGTCGCCGATCTCGTTCTTGGTGCAGCGGCGGGTGATCTCCGGCATCTCGAGGAGCGCGGGCTTGTCCGCCGCCGTGTCCCAGCGGGCGAGCAGCGAGTTGGTGGTCCCGAGGTCGAGCGCCCACATGGCGCTTCAGGATATCGTCAGATCGATGATCGTGGCGACCCTGCTCGCGCTCACCGTCATGGTGCTGGTGATCGCGAAATCGAACGCGCGGGCGCGGGCGACCCGGGAGGCGTGGTCGGCCGCGGCGAAAGAGCTCGGCTTGTGGATCTCGCCGGGCGCCGCGACCAGGATCGCCGGCGGCGCGCTGACGATCTATGGCGAGAGCGGCAGCAACACCATGTACGTGTTTGCTGGCCTGCCGTGGGACATGGCGTTCGGCGGCACCATCGCCCTGGGCAGCGTCAGCAGGGATTTCGTCGCGATCGGCGATCCGGACTTCGACGCGCGCGTGAAGATCCGCGGCGGGGTCGAGGACGTCGTCGCGTTGCTCGACGCCTCGACGCGGAAGGCGCTGGTGGAAGTCGTGGCCAGGGGCGGCGGCGCCGGATGGGGAAAGCTGTCGCTGCGCTCCTTCGGGCTGGAACGTGATCCCGATCGGCTGGTCGAGACGGCGCGTTCGGTGATGGCGCTGGGCAACCACCTTTCGCAGCAGGCCCGCAAGAAGCTGCTGCTCGCGAATGTGCTGGGCGATCCGGTGGCGGCCGTGCGCGCGAGGAACCTGTCGGTGCTCGCGGAGAAGTTCCGCGACTCCGACGAGGCGAAAAGGGCAGCCGGGACTGCGCTCGGGGATTCCGATCCGGCCGTGCGCGTCCTCGCGGCCGATCTCGAGCGCGGAGATCGATCGAAGCGCGTGTTGAGCGGGATCGTCGTCGACGCCAGGATCGACGCGCAGCAGCGCGCCGCGGCCTTCGAGCGGCTGGTCGCGATCTTCGGTTACGCCGGTGGGAAAGGCCTGGCGGCGCAGGCGCTCGAGCAGCCGGAAGCGGCGCTGCGCCGCGTCGCGGCCGTCGCCGCTGGAGAGGCGCAGGACACCGCGCAATTGGAGCGGCTCTGCGAGCTCGCGCGCGAGGAGCAGCCGGCGCTCGGCGAAGCCATCGCGGTGGCGCTCGGCAGGCTCGGCGATCCGCGCGC
>DATBZA010000190.1:0-94869 GCA_036513415.1 Myxococcales bacterium | reverse complement strand
TCGCGGCTGCCGCTGGACGATGCGGAGGTCGAGCGCGTCGTGCGCAGGCTGGCGGAGCCGCACGTGGAGACGCGCAGCGCAGCAGCTGACGCCGCGGCACCGGCCGGCACCCGGGCGACGCCAGCCGCCGCCAGGACGCCGCCGGGCACGCGCTGCACCGTGGTGCTGTGGCGCGATGCGCCCGCGCGGCCCGAGTTGGAGGCGGCGGTCGCGCGCCAGACGCGTTGCACGATCGGCGGCATCCACGCCGCGGGCGGCCGTGACTACGATGACGGAAGATTCGACTGGGGCGCCCTGGCGAACGGGTCCGACTCGATCATCATCGTCGCCGAGGGTTGGGAAGCGCCCGACAAGGCCCTGCTCAGGCTCGTCGGCGATCTGCGCCGCGCGATCGGACCGCGGCGCCACATCATGGTCCTGCTCGCGCACGTGAGCGAGGACGGAATCCGGCCGTCGCTCGCATCCGAGGTGCGCATCTGGAGCGAGGGACTCGCCCCGCTCGAGGATCCCTACCTGGCGGTCGAGCCGCTCGGAGGGGCGCCGTGACGGACGCGCCCCGCTTCGCGGTGGTGGGACGGGTGAACAAGGGGAAGTCGAGCATCGTGGCGACGCTCGCGGAAGACGACTCGGTGCGCATCGATCCCCGCCCTGGGACCACGACGGAGGTGCGGGAGTATCCGGTCAGCGTGGACGGCCGACCGCTGTTCGTGCTCGTCGACACACCCGGGTTCGAGGACGCGCCCCGCGCGCTCGCCTGGCTGCGAGCGCGAGAGGTGTCCGCGGCCGACCGGCCGGCGCGCGTGGCGGAGCTTCTGCGCGCCCACGAAGGAACGGCCGACTTCCTCGATGAGCGGCGGCTCCTCGCTCCCATCCTGGCGGGCGCGAACGTTCTCTACGTCGTGGACGGCACCCGCCCGTTCCGCCGCAACTACGAGGCGGAGATGGAGATCCTCCGTTGGACCGGCCAGCCCGGGATGGCGCTGATCAATCGGATCGGCGCGGAGGACCACGCAGCCGAATGGCGCCGGGCCCTGGACCAGTACTTCAAGATCGTGCGCGACTTCGACGCGTACTCGGTGACGTTCGACGAGCGGCTCAGCCTGCTCGAGTCCTTTCGCGAGCTGCGACCCGACTCGCGCCAGGCCATCGACGAAGCCGTCACCGCGCTGGTCGCGCAGCGCCGCCGGCGCCGGGGCGAGGCAGCCGCGGAGATCGCGGAGCTGATCGTCGACGAGCTCACACACACCGAGGAGGTCGCCCTCGAGGACGAGGCGGCGCTCGAGGCCGAGCGCGACCGGCTCGAGCGCGGGTTCCACGATCATTTGCGGTCCCGCGAGGAAAAGGCGAGGCGCCGCATCGAGGCCCTCTACCGTCACAGCGAGGTCCGATTCGAGGGCAAAGCTCTCGAGCGCCCCGTCTTCCAGCAGGACCTGTTCGCCGAGGAGACTTGGAAGCTCCTCGGCCTCTCGCCGGCGGAGCTGCTGGCGGCCGGCACCCTGGCGGGCGCGGCGGTCGGGGGCGCACTGGACCTGATGGTGGGTGGAGCCAGCGTGATGGCCGGCACGGCGATCGGCGGCGCGGTGGGGGGCGCCACGGCGCTGGTCGGGCTCGGGCGGCGCTTCGCCCGCGTGCGGCCCGTCGGGCCGGGCGGTCTGGCCGGATGGTTGATCGCCGCCCGGCGCTACTGGGAAGGGGGCCGCCGGTTTCGCATCGGCCCGCACGCGCAGCCAAATTTTCCTTGGGTCCTGCTCGACCGCGCGCTGCTCCATTACGACGGCGTCGCCCGCCGCACGCACGCCCGACGGGGCACGATCGCCGTCGCGGACGGTGGTGGCAGGGCCGGCATCGTCGCGGACTTCGCCCGCGCGGAGCGCCGCGAGCTCGAGGAGGTGTTCCGGAGGATCCGGCGCTCGGCCGGCGACCCGCGCCGCGAGCTGCGCGACGAACTCGAGCGCGCGGTGGCGCGCATCCTGATGCGAATCGATCCGGTTTCGGGCGAGTCTCCGGAGCGTCCGGTCGACCTCGGTTGAGGTCAGCGGAGGCGGGCAAGTGCTTCGCGCGCGTTCCGGGTGAAGAAGTCGTCGGCCTTGTAGAGCCGGAGGAACCCAGTGAGGTGGGTGCGTGCCCGGTCGGCGTGGCCGAGCGCGGAGTCGCTCATCCCGGCGTGGTAGAGCGCCATGAAGTGGTTGGGCGACGATTCCAGGACCAGGTTCATGATCGGGCCCGCCGCGATGTCGTCGCCCGCGTCCGCCACCGGATGCGCCAGGTCGAACACGATCCCGGCTGACCGCGAGCGGTCCTTCTCGGGAACGCCCGCCAGCGTCTTGCGGGCCTCCTCGATCCTTCCCGCTAGCGCCCAGCAACCCGCCGCGAAGCCTGCCCCGTCCCAGCCGGAGGGGTACGGGTTGCGCGCCATGAACTGCGCCACCTCGACAGAGTTGCAGTATGGCTTCGCTCTCGCGAGCCAGGATCGGGCGGAAGGCACGCCCGCCGGGACGCGCGTTGCCGTGCCGGCACTCGCGGATTGAACGGAGCGGACCGGACTCCAGACGAAGGACAGGGCGGTGATCGCTACCGCTGCCACCCCCATCAGCGCGAATCGTGGTCGCACCGGCCGGAGCGAAGCGGGGTGCTCCAGGACCTTCAAAGCGGCAGCGGCGCTGCGCAGCCGCTTCTCGCGCCGCGGCTGGACCAGCAGCGCGATCAGCTCGCGCAGCGGCGCCGCCCTGGGCACGCGCAGCGACATATCGCCCGCGAGCAGATCGGAAGGCGGCTTCCCGGTCGCGGCATGCAGCAGCGTGGCGCCCAGGGCATAGAGGTCGCTGGTCGCATCCACCGTGCCGCCGAGCTGCTCGGTGGGCATGTACCCGAACGTCCCGACCAGGGTCGAACCGTAGGTTTGCGTCCCCGTGAGCCAGCGCGCGCTGCCGAAATCCACCAGCACCAGTTCGCGGCCCGACCGCACGATCATGTTGTCGGGCTTGATGTCCCGATGCAGCACGCCCAGGGCGTGGAGGTACACGAGCACCTCGAGCACTTGCCTGGCCACGTCGCGGAGCTCCGCCGCGGCGAGCGGCCCGCGCGCGATGCGCGCCGACAGCGGCTCGCCTTCGATGAACTCCGCTGCCAGGTAGAGGCGCAGATGCACGCCCTCTCCGTCCGTGAAGCTCGCGATGTAGCGGGGAATCCGCGGGTGGTGGAGCGTCTTCAGGGTCGCGGCCTCGCGCTCGAAGGCATCGATCTGCTGCGCGCCGGGGACACTGGCGAACTGCAGCTCCTTGAGGGCGACCACGGCTCCCTCGGGAGAGAGGGCGCGGTAGACGCGACCGTGAGGCGTCTGCGCCAGCACCCGCGTGACCTCGTACCCGCCTGGCGCCCGCGCGACGCCGCAGAACGCGCAGCGGGGCTCGCGCCCCGGCCGTGAACATCCTGCGCAGTCGCTCATGGATCCCCCGCCGGCGAGTGTACCGGCCGCCGGGCCCGACGCCATTAAGCGAGGCGCGGTGGATGTGCCCGGTGGACCTACCTGCGCTCCAGGAAGCATGAACGCGCCGGAGCTGAAAACGGTCTGTGGCGCGGGCGAGAAGCGCCCTTCACCGCGGGCGGGAATCCTGGCGGCTCTGGACCTTGGTCACCGTGACCGGCACGCCGTTGAGCGCGGCGTTGCCGGAGAGTGCGTCCACCGACTGCTCATCGGTCAGGTCGTTGAGGCTTGCGCCTGCGTGCGCCGCCGCCACCGAAAGAGCGGCGCCGTCGCGCATGTGACCCCAACCGTGCGGCAGGCTCACCACTCCCGGCATCACGTCCCCGGTCACGTCGACCGGGACCTCGACGCTGCCGACGCGCGACTCCACGCGCACGCTCTCGCCCTTCTTCAATCCGCGCACCGCCGCATCGGCGGGGTGCATCAGCAGTACGCAGCCGGGCGGGCCCTTCACCAGGCGCAAGCTGTTGTGCATCCACGAATTGTTGCTGCGCAGCGCGCGCCTGCCGATCAGGACCAGGCCGTTCGTCGCCGGTTTCGTCAGAACTGAAGCCAGGCGGTCCAGGTCGCGCAGGAAGACGTCTGGCGCGAGTCGCAGCCGCCTCCCGCCAAGGCGCGCCGGAAGCTGCGGCCGGAGCGGCCCGAGATCGATGCCGTGCGGGTTCTGTTCCAACTTGCGCAGCGAGAGCCGGTGCGGGCCGAACCGGAGCAGCAGATCGAGCAGCCGCCGCTCGCCGAGCATGCGGGCCGCGCGCAACGACGCGCCGAGCGCCCATCCCGGCCGCCCTCCCCCATGGCGCCGCACCGCCAGCGCCAGGTCGAGCAGGACCTTGAAGTCGCCGCGCACGCCCGGCGGCGCCGGCCGGAACGGCTTCGCGTAGCGAGCGGCGTTGCGCACCGCGAGCGCATAGAACGCGAGGTCATAGTGGTCGCGCTCGAAGCCGAAGCTGGTGGGCAGGATGAGATTCGCGTGCCGGGTGGTCTCGTTCCGGTAGAGATCGATCGAGACCATGTACTCGAGCCCGGCAAGGGCCCGGTCCAGGCGCGCGCCGTTGGGCGTGGAGAGCACCGGGTTGCCGGCGAACGTGACCATGGCCCGGATTTGGCCCTTTCCTGGTGTATCGATCTCTTCGGCGAGGGCCGCGGCCGCCAGCTCGCCTCCAAACTCCGGCAGGCCGCGCACCCGGCTGCGCCAGCGGTCGAAATGGCCGCGATTGCCCGTCCTCGACGCGAGCGCGACGAGATCCGCGGCCGGCGTGGCGAACATGAAGCCGCCCTCGCGATCCAGGTTTCCCGTGACGGCATTGAGAGCGACGATCAGCCAGGCTGAAAGCCCGCCGAATTCCTGGGTGCAGGTCCCCACACGCCCGTACGCGACCGCTGCTGGCGCCGAGGCAAAGTCGCGGGCGAGCTCGCGGATGGCCGGCGCGCCGACGCCGGTGTGCGCCGCAACCCGCTCCGGCGGGAACCTCGCCGCCGCGTCCTGCAGCAGCCCGAGCCCGTCGGTGAACGGCGCCAGGTGCCGCAAGCCCACGCGCTGCTGCTCGAAGAGGACATGCAGCATGGCGAGGAGAAGGAGCGCATCGCTCCCGGGGCGGATGGCCAGATGCTGGTCCGCCGCCGCGGCGGTCTCGGTGCGGCGCGGGTCGACCACCACCAGCTTGCCGCCGCGTTTGCGCAGGTCGTCGAGCCGGCGCGAGATGCCACCCGCCGTCATCAAGCTGCCGTTCGAGGCGAGGGGGTTCGCACCCAGCACGAGGAAGAAATGGGTCCGATCGACGTCGGGGACCGGCAACAGCACTTGATGGCCGAACATCTCCAGGGCGGCGAGCATGTGCGGGAGCTGGTCGACCGAAGTGGCCGAAAAGCGCGCCCGCGTTCCCAGCGCCCGGTTGAAGAACGGGGTCGCCAGGAGCGCGGAGTACGAGTGCACGGTGGGATTGCCCAGGTACACCCCGACTGCGCTCCTGCCGTGCTTGCGCTGCACTTCGGCGAGACGCGTCCCTGCCTCGTCCAGCGCCGCCTGCCAGGAGACCGCTTGCCACCGGCCGCCTTCGCGCCGTTGCGGCGCGCGGATGCGATCTGCATCGTCCTGCACGTCGACGATGGCGGCCGCCTTCGGGCAGATGTGCCCCCGGCTGAAGGGATCATCGGGGTCGCCGCGGACGCGGCCTACGGAATCGCCCTCGGACTCGACCGTGAGACCGCACACCGCCTCGCAGAGCATGCAGGTATGGAGGTGGGGAGGCATTGCGAGAGACCCTGCGTCAACCTAGCACGTCGGACGGCATTCGCTGCCGCCCGCCTCTGGAGCGGGAACAGGCGCCGTGCTAGCTTCCGCGGCCCTCCGCGGAGGAGCTCAAGAGAGGTCTAGAAAATCATGGTCAGACTGCTTGTGTCGTTGTCGATGATCGGTCTCGCTCTTCCTGCATTCGCAGCGGACACGGTGAAGCTCGCCATCACCGGCCCCTTCACCGGTGGCTCGGCACCAATGGGCGCCTCGATGCGCGACGGCGCCAAGCTCGCGATCGCGGAGATCAACGCTTCGGGCGGCATCCCGGTCGGCAGCGTCAAGATGAAGATCGACGTCATCGAGCGCGACGACGAGGCGAAGAACGAGCGCGGCGCCCTCATCGCGCAGGAGCTGGCGGCGATGTCCGACCTGTCCGGCGTGATCGGGTCGGTGAACACCGGTGTGGTGATGGCCGGCGACCGCCATCTTCAAGAAAAGGGCATCACCAAGATCATCACGCCCGCCGCTGGCTCCGCGTCGATGACCCAGTGGGTGGGCAAGGCCCAGGATCTCTCCATCTTCCGCTTCGCCGCCCACGACGGCATCCAGGCCGCGATGGTGGTCGAGGAGGCGATCAACCGGAAGTTCACCAAGGTCGCCATCCTGCACGACGCGACCAACTACGGCGTGTCGGGTCGCGACGATCTGCAGAGGGAGATCAAGAAGGCGGGCGACAAGCTGAAGGTCGTCGCCACCGAGAAGTTCAACATCGGCGACAAGGACATGACCGCGCAGCTGCTCCGCGCGAAGTCCGGCGGCGCCGAGGCGATCCTGATCTGGGCGATCGGGCCGGAGCTGGCCGCGGTGGCGAACGGGCGGGCGAAGATGGGCATGACGGCGCCGCTGATCGGCGGCTGGACGCTCTCGATGTCGAACTTCATCGACAACGCGGGCAAGAACGGCAACGGCGCCTTGATGCCGCAGACCTTCATCGAGGACCCGATCACGCCCAAGGCAAAGGCCTTCATCGAGTCGTATCACAAGACCTACAGCGTGAACCGCATCCCCTCCGCCGTCTCGGCCGCGCAGGGATACGACGCCGTCTACCTCTTCGCCGCGGCGGTGAAGCAGGCGGGCAGCACGGACACACACAAGATCAAGGATGCGCTGGAGGACCTCAAGGAGCCGGTCCGCGGCGTGATCGCCGTCTGGAAGCATCCCTACACCAAGTGGGATCCGAACAACGTCGAGACGCACGAGGCGTTCCGCCGCGAGCACTGCGTGATGGGCATGGTGCAGGACGGAAAGGTGATCTTCGCGCACGAGGAAGATCGCCAGCGCCTGGCAGCGCTGGCCAAGGCTCCCTGATCCGAAACCGCCGGGGAGGAGGCCCGTGACGATCTCGATCATCGCCCAGATGGCGGTCAGCGGCGCGCTGATGGGCCTGGTCTACGCGTTGATCGCCTACGGATTCCAGCTCACCTACGCCACCAGCAAGAGCATCAACTTCGGCCAGGGCGAGCTGGTGATGGTGTCCGCGTTCTTCACCCTCACGCTGATCACCCTCGGCCTCCCCTACTGGCTGGTGGTTCCGGGCGGCCTCCTGTTCGGGGCCGCCCTCGGCCTGTTCGTCGAGCGCGCCGGCGTCCGCCTGGCGCTCGAGCAGAAGAGCGAAGGGTGGATCCTGCTCACCATCATCCTCGGCCTCTTCCTTTTCTCGGTGGCCGAGAACGTCTGGGGGCGGGACGACCGCCCCTTTCCCACCCCGATCTCGCAACAGCCCATCCAGGTGCTCGGCATCGACGTCACTCCGGTCGAGCTCTCCGTGGCGATCGGCGTCTTCGCGATCATGGGTGCGATCGAGGTGTTCAAGCGGCAGACGCTGCTGGGCAAGGCGTTCGAAGCCGTCTCCGCCGACCGCGACGCGGGCGAGCTGATGGGCATCTCCGCCACGCACACCGTCATGCTCTCGTACGCGCTCTCCGGCGTGGTGGCGGCGGTGGCCGGCATCCTGGTGTCGCCCATCACGACGGTGGGGCCGACCATGGCCTCGGCTCTGGTCCTCAAGGCCTTTTCGGTCGCGGTCGTGGCCGGCCTCGAGTCGGGTTTCGGTGTGGTAGTGGTCGGCATGTTCCTCGGCGCGCTCGAGAGCATCGCCAGCTTCTCCCTCGGCAGCGGATGGCGCGAAGTGCCGGGTCTCGTCCTCCTCATTCTCGCCCTGGCCGTACGCCCGACCGGCGTCTTCGGCAAGGCGACCATCCGCAAGGTCTGAGAGGAGCCGACCGGCATGTGGAAGAGGCTGCTCCTCATCCGCGGCGCCGAGCTGCTGATGTTCGCGGTGCTCGCCGCCGTGCCGCTGGCGGTGCACAACCCGTATGCGCTGGGCCTGCTCACGCTGCTGGCCATCTACGGCATCCTCCTGATCGGGTTGGACGTGACCGTCGGCTATCTGGGCCAGGTGAACCTGGCGCAGGCCGCGTTCCTCGGTCTCGGCGCCTACACCGCGGGCCTTTGCGTCACCAAGCTCGGCTGGGGAATGCCGCTCGCGACCGTCGCGGCGATCGCCGTCGGCACCGTGCTGGGCGGCCTGCTCGCCTTGCCCGCATTGCGGCTCGAAGGGCCGCAGTTCGCCCTCGCCACCTTGAGCTTCACCGCCCTCACGGTCACGGCGCTCAACGAGCTGGAATCGCTGACCGGCGGCGCGCAGGGCCTGAGTTTCACCCGGCCGCCACTGCTCGGGCGCGTCCTGGGCGCGCGCGATTTCTACTGGCTGTGCATGGCGCTGCTGGCGATCGTCTGGGTCGCCATGCGCAATCTGCTGGCGTCGCAGTGGGGGCGCGCGTTCGAGGCGTTGCGCGACAGCCCCATCGCCACCGATGCGATGGGCGTGGGTACCTACCGGCACAAGGTGGCCGGATTCGCGCTCGGGTCCGCTCTGGGCGGGCTGGCTGGCGCGCTCTACGCGTTCAACTTCCAGTATCTGCAGCCGCAAGCTTTCGTCTACGAGCTCACCGTCATCCTCCTCCTCGGCGTGGTGCTGGGAGGGCGGAAGAGCCTGTGGGGCGCGTTCGTCGGGGCCTCGCTGGTGGCGCTCTTGCCCAACCTGCTCTCGAACCGGACGCTCTTCGAGATCATTTCGGGGGTGGGCTTCTTGCTGGCACTCTTCGCCGGCATCCGGGGGCTGCTGCGCAAGACGATGTGGCCCTTCCAGGCGCTCGCGCCGATCGTGGCGACCGGCGTGCTCGTGGCCGGCGGCCTGCTGGTCACCAACACCGAGGATTGGCGCAAGGCCATCTTCGCGCTGATGCTCTTCTCGGTGGTCGTGGGCTTGCCGGAAGGCCTGATGGGGTTCGCTTCGAAGTTCCTCTCCCGGCTGTTCCGTATCCCCGATCCGCCGCTCCCCGCGCCGTCGCCCCTCGACGAGGTCCTTCCGGCGACTCCGCTGAAGTCAGGCACCCCGCTGCTCGAGCTGCGCGACTTGAAGCGCTACTTCGGAGGGGTCAAGGCCATCGACGGAGTGTCGATGACGGTGCTCGGGGGCCACATCCACGGGCTGATCGGACCGAACGGCTCGGGCAAGAGCACGCTGGTGAACGTGATCTCCGGGCTCTACACGCCAACAGCGGGCGAGATGTTGCTGCGCGGTCAGCCCCTGCCGCGAGGCAGCCTGTTCAAGACGGCGGGCGTCGGCGTGGCGCGTACGTTCCAAAATCTCCAATTGTTCACGGGCCTGAGCGCGCTCGAGAACGTCATGGTGGCCCTGAGGGATGCCTATCGCCGGTCGCGATCCATGCCGCTGGTCTTGCTCGGGCTTGGACGCATCGAGGAGAAGCGGGCGCAGGCCCACGCCCTCGCGCTGCTCGAATTCGTCGGCCTGGGGCACGAAGCGCGAACGCCCGCGAAGGACCTGACCTACGGCGCGCAGCGTTTCCTCGAGATCGCCCGGGCGGTCGCGCGCAGGCCCGACATCCTGATCCTCGACGAGCCCGCTGCAGGGCTCTCCCACCCGGACATGCACCGGCAGATGGAGATCATCGAGCGCGTCCACCAGCGGGGCGTCACCATCGTCCTCATCGAGCACCACATGGACGTGGTGAGCGGGCTTTGCAACGTGGTCACGGTCCTCGACGGCGGAAAGCTCATTGCCGAGGGAACGCCGGTCGACGTGAAGCGGCATCCCAAGGTCATCGAGGCCTACCTCGGCGAGGTCGAGTCCGGTCCTGTCGAAGAGGCTGCCCCGGCAGCGCCCGCGACAAGCTGAGCGGAGATTCCGATGCTGGTGGTGTCCGATCTGCACGCAGGCTACGGGTTGAGCGAAGTGCTGGTCGGCACCTCGCTGGAGGTGAAGGCCGGCACCGTGGTGGCCCTGATCGGCGCGAACGGCGCCGGCAAGACCACGACGATGCGCGCGATCTCGGGCCTGGTCAGGCCCAGCAAGGGCAGCGTCCTGCTCGACGGCCAGCCCGTGCAGGGCCTTCCGCCCTCGCGGATCGCTCGCCTCGGGCTGGCGCACTCGCCGGAGGGGCGCAAGGTCTTCGGTCCGCTTTCGGTCGAGGACAACCTCCTGCTCGGTGCTTACCGGCGGCTGCCGCGCTTCTTCGGCTTCCGCGCCCGGGCGGGGGGCGATCTAGACCGGGTGTACGGGCTGTTCCCGCGCCTGCGCGAGCGGAAGCGGCAGCAGGCGGGCACCCTCTCGGGGGGTGAGCAGCAGATGCTCGCCATCGGCCGCGCGCTGATGGCGGCGCCCAAGGTGATGCTCCTCGACGAGCCTTCCATGGGGCTTGCGCCGGTGATCGTCCAGGAGGTGTTCCGGACCATCCAGCGCCTGAAGCAGGAGGGGATGACGATGCTGCTGGTCGAGCAGTTCGCCAAGACCGCGCTCACGGTCGCCGACTACGCGTACGTGATGGAGCGCGGCCGCGTCGCCGTCGAAGGCCCGCCGGCCGAGCTGCGCAAGAACGAGCGGGTGCTCGCGGCGTATCTGGGTTGATCGCCCAGCCGAGTCACGCCGGCGAAGACCTCAGTCGAGCAGCACGCCCGGATTGAGGATGCCAGCCGGGTGGGTCAGGCCGTGCGGCTGCAACTGCTTCTCCAAATCCGGGCCCAGCGCGCCCGCTTGGATCCGGGCCGCGCGGGAGACCGGGTCCACTTCGAGGACGCCGGAAAGGCGCGAAAGGTCGAGCGCGCAGGCAGGACGCCCGCCGCCGCCTGCTTCCACGCCGCCGACGACGCTGGTGCCGCCGCCATAGGGACTCACCGCGATGCCGTTCGTCGCGCAGGCGTGGAGCGCGCGTGCGACATCCTCTTCCGTCCGCGGAAAGCAGACGAAGTCCGGCGCAGCCGCGAAGTCGCAAGCGAAGCCCCGGACGAGGTCGGGATACGCGCGCCCGTAAGCGTGGCGGAGCCTCGCCTCGGGCGATGCGTCGCAGAGGACCGCGATCGATTGCGGTGGAGCAACGGACGCTCGCGAGACTCCCGCGATCGCACGATCCAAGGTCGGAAGCGCCTTCGGCTCCGGCGTGTCCTGACCGAGCGCGCCAGCCACTTGCACGGCCAGCGCGTGGCGCGCCGCATCGGCAGGCAGCCCTTCCTCCCATCCCCAGGCCCAGAAGCTCCTGCGCATCGCGCCAACCGTAGCAGATGCGGCTCACTGCAGGATGAGCGGAATGCGGATCGTTGCCAAGCGCTCGCGCGTCTCTGCCTCGATCACTTCCTGGGCGAAGATCACCCGGCCTTCGCTCGCCTTCAGCTTGTGGAAGTAGAGGAAGCCAGACACGCGTCCCCCGGGCTGCAGCACTCCTTCGGGCAGCGCCTGGTTCAACATGTCCGGCGTCGGGAGCGGCGGCTCCCAGGTGGCGTAGAACTGGTCATAGAAGACCGGATCCCAATCGAACGGGCCGTCCCAGAGCGGATACGCTGGGTACCACGGCCCGTACGGGCGCAGCAGGAGGAAGCGGTCGCCCGGGAACGTCGGCACGAGCGCCACCGTCTGCGTGCCTGGCCGCTGAATCTGCAAGGGCGGAATCGCTCCGGATTGCAGACCGTCGGGCCCGGTGAGAGTGAAGTCGCGATAGCGGATCCGGATGGCGACGGGCGAGCCGTTTTCGACGGTCACGTGGAGCGGCGTGACGATCGACTCGAGATCCCGCGGGACTCCCTTCCAGGCACGCGATCGGACCGTGACCTGGACGCCCGCGGCGCTGGCAACGGCGGCCTCCGGATCGCCGGCGGGGCGCTGCGCATCGGGCGCGGGGACGAGCCTGGGCGTGTGCGCGCAGCCCGCCAGAAGGAGAAGGAGGGCGAAGAAGCGGCTTCTGGTCTCGCAGATGGCATGCATCAGGGTCTCGTTCTCCGGCGTATCGCGCTCCGTTCGCGAGCCCGCCAGAGACGTGGGGTGCTGCGGAAACAGACGTCGGTAGTGCGACGGACCTTCGGGCGAGTGGGCGGTCGTGTCCAAGGCGCAAGCGTAGTCCCTGAGCCAGCTCTTGGTGGCCGGGGGTAGCCCGGCCATTCCGGTTCGAGTTGCTGCTTTTCATGCGGTGGCGGCTGCGCGCGCCTTGCCGGCCCCAGGCAGGACCGCGGAGCGTTGCCGCTGCCGACGGCCCCTATGGAAGGTCGCCCAAATCAATTGGTGTATGAGGTCTCGTCGTTCCGGTCGCTCGCGGGCGGTCCGCCAACTCGTTCCGGAATTCTCATGATCCGTCACATCTCCTGGCACACGATCAGCTCGTCGTCCTGCCGTATGCTTCTGGACGCGCCAGGATTCCGGAACGAGTTGGGCAAAGCGCCGGGTCGTGGATGCGAACGGCTCTGCCGACGCCAGCTGTGTTTGGCTGTTCGTGGAGGGGGCAGAGCGCGCAGGTGTGCTGGTCCCGCGGCAACTCGTTCCGGAAATTCCGGAAACGAGTTCACTATGCGACGGGGGTCTCATTCTGGTCAGGGCAGGTCCATTTTGAACTCGTTCCGGGACGGGCCGCACTGCGTCATATCCATCATTCGGTCGAAATCCGGCGAGCAAGGGAAGGACACCACTTCGCAGGCGGCTCCCTCGGAGACCCAGAGTGGCGACGCCTCGGAGATCCGGAGTGGCGACGCCCAGAGCGGAATCGGGCATCATCCATCCGCCGTTCGCACGCGAGCAAAGGAGGGCTGGATTTTCCTCCGTGCCGTCCGCCTTTACGGCCAGCACCGGACTGGTTCAACCGGTTGAACCAGCGCCTAGGCGCGCCCAACGCCGAAATGTGCCTCGACGTTCGAGCCAGCAGCTGCGAGATGAACCGTTGTTTTACAGCCACCCAACTCGTTCTGGAACCCGGGCCAGCCCCGGCGCCGCAGCCAAGTCAGGGGCCACGTTGAGCGAGGTCATTCGACAGTTCCGGTTGTGAGATGCGTTTTAGCCGCCCAGAGCGAGGCGCCTGAATTCGTCCAGGCTGGTGCTGCGCCGGATGGTCACCCGGTAGAGGTTGAGCAGGCCCTTGCCGCCGTGCACCGCTCCAGCCACCGCCGCGCGATAGCCGGCCTCCGCGGCCGCGCGCTCGATCCGCTTGCGCACCGAGTTGTAGGGGTAGGCGAGCACCTCGACCGGCGCATGAAGCTGCGACTCCAACTCGCGCTTGGAGGCGGTCAGCTCCTCCCGCACGCGCTCGTCCGACTCTTCGGCAAGGTGGGCGTGATCGACGCTGTGCGAGCCGATCTCCATCCCGGCCGCGGCCAGGGCGCGGACGCCGTCCCAGCTGAGGTAACCGGGCTTGCCGACGAGTCCGGTGATCACGAAGAAGGTCGCGCGCATTCCTCGCTTGCGCAGCGCCGGCAACACGCGGGTCAGCGCGTCTTCGGTGCCGTCGTCGAACGTGAGCACGACCGCGCGCGAGACGTCGCGGCGCTGAACGAGATCGTCCAGGGAAACGGTGCGCAGGCCCGCCGAGACGAGAAAATCGAGCTGGTGCTCGAAGTCTTCGGAAGCGACCGTGAACTCGTCCCCGCCGGGGCCGACGGAATGATAGTTGAGGATCGGCACCGGCGGTTTGCCCCGCGCGCAAGCCAGGCAGAGAAGGAGGGCCGGCAGCAATCGGCTGAAGAGCGTCATCGCGCGCAAGCACTGTAGTATGTAGGACAGCTCCGTGGATCGCCGGAAGATCGCCGCAACGCTCGCTTACGCCGGGCTCGCAGGCCACGCCTTCTTCGTGCCCGTGTCCATCGCCGGGATGCAGATCGCGCTGGGGATTGCGGCGGCCGGGCTGCTCCTTTCGCCCCCCCGTCCGCTGCGCACCGCGCTGGACTGGCCGGTGCTGGCGTTCGTGGGGATCGCGATCGCTTCGGACCTCCTGTCCCCCTACGGCGCGCCCGCGCTCGCCGAAGCCACTCTCTGGCGCTCCGTGATCGGGTTTTTCGTGGTGGCGCACGGGCTCCGGCTCTTGCCGCGCGAGGCGCCGCTGCGGCTGCTCTACTGGGCGTGCGGGGGCCTGGCCCTGGCGTCGCTGGTGGGGATCGTCCAGTACCGGGCCGGCGTGGACGTCGTCCATCTGCTCGGGCTGCGCGAGGCGCCCGCTCTCGTCCAGGCGCCTGGCGCGCCCGACCGATTCGGCGCGATGGGGTTCTTCACCTCGCGCCTCTCGTACGGCCACAATGCGACCGTGCTGGTGGCGCTCCTTGCCGGCGTGCTCGCGGCCGGCGCGGTCCCTCCCCGGCGGATCTGGATCGTGGCCGCGGCCACGGCGCTGGGGCTCGGCGGAGTCGCGGTCACGTTCGACCGCGCCGCGTACCTCGCTCTCTGCGCGGCCGCGCTGATCATCGGCCTGCTCGCGGCTCCGCGCGTCCGGCGGGCTTTCCTGCCCGCGATGGCGGCCCTGGTGGTGCTCGCGGCGCTGCACGGCGGGGTGCGGGCGCGGTTCCTCAGCGCGTTCTCGTTCGAGACCAACTCCGATCGCGCCTTCATCTGGTCCCGCGCCCTGGAGATCATCCGCGATCATCCCCTGCGTGGAGTGGGGTTCGCCAACTATTCCCGGGCGGGGGCTCCTTACTACGACCGCGTCGATCCAGGCTTCCCCATGCGAACCTGGGCGCACAACACCGAGCTGTCCACCCTGGCGGAGACGGGGCCGCTCGGGCTCGCGGCCCTGTTGTGGGTGTTCGCGGCGGCGGCGCGGGCGTTGCTCGCGCGCGTGCGGGCACGGGAGCCGATGGCGCTGGGCGCGCTCGCGGCACTTGCGGCGCTGCTGGTCGTCGGGCAGGCGCACGACGTGCTGTACGACACCAAGGTCATGTACGCGCTCTGGCTCGCGCTGGGCCTGTCGCTCTCGCCGGGAACACCGGCGGAGTTCTCGAAGCTGCGGCTGGCCGAGGCCGCTTGAACGGCCTCTCCGTCACTCGATGAAGCGGATGAAGCGATAGAACCGCTGGTCGGCCGCGATCCGCAGGGGCAGGACGACCAGCAACGACGCCATCACCAGATAGGGCAACCGGGCCGCCCGACGCTCCAGGAATCCACGCAACCGCGGCAGGTGCCGCAGCAGGGACTCCGCACCGGGAACGTGCACCAGCGCGTACGCGGGAAAGATGTAGCGCGGCGCCCTGCGCGTCATCAGCGAGAGCAGCGCCACGATCCCTCCGCTGCCGGCCACCGCCAGCCATTGGGCGGCGGTAAACGGCTCCGCGCGCCGTCGCGAGCGCCAGATCCCCCAGGTTGACAGGACTGACCCCGGAAAGGAGAGCCAGAGCAGGTGCGCGAGATAGTAGAACGGGTTGACGAGCTTTCCCCAGACCGGACGCTGCTCGTAGAAGGCGACGTAGCCGACCTGTGTGCCGAGGTATCCGGCGAAGAAGCCCTGGCCGGTGACTCGGCGGTACGCGAGCTCGTACAGCGCGGAAAACAGCGCGATCAAGACGGCGCTCAGCGCAAACCATGCCGCGTCCTTCCGGCGCCGGGACACGATCACCCACCAGGCGATCATCACCGGCCAGAAGGACAGGCCCAGGATGCCTTTCATGGCGAAGGCGAAGAGGCCGAAGAGCGCGAAGCCCAGCCCGAACCACCTGCTGCGCGGCATCTCGTGCAAGCACCAGAATCCGCCCAGATAAGCGAGACCCCAGGGAACCTCGTGGTTGGCGCGAAGCAGGTATTGGATCCCGAGCGGCGAGAAGAGGTAGGAGCCCACGGCGGCCCAGCCGACGGCGCGATCGGCGAGGGCCGCAGCGAGCCGGAACAGCAGATAGAGCGAGCCGAGGAAGTAGAGGAAGTTGGCCAGGAGCGCGCCGCGCGCGAATCCGAGCTTGCCCAGCGCCGCCGCGGGCCAGAAGAACGCAGCCGGGTGCTCGAGGAAAAGGCCCTCCTTGAAGCGGCCTGGAGGAAAGAACGGCGCGATCCATTCCCGGACTGGCCGCCGGCTCAGCTGCTCGGAGATGCTCTCGTACAGCGTCGAGTCCGCATCGCGAAGCGGGTACTGGACGGCGGCGACGATCGCATGGAGCACGAGGACGCAGGCGACCCAGGCGCTGGCGAGGACCAGCGGGTGCGTCGCGAAACCGGCGAGTGGCGCCGGGGAGGTCGGTTTCTGGCCGGGCTCTGGAAAGGTCCGCACGGATGCAGCGCGGCTCTACCGCGCGCGACGCACTTGCGTCAAAATATCGATTCATCCATGCCCCTGCCCCGTGTCCGCCTCGGCGAGCTGCACCCTCTGCTGTTCGCCAGCCTCGACCCGGCCTTTGCCTTCGAGGGATCGGGCTCGATCCGCCGCGCCGGCAACTCATCGCCCGACCTGAGTTCTCAGTGCGCTCCCGCGATTCCTGGCTTATCTTCCGCCGCTCACGACCGGAGTGGACCATGCTCTTCAGGAAGCTCTTCCAGGTGCTCGTTGTGGGCGGCGCGGTGATGGGGGCGACCTCAGGTTGTTTGACCCATGCCGGCAGCCGGCAGACGACGCTCGCCAAGGGTGAGGGTGGAGGGGAGGGAGTGGCTTCTGACGCCGGGACGGCGAGGACCGCGCAGGGTTCGGACGGCGGAGTGGCGCCCGACGCAGGCGGCGGCGGAGTCGTGGGCTGGTGAAGGAGGAACTGCGCCGCAAGGCCGGAGAGGCATGGGCATTCCGTACGCGGGTCGAGCGCGAGGCGGCGCGCAGATTCGCCCGGTTGGCGGCAGCCATCGCCGCGTTCGACGCCGACTCGCCGGTTCCCGCGCTCTTGCGGCAGGCGGTCGAGGACGAGCACCGGCACGCGGCCCTGTGCGCCGATCTCTCCGCGGTGTACGGCCAGCCGATCGGCGCTGCCGCGGAAGACGCCGCGATCGCGCCCAGAAGCCTCCCCCCGCGCGCAGCCGTCCTCTACGAAGTCGTCGCATCGTGTTGCATCACCGAGACGGAGAGCGTGGCGACCCTGACCACGCTCCTGGCGGAGCAGGTGGAGCCACGGGTCGAGAGCGTCCTTCGGGAGATCGCCAGGGACGAGGTCGTGCACGGACGCATCGGCTGGGCACACCTGGCGAGGGAGGCATCGATCTCCGACGTCTCTTTTCTCTCGCCCTGGATCCCGGCAATGCTCGCGGGCACGGTCAACGAGGGGCTCTTCGCCGCTGCGGGCGAGGATCGGGAAAGCCGTGAGCTCCTGCGCCACGGCGTGCTTCCGCATTCGCTCAAGAGATCGATCTTCGTCGGCACGCTCGAGGGAGTCGTCTTCCCCGGACTGGAGAAGTTCGGTATTTCCTCGCTCCCTGCCCGCCAATGGCTGAGCAACCCAGCAGCCCGGACCCGGCCGGGCTGAGGTCGGAGGAGTGAGATGGCCAGCATACGCATCGCGCGTGAGTCGGATGCGGACGAGATCGCCGCCATCTACCGCCCGTGGGTCGAGCGGACCGCCGTCTCTTTCGAGCTGGAGCCACCCAGCGGGAGCGACATGTCACAGCGCATCGTGACGTTGGGTTCGTACGCGCCCTGGTTGGTCTGCGCTGGGACGGACGGTGTGTGGGGATACGCCTACGCTTCCAAGCACCGCGACCGGGCCGCCTACCAGTGGTCGGTGGACGTCGCCGTCTACGTGCGCGAGGATCGGCGAAGCGGCGGCGTCGGCCGCGCCCTCTACGAGTCCTTGTTCGCCCTGCTCCGGTTGCAGGGATTCGTCGCCGCGCATGCCGGCATCACGCAGCCCAATGCCGCGAGCGTAGCCCTGCACGAGGCCCTGGGGTTCCGCCGGATCGCGACCTACCCAGCCGTGGGCTTCAAGCTGGGCGCCTGGCACGACGTGGGTTGGTGGCAATCCAGGCTGCGAGAAGCGCCCAGGAATCCGGCGCCGCCCATTCCCATCGCGGCGGCGCAGCAGCAGCCGGAATGGGAAGCGGCCCTCCGCGCCGGGCTGCCCTTTCTACGCTGAGTGGATCGGCATGGCGCGACGCCGGCGCAGGCGGCCCTCGCCTGGGTCCGTTCTGCACGCCGGGGTCGGCGCCGATGCGCTCGGGTCAACCGACCTTGCGGACGTTGGCCGCCTGCGGGCCCTTGGGCCCGTCCTGCACGTCGTACTCCACCTTCTGGCCCTCGGCCAGGCTGCGAAACCCCTCGGACTGGATGGCGGTATGGTGGACGAACACGTCCTTGCCGCCGGCGTCCGGCGTGATGAACCCAAAGCCCTTTGCATCGTTGAACCACTTCACCGTGCCGCTCGGCATCTTGCACTCCCCGGCGCAAAATGGCGCCGTAGTCTGGTAGGTGACTTATGCCGCCCCGGCCCCCGCGCCCAGTGGCCCTGACCTGCGAAGTCTCCCTCAGGACACCCGGGGGGGTCGGACCCACCTCTCCCCGCATCTTACCTCGCTTGCGCGCCCGCTGCCTCCCGCAGCGCGCGGTCGACCGCAGACAGGTCCGCGGGCTTCACCAGGAACGCGTCGTATCCGGCGGCTAGCGCCCGCTCGCGATCGCCAGGCTGTCCGTAGCCCGTGAGGGCGACGAGCCGGACGCTCGCTCCCAGCGCCGCGCGGACCGCCCGCGCCACTTGAAAGCCATCGTTGCCGGGCAACCCCAGGTCGATCAGCATGGCGTCCGGCCGTCCAGCCAGCGCCCGCTCGATGGCAGTGCGCCCGTCAGGGCAGGGATCGACGCGGTGACCCATCTGCTCGAGGGCCATCTGCAGCAGGTCCCGGGCGTCGGGATTGTCCTCGGCGAGCACGACGTGCAGCGCCCGCGGCCCACCGTTCGTCTCCAGCGCCGCCTTCGTCGGCGCCGGCGAATCGCTCGGCTCCGCCATCGGGAGGCGGACGACGAACTCGCTCCCTTTTCCGAGGCCGGCGCTGGCCGCCTCCACCCGGCCTCCGTGGAGCTCGACGAGCCGCTGGACGAGCGTGAGCCCGATGCCCATTCCACCCGGAGCACGGTCGAGCGCGCCGGGTGCTTGAACGAACAACTCGAAGACCCGCGGCAGCATCTCCGCGCTGATCCCCACGCCGGAATCCTTCACCCGCAGCACCGCCTGGCCGGCTCCAGCCTCGAGGCTCACCTCGATCCGTCCGCCCGCGTTGGTGTACTTCACGGCATTGGAGAGGAGATTCGCGACGATCTGCTCCAAGCGCAGCAGGTCGCCGCGCACCATCACCACTCCTTCGCCCAGCGCGTCGACGATCTGCACGCCCTGGATCTGCCCAGCCCTTTCGAACCCCTGGATCGCGCGGTGCACCACGGCACGGAGGTCGATCGATTCCTCATGCAGGGCGATCTTGCCGCGGGTCACCCGCGATACGTCCAGCAGATCGTCCACCAGCCGGGAGAGATGGCGGAGCTGCCGGCTCACTACCGCGCGTTCGCGGCTGAACCTGTCGCCGGCTTGCCGGTCGATCAGCTCCGCGGCGGTCAGGATCGCGGCCAGCGGGTTGCGCAGCTCATGTCCCAGCATGGCGAGGAACTGGTCGCGGTCGCGGACCGAGCTCTCCAGGGCCGTGAGCAGGTCCCGGACCTGGTACTGGCGGCGCCGCGCGCGGAGCGCCGCACGCACCGCGCTCATGAGCGTGCGCACCCGGGCGGGACGGTCGAGCAGCGTCACGTTGGCTGCGTGCTCTCCCGAAGTCTCGCGGCTGCCGAAGATGATCAGCGGAAGGTCCGACCAGGGAGGCTGCCTCCCGAGCTCCTCGGAGAGTCGCGTCGCCGCCGCGGGAAAGAGCGCTTCCTCGGTGAGCACTGCCGCGCCGGCGCCCTCGGTGATCCGTTCGCAGAGCTGCGCAACGTCAACGCACGCCAACGCCTCGAGCCCGCCGGCGCGGAGGGCGCGCTCCGCGAGTTGGCCGTCCCGGCCCACCGGCGCGAGAACCAGGATGCGCTCGCCGATCACTCGACACCGGGCAGGATGCGCGGGATCCCGGTGAGCACGCCCTGCATGTTGGAGAGGCGCGCTCCCACGTGCACGCCCTTCGCATCCATGCCGAGCTCGCGAATGTCCATGGCGTGCCTTCCCAGCCGCCGCTTGAGCACCGAGATGGCCTTGCGCACTTCACCCTGCGCCTCGAAAAAGCGCAGCAGCACCACGGTGTCGGCGAGGAAGCTCACGTCGACCGGCGAGCTCATCGGTCCGATCATCCCGGCTTGCGCCAGCGTCAGGATGGTGAGCACGCCGCGCTGCCGGAGGTAGGAGAGCAGCTCGTGAAGCTGGACGATCAGGAACTTCTCCTCGGGCATCGCCGCGAGGAAGCCGTTCAGACTGTCGATGACGAGGACGCGCGTGCCGCGAGCCTCCACCTCTTCGCGGATCTGATCCACCATCTCTCCCGGAGACATCTCGGCCGGATCGATCTGCTGGACGCGCAGCCGGGTGGACGCGATCAACTCCGTTACCCGCATGCCCAGCGCTTCCGCGCGCGCCGTGAGCGTGTGGACGCTCTCGTCGAAGGCGTAGATGGAAGCGGCCTCGCCGCGGAGCGCAACGGCCGACGCATACTGCGCGGCCAGCACCGACTTTCCGGTCCCGGCGGGGCCGATGAAGAGCGCGCTGGTCCCGCGATCGAGGCCGCCGCCCAGGAGCGCGTCCAGCTCCGCCACCCCGCTGGGGACGATCTCGGCGCGAAACGGCTGGTGGTGCTCCGCCGCGATCAGCCGCGCGAACACACGAATGCCGCCGCGCTCGATGCGGAAGTCGTGGTAGCCACCCCGAACGGCGACGCCCCGCATCTTGACGACCCGCAGCCGCCGGCGCTCGGCGCCGTAGAGCGGCGAAAGCTGCTCGAGCGAAATGACCCCATGGGCCAGGCTCTGGAGCTGCAGGTCGCTCGTCTCGCTGGTGCGATCGTCGGCCATCAGCACGGTGGCCCCGCGCTCGGCGAAATGCTGCTTGAGCGCCAGGAGCTGGCGCCGGTAGCGCAGCGCGCTCTGGGCCAGGAGCCGCATCTCCGACAGCGAGTCGAACACCACCCTCACCGGTTTGACCCGCTCGACTTCGGCCAACAATGCGCGGGTCACCTCGGCCAGCTCGATCTCGGAAGGCTCGAAGAGGGTGTTCTGCTCACCGAGGCTCAGGTACTCGACGCCCGAAGCGAGCTCGAAGATCGGCAGTCCGGACAGGTCCCAGCCGTGCGAGTCCGCCACGGCACGGAGCTCCTCGCCAGTCTCTGAGAGGGTGACGTAGAGCCCCTTCTCGCCGCGCCGGAGCCCTTCGAGCAGGAACTGCAGGCCCAAGGTCGTCTTGCCGGAACCGGGATCGCCCTGGATGAGATGGAAACGCGCGGCGGGTAGCCCGCCACCAAGGACGTGGTCGAGCCCTTCGACGCCTGTGGACACATGGGGAACGGATTGCATACCAGGAACAACGTAGAACACTTCGAGGGAGGAAGCGGGCAAAACCCGCGAAATGCCCATTGCTTACCAGCTTCCGGTGCGTTCCAGGAGCGACCGGGCCCCTGCACTGTCGACTGGAGGCGAGAAATAGAAGCCTTGGGCGGCGGCGCAGCCCACTTCGCGCAAGAAGCCGAACTGCTCCGCAGTCTCCACCCCCTCGGCGACCACTTGCGTCCCCAGGTCGCGCGCCAACGAAAGGATGGTGCGCACCAGCTCCGGCTGCTGGCCGCGCGGCGATCCGCCCGTGAACAGCGAGCGGTCGATCTTCAGGCAATCGAACTGGGATCGCAGCAGCGAGTTGAGCGAGCAAGAGCCGGTGCCGAAATCGTCCATCGACAACCGCAATCCGCGGTCGCGGAGCTGCGCCATCCGCGGGGCGTGCTCGCTGTTCTGCAGCGTGTTCTCGGTCAGCTCCAATATTAGATCTTGCGCCTCGAGGCTATGCTCGCTCAGGACGCCTTCGATGTTCTCCAGCAGGTCGCTGTGCTCGAGCTGCCGGGAGGACAGGTTCACGCTGAGCGTCAGCCGCTCCGGCGCCGCGCCGCGCCAGCTCTGGAATTCACGGCCGGCCTGACCCAGGAGCCAGCGGCCGATCGGCACCATCAGTCCGGTCTCTTCGGCGAAGGGCACGAAGTGCTCCGGCGCGATCAGCCCCCGCGTGGGATGGGCCCAGCGAATCAAGGCCTCGAGACCTTGGATGCGGCCGGAGGCCACGTCGACGATGGGAAGATAGTGCACGCGGAACTCCTCGCGCACCAGGGCATGGCGCAGCTCGCCTTCCAGCTCGAAGAGATGCGGCGCGCGCTCGCGCAGGGATGCGTCGAACACCACCGAGCGCGCCCGTCCCTGCGCCTTGGCGCGATACATCGCGGCGTCCGCGTCCAGCAGCAAGTCCTCCACCCGCGCATGGGCGGACGCGCTCAGGGCGACGCCGATGCTCACCGTGGCGCAGACCTCGGTTCCCGAGACCTCGAACGGTTGCGCGGTGACGTCATGGATGCGCCTGGCGACGATCTCGGCGTCGGCCAGTTCCTTGACGTCATCGAGCAGGATGCTGAAATCGTCCCCGCCCTGGCGCGCGAGCGTATCGCCTTCGCGCAGGCAGGTCTGGAGCCGCTCGCCCATCTTGACCAGCAGCTCATCGCCTGCCGCGTTGCCGAGCCGTTCGGTGACCGGCTTGAACCGGTCCACGTCCAGGAAGAGGATCGCCAGGCGATCGCCTTCGCGGCGCGCGGTGCGCGCGAAGGAACGCCGCGCCAGGTCCAGGAAGTGAGCGCGATTCGGCAGCCCCGTGAGCGCGTCGCGCAGCAAGCCCGCCGTCGCCTTGGGCTCGGTCACGTCCATGGTCGAGCCGGAGAAGCGCAGCGCCGTTCCCGAAGCGTCGCGCGTCGCCTGACCGCGCGCCAGCACCCAGCGCCAGCTTCCATCCTCATGGCGCAACCGATGCTCGCTCTCGAAGCGCTCCGACTGCCCGTCCAGGTGCGCGCGAATGGCGCCTTGCACCGCTTCCTGGTCCGCCGGGTGCACCCGGTCGAACCATTCCGAAAGCGCGCCGCCGTCGCCCTTGGCGCCGACCAGCGCGCGCCACGATTGAGACAGCCAGAGGCGATCGGTGGCCAGGTCCCAGTCCCAGATCCCGTCGCCCGCGCCTTGCCAGGCGAGCGCGTACCGATCGCCCACCGGGTCGCGCTCCTGCACCACCACCGCGTTTCCGACCTCGCGGCCCTTCCGATCGTGAAGCGGCACGACGGTCCATTCGCACATCCGCGGCTCGCCGGACCGCGCCGGCGTCTCGCACATCAGTTGGGTGGTGTCTCCGTTGGCCAGGGCCTGGCGCAGCTCGGTGCGCGCCTGGGCACGATTCGCGCCGGTGTCCTGGAACACCAGCATGGAGAGCTCCCGTTCGACCGCCTCCGCCTCCGGGATCCCGAACAGCCGCTCGGCCGCGGCGTTCCAGGCAGTCACCTTCCGATCCGCGTCGCAGAGCAATGCCGCGAAGGGGGCCTGCTCGAAGAGTCGCGAGATCGAGCGCGTCCTGGGCGAGATCCCGCGGCGCCGTTCGGCTTCCGGCCGACGCTTGAGCAAATCGGAGACCAGCGCGAGCGCGCGCTGGAGGGAAGCGCGATCGCCGTCGGCCCGGCGGTATTCCTTTTCGATCTTGCGGAACAGCTTGCGCAGGTGCGGGGAAGCTTCACGTTCTTGACCGAGGGCCTCGTCGAGCTGGCGGCGGAGGCGTCTATGCATCCTCAGTCCGGCTCCGGCGCGTTTTCATCGGGCGCCACGAGACGGAAGCGGGCCCGACTGTAATAATGAAACCTTGCAATCGGATTCAGGGGCGAGTCTTCCCTCAGCTGCCGCGGTGCGTCCTTGCGCGAGGGATGCGCGAACACCAAAGACTACCTTACCCCACGCAATCGCGATTGTGCAACAAACAGGACAATCAAGGGGATGACATGCAAGGCGGCGGAGCTCAAGCGGCGCAGCTGGTGTTCGTGGTCCTGCTCGTCGCCGTGATCGCCTTCGCGGCGCTCGCACGCAAGCTCCGGCTGCCCTATCCGATCGTCCTGGTCCTCGCCGGTCTCGTCGTCAGCTTCTTGCCCGGCCTCCCAAGGATCACGCTCGAGCCGGACCTCATCTTCTACGTGGTGCTGCCTCCGTTGCTCTACTCCGGGGCGTGGGTGACCTCCTGGCGCGAGTTCTCGTACAACCTCGTCAGTATCGCCTCGCTGGCCATCGGCCTGGTCAGCTTCACTGTGGCGGGCGTCGCGCTTTCGGCTCCCTTCATCCTGCCGGCCTTCGACTGGCGCACTGGGTTGGTGCTCGGCGCGGTCGTCTCCACCACCGACGCGATTGCGGCCAGCACGATCGCGCGGCAAATGGGACTGCCGCGCCGCATCGTCGATGTCCTGGAAGGCGAGAGCCTGGTGAATGACGCGACCGGACTGCTGGCGCTGGAGTTCGGCGTCTCGATCCTCGTTTCCGGCATGCCGCCTAGCGCCGTGCACGCGCTGCTGCGCTTCGGCCAGCTGGTCGCCGTCGGGTTGGCGGTGGGGCTCCTGATCGGTTGGCTCGTGCGCTGGGTGGAAACGCACATCGACGACGGACCGATCGAGATCGCCATCAGCATCCTCGTGCCTTACGCCGCTTATCTCATCGCCGAGGGGATCCATGGCTCGGGCGTCCTCGCCGTCGTCGCGGCGGGACTGTTCCTCAGCCGCAAGAGCAGCCAGTTCTTCTCGCCCGCCGTCCGCATCCAGGTGTACGCGGTGTGGGGCGCGCTCACGTTCGTGCTCAACGGGCTGGTCTTCCTGCTCATCGGACTGCAGCTGCCCCTCGTGCTCGCGGGCATCCGTGAATACGGGCTGGACACGCTGGCGCTCTCCGGCGCCGCTTTCAGCGCCCTGGTGATCGCGCTGCGGCTCGCATGGGTCTTTCCCGGGGCCCGCTTCGCCTACTTCATCCGCCGGCGGGTGCTGCACCAACCGGAAAGCGTTCCACCGGCCCGGCAACTGGTGGTGCTGGGCTGGACGGGAATGCGCGGAGTGATCGCGCTGGCCGCGGCGCTGGCGCTGCCGCACACCCTACCCGGAGGCGTTCCCTTCCCGCAGCGAAACCTGATCGTGTTCATCACCTTCTGCGTGATCCTCGCGACGCTCGTCGCGCAGGGGCTGACTCTACCGCCGCTGATCCGGCTGCTGGGGCTCCAGGGCGCGGCGGGACCCGCCTGCGAGGAGCGGGAGGCCAGACGCATCGCGGTCGAATCCGCTCTGGGGCACCTGGAACAGTCGCGCCCGCGCGACCGGCCCGATCTCGCCCCCATCTACGATGACCTCGCCCTGCACTATCGCCAGCGGCTCGCCGGCCTCACCGGCGAGGCATCGCAGCAAGGCCAACCGGTGGACCCGGAGCACCACATCCGTTATCGCGACCTGTCGCGGGAGCTTGCGAAGATCGAACGGGATGCGGCCATCCGCCTCCGCGACGAGGGGCGCATCGACGACGACGCGCTCCGCCAGATCGAGCATGAGCTCGACCTGACGGACGTGCGACTGCAGGAAGCCCGGTCCGGCGGACCGGGGTGACTCGCGAGTACCGATCCTGAGATCCGCTCAGGCGGCGGTCTTGGGCCGCGCGGCCTTCGCGGCGGAGTCCATCCGGGACGCGCCCTGGAAGAAGGCGCCCTTCTCGATCACCAGCGACGGCGTCTCGAGGTCGCCGCGGACCTTGGCGCTGCCGCGGATCTCGACGCCGGTCTTCGCCTGGATGTTCCCATTCACCTCGCCATGGACCACGATGGTGCCACAGCTGATGTTCGCGTCGATGCGCGCAGCCTCGCCTACCACCAGGACGTCATTGGTGACGATCGTGCCGACGAAGCTGGCATCGATGCGGACGGTGCCCGCGAAGGTCAGCTTGCCCTCGAATCGCACTCCGCGCCCGAGCAGCAAGTCGCTGGCCGCGCCGGGGATCGCCGGAGCTTCGTCTCGCTTCGTCGTCGCTTCCCAGGTCTCGGCTGGCTTCGGCTGCAGGGCCACGCCCGCGTCTGCAGGGGTGATGGGCTTTTCCGCGTTGTTCTGGACGTGCATGACGCCTCATTGGGCCGGTGGGGAGCGAGCGAGCGGGCGCCCGGCGCGACCGGCCCGCTTCCCTCCTTACGCCTGGCCGCCGGCGCCTATTCCCCGGACTAATCGTCCAGGGCCGTCTCCTGCAGGAACTGCAGCACCGCCACCTCGTCTCGCCGGAGCGCGGCGGGCGGATTTTCACGGCGCATGGCGTGCGGGGACGCTGAGGGCAGGGTTACGGTGAGCCCTTGTAGATACGCCCGCAGCAGCCCGGGGTGCACGTAGTACTTCCGGGAGACCGCGCGCGTGTTGCCGAGCCGATCAGCAACGGTGTCAATCGCCCGGAGCATGTTTCGCTCCGCCTCGCGCCGGGTCTTGGCCGGCCCGATCGCGCACAGCTGCTTGGCGGCGAGCATGGTGCCCGCCCAGGTCCGGAAATCCTTCGCGGTGATGTCGCGGCCCGTCGTCTCGCGGAGATACGCATTGACGTCGTCCGAGGAGATGGTCTGGCGCCTGCCCTTGGTGTCGAGGTACTGGAACAGCTCCTGTCCCGGCAGGTCCTGGCACTGCTGCACGATGCGGGCGAGCCGGCGATCGGTGATCGCGACCTCGTGGCTGACGCCGCTCTTGCCGCGAAAGGTGAAGTGGAGTCTCGAGCCTTTGATCTCGACGTGGCGGCCGCGCAGGGTGGTGAGGCCGAAGGAGCGGTTCTCGCGCGCATACTCGTCGTTGCCGACGCGGATCAGCGTCTTGTCCAGCAGGCGCACCACGGTGGCGAGGATCTGCCGCCGGGTCAGGTCGCCGGCGCGCAGGTCGCGCTCCACCCGCTCGCGGATGTCGGGGAGGATCTCGCTGAACTCGAGCATGCGGCGGAACTTCGACTTGTCGCGGGCCGCCCGGTACAGGGGGTGGTACCGGTACTGCTTCCGCCCCCGGGCATCGCGCGCCGTGGCCTGGATGTGGCCGTGAGGATCCGGACAGATCCACACGTCGGTCCAGGCCGGCGGGATCACCAGCGCCAGGATGCGGCGGCGCTCGACTGCGTCCGAGATCCGGGCGCCGTCTGGCGCATAGAACACCCAGCCCTTCCCTGCGCGTTGCCGGCGGATACCGGCGACGCCGTCGGTCACGTAGAGAAGGCCGGCGCGCGTGGCCGTCTCGCGATGCTCCTGGATCCGCAGCGACAGCATCCGATCGGGCCTGTAGCACGGGGGAGCGCGAGGGCCGAAAAATCCTCCCCGCCGCGGGGTGAGCCTGGGTGGTTACCAGTCCTCTTTCTCGAATCGCATCCCGGTCTGTCCGGCGATCCAGGCGATGTCCGCCATCGCGTCGGGGTTGCCACAGGTCAGCACCACCGTTCGCGCGGGCTCGATCCGCGCCTTCAGCAGCTCGAGCGGCCGCGTCCGCGGCAACGCGGGCGCCGTATCTCCCAGATCCTTCGCCGGCAGATCGAAGACATGGCGCAGCAGGTTGTTGGCCCGGCCTGTGCCGAGCTGCGGGTCGGCGAGGTCGCGGGCGGTGGGCCGGCTCACCGAAGGGACGTAGACGAGGTCGAACGAGTTGGATTTCTCGATGTCCAACAGCTCCCCGTGATACGCGAGCTCTTCGTGGGTGCGGTTGGCGTGCAGCAGCGTGTAGCGCGCCGCGGGCCGCTTTCCATTGCGCGCTTCGTGGTCGAGCTGCTTGACCATCGACACGAACGGGGCCAACCCGGTGCCGGTCCCCACCATCAGCACGTGGTCGAACCCGGCCGCGCGTTTCGCGAGCGTGAAGTCGCCGACGATCCGCTCGACGTACGCCAGCCGGTCGTTCTCGTGCGACTCGACACCCCTGAAGAGCGATTCGGTGAACCGCCCCAGCACGCCGTCCCGTCCGCGCTCGAGCACCACGTAGAACTCGAGGTAATCCCCTTCCGCCGTCTCGAACGGCGCCGAGGAGATCGAATAGGAGTGCGTGACCGATCCCCGCTTCTGCTTTCCCTCGGCGTCGAGGTCGGGAACGTAGTTCACCTCGTTCCCGTCCTTCACCTTTCGCGTGAGCAGGCAATCGTCGCGGCGGAGCGCGATGTACTGGCCCGCCTCGTAGGACGGGAACCGCGCGCCGTCCATGGCGATGACGCGGAACAGCGAGAGGCTCGGCGAAAGCCTGTGCCACTCGACGATGCGCCCGGGCTTGAGCTCGGCCATGCGTCTCCTTCGAACCGCGACAATCTAGCGGACCGCCGCGCGCGCAGCGAGTCCAAAGCAAGAAACAGCGCCATGCCCGGATCGGCATTGTGCTCGGCGGCGAGCGCCAGGAACCGCTAGACTCGCCCGATGCGGCTCTTCGCGGTCCTACTCTTCTTGCTCTCCGTGGATGCGCCAGGCGGCGAAGGCGATCCACCCGGGACCGTGTCCCTCGACCTCGAAGCCGGCGAGTCAAAGCCCCTCCAGGCCGAGTCCGGCGCCAGCGTGGTCTGCGATGACCCGCACGTCGTCGCGCCGGAGTTCACGGCCGACGGCAACGGCCTCTTGCTGCATGCGCTGGAGCCCGGCAGCAGCCTGTGCGGCGTCTGGCTTCCGGGCGAGAAGCCGGGAGGACTCTACCGGGTCAAAGTGCGCGCGAGAACGGGCGAGCCGAAGCCGGCTCCTGCCCCTGCCAGCGCGAGCGCGGGCGCGGGCGCGGTGAAGGATGGCGGGACCTGACGCCCCGCCTGCGGCGCCGGGGCTCCAGTCTAGGGGGTCTCATTCTGGTCAGGGCAGGTCCATTTTGAACTCGTCCCGAGGGCCGCACTGCGTCATTGGTTTGGGCAGACCTTCCAAGGGTACGTCGCCACCGCAGCCGCAACGTCTGTGGTCCAGCCCGGGACCAACAAAGGCGCCCGCGCCCCCGCCCCCCATTGAAAAGCAGAAACGAGATACGGCGCCGCCGGCACGGCGATCGGGTGGAAAAGCGCAGGGGCGCCGGGGCTAGTCCGCTCGACGATCGTCCGGACAGGCTTGCTGCATGGCGCATGTCGATCGTTCGTGCGACAAGGCATCGTTTCCTGTGCGCGGAGGAGCCGTGCGCAACGGCCGGGATCCCGATACCACAGCGGCATTGCGCGAAGTCGCCCTGGGAGCCCTTGCGCGGACGACAGGGTCCCCGCTCGTCGAGGGCAATGGCGTGCGCGTGCTGCACGACGCGCCTGAGAACTACCCGGCTTGGGAGCAAGCGATCCGGGCGGCGCGGCGCAGCGTCCACATGGAGATGTACATCTTCCGCGCCGACCGGTGGGGCGGCAGCTTCGCCGCGCTGCTCGCCGAGCGTGCCGCCGCAGGGGTCAAGGTGCGCGTTCTCTGCGACTGGTTCGGCTGCTGGTCCACGCCGCGCCGTCTCTTTCGCGAGCTGCTCCGCGCCGGCGGCGAGATGCGCTTCTTCAACCCGCCGCATCCAGCGAACCCCCTGGCGGCTCTGCGGCGAAACCACCGGAAGGTCATCTGCGTCGACGGCTCGGTCGGCTTCGTCTCGGGCCTCTGCATCGCGGATCCCTGGATGGGCGACCCTGCGCAGGGGATTCCTCCGTGGCGCGACACGGGCGTGGAACTGCGGGGCCCGTCGGTCGCCGATGCCGAACAGGCATTCGCCCGTTCCTGGCGTCATGCTGGCGGCACCATCGCCGAGGAAGAGGTGCCCACCCGGGACTCGATCGCCCAGGGGGGCGCGCATGGCGTGCGGGTCATCCCCACCACTCCGGAAACCGCCGCCGTCTTCCGCATGGACCTGCTCGTCGCGTCGCTGGCCCGCGAGCGCCTCTGGCTGACGGACGCCTACTTCATGGCGAACGTCCCCTACCTGCAGGCGCTGCGGCGCGCTGCCGCCGACGGCGTGGACGTCCGGTTGTTGCTGCCGTCGAACAGCGACATCGGCTGGATCGCCGCCGCCTCCCGAACGATGTATGGCGCGCTGATCGACGCGGGGATCCGCGTCTTCGAGTGGCGCGGCCCGATGCTGCACGCGAAGACCGCGGTTGCCGACGGGCTCTGGACGCGCGTGGGCTCGACCAACCTCAACGCGGGCAGCTGGATGAACAACTGGGAGATGGACGTCAGCATCGAGGACGCCGCGATCGCGCAGCAGATGGAAGCGCGCTATGCAGCCGACCTCCAGAATGCCGACGAGATCGTTCGCAGCGGATCGAACGGCACCATCGCCCTGCAGGCGCGCCCGGCACCCGCCTTCCCGCGGAGCGCCGGCCGTCACAAAGGCATCCGCGGTGGCGTCGCCCCGACGGGAGCGGGGAGCGGCGCTCAGCTCCTGCGCGAGGTCGGCAACCTGGGCAGCGCGGTGGGTGCCGCCGTCACCGGACAGCGCCAGCTGGAGAGCTTCGAGTTCCGCCCTCTGATCACCTTTGGGACGGCCCTCCTGTTGTTGGCGGCCCTCGGCTTCTGGAAGCCACATCTGGTCTTCTGGCCGATCGGCGGAATCCTCGCCGCCCTCGGGCTCCAGCTGGTCGTCCGGGGCATCCAGGCTCGCTTCCCTCGAAGACGCCGGCCGACGAACCCGAGCTGACCGCCGACGCCGGCAAGCAATCCTGGCCTGCCGGCGTCCATTGGATTCGCTACGGGTACTGGCCTTTCAGCGTCACGCCCGAGTACGCCGTGTAGCCCCTGAGCATCACGAAGTAGTCCCCCGCCACCGGGCTCGTGATCGTGCACGTCTCGTTGTTGCCGGTCAGATAGGGGCGGCAATCGTAAGTGGTGGTGGTCGGACGCGCCCCGCGGCGGACGTAAAGGTCGGCATCGCCCGTGCCCCCGGAGATGGTAAAGACCACCTTCGCCTGGCCGGTGGGGACCGCCAGCTTCCAGAACTGCTGCGACCCGGACGCGCCCGAGATCGCCGTGACCGGAACTCCGTTCGTCAACGCCGTGGTGGTGTCGGCGGCATACGTCGCTTTCAGTGTCACTCCCGAGTAGGCCGTGTAGCCGTTGAGCATGATGTAGTAGTTGCCGGCGGCGGGGTTGTTGACGGTACACGTCTCGTTGTTGCCGGTGATGTAAGGCCGGCAGTCGTAGGTGGCGAGGGTCGGCCGGGATCCGAATCTCGTATACAGATCCGCATCGCCCGTCCCGCCGCTGATCTGCACGGTCAAGGTGGCCTGCCCGGCTGGAACGCTGATGTAGAAGAACTGCTGGGAGTTGACCGCGCCTGAGAGATTGCTGACGGGCACGCCGTTCGAGATCTGGGTGTCGCCGCTCGGCGTGGTCACCGTGACCGTCGCGGTGGCCGTGTGCGTGGTGGGTGCCGACGAGCCGGTCACGGTGAAGGTGGCTGTCGCCGCGGGCGCCGACGCTGCCGCGGTGAGCGTCAGCGTCGAGCTGCCGCCGGCGGTCACCGAGCCCGGGTTGAAGGAGCCCGTCACCCCAGTGGGCAGGCCGGACACGGAGAGCGCGATGCTCTGCGTGCTGCCGTTCAGCGCGGTCGTGGTCACGGTGTAGTTGGTCGACTGGCCGGCGGCGACGGTGGCGCTCGACGGACTCACCGCGATGCTGAAGTCCCGGATGGCGAGCGTCACGGTCGTGCTGTGCGTCGCGCTGGGCGCTGTCCCGGTGACCGTCAAGGTGTAGTTCCCGGCAGCCGCAGTGCCGGCGTTGACAGTCAGCGTCGAGCTGCCGCCCGCGGTCACCGACGTCGGGTTCAGGCTGGCCGAGGCGCCCGACGGAGCTCCGGTGATGCTCAGCGAGATGGACTCCGCGGCGCCGGTCAGCACCGTGGTGGAGATGCTGCTCGTGCCGCTGCCTCCCGAGACCAGGCCCAGCGAGGCAGGATTCGACGAGATCGCGAAGTCGTTCGCTGGCGGCGCGGACTGGACCGTAAGCGTCACAGGGGTACTGTGCGTTGCGCCTGGCGCCGTCCCTGTCACGGTCAGGGTATACGTTCCCGCCGCCGCCGTGCCTGCGTTGACGGTGAGCGTCGAGCTGCCTCCCGTCGTCACCGACGTCGGGCTGACGCTCGCCGAAGCGCCCGCAGGCGTACCGCTCACGGTCAGGTTGATGGTCTCCGCCGTGCCGCTGACGAGAGTAGTGGAGATGGAGCTGGTTCCCGTCGCGTTGGGCGCAAGGGTCAGCGAGGTCGGGTTGGCCGAGATGGAGAAGTCGTTCACGGGCGCGGCCCCGCAGCCCGGGAACTTGAACGAGCCGATCCGGGTTCTCCAGTTGAAAGCGCCGTTGGCAGGGATGTACTCGGTCGTGAACCAGAAGGTGCAGTCGTCCACCGGGTCGACCGCCATCATCGAGTAGTCGCCCCAGCGCGCCAGATTCGAACCGGTCTGCGAGCCCAAGCCGGCGATGATGGTGCCTTCGCCCTGCGTCATCTGTCCCGGCGCGTCGCCGGCGAGGCGGCCGGTGTACCGGATCTCCGGGTGCAGCGAGGAGCTGGACGTGCTGAACCCGAGCCCCATGTTGCCCGCCTGGTCCAGGGCGATGGAGCCCATCCAGCGGTACGACGCGTCTGGAGCGTAGGTGCCCTGCTGGAAGATGGAAGGCGTGCCACCGGCGACGCGAACTTCGTACCAGCGAACCCCCGTCGATGAGCCCGCGGTGATCGAATGGTTGACGACCAGCGCCTCATGGTCGGCGAAGTTGCGGTATGCGAGGCGGAACATGAGCCGGTCCGCCAGCGAATCCAGCTTCTGCGTGGTGCCCGACTGCGGGATGCAGGTGCCGCCGGCGCACGCTTCGCTGTAGGCGGCCGTGTTCAGCGTGGTGGGCCCGGTGAACGTCGAGCTCGAGGGAGTCGTCCAGTCGACGTGGAACTTCCAGAATGCGAGCGTATTGGCGGTGGCGCCCAGGGCCAGGACGTAGTTCGGCGCCCCCGTGGGCGGCAATCGGCTGCCGTCGAGATCGGCCGGCAAGAGGCCGCCGTACGCGGTGCTGGTGTCGAAGCAGTGCTGCGTCGCCGGAGCCCCGGTCAGCATCTTTGCCCGGTCGTACGCGCAAACCTTCGAGCCCAGGAATGCGGTCCCCGTCGCGTTGAACATGTTGAAGGTGATGTAGTAGCCGTCCGGCCAGACGCCCATTTTCGGGTAGTCGTTGAACCCGGTGTAAGGGAACGAATACCGGTAGTACGCCCCGGTCGGATCGGCCGTCTGGGAAACTGCCACGCACTGGAGGAAGGGCGTCGTCGCCCCGTTCGCGCCGGTGACGGAGAATTGGGAGATCACCCACCGGTCGGCGATGGGGTCATAGATGACGACCGGATCGCCGTCGTTGTTCGTCTGGCAACCGCCGCCAAAGTTGCTCCAGAGCGTGTTGATGGGCACCGGCCCGTAGACGGGCGTGCCGCTCTTGTTGAAGACGGCGAAGTCGGTGTTGACCGTCTGGACGTAGTGGTTTGGCCCCACGTCGCCGTTCGTATCCGGCGGAGCGGCATTGACTGTGAAGGTGCCCGACGGACCCGCGAAGCCGTTGCCGACGCCGTCGAAGTTCTTCGAGGTTGCGGGAATGAGCAGCGCGGGCGCGCTCAGCTGGGCCACCGGATCGAACGCAGCGTGGGTGCTGAACCGTCGGGGGAGCTTCTTCACCTCGTGCTCGACGCGCTGCCCGGAGGAAGGGGCGATCGGCATCAGAGTGAGCGGCGGGGAGTCGTCATGGCGCAACGCGCTCGAAACCTCGGCGCCGCGCATGATGGATGCTTTGTCGTCTCCGGTATCGGCAACCTGGCCCGCGCACGCGAGGAGGGTGGCGATGGGCAGAAGCAGGAGTAGCGGCAACCGTTCCCGGCGGGGCAAATGGCTCATTCGATCGGCTCCGGTTTGTGCGCGTGGGGGAAAAGACGCGCGCGAAACCGTTGCGCAACCGTCGGGGCATTGTCAAAGGGTGCAAAACTGCCTGTTGATGCCGGGCAATCCGCGTAATTACCGAATATTTTTCATATGTTGATGTCTCTCTTTTCCTTCGCCAGGTTGTGCACATCCGCCCTCCGCCGGATGGAATGGTCTCCGTTCTTGACAAGCGCCGCACCCAGCGGCCAGGTTTGCGGCCCTCATGCACCGCCTCGTTCTCTGTGCGCTGTTGGCCTTCGGCGCGGCCGGACGGGCTGAGCAGCCGGTCGAGACCGAGCGCAAGGAGCGTGAGGAGCGCGAGGAGGAGCGCGAGCGGGAGGCCCGCGAACGCGGCCAGCGGGAATACCGGGAGAAGTCGGAGAAGGGCAAGGCCGCGCCGGGCGACGACGAGGCGCTCTACGCGCTCGGCGCCATCCTCGGGTCACGGGTGAACGGGTACGGCCTGTCCAAGAAGGAGCTCCAGCGCGTCGAGCGCGGGTTCGCGGATGCCGCCGGGAACCGGAAGCTCGAGCTGCGCGATCCCGACCTCGAGGAATGGGGCCCGAAAGTCGACGCCATGCTCCAGCGGCGAGGCAACCCGCGCATCGCCGGGGAGAAGGAGCGGGGGCGGAAGCTCGCCGATCTGGAGTCGAAGAAGCCCGGCGCCGAACGGCTTCCCGGCGGGATCGTCTTCGTTCCCGAGCGCGCCGGAGACGGACCGCGGCCGGCGGCGACCGACCGCGTGCGGGTGAGGTACGATGGGAGGTTGCGCGACGGGACGCGGTTCGACCAGAAGGACGGCGCCGAATTCCGGCTCGACCAGGTGATCCCCTGCTGGACACAGGGAGTGCAGAAGATCGGCGCCGGGGGAAGGGCGCGCCTGGTCTGTCCCGCGGCCACTGCGTACGGCGATCACGGCAGGCCGCCGCAGATCCCGGGAGGCGCCACCCTCATCTTCGACGTGGAGCTGCTGGGCATCGTGAAGTGAGACGAATGACCGGCCACGCGACCCAGGTCACTGTTGCCGAGACGGACCGGCTGGTCCTGCGACGGTTCACGCCCGAAGACGCCGGGTTCGTCCTCCGGCTCCTCAACGAGCCCTCGTTCATCCAGAACATCGGCGACAAAGGCATTCGGACCCTCGAGCAGGCAGCCCGGTATCTCGCCGACGGTCCGATCCAGAGCTGCGCCCGGAACGGCCATGGCCTCAACCTGGTCTCGCTGAAGGATTCGCTGCAGCCGATCGGAATGTGCGGACTGCTCAAGCGGGACGGTTTCCTCGACGTGGATCTCGGCTACGCGTTCCTGCCCGAATTCTTCTCGCGAGGGTACGCGTACGAGGCGGCCGCCGCGATCGTCCGGTCGTGCAGCGGCATGCCGCACCTGAGTCGGATCGTCGCCTTCGTTTCACCCGGCAACGCGGCGTCCATCCGTGTGCTCCACAAGCTCGGGTTCTCCTTCGCGGGAATGACCAAGCTCGACCCGGCGGCGCCCGACGTCTCCTTGTACTCGTTGCCCCTTCCGGACGATTCACCGCGAGCCGGCCGGGGCCAGCGCGACCGCCTGCCGTAGCGCCTCGACCAGGCTGCGTTCGTCCGCCTTTCCAGTCCCGGCAATGTCGAACGCGGTGCCATGATCGACCGAGGTGCGGACGAAGGGCAGCCCGACCGTGATGTTCACGCCCGACTCGACGCCGAGCACCTTGACCGGGCCGTGCCCCTGATCGTGATACATCGCGACCACCAGGTCGAAGTCGCCGCGTCCGGCGCGGTAGAACAGCGCGTCGGCCGGCAGCGGCCCCTGCGCGTCGATGCCTCGTGCGCGCGCCGCCTCGACGCCGGGAAGCACCTTCGTGCCTTCCTCGCCGCGGCCGAACAGACCGCCCTCGCCGGCGTGCGGGTTGATGCCGCACACGCCGATCCGCGGTTGCTGGACCCCGGCCCGGACCAGCGCGTCGTGGCCACGGCGGATGGTCCGCTCGACCAGGGCCGCGTCGATCCTCTCGATCGCGTCGAGGAGGCCCATGTGCGCGGTGACGTGGATGACGCGCATCTTCGGGGTCCAGAGCATCAACGATACCTCGCCCGCCCCGGAGAGCTTCGCCAGGAGCTCGGTGTGCCCGGGGAACGAGTGCCCGCCGGCGTGCAGCGCCTCCTTGTTCAGCGGCGCGGTGCAGATGGCGTCGATCCTTCCCGCCTGCGCCAGCTCGACCGCCAGCTCGACGAAGCGGTAGGCCGCGTCCCCGGCCTTGGCGGAGAGCTTGCCGAAAGGCAAGTCGTCGGGGATGAGCGAAAGATCGATGCAGTCCACCTCTCCCCGGCGGTAGGTAGCTTTCGCCGGGTCGCGAAGGGCATTGACCTTCAACGATGATCCCACGATGCGGCCGGCCTTTCGCAGCCGCGCGGCGTCGCCGATCACCAGCGGCTTGCAGATGTCGTGCACCTCGCCGCGCGCGAGGCCCTTCATGATGATCTCGGGTCCGATCCCGGCCGCGTCGCCCATCGTGATGCCGACGATCGGACGTGTCATGGCTTCCTCCTGCCGCCGCTCCGGGGCCGCGCGCCCAAAATAGCGCTCCGCGGCGCGCCCCGCCCGCGAAATCCGATCGCGTGGCGCCAGCGTGGCGCCACTGGTCGGGCTCCTTGTCGAGCGTCGATTTGGCGCGGAATTCCCGGCTTCGGCCTCGCCGCGAGTTGGTACGCGAAGTGCTCCAGGTGCTTGCGGAGGTCAAACATGTACTCGCCCACCGCTTGGAAGACGCCGACCAGCATGGTCCTGCTCGCCCTGCTTGGGTTCCTCATCGCCGTTTACGGCCGGGAGACCGCATACCATCCGGTCGATGCCGCAACCGTAGTGCAACCAGCCCCGGCATCAGACCCGCCCAGCAACGAAATCTCCGAGCTGCCGCAGCTCGGTTGAGGGCCGCCTCACCGGGACTCCCAAGCCTGCTCCGCAGGAGTCGCCGCCGCCGCCAGGCGTTCCTTTCCTGCGTCCCCAGAGCTACGCTCCGGCCCATGGCCACGCAACGCGAAAAGGCTGCCAGGCTGCGCCAGCTTCACGACGGTCCGCGCATGCTCGTCCTGCCCAATGCCTGGGACGTGGCGAGCGCGAAGGTGATCGCGGCCGCCGGCGCTCACGCCATCGCCACTTCCAGTGCAGGCGTCGCCTTCGCGCTGGGATTCCCCGATGGACAGCACATTTCCCGGACCGAGATGCTAGGCATGGTGCGGCGCATCGCGGGCGCGGTGGAGGTCCCCGTGTCCGCCGACGTCGAGGCGGGGTATGGCCCCACGGCGGACGCGGCGGGGCAGACGGCGCGCGGCGTCGTGGAGGCAGGGGCGGTGGGCATGAACCTGGAGGATTCGCTGGAGACCGGCGAGCTGGTCCCGCTCGAGCTTCAAGTGAGCCGGATCCAGGCGGCACGCGCGGCAGGCGCGGCCGCCGGAGTGCCCCTGGTGATCAACGCGCGCACCGATGCGTTCGCCGCTCGAGGGCTCGCCGCCGATGCGCGCATCGTCGAGGCAGTGCGCCGCGCAAACGCCTACCTGGGCGCCGGGGCGGACTGCGCCTTCGTGCCGTTCGTCAGCGATCGCGAGGCGATCGGCCGCCTGGCGCGGGAGATCCGCGGGCCGCTGAACGTGCTCGCCAAGCCGGGATCTCCGCCGCTGGCCGAGCTGGAGCGCCTGGGAGTACGCCGGGTCAGTGTCGGGTCCGCCATTGCGCTGGCCGCGTACGGCCAGGCGCGGCGCAGCGCGGTCGAGCTGCTGCGGAGCGGGACGTACCAGGCGCTGGAGGACGCCATCCCGTACGCCGAGATGCAACAGCTTCTGGGCCAGGCTTGAAGCTCTCACTCGCAGTCGTTCGAAATCGTCTCCTGCACTGCGGCGGCCCTGGAAGCGGCCGCCGGGAACGGCTGCACGTCCGGGAATCCCAGCTTCGCCTTCTGGGCGGTGTTCGGCACCCTGGCCACGCCCTTCCGATCGAGCACGTACTTGTCGAAGTACTGCGTCTGCGGAAGGATCGGAATCCCCTGCGCAGCGAGATACGCGGTGAGAGTCGCGTCCCAGTAGGGCAGCGGGAGACCGTTGAAGAAGGGCGCGTACAGTCCGTCCCAGTGGTTCGGGATGTAGGCGCGGGGCTTCAGCACGGGCACCACCAGCTGCGCCACCGCGGTGCCGCCGGTTCCAATCCAGAGGTCAACGCTGTCCAGGCGCGCGGCGTCCATGGCCTTCTTCAGATTTTCGAGCGGCGCGCCGTAATTGACGCCGTCGACGATGATGTCGCCGTTGTCCTTGTGCCTGAGGTCTCCTGGGGAGTCGGGAACCACAGTCCGTGGGCGGATCGGCGATCAAGGCGCGTCGCGTCGAATGCTTGCAACTCAGCGGGGGCGCTGGCATCTCCTGCCCATGGACCTGCAACTCCGAGGCAAGAGGGCGCTCGTGACCGGCTCGACCGCGGGCATCGGGCTCGCCATCGCCGTCGATCTGGGGCGGGAAGGCGTGGAGGTGTTCCTCAACGGCCGCACGCGAGAGCGCGTGGACGCCGCCATCGACCGCGTGCGGACGGAAGCGCCTGGCGCGCGCGTCGACGGCATCGTTGCCGATCTGAACTCGGCCAGGGGCGCCGACGCGATCACCGCGCGCTTGCCCGAGACCGACATCCTCGTCAACAACGTCGGCGCCTTCAAGTCCGTCCCCTTCGAGCAGATCGACGACGCGGCATGGAGCCACCTGTTCGAAACGAACGTCATGAGCGGCGTCCGGCTGTCGCGCCATTACTTTCCGCGCATGCTGAAGCGGGGATGGGGACGGATCCTCTTCATCTCCAGCGAGTCGGCCCTGCAGATTCCGCCCGAAATGATCCATTACGGGGTGACGAAAACGGCGGAGCTCGCGCTGGCCCGCGGCCTCGCCGAGCTGACCGTCGGGACCGGCGTGACGGTCAACGCGGTCCTCCCCGGACCTACCCGTTCCGAAGGCGTGGGCACTTTTGTCGAGGGCCTCGCGCGCCAGCAGGGCAAGGACGCATCCCAGGTGGAGAAGGAGTTCTTCCGGCACATGCGCCCGACCTCGCTGCTGCAGCGCTTCGCCGAGCCGGCCGAAGTGGCGCACCTCGTAGCGTTCCTCGCCAGCCCCTTGGCCTCGGCGACCAACGGCGCCGCGGTTCGCGTCGACGGCGGGGTAGTGCGCTCGATCGTCTAGGCGCAGCTACAGAAGGTTTCTCAGCGCCTACGCCTTCCCGACGAAGCGCGAGCGATCGAACGACGGCCGGCTCTTGTGCGCGACGATCTGCATGCAATCGCCACGCCCCTGCTCGCCGGTGAAGACCGACCAGGCCAGGAACAGGTGCCACAGCCGGTACCAGCGTTCACCATACGCCGCGATCACCTTCTCGCGATTGCGCTCCCAGTTCCGGTACCAGCGCAGGATGGTCATGCCGTAATGCACGTTGACGTTCTCCACCCCGCGGATCTCGAAACCTGCCTTCTCGAACTGCGTCGCGACGAAGGAGAGGGGAAGGCTCGCGTCCGCTCCCGGGAAGATGTACTTCGACATGAACATCGCCCAGGTGAAGTCGGCCGCGTTCCAATAGCCACCGCGATCGTTGCGCACCACCAGCGCCTCCGGCGGCCGGCGCAAGGCGACGATCTGCAGGAAGAACAATCCGTCGTCCTCGAGCAGGCCGCTCACCTGGCGCAGGAACCGCTGGAAGTTGCGCACGCCGACGTGCTCGGCCATCTCCAGGCAGGAGATCTTGTCGAAGCGGGTGGCGGGAATGTCGCGGTAGTCCAGGGTCAGGATGCGGGCCCGATCGGCCAGCTTCCGCTCCTGGATGCGCGCGGTCCCGAACTGGGCCTGCTTGGAGCTGAGGGTCACGCCCGTCGCGTCGACGCCGCGGTCCGCCGCGAGGGTGAGCGCCAGGGTACCCCAGCCGCAGCCGATGTCGAGGAGCCGGTCGCCGCGCTTCAGCTGGAGGCGGTCCGCGACCCGGCGGATCTTTCGCTCTTGCGCGGCCTCGAGCGGTTCGTCGATGCGGTCGAAGACCGCCGACGTGTAGACCATCGAGGGGCCGAGGAACGCCTCGAAGAAGTCGTTTCCCCGATCGTAATGGCCGACGACGAACTTCTTGTCGGCCGCCTTGGAATGGATGAGCACCGACGGCAAGAACCGGGTGAGGAGGAACTTCGCCTGGTCCCAGGTGAACCGGTAGTTCGCCCACTCGCTCCGCGCCCGGACGAAGTCATGCAGGTCCCCGGCGACTTCGATGGAGCCATCGATGTAACGCTCGACGAACGTCGACATCGGAATGCGACCCTTGCCCGCGAACGCGCGGGACATCGCCGCGTTGCGGAACTTGAGGTTTTGGGGCAGCTGCATCCGGGAGCTCCTTGGGGACTGCGGATGGCACGGCACCGGGACCGGAGTATGGCGGTCTGACGCACTCGGTCATCACACGTCTTGGCTGCCGCGTACAGATTTCGAATTGTACCGGAAACTACGTACGGGCACACGTTCAATCGCCCGAGGGCGGCCGAAATTGCCAGAGCCAGTCCCCCGGCCGGACGCTCTCACGCGCGTGCCGACGGTGGCGCGCGCCATAGTAGAGCGTCACACGCGAGTGTAGCTCACGGCCCGGGCGTTCGTCGAGCCTGCAGCGGGCGTGCTGCTCGAGCTCATCGCAGAGCTCGTGCGCGAAGCGCCAGCTCCAGGCCCCCGGCGTGACTCCGTCCTTCGCGCCGATCTCCAGAACGTGGCGCACGGGCGCGCGGATGAGCCGATCGAGAAGCGCGCCCGGTGGGAGCCAGGATGCGAGCACCAGATCGGGCCGGGTCCGGCGGATCGCATCGAAGGCGTCGAGCCTCAGCACCGAGCGGCCCAGCCGGACCCCGGGGACGTCGACGCCGCGCAGCTGGCGCTGCTCGCGGGCGTTCATGCGCGCGCGAGGATCAGCCCATGCCCCCGAGTCGCTGGCGACGACCTTCAGCTCCGGCGCCGCCCGCCGCAGCGCTCCGGCGAGGAAGCCGTCCCCGGCAGCGACCTCGAGGATGCGCCGCGATCCCAGGGCCCGGATCGATGCTGCCAGCTCGCGGACGAATTCCCGAGTGGGCAGCAGATACAGGGGACCGCGCGGGTCGAGCTCGCAGAGATCGTGCAGCTCTCCGCGCGGCAGCCGCGCGAGGGCGGTGTCCAGCGCGCGGGTCGAGGGCAATCGCCGCCCGCCGGAGCGAGTCCAGAGCAGGCGTGCCAGGTCGTCGCGGGCCTTCGATCTCGGCAAGGCAATCCCGGGTTGATCGGCGCAGCCGTCCGGACGACAATAGCCTCGCGGGTGTCTCATGGCGCCTCGATTTACTTTCGCAGTGCTCACCCTGGCGGCCGCATCTCCTCTCGGCGCGAAGGACGGTTCGATGGCGCGAGCGCGCGAGGTCCTCAGGTCCAGCGGCTGCGGCAGCTGTCACGACAGCGGGGTGTCAGCGGAACACCGGGCTGCCCTGGCCGTCTACGACCTGGTCGAGCCGGAGTGGCCGGCCCGGATGAGCGATGCGCAACTCCCAAAGCTGCTCGGGCGCCTGAAGAGTGCGCCTGCGGCGGACCGGAAGATCGTACAGGAGTTCATCGCCACGGAATTGAAGACGCGGGCTTTGGACCGCCGGTGAGCACGACGATCGGGCCGGTGCGTAGGGTACCGGATTGACCACGACGCTTGCGCGAAGCAGTGTCCGAGCGATTCACGAGATCGAAACGTGAGCAGTCCATCCATCTCCGGACCTGAGACACCGGGCGCCTCTCGTTCCGATGCTGCCCGCGTGCACTCGCGCGATCTGCTCGCGCTGCTCGCCCTTCCTCTCCTCTGGAAGGAAAAGCAACCCGGCCAGATCGCCCGCGGCCTGGTGGAGGTGGTCGACAGCCTGCTCCAGCCGGACTGCGTCTACGTCCGCATGAGCGCCGAGGGGGAGCCCGCGCTGGTCGAACGCTTGCCGGCTGCCTGCGCATTCACCGCCGCCATGGCGCGAGAGCTGGAGCCATCGACCTCCGCCGCCAGCGGCGGCGAGTGGAGCGCGGGTGGCCCCGGCGTTCGGATTGCCCGAACGCAGCAGTCCTTTTCGGGCGAGCACTGCGTAGCGGTGGCGACCTCGCGCCGCCCGGACTTCCCGCTTCCCTCGGACCTCTTCGTCCTGCAGCGGGCCGTCGATCAGGCCGCGATCGCGTTCCATGGAGCCCGCCTTCTTGCCCGTGAGCAGGCCGCGCGCAGCCGGGCCGGGATGCACGCGGACCAGATGGCTCTAGTATCCGCGGTGGCCGCCGCGGTGGCCGGCGCCACCGATCTCCCTCGCATGCTGGATCGATGCGCCAAGTCCATCGTGCGGCATCTCCACCCGGCCTTCGCGGGCATCTGGACGCTGCAGCCGGGGGAGCAGGAGCTACATCTGCGCGCGGACGCGGGCAGACTGAGCCCGGACCCGAACCACCGGCGCGTGCCGCTCGCATCCCTGCCGATCGGAGCGATCGCCCGGGATCGCTCACCCCAGCGGAGCAACGACCTGGAGGAGAGCGGCGTCTTCCGAGACTGGGCATCGCGCTCGGGCCTGGTGACGTTCGCGGGATACCCGTTGATCGTTGCGGGCGAATGCGTCGGGGTCCTGGGCATCTTCGCGCGCTCGCCGCTGGGGACGGAAGCGCTGGACTCGCTGCGGGCAACGTCTGACGCGATCGCCACGGGCATCCAGCGCATGCAAGGGGAACAGGAGCGCAGCCGGCTCGCGTGGATGGAGGAGCAAGCGCGCGCGGAGGCGGAGGCTGAACGGTCCCAGCTGCGATCCTTCTTCCTGCAAGCGCCGGTCCCCATCGCGGTGCTGAGGGGCCCCAACCACGTCTGCGAGCTGGCGAATCCTCCGTTCTGCGAGATGGTGGGTCGCTACGATCTGATCGGCAAGTCGGTTCGCGCCCTGTTCTCCGAAGGCAGCGAGGGCCCGCCGCTCGACCGTGCTTTCCAGCGGGGGGAGCCGATCATCGCCCCTGAGTACCCGGTCACCCGCAATCGCGGTGGAACGGCGGACACCGCCATCTTCAAGCTGGTGCTCGATCCCTATCGCGATGCGAGCGGTGCAGTGCAAGGGCTGACCATGGGCGCCGTCGACGTCACCGACGAGGTGATGGCGAGCCGCAGGATGCAGGCCCGGGTGACCGGGCTCGCGGATGAGCGGCAATGGCTCGAGTCGCTCCTGGACCTCCTCCCCGTCCCCGTGCTGCTCGTGGAACCCGCGACGACTCGCGTGGCCTTTTCCAACAAGGCCGCCGATCGGATGGCGGGAGGCACGTATCCCCGCAGCGCCCTGGGAGGAGAGGCAGAGGGGTACTCGTACACGGACGCGGACGGCAGGCCGGTCCCCAAGCAGCGCCATCCCGCGGCCCGCGCTGCGCGCGGAGAAGGCATGCGCGGCCTCGAGCTGGACTGGCACACGCCTTCAGGGACGAGGTCGCTCCTGCTCAGCAGCGCGCTGCTCCAGGCCGCCCATGGCCATCCGGCCACCGCGATGCTGGCGTTCGAGGACGTGAGCGAGTTGAAGCATACGCAAAGCGCGCTGCGCGCGGCGCTTGCCGAAAGCTCGAAGTTCGTCTCGGTGACCGAGGAGAGCTCCGACTTCATCGCCATCGCATCGCTCGACCTGGAGGTGCAGTTCGTCAACCGCAGCGGGCAAGCGCTGGTCGGGCTCGAAGGCTCCGGGCGAGTCCGCCGCACCACCATCCCCGACTACTTGTTCCCGGAGGACCACGCAAAGCTGGTGGATCTCCTCACCAAGGTGCGGGCGACAGGTCGGCAGGGGCAGGAACTGCGCCTCAAGCATTTCAGGACCGGGCAAGAAGTGCCCGTCTGGTGCAACGTCTTCCTGCTGCGCGACCGCAGGACCGCTGAACCCATCGCCTACACCGCCGTGGCGCACGATCTCACCGAGCAGAAGCGCAACTGGGAGCTCCGCGAGCGCGTGCTCGGAATCATCGGTCACGACCTGCTCAATCCGCTCTCGGCAATCCTGATGGCCGCCTCGACCCTGCGGGACGATCCCTCCCTGCTCGGTCCCGCGCGGGTCGCGAGCCGCATCCTGAGCAGCGCCTACCGGATCGAAAGCATCATCTCCGACCTCCTCGATCTCACCCAGGCGCGTCTCGGCGGCGGTATCGCCATCACCCGCGCCCCCACGGACGCGCACGCGCTCTGCCGCAGGATCCTCGAGGAGCTGCAAGCGGTGAATCCCGGACGTGAGATCCGGTTCACACCCAAGGGAGACGCGGACGGCCGGTGGGACGCCGATCGGCTGGAGCAGGTCGTCTCGAATCTTGTGTCCAACGCCTTGCAGTACGGTCCACCCGACTCCGCGGTCAACGTCGACAGCCGCGGCACCGCGACCGGCTGGACGTTCTCCGTCCACAACGCCGGCGATCCCATCCCGCCGGACGTGCTGCCGCACATCTTCGATCCCTTCAAGCGCGGGCGCGCCCCAGAAACCGAGGTGTCGCGCGGCCGCCGCAACCTGGGGCTCGGACTCTTCATCGCCCGGGAGCTGGTGCTGGCTCACCAGGGCACGATCGAGGTGACGTCGATCGCCGGCCAGGGCACCTGGTTCGTGGTTCGACTGCCACGGGCGGCCTGACCGCTACCTGGCCTGGAGCTCCCTCTCCAGTCGTTTCTTGAGCGTCGGCTGATCGAGGTGCAGATAGTCCTTTTCGATCACGTCGCTGACGCGCGCCGCGACCCGGCCCGGCAGCTTGTCGCGAAGAGCTCCAAGGAATGCGGGAGGAGCCACCAGGACGAGCCGCTCAAAAGATCCGCTGACGATCCCCTCGTCCAGGGCCTCGGCCAGCTCGCGCGCGAATCGCTCCGCTTCCACTTTCTTGCGCGGAGTGTGAGGCTCCAGGGCTGCTCGCGACCCGGTGCTCTGCTTCACGCGGCCGGGTTTGTCGCTGAGCAGCTCGGACGTCCGCATCCGGCCCTCGGGGTGCTCGAGCTCGCGGAGCAGCGTCCAATCGCCTGGGCGCTCGCCAGACAAATACAGCCGAGCGCTCGCGGCGTCAGCGAGGAGAATCCAGGTGCGCATGATCACCTCCGAGCGTCAGATTCCCCAACGTACGATCTCCGACCGGCGGTTGCCATCCGGATCGCGCTCGCGCGTCAACGACGTCGAGGACCGGACCTTGCGCGGTGCCGCCGCGCTCCGCCCGTGGCTTGCTCCTGCTGCCGCTCGCGGGCATCGGAAGCGCGCAGAACCTCGGCCCGGAACGCCGCGCTCTCTCGCGGAACGTCGGCGCGAGTCACGCTGCGGCGGGTCAGTTTCTCGATTCCGCGCAGGAGGTCGTGCTCCTCGGGAGAAGCGAAGCTCGTCGCCCGCCCGCTGGCCGCCGCTCGCGCGGTCCTTCCGATGCGATGGACGTAATCCTCCGGCACCGAGGGCAGGTCGAAGTTGACCACGTGACCGATCTCCGCCACGTCGATGCCCCGAGCGGCGATGTCGGTGGCGACCAGCACCCGCGCCTCTCCGGAGCGGAAGTCGTCCATCGCGCGCTTGCGCTGCCCTTGCGACCGGTCGGCATGGATCACCGCCACCGCGTATCCCGCGCGGGAAAGCGCCTTTGCCAGCCGATCCGCACGGCGCTTCGTTCGCGTGAACACCAGCGTGGAGAGCGCGTCCTGCTCGAGCAGGGCGAGCAGCAGCGCGATCTTCTCCTCCTGCCCGACGAGAAACACCTGCTGGCTGGCGCGCTCGGACACCGACCCGCTGCGGGCAACCTCGACGCGCACGGGATTGCGCAAGTGCTTCTGCGCGAACTGTGCCACCTCCGCTCCCATGGTGGCGGAGAAGAGCAGCGTCTGCCGCTCCCGGGGAACCTTGGCGAGGATGCGGTCGAGCTGCGGCTTGAATCCCATGTCCAGCATGCGGTCCGCCTCGTCCAGGACCAGGTGATCGATGGCGTCGAGCCTGGCGGTGCCGCGGTCGAGGTGGTCGTTCAAGCGTCCGGGCGTGGCGATGACGATCTCCGCGCCCCGCCGGAACGCTTCGACTTGCGGACCCATGCCGACGCCGCCGATCACCACGGCCGCGCGGATTTGATCGGTGCCGAACCGGCGAGCCTGCTCATGGATCTGGAGCGCCAGCTCACGGGTGGGAGCGAGCACCAGCGCGCGCGTCTTTCGCTGGTGGTGGTGGGGCTTGCGGCCGATGTGCTCGAGAACGGGCAACAGGAAGGCGGCGGTCTTGCCGGTGCCGGTCGCCGCCAGGCCGACGACGTCGCGGCCGGCCAGCGCCGGCGCGATCGCCTGGGCCTGGATCGGCGTCGGGGCTTCGAATCCCGCCTTGTCCAGCGCGGACAACAACCGCGGCGAGAGGCCGAGCTCCGCAAAGGTCATTTGATCAGCTCCTTCAGCAGATGCGTTCCCAGCGCGCGGAGACCCTCGTCCAGGAGCGCTTTGCCCTTCGGGTTTTCGAGCGCGCCACGCATCATCTCCGGCGCATGGCCCAACTCGAGGTTCAGCAGGACCATCACGGCGGAAATACCCGGGCCGGGCGGGGCCGGCTTGACCCGCGATCGACGCTGCTGCACTCCCGCCGACAGCGCGTCGATCAGCTCGTCCTCGCTCGTGCGCGGACCCTTGCGCCCCTCCAACGCGGCGGAAAAGCCGGCGTAGAGCTGTTCCAGCACCCGCGGGCTACCCACGGCGCGCTCCATCCGCTCGTGCGCCTCCTCGAAGTCCACCTCCGCCGATGCCGCATAGGTCGGGGCGAGCAGGAGCGCGAGGTCCTTGCGCGTGACCACGTGCGGCAGTCGGCGGGAAAACACCAGGCAGCAGTATCAGCATCCACGGCCGAACGGGACCCCGGCGATCCCGGATGCAAGCCAGTGTGCGCTCATCGGACTCCAAGCGGCGACGAGTGCTCCTTCGCCTGCTCGTGGCTACCTTCGTCGGGCGATGCGCCTGCGCCTCCTTGCCGCCGTAGCGTGCCTGCTCGCCGCAGCGTGCATGCCGGGGGCCGAAACGGACCCCGACGCAGGCGCCGGCACGTCCGGCCCCGCGCCGACCGCCGATGCCCAGGCGTGGGTGGACCTGCACAACGCCGTCCGCCGGGACGCGCAGCCACCGCCTTCTCCCCCGCTGCCCGCGTTGACCTGGTCAGCCGGCGCGGCCACCGTCGCGCAGGCATGGGCGGATCGCTGCCTGTACCAGCATGACCAAGGACGAGGCGACCGCGGAGAAAACATCGCGGCCAGCGCGCCGCCGGGCCACTGGTCCATCGCCGACGTGGTCAGGGCCTGGGCAAGCGAGGCGCAGGACTACGATTACGCGAGCAACACCTGCGCGGCCGGAAAACAGTGCGGCCACTACACGCAGATCGTCTGGCGCACGACCTTGCGCGTCGGTTGCGCGCATCGGGTCTGCGACCTGAACTCCCCCTTCGGTGGGCGGCTCCCGAGCTGGGACTTCTGGGTCTGCGACTATGAGCCGCCGGGGAACTGGGTCGGGCAGCGACCCTACTGAAAGGTCTTGCCCGACCCGCTGGTCAGTGCGTCGTGGGCTGCGCTTGCGCAGGAGCTTCCCGCGGGGGAGGTGGCGTGGGGGTTGCCGCGGGTGCCTTGTCCTTCTTCCAGCGGATGCCCTCGGCGCGGTCGTAAGAGAAGGTGACCTTGTCGCCTTCCGAGATGTCGCCCTTGAGCATGGCGTTGGCGAGCAGCGTCTCGAGCTGCGAGCGGATCTGCCTGCGCAGCTCGCGGGCGCCGAACTCCGGCTGGTAGCCGACCTCCGCGAAGTAATCGATCAGGGACTGGTCGAACTCCAGCGTCAGGCCCTGGCCGCTGGCCAGCCGCTTCACGCGCTCGAGCTGCAGGCCGACGATCTCGCGGATCTGGGCGCGGTCCAGCGCATGGAAGACGATGATCTCGTCGATGCGGTTGAGGAACTCGGGCCGCAAGTACCTGCGGAGCAGGACCATCAGCTCGTCCTTGAGCTTGTCGTAGCTCTTGCGCTCGCGCTCGTCGGCCTGGAGGTTCCGCTGGATCACGTCGGCGCCGATGTTGCTGGTGGCGATGATGATGGTGTTGGTGAAGTCCACCACCCGCCCCTTGCCGTCGGTGAGGCGGCCGTCGTCGAACACCTGGAGGAGGATGTTCTGCACGTCCGGGTGCGCCTTCTCGAACTCGTCGAGCAGGATCACGGCATATGGACGCCGCCGCACGCGCTCGGTGAGCTGCCCGCCTTCCTCGAATCCGACGTATCCGGGCGGAGCGCCGATCAGCCGCGCCACCGTGTGCCGCTCCTGGTACTCGCTCATGTCGAGCCGGACCAGGGCGTTCTCGTCGCCGAACACGACCTCGGCCAGCGCCTTGGCCAACTCGGTCTTCCCCACGCCGGTCGGCCCGAGGAAGAAGAAGTTGGCGATGGTGCGCCGGCGGTCCTTGAGGCCGGCGCGGGCGAGCCGCACCGCTTCCGCCACCGCCTTGACCGCCTGGTCCTGGCCGATCACGCGCTGGTGGAGGCGCCACTCCATCTGCAGCAGCCGCTCCCGCTCCTCTTGCGTCAGCTCGGTCACCGGCACGCCGGTCTGGCGCGAGATGATCTCCGCCACGTCCTCCACCGTCACTTCGGCCGTGCTGGAGCGCCGCGTCTTCTCCCACTTCTGCAGCTTGCGGTCGTGGTCCTTCTGCGCTTCGTCGAAGCGCTTCTCCAGCTCCCTGGTGCGCTCGTGGTTCTTGCGCGTGCGCGCGAAGTCCCGCTCGCGCCGGGCCTGCTGGAGCGCCGCGTCCGCCTCCATGATCTCCGCGGGGCGTGAAGTCCCGCGCAGCCGGACCCGGGCCGCGGCCTGATCGATGACGTCGATCGCCTTGTCCGGCATGTAGCGGCCGCGGATGTAACGGTCCGACAGCTCGGCGGCGGCGACGATGGCTTCGTCGGTGATGGTGACTTTGTGGTGCGCCTCGAAGGTGTCGCGCAGGCCGCGCAGGATGGTGATGGTCTGCTCGATGGTAGGCTCCGCCACGAACACCGGCTGGAAGCGGCGCTCGAGCGCGGCGTCCTTCTCGATGTGCTTCTGGTACTCGTTGAGGGTGGTGGCGCCGATCAGGTTCAGCTCGCCGCGCGCCAGCATCGGCTTGAACGAGTTGGCGACGTCGAGCCCGCCCTCTCCGCTTCCAGACCCGGCCCCGATGATGGTGTGCAGCTCGTCGATGAAGAGGATGAGCTTCTCCTGCTGGGCGGAGATCTCCTCCAGGAGCTGCTTCACCCGCTCCTCGAACTGCCCGCGGTACTGCGTGCCCGCGACCAGCGAGTTGACGCTCAGCTCCACCACCCGCTTGTCGCGCAGGTCCTCCGGAACCTCGCCGGCGAGCATCCGTTGCGCGAGGCCTTCCACGATGGCCGTCTTGCCCACCCCGGGCTCGCCGATCAGGACCGGGTTGTTCTTCTTCCGGCGGGCGAGGATCTCGATCACGGTCTCGATCTCCTGCGCGCGGCCGATCACGGGATCGAGCTTGCCCTGCTTCGCCAGCGCGGTGAGGTCGCGGCTGTACTTGTCGAGGTTCGGCGTCTCGCTCTTTCCTTCTACCCTTCCCTCCTCCGCCCCCTTGCCGACCACCCGAACAGTCTGCTGGCGGAGCGACTGGGGCGTGAGGCCATAGCGTCGCAGGAGATCTCCCGCGAGACCCTCTTCCTCCTCGGCGAGTCCGATGAGGAGATGCTCCGGACCGACGTAGCTGTGGCCGAGCTCACGAGAAGCGCTGAAGGCGGCGAGCAGGGCCGCCTTCACCCGGGGAGAGACGCCAACCTCGCCACTCTTCGCGCCCTTCCCTTCCTTGGGCGGCGCCATCTCGTCGATCTGGGCCTTCAAATCCTTGGGCGAGATCTTCAGGCGCGAGAGGATGGCCTGCACGACATCGTTGTCGGCGAGCGCGTAGAGCAGGTGCTCGGAGTCCACCTCGCGCCCGCCGCGCTCGACGGCAATGCGCGCGGCTTGTTGCAGGAGCTCCTCCGCCTGCGCGCTCAGGACCTCGGCGACGTCGATCGATTCGTGGTCCCGTCCCGTCCGTCCCTTTCGCCGGGGCGCCCTCTGGCCGGAAGACCGCGGCTGCCCGTCGTCGAGGAAATCGCTCAGCATGGTGTCGTCGCCGAAGAGGCTCCCCCCGAACAACGACTCGAACGGCGAGGCCTGCTGCGCGCGCAGCTGCGCATAGTCCTCGCGGCAGACGTTGAGCGTCCGCCGCCGGCCGTTCTCCACCACCGTCACCCGCAGCGCTGCGGGGCGGCGGTGGCAGATGTCGCACAACTGCGCCTTGTTCTCGTCTCGGTCTGCCATTTTTTTCGACCCTTTCGACGATCGACTGGTCAGGCGGTCCGCGGGACGGCGGTGCCGGGAACGTTTCCCCCTGCCCGATGAGACCTGCTCCACCTGCGCAGGCGAATGCCCAACGCAATCAGCAGCCCGCCGAACACGAGCGCGTATGCGCCGATCCAGATCGCCAGGGCGATCGCCCCGACCGCCGGCATCAAGAAAAGCAACACTCCGAAGGCCACCGAGAGCAGGCCGGACAGGCCGAGCAGCCATTCGTGCTCGATCTCCCTGCGCAGCCGGATGGCTACGATGATCTCCGCAATGCCGGTGACCAGCGACCAGGCCGCGATCAGGAGCACCAGCGCCAGCGCCGTGATGCCCGGGAAGAAGAACGCGATCAGCCCCGTCGCGACGCCGGTCACGCCGGAGAACGCGAGCCAGCCCCAGCGCCTTCCTTCCCGCGGCGCGCGAAACGCGGCGATCAGGTTGAAGATGCCGTCCAACAGGGCATACGCGCCGAAGAGGAGCACCAGCGCCGTCACTGCTCCTGGGGGCCACACCAGGGCGGCGATGCCGAACACGACTCCGGCAACTCCGCGGAGGACGAGCGCCCACCAGTTCTCCGCCAGGTTGCTCACCATGTGCCGCTCGGCCACGCTCAGCTCGGCCAGGTTCTGCGCCATGTGCTCCTCACTCGATCCGATGGACTGGCGTACCGTCAGTGGACTGCCGTGTCGCCCGAGGACTTGGAGCCGCCTGGCGACGCGGACCCACCCTGGATCTCGATCCGGCGGCGCCGTGAGTCCTCACGCAAGGGGATCTCGATCTCCAGGACGCCGTTCTCGAATCGGGCGGAAGCCTTGTCGAGGTCCGCCCCGTCGGGCAGAGGGATCACGCGCGAGAACCGGCCGTAGACGCGCTCGGAGCGGTAGACGCCCTCCTCCTCGACCTCGATCTCGGATCGTCGCTCACCTTCGAGAACGAGCGCATCGTCCCGGACCTCGATGCGGACGTCGTCGGGCGACATTCCAGGGAGGTCAGCGCGCACCACCAGCCGTCCGTCCCGCTCCACGATGTCGATGGCGGGCGACCACACCTGCGCCAGCGAGGCCGCCGGCCCCCGCTCCAGACCGGCCGTCCCGGCGCCCCGGCCGGTTCCCAATCCCTCGAACATCCGGTCCATGTCCTCCAGCATGCGGCGGAGGAGGGAGAAGGGACTCAGGCCGAGGCCCCCGAGCACTGGCGCCGACATCGGACGCCTTTGCAATCCGGCCGATTGCCGTCCGCCCTGCTGCTCCCCGGCAGACTGCCGCTCAGCTTGCTGAGCCGCGGACTGTTGCCGGGTCTCGCTGGACTGCTCCGCCTGCGCGCCGCTCCTGCCGGGCTGTGACCGGGAGGACTGCGTGCCTTCCACGTTCTTCTCCGCCATGACCGCCTCCGCGCGAGCAGCGCGCATCCGCCGATTCGGCGAATCGGGCACCGCCGGGCGCGCGAAACCTAGACACGGATCGCGTGTGTCGAAAATGCCGCACACTACGTAGCCGGAACGTGCTGACGTTCACGTAGCGCGACAATGCCGCAGATCACGTACGCCGATCTGCGGTCGGGCACGCAGGGCCCGAGGGCGGAGTCAGCCGAGGCGTTCAGCGCCTGAAGCTCAGAGGCACGGCTCCAGGCGGTCGGCGTCCCTCCGCCCATTCCAGGAGCGCCCGCATTTGACGGCGTACGCAGACTTCTGTCCTATTACGGCCCCCCGGAGGTTGCATGACGCTCTCCCGACGTGCGCTCCTCGGTGCAGCCGCCTGCTCCACCCTGCTCTCCCGCCGCCTCCGGGCGGCAACCGGCGCCCGGCTGAAGATCGGCCTCTTGCTGCCGTACTCTGGAACGTATGCAGCGCTGGGGCACAACATCACCGACGGCATGAAGGTCGCCGCCGCCGAGCACGGGGGCAAGCTGGGCGGCCGCGAGGTGGAGTGGGTCGCGGTCGACGACGAGTCCGATCCCGCCAAGGCGCCCGCCAACGTCAACAAGCTGATCGCCGGCGAGAAGGTCGACATCCTCACCGGCCCGGTCCACTCGGGCGTGGCGATGGCGATGATGCAGATCGTCCGGCAGGAGAACGTGCTGACCATCGTCACCAACGCGGGCGCGCAGGCCGTGACCGGGACGCTCTGCGCTCCGCACGTCTTCCGCACCTCGTTCTCCAACTGGCAGGTGTCGTATCCCTGCGCCGACGTCATGCTGAAGGCGGGACACAAGCGGGCCGTCCTCATGTTTTGGAATTACAGCTTCGGGCAGGAGTCGATGGCCGCGTTCAAGGAGGGATATTCCAAAGGCGGCGGCGCGGTGGTGAAGGAGATCGCGGTCCCCTTCCCGAACACCGAGTTCCAGGCGAACCTCTCCGAGATCGCCGCGCTCAAGCCGGACGCGGTGTTCGTGTTCTTCGCCGGCGCGGGCGCCGCCAAGTTCGTCAAGGACTACGCAGACGCCGGCCTCCAACAAAAGGTCCCGCTCTACGGATCCGGCTTCCTCACCGAGGGCGTCCTCACCGCCCAGGGCGCCGCCGCCGAGGGCATCAAGACCACGCTGCATTACGCGGACGCCCTCGACAACGCCGCCAACAAGAAGTTCCGCGAGTCGTTCAAGAAGGCCACGGGTCGCGATGCGGACGTGTACGCCGTCGCCGGCTACGACACCGTGAACACGCTCGCGCAGGCGCTCGGCAAGGTGAAGGGAGACACGGGCGCCGGCAAGGAGCTGATCGCCGCGCTGGAGGCGACGCGGCTGGACAGCCCGCGCGGGCCGTTCCGCTTCTCCAAGGCGCACAATCCCGTCCAGGACGTCTACCTGCGCCAGGTGAAGGGCGGAAAGGAAGTGGTGCTCGGAGTCGCGATGAAGGACGCCGAGGATCCCGCGGCCGGCTGCAAGATGGGGAAATGAGCTTTTCGCTCGTCGCGCTGCAACTGATCAACGGCGTCGAGTACGGACTGCTGCTCTTCCTGGTCGCGAGCGGCCTCACCCTGGTCTTCGGCGTGCTCGGGGTGCTGAACTTCGCGCACGGGTCGTTCTACATGCTCGGCGCCTACCTCGCCTGGTGGCTTTCGGAGCGCACCGGGAACCTCCTGCTCGCGATCCTGGTCGGGCTTCCCGCCATGGCCCTGATCGGCCTCCTGGTGGAGCGGCTCGCCATCGCGCGGCTCTACCTCCGCGACCACCTCGCGCAGGTCTTGCTCACCTACGGGCTCGTCCTCCTCTTCAACGAGCTCCAGCGCGCCCTCTGGGGCAACGACGTGCACGGCGTCGCCACCCCGAGGTCGCTCTCCTTCACCATTCCCCTGGGCGAGGCGCAGACCTGGCCCGCCTGGCGCGCTTTCACCGCTCTCTGCTGCATCGCGGTGGCCATCGCGATGCGGCAGGTGATCCTCAAGACGCGATTCGGAATGCGCGTCCGCGCCGGAGCGTCGAACGCGGAGATGGTGGAGGCGCTCGGTATCGACGTCCGCCGGGTGTTCTCGGTCGTCTTCAGCGCCGGGACGGCCTTGGCGGGTCTCGCGGGAATGCTGGCTGCCCCCTTGACCACGGTCTATCCGGGCATGGGCGAAAGCGTGCTCATCCTCTCTTTCGTGGTGGTGGTGATCGGAGGCATCGGCTCGATCAAGGGCGCCTTCCTCGGCGCGATGCTGGTCGGCATCGCGGACACCTTCGGCAAGGTCCTGTTGCCGGGATTCGCCAGCGCCATCGTCTATGCGGTCATGGCAGCGGTGCTGCTCTGGCGGCCGCGCGGGCTCCTCGGCCCGGCATTCGAGGGTCGGTGAGACGGAGGATCCTGCTTCTCGCCGGCGCCTTGGCGCTGGGGGCGGTGGCCTTCAGCGGCGACCGCTTCTGGCTGCAGTTCCTCGGCAAGGCGATGATCGGCTGCATCCTCGCCATGAGCCTCGATCTCCTGGTCGGTTTCACCGGCCTGGTGAGCCTTGCGCACTCCGCGTTCTTTGGCCTCGCGGCTTATGCCCTGGCGGGCGTGACCAATCGCCTGGGGCTGGTGAACCCGCTCCTGACGTTCCCGGTCTGCCTTCTGGCGGCAGCGGCGGCCGCCCTGATCATCGGATGGCTCAGCCTGCGCGCGACCGGGGTGTACTTCATCATGGTGACGCTCGCGTTCACGCAGATGCTCTTCTATCTGTTCAACGACTCGCCGGCGTTGGGCGGATCCGACGGTCTCTACGTCGCCGAGCGGCCGGTGGACAGCCGCGCCGCCGCGTACGTCGCCATCTGGGCCGCCCTGGTCCTCGCCTACTTGCTGCTCGCGCGAATCCTGCGGGCGCCCTATGGCCGCGTCCTGGAAGGGATCCGCGGCAACGAGCAGCGCATGCGCTCCCTCGGGTACCCCACCCGGCGCTACAAGCTGGTCGCGTTCGTGATCGCCGGCGCGCTGGCCGGGGTCGCCGGCTATCTCGACGCGACGCTCTACGGCTTCGTCAACCCCGCCCAACTCGGGTGGCGGCAGTCGGGCCTGATCCTGGTGACCGTGCTGCTCGGAGGAAAAGGCACCCTCTACGGACCGGCCCTCGGCGCGCTCTTGCTCGCCTTCATCGAGCACTACGGCGAGCGCGTGACCGAGCACTGGAACGCGTTGATCGCCGCGCTGATCATCGCCGTCGTGCTCTTCCTGCCCCGCGGCCTTGCCGGTCTCGTCGAGGGCGGCCGCCGTGCCTGAGCCGCTCTTGCTGACGGAGGCGCTGACGCGCCGCTTCGGCGCCCTCGCCGCGGTGGACGGGGTCTCGCTGGCGTTCGAGGAGGGGCGCGTGCACGCCGTGATCGGCCCGAACGGGGCCGGCAAGTCCACCTTCCTGAACCTCCTCTCCGGAGAGCTGCGGGCGACCCAGGGCCGCGTCCGCTTCCGCGGCCTGGACGTCACGCGCGCCACGCCGGACGAGCTCTCGCGGCTGGGAATCGGCCGCAGCTACCAGACCGCCAATCTCTTTCCCGGGCTTTCTTGTGCCGACTGCGCCTGGCTGGCCGCTCAGTCGCGCCTGCCCTCCTCGATGCGGTTCCTCAGACCGGCGAAGGGCTACACCGAGGTGGGCGACCGCGCCGCGCGCGCGCTCCAGATCTGCGGGCTGTCCGGGCGGCGGCGCGCCCTGGCGGGACAGCTCAGCTACGGCGAGCAGCGCCAGCTCGAGATCGCCATGATGCTGGCGACCGAGCCGACCCTGCTGCTGCTCGACGAGCCGCTGGCGGGTCTGGGCCATGACGAGGCGCTGCGGGTGGTCGCTCTGTTGACCGAGGTGGCGCGGGGGCGGACGGTGATCCTGGTGGAGCACGACATGGACGCGGTCTTCAGCATCTCCGATACGGTGACGGTCCTGGTAGACGGGCGCGTGCTCGAAAAAGGATCCCCGGGCCAGGTCCGAAGCAGCGCCGCGGTGCGCGAGGCATACCTGGGAGACGAGATCGCATGACCGCGCTGCTCGAGGCGACGGGCCTGCACACCTTCTACGGCGCGAGCCACGTGCTGCACGGGGTGAGCTTCTCGATCGAGCCCGGCCAGACGGTGACGCTGATGGGACGCAACGGGATGGGCAAGACCACCACCATCCGTAGCGTGCTCCGCCTCACGCCGCCGCGCTCCGGGGAGGTGCGCATCCGCGGCCGTCCGGTGACGGGCTGGGCGCCGCACCGGATCGTCCGCGAAGGGATCGCGCTGGTGCCCGAAGGGCGAGGAATCTTTCCTACCCTGACCGTGCGGGAGAACCTGGCGGTCGCGCAGCGCCCGGGTCCGTGGACCGAGGAGCGCGCGCTCGGACTCTTTCCCAGGCTGCGGGAGAGGATCTCCCATCTCGGGACGCAGCTCTCGGGCGGAGAGCAGCAGATGCTCGCCATCGCCCGGGCGCTGCTGACGAACCCGCAGCTGGTGATCCTCGACGGCGCCACGGAAGGCCTGGCCCCTCTGATCCGGCAGGAGATCTGGTCGGCGATCCGACGCCTGCGCGCCGAGGGCATCGCGACGCTGGTCGTCGACAAGGAGGTCAAGACGCTGCTCGAGATCGGAGACCATCATCTGATCCTGCTCAAGGGCCGCGTGGTCTTCTCCGGGGACAGCGCCGCCTTCCGCGCCCGCGCGGAGGAAAACCTGGCGCTGCTGCGCGCCTGAGTCCCCCCGCGCGGTCGAAGCTCCATGTGCGCACGTCCGCCTCGCGCACCGACAGTCTGGTGCAGTCCGACAGTGTGCCGCTGTGGTCGATCCGCGAGCGCAGGGGCCACACTAGAGCCGGATGCAGCAGCCGGACTCCATCGCGCACTCCCCCGGAATTGAATGCCGAATGGCGCGCGCCGGGTATCGGGCCAGGGGAGCCAGCCCGCCGGCCGTTGCGCCTGCCTCGGGTTCGCTGAGAGCCTGCTGGCGTCGCGGGGGGAGAAAGACGAACCGCGATGCAGAACGTGAGGTTCCTGGGAGTAGGTTCGTTCGTCCCGCGGCGTGCCGTGAGCAACGCGCGCATCGCGTCGGCGATCCCGGGCTGGACGGCCGAGCGAATCGAGGAGAAGACCGGCATCCGCGAGCGCAGGTTCCTCTGGGACTTCGACGAGAAGACCGGGCGCGCGGTGCCGCCGCCCAACGACGACGGAACCTTCTATCCGGCGAACAACGCCGACATGGCCGAGGTGGCGCTTCGCCGCGCGCTGATGATGGCGCAGGTCGACGCCCGCGAGATCGACGCGATCTTCCTGGTGACCTGCTCGCCCGACGAGCTGAACTTCAGCCACGACGCGATGGAGCTGCACCGCCGGCTAGGTTGCCGCGAGGACGCTTATGCCATGGTCTTCGACAGCGGCTGCGGAGGGACCCTCTACACCGTCGACATGGCGCGGCGCATGATCGAGGGCGGCACCTTTCGCACCATCGCGGTGGTCGGGTCGAACTTCACCTCGGCCCACCTGAACCGCGATGTCTACACCGCCGAGCAGCAGCTCGATTCCGGCAAGAAGGCGAACGGCTTCCTCTCCATGTACGTGTTCGGCGACGGCGCCGGCGCCCTGATCCTGCGCGGCGACGACGCCTCTGACGAGGACGGCCCCGGCATCCTGCGCTCGTTCGCCGGCACCGCGCACGCCGACCTGGTGCTGCGCAAGGGCGGCGGCAACCTGCGCCTGGACTTCCAGGGGCGGGCGAATCCGGCCGATCACGCCTTCATCGTCGACGGGGCCCAGGTTGCGCGCACGTATCCCCTGTTCATGAAGAAGGCCATCGACGGCGTGCTCGGAGAGGATCGCCAGCTCGCGCCGGAGGTGGCGCGCTGGTACTTCCACCAGCCCAACAAGCGGCTGATGGACAGCTTCGTCGAGCGCGAAGCGTTGCCGAAAGATCGGGTGGCCTGCCACGTCGAGCGGCACGGCAACACCTCGGCGGCGGGCATGCTGATCCTGCTCGCGGAAGACCTTCAGGAAGGCATCGTCGAAATGGGTCGCGGCGACCTGGTCGTGCTCGCCGCGATCGGCGCCAACGTCAACTACGGCGCGCAGCTCGTGCGCCTCTGAGCGAAAGAGAGATGATCATGAACCGTCGAATCGCTCGCGCATTGGCCGTCCTTGCCCTTCTCGCACCTGCCCTGGCATCCGCGCAGGCGCGCGTCCTCCAGTTCCGCAGCGCGGAGGACCCGGCTTCTCCGCCCGACAAGGCCGCCTGCGCCGAGGCGCCCTTCACGCCCAACCTCTTCATCGGCGGCTCGCTCTACACCTACGAGACGCGGGAACGCAGCGGCGAAGTGGTGACCGAAGAGGCGCGCGCCATCGGAAAGGCCACCGCATGCGCGAAGATCACCAACTTTGCGTTCCCGCCGCTCCTGTCACAGCGGTTCTTCCTGCAGCTCACGCTCCCTGACGGCGTCTACAAGGCTTCGGGCTCCTGCACGATCATCAGCAACAAGGTCCCGAAGGGCGGCCTGGTGCTGGCGGGCTGCAACCTCGCAATCGTCGCCGCTCCCGACGGAGTCATCGGAGGCGCGGTGACCAGCTTGAGCACGTTCAATCCCTTCCGGCTGGTGGGCTTCGCCACAGGGTCCTACTGGACGGTGCAGATCTACGACGCGGACCGCGGACCGGAGCGCCACCAGGACTCCGACCACGCGATGGAGTGGATCGACGGAGGCGACCATGACCCCGGCAAATGAGTCTGCCGCCGCGGGACACGCGGCGGAAGCGACGGACGCGCGGGCGTACATCGGATCGGCCTTCCGGGTGGCGGTCGAGTTCACCCACCAGCGAGGCTGTGCCGTGCTGGTGAAGCAGAAGGTCTCGCCCGCCACGGCCGAGCTGATCGAGAAGCCGCCGTTCCCGTTCGCGTGGATGCCGGCCACACCGATGGACGAGCTGCAGTCCGCGCTCTCGGCCGTCGCCGGGCGCCAGGCCTGCGTGGATCTGGGCATCACGGCCGGGCGCAAGCTGGGCGGCTCGGTCATCGAGCCCGTCCTGCGCATGGCCACGGCGCTGTTCGGGAACACGCCAGTGACCGTCTTCCAGAACCTGGAGCGGTTCTACACCATGGTGCTGCGCGGGATGCGGTTCGAGTACGAGGCGCTCGGTCCACGCCAAGGCCTCGTTCGAACGCACGCCGACGGCCCGAACGTCCCGGCCGCTCTCTTCGACGTCACGCGCGGCAACCTCACCTACGTGTTCGAGCTCTGCGGCGTGCAGGGCACCGTCGAGGAGCCGGAGGACATCCGCTGCAGCGCCTCCAAGGGCGAGGCGCGCTACAAGGTCCAGTGGACCTGACAGCCCCTCGCCCGGTTCCTGGATAGACAGCCTCAATCGTCGTGTTCGTCGTCGTGCTCGCCGCTCCTGCGTCCCTTCGACCAGCGCGCGTCCTTCGGGTTGTAGACCATCGGCTTCAGGTAATCGTCCGGGTCCACCATCCAGCGCGGCTCGGGGCGCTGCGCGGGCGTGAGCGCCGGGATCATCTGCTCGAGCTGCTTCAGGTACGCGACCTTGAAGTAGAGCGACGACGTCGGCAGCGCCGCGTTCGTCTGGTGGATGGGCACGTACACCTTCGGCTTCAGCGTGGCGCTGTTCTCGATCGGGTCGCGCATGCCGTTGACGGCGTAGCCGAGGCTGACGAACGAGCCGAACTCGACGTCCGTCTCGGGGAGCGCCGCGATGCGGGCCTTCACGTTCGCGGAGATGTGCTCCAACGGGAACAGGTCGTCCCAGCACGCCGGCGGCGGGTGATCGATGGTGCAGCCATGGTGCAGGTCGCCCGTCGTGTTGTGCCAGACGAAGGTGAAGTTGTGATCGCCGCGCACGACGAAGTGGTAGTAGATGCTGATCGGGCCGCCGACGGGGCCGCTCGTCCTGAACGAGTGCGCGATCCCCGGCGGGTACATGTCCGCGTCGCGCGTATCCGCGATGTTCTTGACCGGCGTGATCGGGAACGGGACCGGCTCGCTGCTCTGCGGGTACGAGGTGCCCGAGTGCAGGTGGCGGAACGCGGTGATCGAGGCGACCGGCTCGAGAACGTCGATCTTCACGAGCTCGGCGCCCGGGTGCGATCCCGCAGAGGTTACGTTCCTGCAGTCGATGGTCGGGCTCGTGAGGGCGCCCGTGGTGACGAAACGGACCGCGTCGGCCCTCAGCTCGGTGCACGTCTCCTCCGATGCGAACAACGGGATCCCGAGCTTGGCTCCGAGCCAGGCTGCGTTGTCGGCGTGATCGCCGTGGCCGTGGCCGATGAACGCCGCCTCGGGGCGCAGGCTGACCAGGTCCTCGACGACGAACGGCGTCCGGCCCGGAACGATCTCGGCGCGGTGCACGAACGTATCCAGCAGGACGACGTGGCCCTTGATCGACGCGGCGAGCGTCGCGTTCGTCAGCCAGGAGAAGATGACCTTGTCCCTGTCGACTGCGCCGGTCCGCGCGTCGACGTTTTCCACGCCGAAGATGAGCTGGCGCGCCTTGACCAGGTCCGCCGGGGCGGCCCCGTGCGCGTTCGCACGGGACGCCAGTAGTGAAACGAACAACAGAGCTGTACCGCCAATGAAACGGGCCATCGCTTGACTCCTCCCACCCTGAGGGTGGTTCGGTATCCAGGTGAGCTACGGAAAAAGCGGCCGGCGGCCTGTGCCGGGGGATCGTGTGGTCGCCTGCGCTTTGGCCGGATGCGCGATCAAGGACCCCCGCGTTGACGAGGAGACGTTGACCCCGCCAGCCACCGGCAACCGCCTGAAAAACCGGCCGGTTCTTGCCACGAGCGGGAATTGTTGCGGAATATGCCGACCGGGCGGACGGGCCGGGGCAACCTCACCTGCGTACGTTCCCAGTCGCGCCCCGCGTGATTCGGGGGCATAAGAGGCGGCGCGCGGAATGTCGCGCAGCGGAGAGCACGATGGCACAACCCAGCAGGCCGGTGTGGCGGCTCAAGGTCGGTGAGGAGGCCCCCGAGTTCGAGCTGATCGCCACCGGCGAGCAAGCAGGAAAAGGTGGGCCGCGAAAGAAGGTCCGCCTGAGCGATTATCGCGGAAAGAAGAACGTGGTGCTGGCCTTCTACCCGGCGGCCTTCACGCCCGTCTGAACGGTCCAGATGCCCTCGTACGAGGAGGATCTCTCCGAGTTCGAGCGGCGCAATGCCCAGGTCCTGGGCATCTCGGTGGACCAGGTATTCAGCAACGAGGCATGGGCCAAGTCGATGGGAGGCCTCTCCTACCCGTTGCTCAGCGACACCTGGCCCTACGGCTACGTCTGCGTGCAATACGGCGTGCTGCGCGGCGAAGGGCGGGCGGAGCGGGCGATCTTCGTGGTCGATCAGCAGGGCATCCTCCGCTACATCGACATCCACGACATCGCCGAGCAGCCGCCCACCGACAAGATCATGGAGGCGCTCGACAAGCTGAGGTGAGGATGGAGAAGCCACTCGAGCTCTCGCGCTACTGCGTGCCGTTCACGCCGTTCGTGAAGGCTCTGGAGGAATCGCTGGTCTGCCTCGTCACCACCGCCGCGGTGCGGGCGAAGACCGATACGCCGTTCAACGTCGAGGGAGACAACTCCTTCCGGCGGATCGACTCGAGCCTCGCCGGGGCCGACCTGGCCTATGACGACGCGCACTACGACCACGCCTGCATCGATCGCGACATCAACTGCGTCTTTCCCGCCGATCGTCTCGCTTCCCTGGCGCGCGAAGGGCGGATCGCCGGGATGACCGCCGAACACTTCTCGATGGGTTACTCACAGGCGCTGCGCGAGCTGCGCGAGACCACCGTTCCGCAACTCGCTCGCGCCGTCTCGGTTGCGCGGCCCGACGCCGTCCTGCTCACGGGCGGTTGACGGCTCTGCCACCGCACCGTGGTCACGGTGCAACGGGCGATCGAGATGCTGGGGATTTCCACGGTCCTGATCACCGTCGAGCCGGAAGAGAGTGCCCAGGCGCGGCCGCCCCGGGCGCTCTGCCCGCGCGGCTTCATCGCCGGCCACTCGCTCGGGCGCCCCAACGACGAGGCCCTGCAGAAGTGGATCGTGATGGACGCCCTGGGCCTGCTCCGTGAACCGGCCCGGCCCGGCGAGGTGGTCCGCCGCGATTACACGTAGCGACGCGTTCGCGATAGCTTGCGCGCCCGGGTGGAAGCCTCGAGCGACGAACGCGGCGTGCAGGCGGTGGTGTTCGCGCTGGTCGCGGCGACTTTCCTGACCGTCTACGTCACCCAGCCGGTGCTTCCGATCCTGCGGGTCGAATTCGGCGTGACCCCGGGCATCGCCTCGCTCACGGTCTCCGCGGTCGTGCTCGGCATCGCCCTCGCGAACCTGCCGTTCGGCGTGCTCGCCGACCGGTTCCCGGTCCGCCCCATCGTCGTGGCCGGCGGCGCGGTCGTCGCCATCGCCAGCGTGACCTGCGCATTGACGCATTCCATCGGCGTGCTGATCGCCGCGCGGTTCGTGCAGGGATTGTTCATCCCCTCGCGAGCACCTGTCTTGCGGCCTACCTCTCCCGCACCCTCCCGCCGCACCGGCTGAACGTCGTGATGGGTTGGTACGTGTCCGCCACGGTCACCGGCGGCATGGGCGGGCGCCTGCTCGGTGGATTCGTCTTTCCTCCTGAGCATTGGAGGCTCGCGTTCATCGGGGCAGCCGCCATCGTCGCCGGCGCCGTCTCTGCCGCGGTCCGGTGGCTCCCACGCGACCAACCCCCTCCGCGCGGGGAGACCGAGAGCACCGGGTTTCTTCGCCTCCTCTCGCGGCCCGAGCTGCTTCGCATGCTCTCGGTGGGATTCTTCGCCTTCTTCGTCTTCTCGGCGATGTTCAACTACGTTCCCTTCTACCTCTCGGGACCGCCGCTCCACGCCGGTGTCCGCGCCATCACGCTGCTCTATCTGGCGTACGTGATGGGGATCGCCGCCGGCCCGCTCGCGGGCAGGCTGACGAACCGCTTCGGCACCGGCACCACCCTGGTCCTCGGATCCCTGCTCTTCGCAGCCGCCATCACGCTCACGCTCATCCCCTCGCTGCCGGCGATCGCGGCGAGCCTCACCGCCATCTGCGGGGGGTTCTTCACCATGCACGCGGCGGCGGTCGGGTCGCTCAACGCCAGGCTGACCGAGAGCAGGGGCCGCGCCAACTCCCTGTATGTGCTGCTTTATTATCTAGGCGGCGCGGCCGGGATCAGCGCCGCCGGCGCCGCCTACGCCCGCTGGGGGTGGCCGGGTGTCGCGGCGCTCGGGCTCGCCGCCCTGTTCGTTCCATTCGCCATCGGAATCGCGGAGGTCGCCGCGACGCGCCGCGTCGATGACATAGTGTTGTAAAATTACATACACTCACAGGAGCGTATTGAATGCTACCGGCATGCGGGGTTACTCGCGGCACAAGGGAGCAAACCCATGCGACTCGTTTCGACCGCAGTGCCGGCGCTGGCCCTCGCCCTGCTCTCTTCAGGGGGTGCTCGCGCCGCTCGATGCACGGCCATCGACGCAACGATCGCCACCCACTTTTCCCCCTGCTCCCCAGACAATCTCCCGAACCCGGACGTAGGCCTGTGCACGGCGGGAACCGTCGATTCAGGACTCCTCGCGGGCGACACCAGCTTCGCGGCATATACGCTCACCCCGACGCAGGTCTTCGGCGTGTATCACTACACCGGCAACCTGATCATCACGACTGCCTCCCGCGATACCCTGACGATCCGGGATCGCGGCGTGCTCGACATGGGCAAGGGTAAGTACTTCGAGTTCGACAAGGTGGTGGCCGGAACCGGGGCCTTCGCAGGCGCGAAGGGCATGCTGACTTCACAGGGCGACTTCCTGGGCACCAGCTTCCTGGGTCGCCTCACCGGTAAGGTCTGCCGCCCGGACCGGCACCATGATCGGCACCATGACGGCGATAGCGACGGTGACGCAGACTCCGGCGCTGACGACGACTCTGCCGACGCCGAGGACGGCGCCGCGGAGTAGACTCCCGCGGTGCGCTCGCTCCGCGGCAAGACCGCCGTCATCACGGGCGCGGCCAGCGGCATCGGCCGCGCCCTCGCTCACAGGCTGGCGCGCGAGGGAATGCGCCTCGTCGTCTCCGACGTGGACCGGCGCCGCCTCAAGGAGTTGATACCCGGACTTCCCGGTGCGCTTGCGGTCGCGGCCGACGTCTCCCGCTTCGCCGACGTCGAGTCGCTGGCAAGGAAGGCGTACGCCCGTTTCGGCGCGGTCCACCTCCTCTGCAACAATGCCGGGATCGCCGAGTACGGCGCGGTCTGGGAAGTTCCGCTGGCCCGCTGGCGGCGCATCGTGGGCGCAAACCTCTGGGGCGCCATCCACGGCTGCCTGGCGTTCGTGCCGCGGATGATCGCGCAGGGCGCGGCGGCGCACATCGTGAACACCGCCTCCATGGCGGGGCTGGTCACCCCACCGCTCTCGGGCGCGTACAGCGCCACCAAGCATGCCGTCGTCGCCCTCTCCGAGGCGTTGGTGCAGGATCTGGCGCTGCGGCGGGTGCCGATCGGGGTCTCGGTGCTCTGTCCAGGCTGGGTGGCAACGGGGTTGTTGGAGTCTGCCCCGGGAGCCGACCCGGCGCTCCGGTCGCTGATCGCGCGCGGCATCTCCCCGGAAGCGGTGGCCGAGCGGACGGTCCGCGCGGTGCGCTCGGGCGAGTTCTACGTTCTCACCCATCCGCAGATGGCGCTCGCGGTCCGGCGCCGCGCCGACGACATCCTCGCCGGCCGCGCTCCCTCGCCGCTGCCGTTCAAACCGCGGCGATCGCCGGCAGCGTCACGGTGAAGCGGGCTCCACGGGTACCGGCGGCGGCGGCTTCGATGCTGCCGCCATGGTTCTCGACGATGCTCTTGCAGACGCTCAGTCCCACCTCGCGACCCCGGCTGATCGGCTGGGTGGAGGTGAATGGCTTGAAGAGCCGCTGCGCGATAGCGGGGTCGAGCCCGGCTCCATTGTCCGCGATCTCGAGCCTCACGCTGGCACCCTCGTGCCAGGTGCGCACCTGGATGGTCGGCTCGGGCGCGCGGTGCACCGCGTCCACCGCATTGCCGAGCAGGTTCAGCACCACCTGCGTGATCTCGGGCCCCCGGCAGCGAACCAGCGGGACCGCCTGCAGATTGCGCTCGAGGCGGACGGATTCGCGCAGCCGGTGCGAAAGGAGTTGGACCGCCGAGAGCACCGCCTGGTTGATGTCGAAAGGCTCGGGCTCCACCGCCGCGGTATAGCTCTGCACGCCCCGGGCGAGCGCCTCGAGCTGCGCGCCCGAGGCGCGGATCGCGCCCAGCGACTCCTCGGCCCCGCCGGCGAGGTCAGGAGTGGCGCGAAGCACCGCGTCCTTGAGCCGATCCACCTCGTCGGCGCCGAAATCCCGCTGGACGGCGCGGGCGGCCGCGCGCCCGGCCTCGAGCAAGCGTCCCAGCTGGACTTCGAGGGAGCCGAGGCCTGCCACGAGCGGGTCAACCGCGCTCTTGAGCTCGTGCCCGATGCCGGCGGAAAGGCGTCCCAGGGCCGCCATGTGCTCGGACTGGACCAGATCGTCGTAGCTGGTCCTGAGCTGGTTCACCAGCCGGTCGTGCTCGTCAGAGAGGCGCTTGGTCTCCAGCGCGCGCCGCACGGTCACGCGCATGTCCTCCGGCTCCCAGGGCTTGAGGATGAATCGATAGAGGAGGCCTTCGTTGATGGCCTTCAGCGCGACCGAAGTGTCCGGAAACGCTGTGAGAAGAACGCGGAGGGCGCGCGGCCGCACCTCGCGGACCCGGGCCAGGAACTGCAGGCCGGTCATCTCGGGCATGCGCTGGTCGGTGATGACCAGGTCGATGTCGTGAATCATGGCCATCTCGAGGGCACGGACCGCCGAGGTGGCCGAGTGCAGGGCGATGTCAGATTCGGTCTCGAATACGCGCCTGGCCAGGTTCAGCGCCAGGGGCTCGTCGTCGACGACGAGCAGGCGGTAGGAGGGTTCCGACATGGCGCGAATGTTACCACCATCATTGATCGCGGCCCAAGGGACCGATATCCTTTTAGATCATGGGTCGGGGCAAACGCGCAAGCGCGCTGTCCAGCGCGGTGGCCGCCGCGCGCGTCGCCGTTGCGCCTCGTCTCGATCCGCGCGTCGCCGTCGAGCTGGGGCGAACGCTGACGGCGCGCGCCACGGCGTCGTCCTGGATCGCGATGGTGATCATTCCGTTCACCATCATCGCTTACGACGGCGCGTACTTCCCCAAGCAGCTCCCGCAGGGCGTGATCGCGGCGGCGGCGGCGGACGCGCTGATCGTGCTGCTGCTGATCGGCCTGCGGCGGCAGGTGTTCGAGCGGTATCCGTGGCTGCCGTTCGCCTTGCTCGCCGGGGTGATCGCCAACTTCACCGAGGCCGCGAACCTCCTGCTTACGGGCGGCACGGACAGCGATTTCGTCTTCCCCTACTACTTGATCTCCTTCGCCATCTCCGTGTTCTTCCCGGCGCCCCTGCCGGCGGTGATCGCCACCGCCGGCCTGCTGCCGCTCGGGTATCTCGCGGTGGCCCTCGCGGGAAACGAGCCGCTCGGGGCGAAGCACTTCATTTCCAATCTCATGCTGCTGATCGACTCCGCGCTGATCACCTGCATCGGCAACCGGGTGGTCACCAACCTCTTCCTGCGGGAGGTGAAACTGCGGATCGACCTGGAAAAGGCCAACGAGCGCCTGCGCGAGCTTGACCGACTGAAGAGCGAGTTCTTCGCCAACGTGAGCCACGAGCTGCGCACGCCGCTCACCCTCATCCTCGCGCCCGCTGCGTCGCTTTCTCGCGAGTCGCAAGGAAAGCTGGAGCCGGCCCAGCGCACCTTCGTCGACACCATCCACCGCAACGCCACCCGCCTCCTGCAGCTGATCAACGACCTGCTCCTGCTCGCGAAGCTGGAGTCCGGCGAGCCGCGCATCGACCCCGTTCCGGTGGACGTCGGCGCATCGGTGCTCCGGATCGTCCAGGAGGCGCAGGCGTACGCGCATTCCCTCGAGCTGCAGCTCGAGGTGGACGTGGAGCCCGGCGGCCCCTACGTGTGGAGCGGAGACGAGCGGCACCTGGACCGGATCGTCCTGAACCTCGTCTCCAACGCCTGCAAGTTCTCCCGGCCCGGCGGCCTGGTACGGGTCGGGGTCGGCAGCGATCGGGAGGGGATCTGGCTCAGCGTCACCGACCAGGGAGTGGGCATCTCTCCACAGGACATCGACCGCATCTTCGACCGATTCGTCCAGGTGGAGGCGTCGGCCCTGCGCAGATCGCAGGGCACGGGCATCGGCCTCAGCATCGTCAAGCAGCTGGTGACGCTGCACGGCGGGCGCATCGCCGTCCAGAGCGAGCCGGACCGCGGGTCCACCTTCCTCGTGCACTTTTCCGCGGCGCCTCGCGTCGCCGCCAGCACGACCCCATCCACCTCGCCCGAAGTGCACAAGGTGCGCCTGGAACCGTCCGCTCCCGTTTCCTTGCCGCCGGGCGGATCGTCCGGCCCGCGCGTAGCGGTGGTCGAGGACAATGCCGACCTGCTCGCGTACCTGACGCAGGAGCTCCGACGCTGGTACCGCGTCTTGCCCTTCCTGGACAGCAGCATGGCCCTGGAGACGATGGTCGCCGATCCCCCCGACCTGATCGTCTCGGACATCATGATGCCGGGCCTCGACGGAATCGCGCTCGCGCGCAAGGTACGCGCCTCCCCGCGTACGGCGGAGGTGCCGGTCCTCCTGCTCTCCGCGCGCGAGGAGTTGGCGGCAAAGCTCGCCGGCTTTCAAGCGGGCGCCGACGACTACGTCCACAAGCCGTTCGACGTGCAGGAGCTGCGCGCGCGCATCGAGCTGCACCTCGGGCTCCGCGCGCAAGCGCGGCAGCTGCGCGAGGCGCTCGACCAGCTCAAGAAGGCGGAAACGTCGCTGGTGCAGAGCGAGAAGATGGTGGCGCTCGGCCGGATGATCGCCGGCGTGGCGCACGAGATGAACAACCCGCTGCACTTCCTGCGCGGGAACCTGGCGCTGCTCCGGAAACGGATGGCGGCGATCGACGGCGCCGCGCCGCTGCTCACGGACATCGACCAGAGCCTGGAGCGGATCACCGCGGTGACCCGCCAGCTCCTGCTCTTCGGGCGCAAGCAGAGCGCCGACACCTCGGCCTCGGTCAAGCTCTCCGAAGTGGTGCCGCTGGTCGTGAAGATGGTTGCGCCCCACACGCCGAAGGGCGTCTCGATCGTCCAGCAGATCGACGGCGAGGTCGTGCGCGCGAATCCACAAGACCTCTTCCAGGTGATCCTGAACATCATCCACAACGCCGTGCAGGCGGTGAATCCCCAGGGCGGTGAAGTGCGCATCGCTGCATCGCGCACCGGCGACCGGGTGGAGCTCTCCGTCATCGACAACGGCTGCGGCATTTCCAAGGAGAACCTCACCAGGATCTTCGACCCCTTCTTCACCACCAAGCCTCCGGGTTCGGGCACGGGACTGGGGCTTTCCATCGTGCAGGAGCTGGTCGCGGCCCAGCAGGGCACCGTGCGGGTGGAGAGCGAGCCGGGGCGGGGAACCACGGTCGCCGTGTCGCTGCAGGCAGGGAACCTTTGAGCCGCGTCCACGCGCTGGTCGAGTCCGCCTTGCGCCAGGCCTGGGCCTTCGAGGATCTGCCTTGGCAGCTGGAGGTGGACCCGGAGCGGGACGTGTTTCCAGAGGAGAGCTTCTTCGCCGGCGGCCTGCGTCCCTTCCGGGCCATGAGCGTCGGGCAGCGCCGCACCTTCGTCTTCCGCGAGACCTGTTTCCACCTTTCCAATCTTCTCGCGGGGGAGCGCAGCGGCGAGCACCTGATCGCGCAGGTCATGGTGCTGACGGCGAAGGAGCGGCCGGCGCACCGGGAGTTCCTCGCCGTCATGGCGCAGGAGGAGGCCAAGCACTTCCTCGCGCTGCAGCGGTACCTCTCGGAGAAGGCGGGCGTGATCTACCCGCCCTGCCTCCCGCTTCGATCGGCCCTCCAGGCCGTCGAGGACTGCGCATCGCCGGAGGTAAAGCTGCTCATCGGGCAGGTGGTGTTCGAGTGGACAGCCGCCTCGCTGGTGGCCACCCTCTTGACCAAAGCGCGCGAGCCGCTGCTGGCCGCGGTGCTGCGCGTCAACTTGAAGGACGAGGCGCGGCACCTCGCCTACAGCCACGAGCTGCGCGGACCGCTCGCGAGGATCCTCGCAGGACGGGTCATGCCGGAGATGGAGGACCTGGTATTCGAGAGCGTGCGGGCCAGCGTCGCCGCGCTGCTCGCAGAACCGGTCTGGGGCGAGCTGGGCTTGCCGCCGCGGCGCATGCGCCGGCACGCGCTCGAGCGGCTGGAACGGCTCGGCGTCCTGCATCGGTACCGCTCGCTCGTGCCGGATCAGCTCGAGCGATGCGGGTTCCCCGCCGCCCGGCTCCGCCGGCGTCTCGGGCGAGGTCTGGTCAGAGGATTGATCGGCGATGCATGAGTCCATCACGGCCCGGCTCCTGGCCAGCGCAGCCAAGGAGCCCGACCGCACCGCCGTCCACCTCTTGCGGAGCGCGGCGCGCGGCTCATTCCGCGACGAGGGCGTGACCATGGGCGAATGGGTCCGCGGCGCGGGGACCTGCGCCGCCGCCCTCAAACGAAGCGGCCTGGGCAGGGCCGATCGCGTCTTGCTCTGCGTGCCTACCGGCCGCGCGTTCCTCGACTGTTTCCTCGGGGCTTCCATCATCGGCGCGGTCCCCGTTCCGCTTCCCTCGCTGGAGGGGTTCGCGCGTCCGGCGGCGTTCGTGAACCGGCTGACGAGCGTGGTGCACGATGCCGCGCCTTCGGCCGTGTTCGCCGACCGGAGGACGGCAGCGTATCTGCGGGATTCCGGCCTTCTCCACCCCTCCCTGCCGCTGATCGAACCGCGCACGCTCGAACCCGCCGTGGGGCCGGAGCCTCATCCCGCGACCGACGACGAGCCGGCCTTGATCCAGTACACCTCGGGCAGCACGGGCACGCCCCGTGGCGTGGTCATCACCGCCGCCAATCTCGCCGCCAACGTGGATGCGATGGCGCGGGCGCTCCGCCTCACCGCCGAGGATCGCGTGGTCTCCTGGTTGCCGCTGTACCACGACATGGGCCTGATCGGCGGGCTCCTCGCGCTCGTGGCCCACGGGGCCACCTCCTGGCTCCTCTCACCTCTCGAGTTCATGCTCCGTCCGGCGAGCTGGATGCAGGCGGCCTCGGAGGCCCGTGCGACCTTGACCGTCGCCCCGAACTTCGCTTACGGGCTGGTGGCGAAGAAGGTGGCCGATGAGGACCTGCGCGGGATCGATCTCTCCAGCTTGCGCGCAGCCGTGAACGGCGCCGAGCCGGTGGATCCGGCGATCGCCGAGGCCTTCATCGCCCGCTTCGAGCCGCTGGGCTTCCGGCGCTCGAGCTATTTCCCGGTCTACGGTCTCGCTGAGTCGACCCTGTCGGTGACGTTCCCGCCGCTCGGCAGAGGTCTCAAGGTCGACCACGTCCGGCGCGAAGACCTGGCGAAGGGCCACGCGGTCCCAGCGCCGCCAGGGCCGGGCACGATGGCGCTGGTGTCGGTCGGCAACCCCATCGACGGACACGACGTCTCGATCGTCGGCGAAGACCACGAGCCCCTGCCGGAGCGGCGGCTCGGGCAGATCTGGGTGCGCGGGCCGAGCCTCTCGCCCTGGTACTTCGAAAAGCACCATGCCATACGGGAGCGGCGCACCTCGCTGCGCACTGGCGACGTGGGCTATCTCGCCGACGGCGAGCTGTACGTCGTGGATCGATTGAAGGACCTGGTGAAGGTCGCGGGACGCTCTTACTCGCCCTCCGACATCGAGCGCGCCGCGGAGGGCGTCGACGGCGTACGCGCGGGGCGATCGGTCGCCTTCGGAGTCACCGACCCCGCCGTCGGCACCGAATCGTTGGTCCTGCTGGCGGAGGTGCTCCCGCGCACTGCCCAGGATCTGGAGGCGCTCGCCGAGGAGTTGCGCATCGCGGTGGCGGAGCAGATCGGGCTGGCGCCCTCGGCGGTGTGCCTGCTCAAGCCGGGATCGCTACCGCGGACCTCGAGCGGCAAGCTGATGCGCCGCGACGCCCGCGATCGCTACCTGAGCGGAGCGCTCAACGGCGCGGCATCGCTCAGGCCGATGTTTCCCCTCCGCTTCATCCACGCCGGGGTTGCCTCTTTCCTGCGCTTCCTGGCACGCCGCCGGGTGTCTCAGGGCTGAGTGCGACCGAGGACGCGGGCTGCGGCCCTGGCGGACGCGCTACGGCGCGACGCGACATAGCGCAGCAAGCCGCCGTGAACGACGGGAAAACCGAAGAGGGCGTGGGCGAGCACGTCTGCCTGCGACGGATGCGTGAGCTCCCCTTCGTCCAGGGCACGGACGCACTCGGTCGCCAGCGCCGCCGAGACGCGTTGAGCGATGCCGTGCGCCGACCCGCCGGGCCGGAGCCTGTCCGCGAGCGCTTGGGGGAGGCGGTACCCGAACTCGTGCAGCCCGCGCCGCGCCGGCGCGGAGCCGACGGCATCGCGGAACGCCCGGATCAGCCGCTGGCTGACGAATCGCTCCCGCGCCCGCGTCACCACCGGCGCCAGACCGGCCTGCTCGAGGACCTGGAAGAGCGGGGCGCCGCGGCGCCACGGTCTTCCCTCAGCGGCAGGGACCAGCTCGATCACGGGCGCCGGTTCATCCGGGAAGGGCAGGAAAACGGCGCAGTCGCCGCCGGTCCGTGGACCCGCGCCGAGAACGCAGGTGAACGCGCCGGGAACGCGGGCGGCGGCGAACGCGATGGAGCCCTTCCGCCGCAAGTCGATCCCGGGAAGGTGGCGCGAAGAGAGGATCCCCAACAGCTTCCGCAGCGGCGGGGTGTGTCCGGCGACGCTGAGGGCCAGGCGCCGCGGACGTTCGTACGACGCGCTGCCGATGGCGTGCGCCTTCGCTGCCTGGCGGACGAAGAAGAACGACATCGCGCGCTCGGATTCCTTCCTTCCCAGGCTGCGCCAGAAACTCTCCAGCTCCTCGCGCAGCCCGTTCTCCAGGCGGTAACCACGCTGGAACGGCAGCCGCGCGAGCCGCACGCACTGGCGCGCCAGCCTTCGCTCAGGCCCAGGCAGCTCCTCGAGGCGAGGAGGCCTTGACACCGGCGCTGTCTTTGGCGCGCGCTTCTGCCAGCCTCGGCCGCGCAGGCCGGCCAGAAATGAGCGCAGCTCGCCGCCCACGCCCGATTCCGGCGCCAGGCGATCGATCAGTCCGATGCGGGCGGCTCCCCGCGCGTCGAGGCGCTCTCCGAGGAGGATCTCCATTCCGGCGCGGAGTCCGAGCAGGCGCGGCAGACGCTGGGTGCCGCCGAACAGCGGGATGAAGGCGTAGTCGCGCAGCTCCGGCATGTAGAACTGGGTGTCGTAGCTGTCGCGAGCGATGCGGTAGTCGCAGGTGAGCGCGAGCTCCAGGCCGCAGCCGTAGCAGTTCCCCTCGATGGCGGCGATGGTCGGCACCGGCGCATCGGCGAGGCTTGCGTAGCAGCGCCGGAGCGCGCGAGCGCGTTCCATCGCGGCGTCCTGGGTGTGTGACGACGCCGCGAGCAGCAGGCCCACTCCGTTGACGAAGCTGCCCGGCTTCGCGCTCTGGAGGACGACGGCTCTCGCGCCGGCGGCGAGACCTCCGCGGAGCTCCCGCTCGAGCTCCAGCGCGACGGCCGGCGTGAAGACGTTGACCGACGAGCCCCGGGTATCGAGCGTAAGGAAGAGGATTTCACCGCGCAGCGCGCTGGTGCAGCCCGCGATCATCGCTTTTCGGCGAGGAAGCGCGCCAGCGACTCCACGGTCAGGTCGCCGGGGTCCTCCACGCTGGCGATCCATTCGGGCAGGAAGACCGGGCGCCCGAGCAACTTCTCGAGGAGCATCGTCAGCTCGACCACCTTGAGCGAGTCCAGCCCCAGATCCGCCAGGATCGAAGCCTGCGGCGTGATCCGCTTGCGCAGCTTCTTCGGGACCAACACTTGGAGGGCCTGGCGGACTTCGGGGAACAGCTCTGGATCGTGCCTGCGGGAACGCACCACCAGAACGTCACCTCGGGGTCCTGACGCTCACAGGAGCGTGGGCGGCGGGGCCGCTCATGGATAGTCGAGCCTCGGGCCGGCAGCTGTAAAGCTCCGGCCGCGCACGTTCACGCACCTGCGACCCGGTGGGCCGCGTCTCCGGCGGGGAGCGCTGGAGCGGGAGCCGGCGAGAAGGGGCGGAGGAAGTAGGTGTAGCCCACGTAGCGGAGCCAGGAGTCCTGGAGCAGCAGCGGGTGGATGCGATGGGCGTGCTCGGCGTGCAGCCGCGGAAGCTCCGACCAATGCACGCCCGGCTTCAGGTGATGCACGGTGTGGTAGCCGTTGTTGAACAGCAGGACGTTGAGGGTCCGGGAGACGAAGTTCCGCGAGTGGTTCCACTCGCTATACGCGTCGGTCTCGATGTGCTGCAGGTAGTTCACCACCTGGATGGAGAAGAGCGCGACCTGCTGGGGGATGAAGAAGAACAGGAGCGCCTTCCGCCAGTCGATCAGGAAGAGCGCGGCCATCGACCCGAAGAAGACGACGTACTCGGACGCAGCGGCGAGAAAGGCGGGACGATCGCGCCTCCAGAGGTCCTTGAGGAAGGCGTTGATGTCTTTGGTCTGCGCGAAGTTCGTGAGCACGGGGTAGACGAGCAAGGCCGCGAGATGGTTCCCTTCGAACCACTTGGGCGATCGCGAGCTGTCTCCCGGCTTGTTGTTCAGCTTGTGATGCACCTGGTTGTGCGTCGGGACCCAGGCCACGGCCGGATGCCCGTAGAAGAGCGCGATCACGTAGCTGGTGAAGAGGTTCAACGTCTTCGAACGCCACATCCCGAGATGATTGTGGTTGTGGCTGATCACCGCGCTGGTGAAGAACATGAACAGCGTCACCGGGTACAGGACCGGGTGCAGCCTCCCGGTCTTCCAGTTCACGGCCGTCAGGGCAGCCGTGATCGCGAGATATGCGAGCGTCCTGCGATCCGCGCTGTAGCGTAGCATTCGGGGCCCTCTTGCGACCTGGGGGGGTAGCACGTCACGGTAGGTGCAGCGTGTCACCCTTATGTCATGATTCGCCGGTCGTGGCTGTTTCCGGAAACTGGCGCTCTCCGGCGCGAACGTCCAGGCGGTACGACCGAGGCGGCGCGGCGACCACACCGTCCACTTGAAACGCATCGTTCCCAGCGGCGACGCTCGCGGGATGCGAACGTGCCCCAAATGCAAGACGCCGACGCTCGCGCCACTGGCGGAAGATCGCGGCGACATGCCGGACGTCGTGCCGCCCTCCCGGTGCACGCACTGTCAAGGCGTGTGGCTGCCTCATGAGGCGATCGAGCAACACCTGGTCCCCGCGTCGGTCGACACGGAGCGCGCTGCGCCGGTAGCGGACGGACTGGCCGGCTTCTGCCCGCGCTGCAAGGGGCTGCTGGTGCGCGCGCGCGTCGAAGGACGGCAGCCGTTCCACCTCGACCGGTGCCCGGCCTGCGCCGGCGTGTGGTTCGACGCCGGCGAGTGGGCGGCAGTCGCCAGCAGCGAGTGGCTGACGCACCTCGACGATCTCTGGGACCCGGTGTGGCGCCGCCGCGTGCGCGAGCGCCGGGCGCACGCCCGGCATCTCGAGGAGATCGAGCGTGCGCTCGGTCCGGAGACGCTGGCACGCCTCCGGGCAGCCGTCGCCGCGCTCCGGGATCATCCCATGCGCTCGCTCGGGCTTTCGTACCTGATCGAGGAGCTGCGTTCTCCCCACTAAGTCTGTCCGTCCTCCGACAGTGCGTGCGCCCGCGACCGGCCGTCGCCATGTTGGGAAGAGGACAGGCGGGGAGGGGCAAATGGGCGGAATTGCCAGGGTCGTAGGGCTGTGCAGCGCGCTTCTGGCCTGCACCTCGGTCAAGATGGTCCAGCGCGAGGGCTGCTGGGTCAAGCAGACCGAACGGACGCTCGGAGGCAGCACCGAAGAGCTGGGATTCTGCGCGAAGGCGCGGCCGCAGTGGGCCGAGGACCGCCTCGCGCGGCTGGTGCAGGAATGCATGGCGCAGGCGGACTATCGCTGGGAGAACCGCGCGCTCGCCGCCTGGACGCGGAACGAGCCGATCCCCCCGCCGGACTCGGACGAGCAGATCGCGAAGACCTGCATGGGTCAGGCTGCCTCGGCGCTCGGTCTCGAGGCGCAGAACGAGGCGCTGAAGTCGCGGCTGTCGGACGTGAGCCATGACCGGGAGGCGCTGCGCAACGTCGCCGAGAAGGACCGGGACTTCCTGGAGCAGAGCAGCGACAAGATGATCGACGCGCTCGGAGAGGCGGCGAAGAAGCCGCCTCCGTCCGCGGTGGCTACCGCGACCAGCACGGGCACCGCGAAGACCGAGAGCGATCTGCGCAGCGCGCAGCAGCCAGGAGAGCCGCCGCCGCCGATGACGGTGGTGCTCGCCGCGCCGCCGGCCACCAGCACGGTGGTCGCCGCGCCCGCCGCTCCCGCGGTTCCGAAGCCGGCCGGAGCACCCTGCGCGCCGAAGGCGAAGTCGAGCAAGCCGCCGGACAAGAACGCGCCGGCCTGCGAGAAGCCGGCGTCGCTCGAGCCGCAGCCCGCCGATGCGACGGCGGCGCGCGACCCGCGCAAGAGCTGATCGGCGGTGAGCATCCAGGGAACGCGGACGAGCTTCCGTCCGCGTCCCCGGGCCCCCCCGAACCGCGGCAGCACGAGACCGGGCAGAGCGCCTGGGCGGATCAGGAGGCGGGCTGCTCGGAATCGGCGATCGTCTGAGGACTTCCCGCCGGCGCCGCCCCCGGATCGGACGGACCGATCAGCAGCGAGACGGTGTACGCAGCGGCGACCATCCAGGCGGCGATCAAGGCCGCCGGAACCCCCCACTCGCGCAGCTTCTGCATCTGCAATCACCTCCCCTGGCCGGCGTAGAGCATTGCGCGTGCCAACCAGGCAGCCCCAGAAAGCGAATGGGACGCGTTTCCGCCTGCGTGCAACCAGTAGCGCCACGCGAGCGCTACCGGCGGAACACCGGGAGTGCCCGTCGATCCCGAAGCTGGGCAGCAAGTAGCGCGGGCGCCGCCGGTCGCGCAGCTCCAGCGCGTCAGAGCGTCAGCGCTTGGAGATGCCCGACCACGCACCGGCGGAGCACGTCGAGGTCGTAGCCACCCTCGAGCACGGAGACGATCCGTCCTCCGGCGTGCTTCGCCGCGACCGCCCGCACCTGGCCGGTCACCCAGGGGTAGTCCGCGTCGGAAAGCCGGAGGAACGCCATGCCGTCGTCGCGATGCGCGTCGAATCCGGCGGAGATGAACAGCATCTGCGGCCGGAACCGGTCCAGCGCGGGAAGCCACTCCTGCTCGATGGCGGCGCGGAACTCGCGGCTCCCCGCGCCTGCCGCGAGCGGCACGTTCACCATCCGCTCGGAGCGGCCCTCGACGCCGCTTCCCGGGTAGAACGGATGCTGGAAGGTCGAGACCATCAGGACGCGGGGATCGTCCCGGAAGATGTCCTCGGTGCCGTTGCCATGGTGGACGTCGAAGTCGACCACGGCGACGCGCTCGAGCCCGTGCTGGGCGAGCGCGTGCGCCGCGCCCACTGCCACGTTGTTGAAGAAGCAGAATCCCATCGCCCGCGCACGCTCCGCGTGGTGTCCCGGCGGCCGCACCGCACAGAACGCCGCCTCGGCCTTGCCGCCGACTACGAGATCTGTTCCGAGCACCGCCGCTCCAGCCGCTCGCAACGCCGCCTGGAGCGTGTGCGGGTTCATCGCCGTGTCTGGGTCCAACTGGACGAGACCCGAGGAGGGCGCGAGGCGCTGCAGCGCGTCGAGGTACGCGGGATCGTGCACCCGCGCGAGCTGCTCGCGGGTGGCGAGCGGCGCATGGTGGCGCGAGGTGACGTAATCCAGACGCGATGCGATCAGCCCGTCCTCGATCGCCTCCAACCGCTCCGGCCGCTCGGGATGTCCAGGACCCATCTCGTGCAGGCGGTAGTCAGAATGCGTGATGAACGCGAGGCCCACGCAGCGACGATATCGCGCGCGCGCAGCGGGTGCGAGAGCAGGCGCGGCGCGCGCCGCTCCGAGCACTTCCGCGCGTTGAGGGCGCATTGCATGTGCCCGTACTCTCTGAGCAACCAACCGAGCGATCGCCCAGGCGCACGGAGCGCCAGATCCGCTCCAGGAGAAGATCGAAATGAAGAAACTGACGATGGCAGCAATGGCAGTCCTGTTCTGCTTCTCGGGCGCGGCGAGCGCGCAGTCGGCGCGCCGTTCCTCCTCGATGTCGAGCACTCATCACGAGACGTTCTTCGTGAGCACCGAGCTCGAGTTCGGCCTTCCGGTCGGGAACTACGCGGACGCCAACGGCGTCGGCGGCGGCGTCATGCTGGTGGGCGAGTACCCGCTGCTCGACGCGCTGAGCGCCACGGCCCGGATCGGGTTCCAGTACCATGCGAACAAGGCCGTGTCGCCGACGGTCGACGTGCACGTGCACTCCATCCCCATCCTGCTCGGCGCCAAGTACTACCTGATGCCGGATCGCCAGGGCCTGTTCGGGGCGTTCGAGCTGGGCCTCTTCGACCTGATGACCAGCGCTTCGAGCGGCGGCGTGTCGCAGTCGCAGAACGACCTGAAGTTCGGCACCGGCATTGGCGTGGGCTATGCGATGAAGCAGTGGAACGCGCGCGTCAACGTGCACACCCAGAGCGTCGGCGACTTTGCCAACGCGCTGATGATCACGGCCGGCGTCGGCTACCAGTTCGCCGGGTTCTAAGCTTTACGTTTGAGGCTTCACCGTGCGGGGGCGTGCCGGAGATGGCGCGCCCCCGCACGCATTTTCCAGACGCTTGGAGCACTGAAACCAGATCGAAGACCGATCCCCGGCGAGGTGGACCTATCGCCCTTCGCGGCGGACTTCCTGCTGGATCCTCACCGGCGCTCCGTCCGGCACTTCGGGGCCGAGGCTGAGCGCGACGAGCTCCCCGCCGCGCAGGCCGTCGAGCACCTCGACATGCGCGCCGTCGTCCACGCCCAGGCGGACGCGCTGGAAGTGGACCTTCCCTTCCTCCACCAGCGCGACGAAGAGCTGGCCGCCTTGCCCGAGCAGCGCCTCGGTCGGTAGCAGCGGGCGCGGCAGCCCGTGCACCGGGAGCCTGGTCTGGACGAACGCGCCCGGATAGAGGCCCGAAGGCGGCTGGGCCAGATCGATCTCACAGAGCATGGTGCGCGTCCTCGGGTCGAGGCTCTGCGAGATGCGCGAGATCCGCGCCTCGAACGGCGCCTGGTCCGGCGACGCCTGGAGCTGCACCGCGTCCCCCGCGCGGACCCGCGCCGCGTCCTCCTGGCCGAGGTGCAGCGCGATGCGGAGGCGATCGAGCTGCGCCACTTCCAGGAGCGGCTGCGCGGAGGAGGTGCTGCCGGTCGCAGCGGGGAGGAGCGCGCCCGGGTCGGCGTATCGGGCCGTGATGGTCCCGTCGAACGGCGCGCGCAGCACCTGATATCCCTTCTGGATCTCCGCGCGCGCCAGCGTGGCGCGGGCCACCTTCACGCCCTCCACCGCCCCCTCGTGGTCCTGGACCGAGACCCGGCCGGAGGAGGCAAGGCGCTCCATCCGCGCGAGCTGCTGCCGGCGGAAGGTGAGCTCCGCCTGCGCGGAGGCGACCTGCGCGTCGAGGTCCGGCGACTCGAGCACCGCCAGCTCCTGGCCCTTGCGCACCTTGTCGCCGCGCTCGACCAGCACCTTGCTGACGTACCCGCTCACCTTGGCGTAGAGAGTCGCGTGCTGCTCGGCCCGCACTTCCGCGGGAAGCGAGACCACGCGATCCGCCGGCGCCACGGCGACCCGCGCGACGCGCACCACCGGCCCCTGCTCCAGCTCCTTCTTCAGGGCCTCTTCCTGGCGGGCCTGCGCACTGCGCTCGCGCGCGAACAGCGCGACGGTGCCCGCGCCCGCCGCGATCACGGCGGCAATGCTGCTCGCGGCGATCAGGCGGCTCCTGTTGGCCGTCTCAGGCACGGGAAGCCTCCGAGGCGCCGCGGCTCTCGGCCGCGAATTGTTCGTCGAGCTCATGGGCCCTGGGCGGCGCCTTGCGCAGAAGCGTGTACGCCGCGGGCACGATGAACAAGGTCACGAACGTCGCCACCAGGAGCCCTCCGATCACCGCGCGCCCAAGCGGCGCATTCTGCTCGCCGCCTTCGCCCATGGCCAGCGCCATGGGGACCATGCCGAGGAGCATCGCCAGCGCCGTCATGAGGACCGGCCGCAAGCGGGTCTTGCCCGCCTCGATCGAGGCCTCGATGACGCCCAGCTTCCGATGCACGCGTGCGTCATTGGCGGAGTTGACGAGCAAGATGGAGTTGGAGGTGGCGATGCCCACGGCCATGATCGCGCCCATGAACGACTCGACGTTCAGGGTAGTCCCGGTCGCCGCCAGCATCCAGAGGATGCCCACCAGGGCGCCGGGGACCGCCACCAGGATGATGAACGGGTCGAGGAACGACTGGAAGAGCACGACCAGCAGCAAGTACACCAGCGCGATCGCCAGGACCATGCCGATGCCCAGCCGCCCGAACGCGGCGAACATGCTCTCGCTTTGACCGCGCAGCGTCACGTGGGTGGCCCTGGGCAGCTTGCCGAGGCTGCGGATCGCCTTCTGGATGTCGCGCGTGACGCCGCCCAGGTCGCGACCGGTGGCGCTGGCCTGCACGTCCACCACCCGCTGCACCGAGACGTGGTTGATCATGGAGAGCCCGGTAGCGGGCCGCAGCCTCGCCACGGCCCCGAGGTACGAGGCGCCGCCCGTGGGCGTGTCGCCCGGGGTCGGCGTCGAAGAAGAGATCAGCGCCGCCCCGCGGCCGAGCGGCATCCCGAGCAGCGAGGCGATCGAGTCGACCTGGCGAAGCGGGGTCTGCACCACCACCGGATAGTTCACGTTGTTCTTGGGGTTGAGCCAGAACGAGGGCGCGACCAGCGAGCTGGAGGCGAGGCTGACCAGGAGGTTGTTCGCCACGTCGCGCTCGGTGATCCCGATCTGGGCAGCGTGCGCCCGGTCGACGTCGACGCGCAGCGCCGGATACGCGAGCACCTGGGGGATGCGCACGTCGGTGGCCCCGGGAATCGCCCGGATCTTGCCCAGCAGCTCGCGGGCGACCGCGTAGCTGGCCTCCACGTCAGGCCCCTCGATCTGCACGTCGATGGGAGCGCTGAGGCCGAAATTGAGCACCTGGGAGACGATGTCCGCCGGCTGGAAGTACATCGTGGACCCGGGGAACTCGTCGGGCAGCTCGCGCCGGATCCGCTCCATGTACTTCTCGGTGGGCCCGTGCTTCGCCTTCAGCGCGACCAGGATGTCCGCGTCCTGGCTGCCGGTGTTGTCGGTCTGCACGAACGCATGGTTGAAGGAGATCGGCATGCCGATGTTCGAGTTGATGGTCTCCAACTCGTCCGCCGGCACGATCTCGTGGATGCGCTGCTCCAGGCGCGCCACCAGCCGCTCAGTGTCCTCCAGCCGCGTTCCGATGGGCGCCCGGTAGTGCAGCCGCATCTGCCCGGCGTCGACCGCCGGGAAGAAATCGAGCCCCACCACGAAAGGCAGGAAGGCCGTGATGGCCAGCACCAGGCCTGAGCAGACCAGCACCAGGGGGCGGTGTTGCAGGACCGCAGCCAGCGTCCGGCCGTACGCCTCCTGGAAGGAGGCGAAGGCGCGATCCCGCCAGCGGTTGAAGCGCGCGCCGAGGGTCTCGCCTTCGGGGTGGAGGGGCTCCTTCTCCATCAGGATGCGCGCGAGCGTGGGGACCAGCGTCCGCGAGAGCAGGTACGAGGCGAGCATCGAGATGACCACGCCCAGCGCCAGGGGCGTGAACAGGAACCGGGCCGGGCCTTCCAGGAGGACGACCGGAAAGAAGACCACGCAGATGGTCAGCGTCGCGGCCAGCGCGGGCACCGCGATCTGCTGCGCGCCGTCCAGGATCGCCACGGTCAGCGGTTTTCCCATGTGGCGGTTGCGATGGATGTTCTCCACCTCGACGGTGGCGTCATCCACCAGCATGCCGATGGCGAGCGCGAGGCCGCCCATCGTCATGAGGTTGAGCGACTGGCCGGAGAGGAAAAGGCCGACCAGCCCCACCAGGATCGCGAGCGGAATGCTGGTCATCACCAGCACGGCCCCGCGCCAGCTCCCGAGGAAGAAGAGGATCATCAGCGAGACGAGGATCGAGGCGAGCGCCGCTTCGTGCAGGACGTTCTCGATCGCCGCGCGCACGAAGACCGACTGGTCGAAGTCGATCTTCAGCTCCATGCCTTCCGGGGCGGCGGCCTGGATGATCGGAATCTGCTCACGGGCGCCTTCCACCACCGCCAGGGTCGACGCGTCGGCCTTCTTGAGGATGGCGAGGTAGGTAGCCCTTCGCCCGTTGAGGCGGACCACGTTCTCCTGCACCGCGTATCCGTCGCGGACGCGGGCTACGTCGCCGAGCAAGACGGTGGCGCCGTCCACCGCCTTCACCGGCAAGTCGCTGAACCCCTGCACGGTCTCGGGGCTGGAGTTGAGCTGCACGTCGTACCGGGTGCCGCCGATCTGGGCCGACCCGGCGGGGATCAGGACGTTGCTCTGCAGCACCGCCTGCACCACGTCGTTGGGCGAGAGCCCCTTCGCCGCGACGCGGGCCGGGTCGATGTCCACCATGATCTGCCGGTACTTGCCGCCGAAGGGCGCCGGCGTGGAGAGGCCGGGGATGGTGAACAGGCGGAGGCGGATGAAGTTCAGCCCGTAGTCGAACAGCTCCTGTTCGGAGAGCGTCTTCGAGCTGATGGTCAGCTGCGCCACCGGAACGTTCGAGGCGTTGTAGCGGATGATGCTGGGCGGCGTGATCCCGGGCGGCATGATGCGGCTGGCCGTGAGCGAGACGGCGACGATCTGGGCGATGGCGCCGCCGATGTCGCTGCCCGGCTCGAAGTAGACCTTGAGGATCCCCAGGCTGCTCATCGACTGCGAGTCGATCCGCGTGATCCCGCTCACCGTCGTCGACATCGCGCGCTCGCTGATGAAGACCACGCGGCGCTCCATGTCCTCGGCGGACAGCCCGGGGTAGTTCCACACCACGATCACGACGGGAATGTCGATCGTCGGCAGGATGTCGGTCCTCATGCGGCTCGCCGAGAGGACGCCAAAGATGGCGATCAGCGAGCAGAGGACCGCGATGGTGTACGGACGCCGGAGGGCGAGACGGACGATCCACATGGGACCCCCATTCTATGCCGGGCTGCCGGATGGATGCGCACCGGATCGTCGCCGCCGTTTCCTACAGCTCGATCGTGCGCCCGATGCCGCGCTCGCGCGCCCGGCGCAGGACCAGCGCCGCGGCCGCCGCATCCTCCGCCGCGACCCCGACCGACTTGTAGACGGTGATCTGCGCTTCCGAAGCGCGGCCGGCCCGCGTGCCTGAAGACAGTTCGCCGAGCTCCACCGCCTCCGCCGCGCTGGTGTCGCGGAGCTCGTTCGCCCCGGCCGGCGGCGGGGCAAAAGCGGAGGCTCGCGACTCGACCGCGACCCGCACGCCTTCCAGGCTGTCGATCTCACGGCCTTGCGGATGCAGGCCGACGGAGTTCACGTGCGCGCCGGGCCGCAGCCAGTCACGCCGGACGACGGGTTCCCGCGCGTGGGTAGTGGCGCAGATCACGTCCGCCGCGCGGACCGCGTCCTCGATGCTCGCGACCCGCCCCCCGATCTCCACCGCGAGCTTCGCCGCTTTCGCTCCGTCGCGGCCCGCGACCAGGATGGCGCGAAACTTCCGGGCCCGCGCGACGTAGCGCGCATGCGACGCCGCCTGGACCCCGGTGCCGACGATGGCGAGCACTTGCGCACCCTCGCGCGCGAGCAAGCGGGTGGCCAGCGCCGACCCGGCGGCGGTCCGCTGCGCGGTGATCTCCTCACCGTCGAGCAGCGCCAGCGGCGTTCCGCTGCGCGGATCGAACACCGCGATCAGCGCCTGGTGGGTCGGAGACGCGATGTTCTGCGGAAACACCGACACCAGCTTGGCCGCGAGGACGTCGAGGGAGGGCACGTAGCCCACCATCGCGCCGAGGAGGCCCGCCGGCGTGAACGACGCGATCCGCTGTGGCACCGAGGCCTTGCCCGCGGACAGATCGCGGAGCGCCGCGGCCACCACCTCGACCAGGGCATCCGGATCGAGGAGCGCCGCCACCTCCGCGCGTCCGAGGACGATCACGGGAGCAGCAGGAGCTTTCCGGCGGTCTTGCGCGAAGCCAAAAGCTCGTGCGCCTGGCCTGCCTGCGCCAGCGGAAACACCTTCTCGATCCTGACTTTTAGATCTCCCCGCTCCACGGCGCCGAGCACCGCTCCGGCGCGGTTGAGCAGCTCGTCGCGCGTGAGCACGTAGCTTCCGTGCGTGGGTCGGGTGAAGAACAGCGAGCCGCCCGAGGCGAGGAGCTGTGGATCGATCGGCGGCACGCGTCCGCTGGACTGCCCGAACAGCACCAGCATTCCGCGGGTGCGGAGCGAGCGCAGCGACTTCTCCCAGGTGTCCCTGCCGACCGAATCGTACACCACGTGCACGCCTGCGCCTCCCGTGATCCGCTTCACCTCCACCTCGAAGTCCTGGGTGAGGTAATCGATGGCCTCGTGCGCCCCTGCCTGCTTCGCCAGGGCGGTCTTTTGCGGACCGCCGGCGGTCCCGATGACGACCGCTCCCGCGCGCGAGGCGAGCTGGCAGAAGAGCTGTCCGACGCCGCCCGCCGCCGCGTGGATCAGGCAGGTGTGTCCGGGTCGGAGTGGAAACGTGTCCGTCACCAGGTAGTGCGCCGTCATCCCCTGCAACATCGCGGCGGCCGCGCTTTTCGCGTCGATTCCGCGCGGAACCGGAACCAGCCGGGCCGCGGGGATGATCTGGTGCGTGGCATACGATCCGACCGCTCCCGCCCAGGCCACGCGGTCGCCCGGCTTGACCTCGCCGACGCCTTCCGCGACCGCCTCCACCACGCCCGCGCCCTCCTGCCCGGGCGTGAACGGCAGCGGCATCTTGTAGGCGCCGCTGCGCTGGTAGATGTCGATGAAGTTCACGCCGGCGGCTTCGATCCGCACCAGCGCCTGCCCGCTGGCAGGGCTGGGCGTGGGCAGCTCGACGAGCTTCATCACTTCGGGACCGCCGGGACTCTCGATCCGGATCGCGCGCATGGCGCCTTCACGCCACGTCGCGGGCGCAGCGTCAAGGGGCGCCCCTGCGCCAGGTCGTCCACAAGCCGCGCCACCCACCGTGGGTCACCGCTCCGGGCATGTTCGTAGCGCCGCGGAGGAGCTCAGCCGGCGATGCGCGGAGCTTCGGCCCTGACCCGCAGGCGGCCGCTGACGCAGGCGCCCAGCCGGGCGATGCCTTCGGCGATCAGGAGCGGAGGACGGTTGGAGAAGTTCAAGCGCAGCGTCTCGTGGCAGGGCACGGCCGGATAGAACGGCGCCCCCGGAACGAAAGCGACCCGGTCGCGCATCGCGTCCGCGAGCAGCTCCTCCGCGTCCAGCCCTTGCGGCAGGGACACCCAGACGAAGAGGCCGCCTTCCGGCCGGGTCCAATGGGTGCCTGCGGGGAAGCTGCGCTCGATGGCCGCCAGCATGGCATCCAGCCGCTCGCCGTAGAGGGTGCGCAAGCGGCGGAGGTGCGCGTCGTAGTCGAAGATCTCGAACAGTCTCGCGACCGCACGCTGCGCCAGCGAGCCGCTGTGCAGATCGGTCGCCTGCTTGGCGATGGTGAGCGCGCGGATGGTGCGCTCGTCGGCGATGACGTACCCGAGCCGCAGCCCGGGCGCGAGCGTCTTGGAGAAGGAGCCCAGATGGATCACCGGCGAGTCCGGGTCGATGCCGGCCACGGGCGGTAGGGCCGCTCCCCGATATCGAAGCTCCGCATATGGGTCGTCCTCGAGGACTGTCACGCCGTATTCGCTCGCCAGCCGGGCGACCCGGCCGCGGCGTTCCAGCGACAGCGTCGTCCCACGGGGGTTCTGGAAGGTCGGCACCAGGTAGATCAGCTTCGGCCTGCCCGCGCGGAGCGCGCGCTCGAGCGCATCGACGCGCATCCCGTCCTCGTCGGTCCCCACCGTCTCGAACCGCGCCTCGTAGGTCGAGAAGCACTGCAGGGCGGCGAGGTACGAGGGCGCTTCCACCAGCACGGTGTCCCCGGGATCGATCAGCGTCTTTGCCACCAGGTCGATGCCCTGCTGCGAGCCGGCCGTGATCAAGACCTGGTCCGGCGAGGCGGGCAGGCCCCGCCCCGTCATCCGCTCCGCCACCCAGGCGCGCAGGGGCCCATGACCTTCCGTCGGACCGTACTGGAGCGCCGCCGCCGCATCGCGCGCCAGCACGTCGGCGTGCGCGCGCGCGAGCGCTTCGGCGGGAAAGGCCTCCGGCGCGGGCAGCCCGCCCGCGAACGACAGCACGTCCGGCCGCTCGGTCACTTTCAGGATCTCGCGGATCGCCGAAGCCTGGACCCGGGACATCCGCAGCGCGAGCTCGATCATGGAACCGCCTCCTTCCCCCGGCGTGGCGCGGGGAGCTCGTCCGGCAGCGGCACGACGGTCGTCTCCTTCACCGTGGCGAGCACGATGGTGGTGGTGGTCCGCGTCACCCCCGGGAGGCGGCGTAGCGTCCCGGAGATCAGGTCGTCGAGGGTCTCGGTGTTGCGCGAGACGACCTTGAGCACGTACGAGTCCAGCCCCGCAACCCGGTGGCACTCCAGGACGTCGGGGATCTGCTGGATGCGCCGGGTGAAACCTTCGTGGTGGCGCGGATGGGAGACGCGCACGCCGATGAACGCGCGGATGTCGTTGCCCATCCGCCGCGCATCGAGCCGCGCGACGTAGCCGAGGACCACCCCGCTCTGATCCAGCTTGCGGATCCGGTCGGCGACGGAGGGCTGCGACAGCCCGACCGCCTCCGCGATCTGCACCTGGGTGGTGCGCGCATCGCGCTGCAGGAGATCCAGGATCCGATAGTCTATGTGATCCATGGTAATTGATTTACATCTTCATCGGAATGTAAGTGCAAGTACAAGTTACATATAGGCCCGGTCCGGGCCGCCGTCAACGGCGATAGGGTACGCCCCCTCACGGAGGATCGCTGGTGGGTGATGGAGGCGCCCACCGGGCAGCGGTTCTGCGTAGTGAACCCGCAGCGCGGACCGCTGCAGGGGCGCGCCAACGAGTGGCCGTGAGGTCTGCGGATCGATCGGCGCCCGCCCGATGGTATCTTGTGCGGCCCCCATGCGCGTGTACCCGGGTCTCGATGTCTGGTCCGACTTCGGCGGGCGCTTCCCCTGGAAGAGCCGGCTGATCGACGTGGACCAGGGAGTCCGGCAGGCGGTGGTGGACGAGGGCCCCCGTGACGCGCCCCTCACCTTTCTCCTGCTGCACGGCAACCCGACCTGGGGGTATCTGTACCGCGAGTTCATCCGCCGGCTCTCGCCGCGCTACCGGGTGATCGTGCCGGACCACGTCGGGTTCGGCCGCAGCGACAAGCCGCGCGATCCGCGCTGGTACACGCTGGAGCGGCACATCGACAATCTCGGCCGCGTCCTGCGCGAGCTGCAGCCTTCCCGGGTGGTCCCCGTCATGCAGGATTGGGGCGGCCCCATCGGCATGGGGTGGGCTACCAAGCAAGCCGACCGGGTGGCCGGCGTGGTGGTGCTGAACACCTGGGCGTTCGTCCGCCAGCCGCGCCTGAAGCTGCCGTGGCTGTTCAAGTTCCTGGTGCTGGGGCGCGGCGGGTGGAAGCGCAGCGTGCAGAAGAACCTCTTCGTCGAGCTGTTCCTGGCCAAGGGCGGCCCGCGCCCGCTGAGCGAGGAGGAGCTCGAGCCGTACCGGGCGCCCTTCCCCACCCCCGACGATCGGGTGGGCATCGGCCGCTTTCCGCAGCTGATCCCGGAGACGAAGAACCCGTTCCACGAGTCGTACGCCACCATGGCCTTCATCGAGGACCATCTGTCCCGGCTGCGCCAGAAGCCGGCGCTGATCAGCTGGGCGCTCAAGGATCGGGCCTTCCGCAAGCCGCAGCTCGAGCGGTGGCAGCACCTCTTCGCGCGGGTGGACGGCCCGCACCTGCTCGAGGGCGCGGGCCACTACCTGCAGGAGGATGCCCCGGGCGCGATCCTCGACCAGATCGAGCGGTGGGCCGCGGGGCTGTGAAGCTCGAGCGGCAAGCGCAGATGCTTGCCGACCGGGCGCGGAAGAGCTTCCGCAAGCTGCATCCCCGTTTCCAGCAGCGCGGGATCGGCGCCTTCCGCCTCTACGACCGCGACATCCCGGAGATCCGCGCCGTGGTCGACTGGTACGAAGGACACCTCGTGATCGCCGAATACGAGCGGACGCAGACGCAAGGCCTGCCCTGGCTGACTACCATGGCAGAGGCGGTGGCCGGGGCGCTCTCCGTTCCGATGGAGCGCGTCCACCTCAAGAGGCGCCGGGCGGGGGAGAAGTACGCGCGCTTCTCCCGGAAGAACGAGAGAATCGTCGTGCGTGAGAACGATCTCCGCTTCCTGGTCAACCTCGACGACTACATCGACACCGGGCTGTTCGCGGACCACCGTGAGACGCGCGCGCGGGTCCGCGCCGAGGCGCGGGGCGCGAAGTTCCTCAACCTCTTCGCCTACACCGGCAGCTTCACCTGCGCCGCGGCGGCGGGCGGCGCGGCGCAGACGACCAGCGTGGACGCCTCGCAGACCTACCTCGACTGGGCGGCCGCGAATCTGAAGTTGAACGGCGCTTCGGGGGAACTGGTGCGCTCGGGAGTCGACGAGTTCCTGCGGTCGGCCGGCGAGCGGCGCTGGACGTTGTGCGTGCTCGACCCGCCTTCGTTCTCCGACTTCGGCGGCAGGGTCTTCGACGTGCAGCGCCATCACCGCGATCTGATCGAGCGCACCCTGGCCGTGCTCGAGCCCGGAGGCGTGTTGTGGTTCGCCACCAACCACCAGCGCTTCTCTCCTGACCTGGGGGATCTTCGCCAGACCGAGGAGGACACCGTCCCGGAGGACTACCGCAACCGCGCCGTGCACCGCGCGTTCCGGATCACGAGGTGAGGTGGACGCGAACGTTGCGCGTCAGCGGGCAGGACTGCCGATGGCATCCTCGCCGTGCCGCCGCAGGGTACCGAGCGCGAGCTGGCCCGCCGCCGCCAGAAGACCCGCGCCCAGGCAGGCTCCCCACAGCACCGCCGGCCCGAACCGCCCGAGCACGAAGGAGCCGAGGGCGGGGGCCGTCAGGGCCGCCACTCCGAACGACATGTGGAACAGGCCCTGGTACGCGCCCCTCCGGGCGGCAGGCGCGGCGTCCGCCGCCACCGCGGGGCCGATGCCGGCCATGACGATCTCTCCCAGTGTCCAGACGGTGATGGCCGCGACGTAGCCGGGCAGTGTCCGGACCAGCGCGGTCATCCCGAATCCGGCGCCGACCAGCGCGGCCGCCGCGGCGAGAACGCGGTGCCGGGGGTACGGCGCGAGCGCGCGCGCCACCAGCGGCTGGAGCAGGAAGATCAGCACGCCGTTGAGCGCGATCAGGGCGCCGTACGTCGCGGGCGAGAACCCGTGGTCACGCACGTCGATCGGCAGCGTCACGAACGCCTGGTTGAAGAGGAACCCGACCAGCATGATCAGCGCGCAGAACACCACGAAAGGACGGTCCGCGAGCGGCGCCCAGAGCGGCTGCCGCTCCCCGTGGATCGGGTGCGCCGGCCGGGTCTCCGGGAGCCGCAGCCAGACGATGACCGCGTAAGCCAGGGTCGTCGCCGCGTCGCCCACGAACAGGAGGGCCCAACCGTATTGCGACAATACGCCGCCCAGGGCGCTCCCCACGGCAAACCCCAGGTTCACCGCCCAGTAGAGGATTCCATAGGCCCGGGCGCGGTCCTGGGCGGGAACGACATCGGCGATCGCGGCGGAGATCACCGGCCGGTAGACCTCGCCGAGCAGCCCGAGCAGGAAGGCGGCAACGCCGATGTGCAATGCCGTCCGGGCGAAGGCGAGGTGCAACATGGCGAGCGCGCCGAGGACCAGGCCGGCCACCAGCGTGCGCCGCCGTCCCGAATGGTCCGCGAAGAAGCCTCCCAGCGGTCCGGAGAGCAGCGCTCCGGCCCCGTACAGGGAGACGACGAGCCCGGCCTGCTCGACGGACAACCCGCGCTCGCCGGTGAGATAGAGCGCGAGCAGCGGCATGACGAACCCGCCGAGCCGATTGATCAGGGCGCCGGTCCAGAGGATCCAGTACGTCGGCGGAAGCCCGCGAGCTCCGAGCACCGGCGCACCATATCCTGCGGCCGCTGGCGGACGCTCGTGGCAGGCGGTAACTTGCCGCGGCCATGGCTACTGCTCGCAAGCGTCCAGTGACGAAGTCGGGGAAACCGCGCGCCCGCAAGGGAGTGAAGCTGAAGCCGACCGGGCTTCTGCCGCCTCAGCTCCGGCTCGAGTCGGTGCCTCCCGAGCTGCAGACGCTCGCCGGGCAGGTCGAGGCGGACGGCGGCTCCGTTCTCGCGGCCTACCGGGAGCCGCTGGGCGGCAACGCGCTCCTCTTCGCGGCGCTCCCAGTGGACAAGGTGGAACCCACCGTCTTCCAGCGCGACGTCTCAGACGCGCACGTGTTGAAGCTGACGCGCGCCATGGACAAGACCCGGCGATATCTCGATCCGATCATCGCGGTCCGCGACCCCGAGGGATTCCGCACGCCCAACGGCGGCCACCGCCTCACGGCGCTGAAGGAGCTGGGGGCGAAGGCGATCCTGGCGCTGGTCGTTCCCGAGCGGGAGGTCGCCTACCAGATCCTCGCCCTGAACATCGAGAAGGCCCACAACCTGCGCGAGAAGGCGCTGGAAGTGGTGCGCATGTACCGCGACCTTTCGCAGCTCGACGGGGGCCGCAAGGAGAGCGAATTCGCCCTGGAGTTCGAGGAGCCTTCGCTGGTGACGCTCGGATTCGCGTACGAGAAGAAGGGGCGGCTCTCGGGCGGGGCCTACGCTCCCGCGCTGAAGAAGGTCGACCAGTATTTCGAACAGCCGCTGCGCGACTCGCTTTCCGTGCGGGAGGAACGGGCCCAGAAGCTGCTCGAGCTGGACGAGGCAGTGGGAGAGGCAGTGGAAAAGCTGAAGGCGCGGGGGATGAACTCGCCGTACCTGAGGACCTTCGTGGTCGCTCGCATCAACCCGCTCCGGTTCATCAAGGGCGAGCTCCCTTCCTACGACGAGCTCCTCCAGACCATGACCAAGCGGGCGCGCGGGATGGACCCCGCGCGGATCCGGACCGAGGACCTGGCCCGTAGCGGCGGAGCCCCGGAAGAATGAACCTAGGCGCTGGCGCCGTGCATCGAAGGCCCGAGGAGACGCACATGGCTGTGGTGACGATCACCAAGGACAATTTCCAGCAGACCATCGAGCAGGGTGGCATCGTGTTGATCGACTGGTGGGCGCCCTGGTGCGGGCCCTGCCGAGCGTTCAGCCCGGTGTACGAGCGGGTCGCTGAGGCCAACCCCGACGTGACCTTCGCCAAGGTCAATACCGACGAAGAGCAGGAGCTCGCGGGAGCCTTCAACATCCGCAGCATCCCGACCTTGATGGTCTTCCGGGACAGGGTGCTGCTGTTCTCCCAGCCGGGCGCCCTGCCGCAGAACGTGCTCGAGGAGATCGTGAAGAAGGCCCGGGAGCTGGACATGGAAAAGGTCCGGGCCGAGGTCGCCAAGCAGCAGGCGGAAGCGCAGCCCGGGCAGGCGGGGGAGCAGGCGTCGCAGCCGACCTGACCCTGGGCCGGATCAGCGCGCCGTCTTCTGGCGAACGGCAGACACGATCTCGTCTTCGCTGGGGAAGTCGCCGGACTTTTTCTCGGCGACCGGCTGGCCGTCGACGAGCACGATGAACGATCCGGGGGCGCCGACTTCGAGCTCGGCCTCCAGGCCGAGCTCCTGGCGCAGCACAGCCGCCGCACGGGCGGCTCGGGGTTTGTAACCTCAGGAGTTGCAGTACTGAATCTTGACCATTCCTCGAGGATAACGCCGGGTCGCCCAGGCGGGCCAGCTTTCGAATCGGACCGGGTGGTCGGGCATCCCACGCGTGCGCCGCGGCCTGAGGCGCAGATCCCACAGTCGGAGGACGGAATGATCAAGCTGCGCAAGGCCGGCGAACGTTTCCATACCAGCGCCGGTTGGCTCGATTCCTGGCACACCTTCTCGTTCGGGGACCATTACGACCCCGAACACATGGGGTTCCGCGCGCTGCGCGTCATCAACGATGACACCGTACAGCCAGGGCAGGGGTTCGGCACGCATCCGCACCGGGACATGGAGATCCTGACCTACGTGCTCCAGGGCGGACTGGCGCATCGCGACTCGACCGGCGGCGGGGGCGAGATCCGCCCTGGCGACGTGCAGCGCATGAGCGCGGGCACAGGCGTCGCGCACAGCGAGTTCAACGCCTCCCGGACCGACCCGGTGCACTTCCTCCAGATCTGGATCGTCCCCGAGCGGCGCGGCCTCGCTGCCGGCTACGAGCAGAAGAACTTCTCTCCCGAGGAGCGGAAGGGAAAGCTTCGCCTGCTTGCGTCGGGAGAGGGGCGGGACGGATCGGTGAAGATCAACCAGGACGCCGCGGTCTACGGGGCGCTGCTGGAAAAGGGCGAGCGCGTCTCCCACCAGCTCGGATCCGGACGGCACGCCTGGGTGCATGTGGCGCGCGGCGCGGTCGAGCTGAACGGCCAGAAGCTGGGCGCGGGCGACGGCGCCGCGGTGAGCGACGAGCGCGCGCTGGCCATGCAGGCCACCGACCCGGCCGAGGTCCTGGTCTTCGATCTGGCGTAAGGCTACAGGTCGAGGACGCGCCAGAGATACCAGCTCGCGACGCTGCGATACGGGCGCCAGCGCTCGCCATAGGCCAACAGCTCCTGGGGCGAGGGCAGCTCCCGGGCGCCGCGCACGCGCGCGTGCCCCTTTCGCACCCCGTAGTCGGTGGCGGGCAGCACGTCCGGCCGCGCCAGGCGGAAGATGAGCAGCATCTCCACCGTCCAGCGCCCGATGCCGCGGACCGCGGTGAGGCGCTCGACGATCTCGTCGTCCGAGAGCTTCTCCAGCGCGCGGGCCGAGGCGGGAACGGTCCCGTCCAGGGCCTTGGCGGCGAGGTCCTTCAGCGCCGCCGCCTTCGACCGCGACAGCCCGGCGCCGCGCAGCTCCTCCGCGGGAATGTCGATCACCTCCTGCGGCCGAGGAAACCGGCGGGGCCGGAACAGCGCCACTACGCGGGCCAGGATCGTCGCCGCCGCCTTTCCGGTGAGCTGCTGGTAGACGATCGATTCGAGCAGCGCCTCGAACGGGCTCTGCAGCTCCGCCGGGCGCATCCGGAACGGCCCGACCCGATCGATGAACTTCGCCAGGCGCCGGTCCCGGCCGCGCAAGTGCTCGACGGCTGCCACAGGATCGAAGCTGAGCCCGTGATCGACCGCCAGCGTGACGCCCTCCAGCGCCAGGAGCCGCTGTTTCGCCACCATCCCGCCGGGAGCGGAGAACCCTCCTGGAGCGCCCCCCGCCGCGAGCACCCGATGGCAGGGCACCGCGACCAGGAACGGATTCCGTCCCAACGCCTGCCCGACGGCGCGCGAGGCTCCAGGCTTTCCCAGAAGCGCGGCGATCTCGCCGTACGTCGCAGTGCGCCCCGGGGGAAGCGCGCGGACCTTCTCGTAGACGGCGCGCTGGAAGGGCGCCAGCACCGACAGGTCGAGCGGCAGCGCCCTGAGGTCCTGGGCTTCGCCGGCGAGGTGCCTCTGGAGCAGCCGCGCTGCGTCAGCGACGAAGGGCGGCGCCGTGTTCCCGTTCTGCTTCGCGAGCTCGGCGCGCAGCTCGCGCGGGGGCAGCTCCGGCATCTCGATGGCGGTCAGGCCCTGCTGATTCCACCGCAGCCGGACGGGTCCTGCGCGGGTCTCGAACAGCATCGCCGCAGTGTAGTGGCTCGCCGACGAGCTCGCTCAGGTCGAGCGCGTCGCGGATGGCATGACCGAGATGATCGTTGTTGAAGTAGACATACGCGTCGCCGGGCCACGTCATCAGATCCTGCGCGAAGGGGCGAAGGGCCCTCTTCCCGTACCGTCCACGGTACTTCCCAGTCGCCCCGTGAAAGCGCAGGTACCGGAAGCCGCCTGTGACGCGCGGGGGGCGCAGTCGGACCAGGTCGTGCTCGCAGAACGCGGCGCCCCAGGCGTCCAGCACGTCGCAGACCTCCGCCGAGTACCAGCTCGGGCTTCGGAACTCGACCGCGTGCCGCAAGCCGTGCCTGGGGAGTCGTTCCAGGAAGCGCGCCAGCCGCTCGGGGTCGGCCCGGTTCATCTGCGGCGGGAGCTGCCAGAGGACCACCGACAGCTTTTTTCCCAAGCGATGAATGACCTGGAAATAGCGGTCGATGCCCGGTCCAGGGTCCGTCAGCCGCTTCATGTGGGTGAGATACCGGCTGCCCTTGGCCGCGAAGCTGAACCCCGGCGGCGTTCCCTCGCGCCAGCCGTCGACGGCGCTCGCGGTCGGCAGCCGGTAGAACGTCGTGTTCAGCTCCACGGTCGGGAAGATGCGCGCGTAGTGCTCGAGCCAGCGGCTGGTCGGCAGTCCCCTGGGATAGAAGACGTGCCGCCAGTGGTCGTAAGAGTACCCGCTGGTCCCGAGGCGGATCATCGATCCATAGGGTGTGTACCTTGCAGGTATGACGCACGAAGAGCTGCACCTGCCGGTTCCGCTGGTCCGTGGCGAGCTGACGCTGGAGAAGCTGCGCGCGGCGGCCGCCTGCTGCACCGCATGCCCCCTCTACAAGAGGGGGACGCAGACCGTGTTCGGCGAAGGGCTCGACACCGCCCGCGCCATGTTCGTGGGCGAGCAGCCGGGCGACGCCGAGGACAAGGTTGGGCGTCCCTTCGTTGGTCCGGCCGGCAAGCTGCTCGACCGCGCGCTGGAGGAAGCGGGCATCGACCGCAAGCTGGTCTACGTGACCAACGTGGTGAAGCACTTCAAATGGAAGCCGAGGGGGAAACGGCGCCTGCACGAAAAACCCAATGCGCGGGAGATCGCCGCGTGCAAGCCGTGGCTCCTGGCCGAGCTCGCGGTGATCCAGCCGGAGGTGCTGGTCTGCCTGGGCTCGACGGCAGCGCAGGCTATCCTCGGCAGGACCTTCAAAGTCACCCAGATGCGCGGCACGATCCTCGAGCACCAGCTGGCTCCCAAGTTGATGGCCACCGTGCATCCGTCGTCGATCCTGCGCGCCCCGGATGACGAGAGCCGCCACCGCGAGATGAATCTCTTCGTCCGCGACCTGCGCCGGATCGCGCCGCTGCTGCAGCACTAGGGTGGACGCTTCTAGTATCGTTCGCTGAGACGCCGCCGGGCTGCATGGCCCTGCGCCGCCACGCAGAAAGCGAGCCTGCTGGCGAGTGTGTGACGTGAAGCGAGAGACACGGGGCGGCGCGTTCTGCGCGTCGTGTGCTTTCTGATGCGTCGGCCGCGAGGGCCACGCACCCCGTCGGCTATCTGCGCGCGTCTACTGAGTCGACACAGCGCACACCGCGCCCCGCATCGATCCACTGAGTGAGCCAAGGAATAAACACAGACCACAAACGCTCTCGCGCGACCCTCGCTCGCACCCCAGGTCGAGTCGGGCGGGCAGCCCGCGGAGCGTGGCAGGTGTGCTGGCTGGGCCGTCGAAGCGGTTGGCCGCTGAGGCTAGTTCAACCGGTTGAACCAAGCCCTGGAGAGCTGCGGTGGACCGAGCATTGACGCGCCGCGTCCCGTCCCGGAACGAGCGCGAAATGGGACCGTCGGATACCGAAATGAGACCCTGAAACGTCAGCCAGGGTCGATTTCAGCCCTCCCGTGCTCGGACAGCGCCTGCGGCGCGCTCGGTGTACCGCCGCGAACACTCCGAGCACTGCGCTCGGCAAACCATCGTGGTTTTCGAATCCCGAGGACCCGGGGTCGCCACGACGGCGACTCCGAAGGAGCCCACATCCATGTGAAATCATGAGTCCGGTGACAAGTCGTGTTCCTTCGCTGAGCAACCGATTGACGTGGTCGTCGTCGTTGACGTTGTCGTGTGCGTGGACGGCGACGGCGACGGCGACGTGGCGGTGGACGACCGGGCATGTCGGGTGTGCCTGGCACTGACCGCGCAAGCTGCCGAACAGATTCCAAGGGGAAACGCCACGTTGCTGGATCAGTTGCGCCGCGCGGCGAGTTCGATTTCCCTCCAC
>DATBZA010000189.1:0-60830 GCA_036513415.1 Myxococcales bacterium | reverse complement strand
AGCCCTGGAACTTTCCCTACTACCAACTCGCGCGCTTTGCCGCGCCGAATCTCATGGCTGGCAATGTCGTCATGGTGAAGCACGCGGGGTGCGTTCAGCAATGCGCCATCGCCTTTGAGAAGCTGTGGCTGGAGGCGGGTGCGCCAGCGGGCGCGTACACGAACCTGATGATCTCGTATGATCAGGTGAACCGCGTGATCGATGATCCCCGGATCAAGGGTGTGGCGTTGACCGGTAGCACGGAAGCCGGAAAAGTTGTTGCCGGGAGAGCTGGACAAAACCTCAAGAAGTCGACGATGGAACTGGGCGGCAGCGATGCCTTCATCGTGCTCGAGGATGCTGACCTCGACAAGACGGTCAAGTGGGCGGTCTGGGGCAAGATGAACAACACGGGCCAGTGCTGCGTCGCGGCCAAGCGTTTCATCGTCGTCGAAGAACTGGCGGACCGCTTTCTCCACAAGTTCCAGACAGCGCTGGCCGCCCTCAAGCCAGGAGACCCGATGGACAAGGCGACGACGCTCGCACCCCTGTCCACGGAAGGGGCCTTGGTAAAGCTGCTGGACCAGGTCAAACGAGCCGTCGCCGAGGGTGCAACCCTGGTGATGGGCGGCAAGCGGATCGATCGACCGGGCGCTTTCATGCAGCCGACGATTCTGGCCGATATCAAGCCCGGAAATTCCGCATTCAGGGAGGAATTCTTCGGTCCCGTCGCCCTTTTCTTCCGGGTCAAGAACGAGGACGAGGCGGTGGCGCTTGCCAATGACTCTGAATTCGGGTTGGGGGGCTCGGTCTTCACCAAGGATGTTGCCCGCGGCAAACGCGTCGCGAGCCGCGTCGACACGGGCATGATGTTCGTCAATCACCCAACCTGGACGACACCGGACTTGCCGTTCGGCGGCATCAAGAACTCCGGCTACGGACGCGAGCTCTCCAGCATGGGCATCCAGGAGTTCGTGAACAAAAAACTGGTTCGCGTCGCTTCGATCGACGCGCCCGCATAGGCGTCGCTTCGCTCGAGAACAAGGAGAGAAGAAATGAAAGCAGCAGTCGTGCATCAATTCAAAGAACCGCTTCGTCTTGAGGATGTCGCCAAGCCGGAGCCAGGTCCGGAGCAGATTGTGGTCAAGATTGAGGCATCGGGGCTATGCCATACGGACATCCATGCCGCCCATGGAGATTGGCCGGTCAAGCCCAAACTCCCGTTAATCCCCGGCCATGAAGGCGTCGGGATTGTCCAAATGGTTGGGCCCGGCGTGACCACGGTCAAAGAGGGGGACCGGGTCGCCATACCTTGGCTCGGCTATGCCTGCGGGGCCTGCGAGTACTGCATGTCCGGGTGGTCGACACTGTGCGAGAAGCAGCTGAACACCGGGTATTTCATCGACGGGGCTTACGCCGAATATGCCCTGGCTTTCGCGAAATGGGTGGTCAAAGTTCCCAAAAATGTGAGTTCCTTGGAGGCAGCTCCGCTGTCCTGCGCGGGCGTCACCACCTATAAGGCAGTGAAGATGAGCGGCGCACGTTCCACAGACCTGGTCACCATCTTCGGCATTGGCGGTCTCGGGCACCTGGCCGTGCAGTATGCCAAGATTGCCGGCGCTACGGTTGTGGCCGTGGATCTGGATGATGAGAAGTTGAAGCTGGCAAAGAGGCTCGGCGCGGACTACACCGTAAATGGCAAGGCAGAGGACCCGGTTGAGGCAATCAAGAAGCTCGGCGGCGCCGATGCGGTCGTATGCGTGGCGGTGGGGGCGCGGGTCTACGAGCAGGCATTCAAGGCACTGCGGCGTGGCGGCTCCCTGGTCTTTGTCGCGATGCCGGCGGATAACTACATGCAGCTTCCGATCTTCGAGACGGTGCTCAATGGGATCAAGATCGTCGGCTCGATTGTCGGCACGCCCTTGGATCTGGCGGAAGTATACCAACTGCACGCCGCGGGTAGGACGAAAGTGATTTATGAGACGCGGCGCCTCGAGCAGGTCAATGAGGCGATGGAGGACGTCGAGAAGGCTCGCGTCCCAGCACGTCTGGTCTTCGATATGATCTAGACGAACAGTTGGAGACGCAAAGCTTGCGCGCCGCAGAGACGCTCCACTGAGAGAACCGGAGCGGCACGTTTCGTGAAGTTCGTTGAGTCCGTAGTCGCGGCATTTTACCGCTCGCAGGAGAGAGTCAGATGAAACGGATCCTCGTCGGCGTCGACGGCTCGAAGGAATCGCGCGAGGCCGTCCGGCTTGCGGCCGAGCTCGCACGTGCCACTGACAGCCTGCTGGTGATCGCTACCTCCGTGCCTCCCGTGATCCCGGTCGAAGGAGCTCCGGAGCTGGTTGCCCAGGAACAGGAGTGGGAGCGCAAGGAGCGCGAGCAGGCGAAAGAACTGGTGAAAGAAGTTGCAGCCTCGATCGGTGAGGGAATCAAGGTCGAGACGCTGGTGGCCTTCGGCGCCCCGGCCATTACGCTGGCCGATCTGGCCCGCGCCGGAGAGGTGGAGCTGGTGGTGGTAGGCCACCGGGGCCGCAACGCGGTGGCGCGCGCGCTGCTGGGCAGCGTGGCCGACCGTCTGGTGCAGATCAGCCCGAAGCCGGTGCTCGTCGTTCGTTAAAGCAGCCCACCCGCGCGCAGAAGCTGCGCGCGCCGCAAGGCAGCCTCCTCGATTTCCTGCTCGGGGCCGGCTCTGAAGCCGCTGGCCCCACAGGAAAACGCGGGCGCGTTGCGTCTGACGCGGGAGGAGCTGGGCCCAGGCAAGGCTGCAAAACGGCACGGCTCATGAAACGAGCTCCCCGTTGGAGGCGATCATGAAACGAATCCTCGTCGGTGTGGACGGTTCGCCAGAAGCCGCTGTGGCCGCTGAGAAGGCGGCCGATCTGGCGCAGGCAACCGGCGCGAAGCTGCAGCTCGTGTACGTCGTCCCGCTGCGGCCGCCGCCCGGCCCGGCCGAGTATGTCGCCGACAACCAGCGGTGGGAACTGGTCGAGCGCAATTACGCGGCGGCGCTTTTACGTCAGCTCGAGATTCAGTGCCGCCGGAAGGGTGTCGAGATCGATACGGCGACTGGGAGCGGGCGCGTGGCGGAAACGCTCGCAGACTGGGCCGCGAAGGACGGGTTCGACCTGGTGGTGGTGGGCCACCGCGGCAGAGGTGGTGTCCGTCGCGCGTTGCTGGGCAGTGTGGCGGACCGGCTTCTCCAGATCAGCTCCCTTCCGGTGCTGGTGGTCCGATAGGCCGCCCGCATGGCTCTGCCCGATTCAGCCCGCCGGATGACGGCGCGGGCCATCTCTGCTGGATGCTTCCTCACCTGCCCGGGCGCAGATTCTGCGTTCGAGGCCGGTCAGGACGCGGACTCTTCGCGCTTCAAGGCCTGCCATCGACCAACGGCGCGGCGGCTCGCGCGTTGCATCTCCGCCCGGGATGACCACCACCACCACCGACCTCGTCATCGGCATGGCCGGCTCCGGAGGCGACGGTATCGTCAGCGCCGGCGAGTCGCTAGTCGCGGCGGCGGCCCGCGACGGCTACCACGCGATGATGACCAAGAGCTTCGGCTCGCAGATCCGCGGCGGGGAGTCGTCTTGCCGCGTGCGTCTCTCCACTGCGGAGGTGCTCAACCCGGGCGGCGCCCTGGACGTGGCGGTCGCGTTGAACTGGGAGGACTTCCTCAAGTTCGGCGCCGAGCTGCCCGTCTCGGGCGGCACGGTGATGATCTACGACGCGGCCACCGGGGTCGCGCCGGATCAGCTCCCTCTCGCCGGCGTAAAGCCCGCCGAGGTGTTTCCGGTGCCCATCGGCGAGATCGCGCGCAAGGCGACTGGCACGGACAAGGCGAGGAACACCGTCGTCCTGGGCCTCCTCTCCGGCTGGTTCGGCATCGTCCGCGAGGGAGTGATGCGGGGGCTGCGCAAGAAGCTGGCGAAGAAGGGCCAGGCCGTCCTCGAGGCCAACGAGCGTGCGTTCCAGCAGGGCATCGAATACGCGGCCTCGCATCCGCTCCAGACCCCGCGCACGATGGAGAAGCCCGCGGACAGCGGCGCGAAGCTTCTCACGGACGGAAACGACATCTGCGCAGCGGCCGCGCTTTTCGCCGGCTGCCAGTTCTTCGGCGGATACCCGATCACCCCGTCCACCGAGGTGATGCAGCTCCTCACCCGCGAGATCTGGAAGTACGGCGGGGCGGTCCTGCAGGCCGAGGACGAGATCGCTGGCATCGGCGCCGCCGTCGGCGCGTCCTTCGCGGGCAAGAAGTCGATGACCGCGACTTCCGGTCCGGGAATGTCGCTGAAGACGGAGATGATCGGGCTCGCCACCATCGCCGAGCTGCCGCTGGTGATCGTGAATGTGCAGCGCGCCGGGCCTTCCACCGGCATGCCCACCAAGTCGGAGCAGGCGGACCTGTACCAGGCGATCTTCTCCGCGCACGGAGACGCGCCCCGGCCGGTGCTGGCGCCGACCTCGGTGAGCGACACCTTCGACGTCACGGTCGAGGCCTTCAACATCGCCGAGCAGTACCAGACGCCGGTGATCGTCCTCTCCGACCAGGAGATCGCGCAGCGCAAGGAGGTGATCGACCCCATCGACACCTCGCGGTTCGTGCGAGTCGACCGCCTTCGTCCCACGCCCGCGGAGCTGGAGAGCTATGCGCGGTTCCACATCACGGAGTCCGGCATCAGTCCCATCAGCCATCCCGGCATGAAGGGCGGCAACTACCTGGGTGCGGGTATCGAGCACAACGAGCGCGGCGAGCCCACCGCCAGCGGGTCCATCCACCAGCAGATGACCGACAAGCGGTTCCGCAAGCTCCTGCCGCTGCGCGGCCGGGAGGACCTCTTTCGCATCGAGGGTGACGAGAATGCGCCGTTGGCACTGGTCAGCTGGGGGTCGACTGCCGGTATCTGCCGGGAGGCGCTGCGGATGGCGCGCGCCGAAGGGCTGCGGGTGAAGCTGCTGGTGCCCTGGCTGCTGTACCCGATCGCCGAGAAGGTCTACCGGCGGTTCTTCGCTTCGGTCAGGGCGGGCGTCGTCGTCGAGCAGTCGCAGCAGGGGCAACTCTACCGCGTGCTGCGGATGGAGCTCGACCTTCCCCGCGGACTGCGCTCGTTCTGCCGTCCCGGCGCGAATCCGTTCCGGCCCGCGGAGGTGGTGGCCGCCCTGCGCGATGCCGCCCTCGATCTGCAGCGTCGCGCGCACCACCAGCAGCCGCAGGAGTGACCATGACCTCTCTCCCCTCCTTCTCCGCCAAGGACTTCAAGAGCGACCTCAAGCCCATCTGGTGCCCGGGCTGCGGAGATTTCGGCGTCCTGCAGGCCGTCTATCGCGCACTGGCGGCCGTGGGCCGGCCCGCGCACGAGATCGCCTTCGTGTCCGGCATCGGCTGCTCGTCGCGGATCCCGGGCTACACCACCGCGTACGGCTTCAACAGCGTGCACGGCCGGGCGCTACCGATCGCGCAGGGGATCAAGCTGGCGAACCCGGATCTGTTGGTGCTGGCGGCAGGCGGGGACGGCGACGGGTTCTCCATCGGGGGCGGCCACGTGCCCCACGCGATCCGGCGCAACCCCGACATCACGTACATCGTGATGGACAACCAGATCTACGGCCTCACCAAGGGACAGCTCTCGCCCACGAGCCCGAAGGGCCTGAAGACCGCCACTTCGGGCTACGGCAGCCTGGAGAATCCGGTCAATCCATTGCTGTACGTGCTTGCCTACGGCGCCCCGTTCGTCGCGCAGGGCACGCCGGCAGACATGTCCGGGCTCGCCCAGGTCATCGAGGAGGCGATCCGCTACCCCGGCTTCTCCTTCGTCAACGTGCAGTCGCCCTGCGTGACGTACGGCGAGGAGGAGGGCCAGGTGAAGGCGCAGAAGGCGCGGATGAAGACGCTGCAGAGCCTGGGGCATGACCCCGCCGACCAGCTGCGCGCGATCGACCTGGCGCGCTCATCCGGGACCGAGCTGTACACCGGCGTCTTCTACCGGAACCCCGAGCCGGCGCCGACGCTCGACGCGCTCGTCCGCGAACGGAAAGAGCAGCTGGGCAAGGACGCGCTTCCGCGCGAGCGCATCCTCGAACTCTTCCTCCAGCGCTGAAGGAGACGCGAGTGGCCACCCTGATGGGCATCGACTTCGCCGCACTGTCGTTGAAGGACGCGCTCGATCTGGCGGTGCTGATCGAGGAGGAAGCGAAGGAGCGCTACGAGGACTTCGCCCAGCAGATGGAGCTCCACCACACGCCGGAAGCGGCGCGCTTCTTCCGCTTCATGGCGGGCAACGAGGAAAGGCACCGTGCCGAGCTGTCCGCGCGCCGCCTGGCGCTGTTCGGCGGCGAGCCCAGGCGCGTGACCCGCGGGATGCTCTTCGAGGTAGAGGCGCCCGAGTTCGACGAAGTGCGGGTGTTCATGAGTCCGCGCGAGGCGCTGCGAGTGGCCTTTCGCGCGGAAGAGAAGGCCTGGGCCTTCTTCGTCGAGGCGGCCCCGCGCGTGGGCGACGAAGGAGTGAAGGAGCTCTTCGCCGAGCTGCAGAACGAGGAAGTGCACCACCAGCGCCTCGTCCTCGCCGAACTGGAGAAGACGCCGCCGGAGTCCGCTCTCGAGCACGCCGACGTGGCGGACGATCCGGTCGCGCAGTAGGGACTCCGCATGCGCATCGTCTCCGCTGCCGAGGCCGTCGCCGGCATCCGTTCCGGGCAGCAGATCTTCCTGCACAGCGGCGCCGCCACCCCCTCCGTCCTGCTCGACGCCCTGGTTGCGCGGGCGCCAGAGCTGGAAGACGTGCGCGTCGTCCACCTTCACTGCGAGGGACCGGCGCCGCACCTCGCGCCGGCCATGGCGGGGCACTTCCGGCACCGCGCCCTGTTCATCGGCGCGAACGCGCGAAAGGCCATCGAAGAGGGCCGCGCCGAATACCTGCCGGTCTTCCTCTCGGACATCCCCAACCTCTTCCTGCGCGGGCAGCTTCCGCTCGATGCGGCCCTGGTCAACGTCAGTCTGCCCGACGCGCACGGCTTCTGCTCGCTGGGCACCTCGGTAGACGTCGCACTCCCGGCGGTCCGGGCTGCGCGCAGGGTCATCGCCCAGCTCAACCGCTCGATGCCGCGGACCCTGGGCGACGGGTTCATCCACGTGGACGCCATCGAGCTGGGCGTCGAGGTGGACGTCCCGCCCTGCGATCACCGCGTCGCCGAGCTGGGCGATGGAGAGCGGCGGATCGGCGAGCTGATCGCCGACCTGGTTCCCGACGGCGCCACTCTGCAGATGGGCATCGGCGCAATTCCGGCCGCAGTCGGCCTTTCGCTGGTTGGCGCGGGGAAGAAGGACCTGGGCATCCACAGCGAGATGTTCACCGACGTGGTGGTGGACCTGGTCGAGCGCGGCGTGGTGACCGGCGCGCGCAAGGAGCTGAACCGGGGCAAGATCGTCTCGGCGTTCATGATGGGCACGCAGCGTCTCTACCGCTTCGTGCACGACAACCCGGCGGTGGAGATGCGCCCCGCCGACTACACCAACGACAGCGCCGTCATCCGACGCTTCCGCCGCATGGTGGCGGTCAATTCGGCCCCATCGAGATCGACCTGACCGGGCAAGTCTGCGCCGATTCCATCGGGCGGCGGCTCTACAGCGGGGTGGGTGGGCAGATGGACTTCCTGCGCGGTGCGGCGCTCGCCGAGGAAGGCCGCGCGATCATCGCGCTGCCGGCCACCGCGCAGCAGGGCCGCCGCTCGCGCATCGTGGCCGAGCTGGCACCCGGGGCGGGAGTGGTGACCACGCGCGCCCACGTCCAGACGGTGGTGACCGAGTTCGGCGTGGCGCAGCTGCACGGGCGCAGCATCCCGGAAAGGGTGCGCGCGCTGATCGCGATCGCGCACCCTGGGTTCCGCGAAGAGCTCAAGAACAAAGCGCGCGAGCTTCACCGCCTCTAGCTGGCTGGGGAGGGGCACACGCAAGCGAAAATCCTGCGCGTGCGCGCAAGGTCGCGCAGAATTCGCAGCTACCGCGCCCCGGCTATCCGACGACGTACCGATACCAAGTGGTGTGCCACCGTGCACGTCCCCTGCGCACGCGGGCTCTGGGGCCGCAAGGCGCGCGTTTCGGGGCTCAAACGCGCAGGCTTTGCGGACCAACCCTTCATCCATGTGCCGTTCCTCGTCGGCGAGCATCTTTTCCGAGAGTGCGTGGCTGCTGTGGGGGGCTCCTTCGGTCTCGCCCGGCCGGCTGCTGGTCTCGCTCTTGCACGACACGGGCGGAAGGAGTGCGCAGATGACGGCCCTGGAGAATTGGGCGCGAGAGGTCTACGGAAAGGCGGCAGCGAAGCCCGGCGCACTGCGGAAGGCGCTGTTGGAGACTTCCTCCGGGATTGAGATCGAGCCGCTCTATTCGCCGGACGAACCCCCGGCGTCGATCGGCTTTCCCGGGCAGTTCCCGTTCACCCGCGGCGTGCAGCCCTCGATGTACCGGGGCCGCTTCTGGACGATGCGTCAGTACGCCGGCTTCGGCAGCGCCGAGCAGACGAACGAGCGTTTCCACTATCTGCTCAAGTCGGGCCAGACAGGCCTGTCGACCGCCTTCGACCTGCCGACGCAGATGGGCCACGACTCCGACGGCCCGCTCGCTCGCGGCGAAGTGGGCCGGGTGGGCGTCGCCATCGATTCGATCGAAGACATGGAGCGCCTGTTCAAGGACATCGACCTGGGGAAGGTGTCCACCTCGATGACCATCAACGCCACCGCCGCGACGCTGCTGGCGCTCTACCAGGCGGTGGGCGAGGCGCGCGGGACCCCCGCCTCGGCGCTCTCCGGAACCATCCAGAACGACGTCCTCAAGGAGTACATGGCCCGCGGCACGTACATCTACCCGCCCGGCCCGTCGATGCGGCTGATCACTGACACCATCGAGTACTGCTCGAAGGCCCTGCCGAACTGGAACCCGATCTCCATCTCGGGCTACCACATCCGCGAAGCCGGCTCGACGGCCGCCCAGGAGATCGCCTTCACGCTGGCCGACGGGATCGCGTACGTCGAGGCGGCAGTGAAACGCGGGCTCGACGTGGACTCCTTCGCCGACCGGCTCAGCTTCTTCTTCAACGTCCACAACAACTTCATCGAGGAGGTGGCCAAGTTCCGCGCCGCGCGACGCCTCTGGGCGCGGACGATGAAGGAGCGGTTCAAGGCCAGGAACCCACGCTCGTGGACCCTGCGGTTCCACGCGCAGACGGCCGGGTCCACGCTGACTGCCCAGCAGCCGGACAACAACGTGGTCCGCGTCTCCCTCCAGGCGCTGGCGGCCGTGCTGGGCGGATGCCAGTCCTTGCACACCAACGGGCGGGACGAGGCGCTCTCCCTGCCCACCGAGGCCAGCGCGCGGATCGCCCTGCGCACGCAGCAGATCGTCGCCCACGAGAGTGGCGTCTGTGACTTCATCGACCCGTTCGGAGGCTCGTGGGCGCTGGAGTCGCTCACCGACGAGTTGGAGGCCAAGGCGGTCGACTACCTGCGCAAGATCGACGAGATGGGCGGAATGGTGGAGGCGATCTCGCGCCAGTTCCCGCAGCGGGAGATCGAGGACGCGGCTTACGCCGCCCAGAAGGCCGTGGAGGAGAAGAAGCAGATCATCGTGGGCGTGAACGACCAAGTCACCTCCGGCGATGTGCCGTTCGAAATGCTGCGGCTCAATCCCCAGCTCGAGGAGCAGCAGGTCGCGCAGTTGAAGGCGTTCCGGCGGCGGCGCGACAACTCCGCGGCCACCCGCGCCCTGGCAGATCTGAAGTCCGCCGCGGAAGGCACCGAGAACCTGGTCCCGCGCATCGTGACCGCCGTGAAGGCGCACTCGACGCTGGGCGAGATCGCCAACACAATGCGCGAGGTGTTCGGCGAGCACGGGCACTCAAGTCCGCCGCCGAGGCTCAGTGCATCTTGCGCATCACCTTCCACGAATGGAAGAGAGGACAGTCATGAAGGCGCAGCCTGTCACCCAGGACTCAGCGGACGCGGTAGTGCGAAAGGCGGTCCCTCCCCGATCGGAAGCGGTTCGAGTGGCGGTGGCCAGCCTGATCGGAACCTCCGTCGAGTGGTATGACTTCTTCCTCTATGGCACGGCCGCTGCGCTCGTCTTCAACAAGCTGTTTTTCCCGCAGCTCGATCCGCTTGTAGGGACCATCGCGGCCTTTGCGACCTTCTCGGTCGGATTCATCGCTCGGCCGATCGGCGGAATCGTCTTCGGTCACTACGGTGACCGGATCGGCCGCAAGAAGATGCTCTACATCACGCTCCTCATCATGGGGCTCGCGACCGCCTGCATCGGCCTCTTGCCGACGTATCAGTCGATCGGCATCTGGGCCCCCCTCCTCCTCGTGGTGATGCGACTGGCTCAGGGATTCGGGCTGGGGGGTGAGTGGGGCGGTGCAGTGCTGATGGCAGTGGAGCACGCGCCTCCGAACAGGCGCGGCTTCTTCGGATCCTTCCCGCAGATCGGCGCGTATATCGGCCTCCTGCTCTCGACGCTGGTGTTCCGCTACTTCTCTCGCATGCCCGAGGCGACTTTCCTCTCCTGGGGCTGGCGCGTGCCCTTCCTGCTCAGCTTCATCCTCGTCGGCGTCGGGCTCTACATCCGCATGAAGGTCGCCGAGTCGCCGGTCTTCGAGAAGCTCAAGGAGCAGGCCAGTCACGAGAAGGCCGTCGCCAAGATGCCCATCCTCGAGGTCATCAAGCACCCCAAGAACATCCTCCTCGCGATGGGCGCGCGTTTCGCCGAGAATGGCCTCTTCTACATCTTCACCGCGTTCGCGCTCAGCTACGTCTCTACCCAGCTCAAGGTAGACCGGGTGGTTGCGCTCAACGGCCTGCTCATCGCCGCGGCGGTGAACATCATCGTCGGGCCCGCCTGGGGCGCGCTCTCGGACAAGCTCGGCCGGCGACCGGTGTACATCTACGGCGCGGTGGCCTGCGGCCTTCTCGCGTTCCCCTTCTTCTGGATGTTGCAGACCCGCGAGCCGTGGATCATCTCTCTCGCGATTCTCCTTCCCCTCTGCCTGGGGCACGCTGCGATGTACGGCCCGCAGGCGGCCTTCTTCTCCGAGCTCTTCCCGGCCAAGGTGCGCTATAGCGGCGCGTCACTCGGGTACCAGCTCGCCTCGGTGTTCGCGGGCGGTCTGTCGCCGCTGCTCGCCACCGCGCTGCTTGCCTGGGGCGGCGGAAGCCCCGTCGGCGTGTCGCTCTACATGATCGCGCTCGTCATGATCACAGTCGTCTCGGTCGGGTTGACAAAGGAGACCTTCAAGGCCGGGATCGGACCTGAAGCGTCGCCGTCACCGTCGCCGGCCGCGACGCTCGGACTGCCCGTTCCAGCCTGACCAGCCCACGGAGCCGCCAATGACCCCCGAGACCACGCATCCGCTCTTCGCCGAGCCGCAACCCGCGCGGTGGAACAAGGTTGTCACGGCCGCACCAGCGGCGCTCCAGGCTGCCAGGCTGGGACCAGACATGTTGAATCTCGGCGGTCTCTTGCCGCGGCACGCGCGGTATCGCGGCAGTCATCCCGCGCTGGTGGTCGGCGGACGAACCCTCACCTTCCGGGAGCTCAACGTCTACGTGAACCGGCTGGCGAACGCCCTGCTCGGGGCAGGACTCAGGAAGGGCGACAAGTTTGCCACCATCCTGCCCAATTGCCTCGAGCTGATGGCTTCCTACTGGGCGGCGGCGAAGACCGGGCTGGTGATCGTCCCGGTGAGCCCGCTTCTCCAGGCCACCGGCCTGCAGACGATGCTGCGCGATTCCGACACTCGGCTGGTGATCGGCGATCCCGCCTTCGCGGAATCCTGGGTGCGCATCCGCGGCGAATTGCCGGCCATCGAGACGGCGGTGCTGGTCGGAGATGCTCCCGGTGTGGGGATGATCCCCTTCGAGCGATTCGTCGCGGAAGTCTCGGGCGGAGAGCCTCCCGACCCCCACCTGACCGGCGACGACGTCTTCAACATCATGTACTCGTCCGGCACCACCGGTCTGCCCAAGGGCATCGTTCACACGCATTTCGTGCGCTCGATGTACTGCACGCTCTTCTCGCACGCCTGGCGGATGACGCCGGAGAGCGTGGTGCTCCACGCCGGTTCCATCGTCTTCAACGGCTGCATGCTCGACCTGATGCCTTGGATGTTCATCGGCGGCACCTACATCCTGCACGAGAGCTTCAAGGCCGAGCGGGTCATCGACGACATCGCCCGCTGGAAGGTGACCCACGCCGTGATGGTTCCGGCGCAGATCATCGCCATCCTGCAGAGCCCGGCGTTCGAGCCCGGCAAGCTGATGAGCCTGGAGATGATCCACAACGTCGGGGCGCCGCTGCACGTCGAGCACAAGAGGATCCTCAACGAGGTGCTCCCCAACCGCTTCTACGAGCTGTACGGGCTGACCGAAGGTTTCGTCACCATCCTCGACAAGCACGACTCGGTGCGCAAGCTGGGTTCGGTCGGATGCCCCTCGCCGTTCTTCGAGATCCGCATCCTCCGGCCGGACGGCAGCGAATGTGCGACCGGCGAAGTGGGAGAGATCTGTGGCCGCGGACCCATCCTGATGCCCGGCTACTACAAGCAGCCGGAACTGACCGGGAAGGCCCTGGCGGATGGACTTCTGCACACCGGCGATGCCGGGTACCTCGACGAGGACGGCTATCTCTTCCTCGTGGATCGCATCAAGGACATGATCATCTCCGGCGGCGTCAACGTCTACCCGCGCGACATCGAGGAGGTGATCGTCAGGCACCCGGCGGTGCGCGAGACGGCGGTGTTCGGCGCGCCCGACGAGAAGTGGGGCGAGGTGCCGATCGCGGCGGTGGTGCCGAAGCAGGGCGCAAACATCGATCGGCAGGAGCTGATTGCGTGGACCAACGCCCACGTGGACGCGAAGTTCCAGCGCATCCACGACGTCGTGATCTACCAGGAATTCCCGCGCAACGCTGCGGGCAAGACGCTGAAGCGCGAGATGCGGGCGGAGTTTGCAGCGACTCGCCGGCCCGGCGCGTAGCCGCGCAACCGATGTTTCTGCTCTGAACGCCGGGCCGTCGGCTGGGTCCTCGATGGGCGCGGCATGTGCTACAGTCGCGCGGGCCATGGAAGTGGCGCTCTTCGTGCCTTGCTACATCGACCAGCTCTACCCGCGCGTCGGCCTGGCAACGGCCGAGCTGCTCGAGCGGAATGGCGTCACGGTGCACTTTCCCGAGGCGCAAACATGTTGTGGACAGCCGATGGCGAACTCCGGCTTCTTCGACGACGCCCGGCAGCTCGCGCGCAAGATGCTCGACGTGTTCTCGCCGTATGAGCACGTGGTCTGCCCCTCCGGCAGCTGCACGAGCATGGTGCGCAACCACTATCCAATGCTTCTCCCCGATGACCCCCGGGCGACGGCGCTTCGCGCGAAGACCCACGAGCTCTGCGAGTTCCTGCACGACGTGCTTCAAGTCCGCCCGCGCGGCCGCTTCGCCGCCAGGGTCGGCCTCCACCAGAGCTGCCACGCCCTGCGCGAGCTGCGCCTGGGCAGCGGCAGCGAGCGTCTCGTCCCCGCTTACTCGAAGATCGGGACGCTGCTGGAAGGCATCGAAGGCCTGAAACTCGCCGAGCTGACGCGATCGGACGAGTGCTGCGGATTCGGCGGTACCTTCACCATGACGGAAGAGGCAATCTCCTGCGCGATGGGGCGCGACCGCATCGCGGACCACGAGCGCGCCGGCGCCGAAATGATCACTGGCGCCGACAGCTCCTGCTTGATGCATCTGGAAGGCCTGCTCCGACGCGACGGCAAGAAGTTGCGCGTCCTGCACGTGGCAGAATTGCTGGAGGAAGCGACCCGATGAGCGATCATGCCGCCCGCGCTGCCGAGTTCGTCGCGGATCAGTCGCGGATGCACTGGCACGACCAGGCGGTCTGGTTCATCCGCAGCAAGCGCGACGTCGCTCGCAGCTTCGTCCCCGAGTGGGAGGAGCTGCGCAGCCTGGGGTCGCAGATCAAGGCGCACACGCTCTCGCGCCTGCCCGACTACCTGGAAGAGTTCGAGAAGAACGCGGTCGCGGCCGGTGCACGGGTCCACTGGGCCCGCGACGCCGATGAGCACAACCGCATCGTCCACGGCATCCTGCGCGACCACGGCGTGGCCCGCTTGGTGAAGAGCAAGTCCATGCTCACCGAGGAATGCCACCTCAACGAATACCTCGAGGAGCACGGCGTCGAGGTGGTGGATACCGACCTGGGCGAGCGGATCGTGCAGTTCCGGCGCGAGCCCCCCTCGCACATCGTGATGCCCGCCATCCACCTCAAGAAGGAGGAGATCGGCGAGCTTTTCCACCACAAGCTCGGCACCCCTGTGGGTCTTGCGGACCCGAAGCAGCTCGCCGAGGCGGCCCGCGGTCACCTCCGCGAGAAGTTCCTCGGCGCCCAGGCAGGGCTCACCGGCGTGAACTTCGCCATCGCATCCACCGGCAGCGTGGTGGTGTGCACCAACGAAGGCAACGCGGACCTGGGCACGTCGCTGCCGCCCATCCACATTGCATGCATGGGAGTGGAGAAGATCGTGCCCTCGCCGAGCGAGCTGGCGGTGTTTCTGCGCTTGCTCGCGCGCAGCGCCACGGGCCAGCCGATCACGACGTACACGTCGCACTTCCAGGGCCCGCGACCCGGCGCCGAGATGCACATCGTCATCGTCGACCATGGGCGCAGCCGCATCCTCGCGCGCGAGGAGTACCGCAACTCGCTCAAGTGCATCCGCTGCGGCGCGTGCATGAACACTTGCCCGGTGTACCGGCGCAGCGGCGGCCACAGCTATGGCGTGACGGTCGCGGGACCGATCGGCTCCGTGCTGGCGCCGCACATCGACCCGAAGAAGCACGCCGACCTGCCCTTCGCGTCCTCGCTTTGTGGATCCTGCACCGACGTCTGCCCGGTGCGCATCGATCTGCACCACCAGCTCCTCACCTGGCGCGGCGAGCTCGCGTCGCTAGGTCTGGTGCCGCTCCACAAACGCGTGGTCTCCAGGGTCGGCGCCTGGTTGCTTGCGCGGACCTGGGCCTACCGGATCTTCGGAAAGCTCCTGCGGGTCTTCGCGCCCCACATCCCCAATCCGTGGACGCGACAGCGCGACCTGCCGCCCATGCCGCGCGAGAGCTTCCGCGCGCAGTGGAGGAAGCGTGTCCGCCCGCGATGAGATCCTGAAGGCCCTGCGCGCGGCGGCGGCTGCTCCCGCGCCGCTGCCCGACCTGGCGCGCGTCAAGGCCGTCCAGTATCCCGACCTGCCCGAGCGATTCGCGAGGAGCGTCATCGAGGTCGGCGGGCGCTGCGTGCTCGTGGAGGGCCCGCTGGAAGACGCGCTGGGCGCGATTCCGGAGTACGCGGCCGCGCGCAAGGTCGTCTCGCTAGTGCCGGGAGTCCGCAAGGCCAACGTCGATCTCGCGTCGGTGTCCGACCCGCACGACCTGAACGACGTCGACTTCTGCGTCCTGCCGGCGGAGGTGGGCGTAGCCGAGAACGGCGCCTGCTGGATCGTCCAGCACGGCGGTCCCAACCGGGCGGCCGCGTTCCTCACGCAGCACCTGGCGGTGGTGGTGCGGGTCGATGCGCTGGTGCACAACCTGCACGAAGCCTATGCGCGCGTCGCGATCCCCTCGCCCGGCTTCGCGATGTGGCTCTCCGGCCCCTCCAAGACGGCCGACATCGAGCAAGCGCTGGTGATTGGCGCCCACGGGGCGCGCTCCTGCACGGTACTGGTTACTTCGTAGCGCGGGTGATCATGCGGACCGAACCGCCGACCTTCCGCCGCCCGGACGTCGGGCGGCGAAGGCACGGTCGGGACCTACGCCTTGGGGGCGAAGAGCTCGGTGGCGTTCTTGGTGGCTGCCAGCACGAGCTTGCGCCACTCACCGCCCATCTGCTCGGCGAAGGCGATCTGCTCCTTGGCAGCGCGGCTCACGTTCTCGACCAGAGCGTTGACCTGCTCCAGGCCCTTGCTTTGCAACTTGTTCATTTCGCTCACGGCAGACTCCAAACGCGAGGCCTGCTCGGAAATGACCTTCTCTACGGCGTTCGTGACCTGCTGCGTCTTGTTCTCGGACATGGGGTGCTCCAGGGTTCGTGCGAGCCTCCATGACCCGCTCCGTTTGTGCACTGCAACATAACGAAGCCTATTCTGCCAGTCAAGCCGGAGTGCTGCAGCGCACCATGTTTTCGGCCTGCCGAGCAACCGCCCAGGCGCTTCCGGACCTGGCAGGGGATGAAAAGCGCGACTTCGCTTACTTCGGCACCATGCCGGTAAAGACGTAGGCCTGCAGGCAGACCAGGATTCCCACCAGCGCCGCCAGCGCGATGCTCTGGAAGAAGACGTAGCGGAGGATGGGGCCCTCCTGGTTTACTTGCCCGGTGGCGACGCCGGCGACGACGATGCTCTGTGCATCGATCATCTTGCCCATCACCCCGCCCGAGCTGTTGGAGGCGGCCGCGAGGACCGGCGAGATGCCTACCTGCTCGGCGGTGATCTGCTGCAGGTTCCCGAAGAGCACGTTGGACGAGGTGTCGCTTCCGGTGAGCGCGACGCCCAGCCAGCCGAGCATCGCGGAGAAGAAGGGGAAGGCGACCCCGGTCGAGGCGAAGGCCAGGCCCATCGTCGCGTCGGAGCCGGCGTAGCGGGTGGCGAAGCCCAGGGCCAGCATGGCGGCGATGGTCAGGAGCGAGTAGCGCACCCGGCGCAGCGTTCCCAGGTAGATTTCCAGGAGCTTGCGCGGCGTCAGGCGGAGCAGCAGCCCGGAGAGGAGGCCCGCGAGCAGCAGCCCGGTGCCGGCCGTGGACAGGTAGTTCAGGCTGAACACGGCGCTTTCGGCGTGGGGCTTCAACACCACCGGCGGCGCTCGCAGGACCAGGTTGTGAAGCCAGGGCACCTGCCAGGTCGGGTTGTGGATGCCGTTGAGGAAGGCCTTCATTTGAGGCAGCCCCCAGGCGAACACGAAGACCGAGAGCAGGATCCATGGCATCCAGGCGATCCATGCCTCACGCGAGGTGGGCCGCTTTGCCGGGACCTCGGCAGCCGCAGCGCCGATGGACCTGCCCGCGGCCAACGCCGGCATCGCCGGCGTCTCTGCCCCTCGCTCATGCAAGAAGCGCCAGGTCTTGCCCGGCTGCCAGAATCGCAGGAGCCCGACGGTGCAGACGAGGCAGGAGGCCGCGGCGACGATGTCCACCACCCAGGGTCCGTGGAAGTTGCTCACCAGGAATTGCGGGATCGCGAAGCTCAGGCCGGCCACCAGGCACGCCGGCCAGACCTGGATCATCCCCTTGAATCCGGACATGGACCACACCAGCCAGAAGGGCACGATCACGGAGAAGAACGGGAGCTGCCGTCCCACCATGGCCGAGAGCTGCTCGAGCGGGAGACCCGTCACCTTGGCCAGCGCGATGATCGGCGTACCGAGGGCGCCGTAGGCGACCGGCGCGGTGTTGCCGATCAGCGCCAGGCCTGCTGCCGTCAACGGCTTGAAGCCGAGTCCGATCATCATCGCAGCCGAGATGGCCACTGGCGTGCCGAAGCCCGCCGCGCCCTCGATGAAGGCGCCGAAGCCGAAGGCGATGAGCAGGACCTGGATGCGCCGGTCGCTGGCCAGGCCCGCGATCGTGTCCTTCACAATCTCGAACTTCCCCGTCTTCACGGTGATGTCGTAGACGAAGATCGCGTTGAGGACGATCCAGCCGATCGGGAAGAGGCCGAAGGCAGCGCCGGTGAGCGCGCTCGCGCCGGCCATGCTCCAGGGCATCCGGTAGACAAAGATGGCGCTGACGAGCGCGGTCAGAAGGCCAAGCAGCGCCGCCTTGTGCGCCTTGACGTGGAAGAAGGCGAGCGCGCCGAGCAGCACGACTACCGGCAACGCGGCGACGACAGCGGAAAGGTAAAGGTTCCCCAACGGCGTGTAAGCCTGCGTCCAGGTCATTGGACATGCCTCCGCTCGGGTAGTGGAGGGCTAGCGGTACAAGATGTGTGCCACCGTGTACGTCCTGCGCAGGCAAGCTGCGGCGGCCGCAAGTCGTGCGTTTCGGGACTCAAAACGCGCAGGCTTTGCGGACCAACCCCTCAGCCGCCCTTGCGGATCCGGGCTGTCCTGCCAGGAGCGCCGCTGGCGCACGCCGTGCACGAAACCTGGAGCAATATGAGCCCGAGTGAGCCGTCAGCGGACCTGCTCCGCGGTGAGATGCGGCATCCCCTCGAGGTGTTCTTTGCCCCGCGCAGCGTCGCGGTCATCGGGGCGAGCGAGCGGGAAGGGAGCATCGGCCGCACGCTGATGTGGAACCTGGTGACGAATCCGTTCGGGGGCACCGTCTTCCCCATCAACTCGAAGCGCGTCGACGTGTTGGGGATCAAGTCCTGGCCCAGCGTGACCGCGGTGCCGGAGAAGATCGATCTCGCCGTCGTGGTCACGCCCGCGCCGATGGTGCCCGGCGTCATCCGCGACTGCGCGGCGGCGGGAGTCCGGGGAGCGATCGTCGTCTCCGCCGGTTTCAGGGAGAGCGGCGGCGAAGGCGTCCGGCTGGAGCAGGAAATCCTCGAGATCGCGCGCGCCGCCCGGATGCGCATCGTCGGGCCGAACTGCCTCGGCGTGATGTGCCCGCCCACCGGCCTGAACGCGACCTTCGCCGGCGCGATGGCACGCAAGGGCGAGGTCGCCTTCCTCAGCCAGAGCGGGGCGCTGCAGACGGCCATCCTCGACTGGAGTTTCCAAGAGCACGTCGGGTTCAGCGCCTTCGTCTCCCTGGGATCCTTGCTGGACGTCGGCTGGGGCGACGTCATCGACTACCTGGACCACGACGGGCGGACCAAGAGCATCCTCATCTACATGGAGTCCGTGGGCGACGCCCGCGCCTTTCTCTCGGCGGCCCGCGAGGTAACGCTGCGTAAGCCCATCATCGTCCTCAAGGGCGGGCGCGGCGCGCAAGCTGCGCAGGCTGCGGCTTCGCACACCGGCGCCCTGGCCGGCAACGATGAAGTGCTCACCGCGGCCTTCCGCCGGACCGGCGTACTGCGCGTCGACTCCATCGCCGACCTCTTCGACATGGCCGAGACGCTCGCCAAGCAGCCGCGCCCGAAGGGACGCCGGCTGAGCATCCTCACCAACGCGGGCGGTCCCGCCGTCCTGGCCACGGACGCGCTGGTCGCGGCCGGCGGCGAGCCTGCCCCCGGCAGCCCCGTCGACCTGCTCGGCAGCGCCGACGCCGAGACGTACGCCAAGGCGCTGGAGAGGGCGGGAGAGGACAAGGAATGCGACGGGATCCTGGCCATCCTCGCTCCGCAGGACCGTACCGATCCGACGGCGACGGCCGAGCACCTCAAGGTCTACGCGCACCGCTATTCCGGCAAGCCGGTGCTGGCGAGCTGGATGGGCGGCGCCCAGGTGGCGGCCGGAAGGCGCATTCTCTCCGACGCGGACATTCCCACCTTCAACTATCCCGATACCGCGGCGCGAATGTTCAGCTACATGTGGAAGTACACATACAATCTCCGCGGCCTCTACGAGACTCCGGCGCTCACCGAGGAAGCCACCCTCGGGCACGACAAGGCGGCGGAGATCCTGCGCGCGGCCCGCTCCGACCGCCGGACCCTTCTCACCGAGCTGGAGTCGAAGCGCGTCCTCGCGACGTACGGCATCCCCACCGTGGAGACGCGCGCCGCAGCATCCGCCGAACAGGCCGTCCGCGAGGCGGAGGCGCTCGGCTACCCGATCGCGGTCAAGCTGAACTCCCGGACCGTAACGCACAAGAGCGACGTGGGCGGGGTCCAGCTCGATCTGCGAAGCGGGCGCGAGGTGCGCGACGCGTTCGAGGCCATCCGCGGCCGGCTGGCCGAGCTCGGCCGGCAGGCCGACTTCGAAGGCGTCACCGTGCAGCCCATGATTCGCGCGGGGGGGTACGAGCTGATCGTGGGCAGCAGCGTCGATCCGCAGTTCGGGCCTGTGTTGCTCTTCGGGACCGGCGGCGTGCTGGTCGAGGTGTTCAAGGACCGTTCGCTGGCGCTCCCCCCGCTGAACACCACGCTCGCGCGCAGGATGATGGAGCAGACGAAGATCTACGGTGCGGTCACCGGCGCGCGCGGCGGGGCGAAAGTGGACCTGGCGGCGCTGGAGAAGCTGCTGGTGCGCTTCAGCCAGCTGGTGGTCGAGCAGCGGACCATCGCGGAGATCGAAATCAACCCGCTGCTCGCTTCGGCGGAGCGGCTGGTGGCGCTGGATGCGCGGATCGTGCTGCACGGGAGCGAAGTGGCCGACGATCGGCTGCCCGTGACGGCCATCCGGCCCTACCCGAGCCAGTACGCGGGCACCGCCGAGCTGCGCGGAGGGGGCGTGGTGAAGGTCCGGCCCATCCGTCCCGAGGACGAGCCGCGGATGGTGCAGTTCCATCGCTCTCTCTCCGATGAGAGCGTGTTCTATCGCTATTCCGGGACGATCAAACTCGACGCGCGCGTCGCGCACGACCGGCTCGCGCGCATCTGCTTCATCGACTACGATCGCGAGATGGTGCTGGTGGCGGAGCGGACGCCGCCCGGGGGAGGCGCGCCGGAGATCGTCGCCGTGGCCCGCCTCATGCGCGTCGCCAGCGCGGCCGAAGCCGAGTTCGCGTTGCTGGTGAGCGATACGATGCAGGGGCAGGGACTGGGTCGCGCCATGCTGCAGCGCCTCTTCGAGGTCGGACGCGACTGGGGCGTCGAGCGCATCGTGGCGGAAATCCTGCCGGGCAATGGCCCGATGCGGCGGATCTGCAAGAGCCTGGATTTCGCTTTCGCCGGAGAGACCGGGGCCAGCAAGGTCCTTCGCTGAAGCTCAGTCCGCGCAGAGTGCCCCCAGATGCGCGGCGACGCAGCGCCCGAGCACGTCGAGCTCGTAGCCTCCCTCCAGGACGGAAACGATGCGCCCCCGCGCGTGCGTCGCGGCGACGACGCGGAGCTGCTGCGTGACCCAGGCATAGTCTGCTTCGAGAAGCCGCAGCATGGCCATCCCGTCGTCGCGATGCCCGTCGAATCCCGCGGAAATGAGAAGAAGCTCGGGTCTGAACCGCTCGAGCGCGGGCAACCAGTCTTGCGTCACGGCATTGCGGAACTCCTTGCCGGAGCTGCCCGCGCCCAGGGGGACGTTGACCATCCGGTCCGATCGACCCTCGACGCCACTGTCCGGATAAAAAGGGTGCTGGAAAGTAGAGACCATCAGCACGCGCTGCTCGTCGCGGAAGATGTCCTCGGTACCGTTGCCGTGGTGCGCGTCGAAGTCGGCGATCGCCACTCGCCCGAGTCCGTGGTGCTCCAGCGCGTGCGCGGCGGCGACGGCCACGTTGTTGAAGAAGCAGAACCCCATCGCGCGCCCCCGCTCCGCGTGGTGGCCGGGAGGCCGGACGCTGCAGAACGCCGCTTCGGCCTGTCCGGCGATGACCAGATCCGTGCCGGCCACGGCGGCGCCCGCCGCGCGCACCGCCGCTGGCAGGGTGTGCGGGTTCATCGCGGTGTCGGGATCGATCTCGACCAGCCCGCTGGCGGGCGCCATCCGCTCGAGCGCCTCCAGATAGAGGGCATCGTGCACGCGGAGAAGCTGCTCCCGGGTCGCTCGCGGCGCCTCGACGCGGGCGACCAGATAGTCGAGGCGCATGGCGAGCAGCTTGTCCTCGATCGCCCCGAGCCGCTCCGGCCGCTCAGGATGGCCCTCGCCCATCTCGTGCAGAAGGCACTCGGGATGCGTGATGAAGGCGACGCTCACGGCTCCCGCGCACGATAGCGCGCCTCAGCGTCGCAAGCCATGCGCCGGTGGAAGCGGGCAAGCGCAGGACCTGCGCGCCTTCGCCTACCCCTTCCCTCTGGGAGGCGGAGGGGTGCGGTCTTTGCATGCGCCAAAGATGGCGGCGATTGCCGCCCGAAGGAGGTCGCCATGACCGGTCAGGTCCACTGGCTGCCGCTCGCAATCCTGATCGTCGCCGCGATCCCCATCGTGTACCTCTGGTTCCGGAGCCGGCGCGAGGATCGCAAGTACGTCGTCGAGCACACCCACGTGCGTTGCCGCGCAAGGGACAACAAGCTGGTGGACTGCACGGTGGTCCGCGACGCCATGAGCGGCGAGCCCATCGGCATCCATGAATGCAGCGCGCAGCCCGGGGGCGTTCGCTGCGACAAGGGATGCCTTCCTCTCTTCGTCCACGCGCCCGAGGCTCAGCGCGTCGCCTCGTCGAGCAGGAACCAGATCGACCGATAGGGCTTCCCCGTGGCCCGCGCCATGCCGATCTCACAGGTGCGGCTGCTGGAGTAGTAGCCGTCGTGTTCCGCCCGGCGGACTTCGGCGGCCTCGCGTGCGGTGGCGGAGGCGGTCAGCTCGGGGACCAGGAAGCCTCGATCCCCTGCGAAACCGCAGCAGCCTGCGTCGCGGGGCAGGCAGACGCGGTCGCTGCACGCACGCGCGAGGGCCTGCAGCTTGCCGACCAGCCCCATCTTTACCAGCGAGCAGACCGGGTGCAGCGCGACGGACGCCGCCTTGCGCTGGATGCGCAGGCGCGGCAGGAGCCGGTCATGCGCGAACGCGACCGAGTCGACAATCTGCAACTTGTCGAATCGCTCCTGGTTGTCGAGACCGAGCGCCTCGCGGGAGTGGAGGATTCCATAGACGCACGGACTGGTATCGATGACGATCGGGAGCCGCCCCTGCTCCGACCACTTCCACATCCGCTCGATGGCCTGGTTGGCAGCCACCGCGTGCGCGTCGGCGTAGCCCTTCGAGGAGAAAGGAACGCCGCAGCAGACGCCGGCTGCGTCGCGCGGAACGTGCACTGGCAGCCCAACGCGCCCGGAGACGCGCACCACCGCTTCCTGCAGGGACGCGCCGTTGGGCTCACCGGGCAGCGCGCCGATGATGCGGGAGATGCAAGAGGGAAAGTAGATTGCCTGCGCCGACGCGGCGTCGGTGCGCGCCCGCCTGGCTGGCGCCGGGATCCCTTCCCGCCAGAGCGGGAGATGCAGCGCGTGGCCGACACGGAGCGCCGCGCGCGCAAGCGTCTCGACGCCGGAGAAGCCGATCGCCGTGCTGCAGGCGACAGCGTGCGCCGCGCCGTTGTGAAGCTTCTGCCGCAGCCGCTTGGTGAGCTGTCCGGTGTCGATACCGACGGGACAAGCCGTGGCGCAGAGGCCGTCGACCGCGCAGGTGTCGAGAGCGAGGTACTGCCAGTCCTCCTCCAGCTCTTCCCGCGAGGCGCCCGCGGGCTTCCCGCCCGCTCCCAGCCGCGCCATCTCCCGCCTCATCACGATCCGCTGCCGCGGCGTCAGCGTCAGCTCGCGGCTCGGGCAGCGCGGCTCGCAGAAACCGCACTCGATGCAAGCGTCTACTTCTTCTTCGACGGTGGGCATCGGCTTGAGATCTGTCAGGTGTGCGCGGGGACCCGCGGGGAGGATCACGCCCGGATTGAGCAGGCCTCGCGGATCGGCGAGCTGCTTGAGCCTTCGCATGACCGCCAACGCTTCCCCGCCCCACTCCGCCTCCACGAACGGCGCCATGTTGCGGCCGGTCCCGTGCTCGGCCTTGAGCGCGCCTCCGTGGCGCTGCACCACCAGCGGAACCAGGTCGTCGATGAACCTTTCGTAGCGACCGACGGACGCCGGGTCGTTGAACGACTGCGTGATGACGAAGTGCAGGTTGCCGTCCTTGGCGTGGCCGAAGACGATCGCTTCGGGGTAGCCATGCTCGTGGAACAGCGCGGTCAGGTCGTCCGCGGCGTCCGCCAGGCGATCGAGCGGGAACGCGACATCCTCGATGATCACCGTGGTGCCGCTCTTGCGCACTGCGCCCACCGAGGGAAAGAGGCCCTGGCGGACCAGCCATAGCCTGCCCTGTTCCGCGGGGTCGCGAGTGAAGCGCGCTGGCTCCAGCAAGGAGAGCCGCGCGGACGCAACCGCTGCCCGCCGCTCCAGCTCGGAGGGGTCCGCGCCGCTTTCCTCCTGGAATTCGGTCAGCAACGCCGCCGCCTGCGGACCGAGGCCCTTGAAGGAGGCGGGCATGCCGGGCTTTTCCTGCACCGATCGCAGCGAGGCCCGATCCATCAGCTCCAGGGCCTTGGCGCCCGCATCGCGCAAGGGCGCGATCGCCGCGCAGGCGGCGTGCACGTCGGGGAACAGCAGGAGCCCGGTCAGCTTCACCGGCAGATCGGGCACGGTCGCAAGCACCGCCTGGGAGATGAAGGCGAGCGTCCCCTCGGCCCCGATGAGGACGTGCGCGAAGATGTCCACCGGCCGCGCGAAGTCGAGAAAGGCGTTGAGCGAGTATCCGGTGGTGTTCTTCATCCGGTACTTGGCCCGGATGCGTGCTGCGAGCGTGACGTCGCCCTCCAGACGCCGTTTCAGGTCGAGCAGGCCAGCATGGAGCGCGGGCTCGCGCGCGCGCAGCTCGTCGTCCGCGCCCGGTTCGGCGGTGTCGATGCGCGTGCCCGAGGGCAGGATGAAGGTGAGCGACTGGAGCGTGTGATACGCGTTCTGCTCGACGCCGCAGCACATTCCGCTCGCGTTGTTGGAGAGGATGCCGCCCATCCGGCAGGTGTGGATCGAGGCCGGGTCGGGTCCCATCTTCCTGCCATACGGCTGCAGGGCGAGGTTCACGTGCCCGCCGATGACGCCGGGCTGCACGCGGACGCTGAGCCCGCGTTCTTCCACGCCGATCTCGCCGAACGCCCGCGAGAGGTCGACGAGGATTCCGTCGGTGATCGCCTGTCCCGAGAGACTGGTCCCGGCGGCGCGGAACGTGAGTGGCAGGGCGAGCTCGTGGCTGAGCGCCAGCAGCGCCGCCACCTCTTGCTCGGAGGCTGCGAAGGCGACGGCCTGCGGAATCAGGCGGTAGAAGCTGGCGTCGTGGGCATGCGCGATGCGCTGGGCGGGCGTGTCGAGCACGCGGTCCCTGCCGACGATCGCCTCCAGGAGGGCGCCGAGCTTGTCCGGGGCCGGCGCTGCGCCGGCCGCGACGCCCGCCGTCACGCCGCGTCCGCAGCGTAGCTCGGGTAGATCGGCTGGTACATCCTGCTGGCCACGTAAGCGCGGATGTCGGGCGGCCGCGGCCGGTCCGTCAAGCCGCGCTGCCATGCGACCGAGGCCACGGCGGTCGCGATCTCGAGCGACACCTCACGGATCCGCGAGAGCGACGGGAAGATCCGGCCGAGCTCGAGATCGGCAGGGCCGACCAGCGCCGCCAGCGCACGCGCCGCGGCGGCGAACATCTCTTCCGTGACCCGCCTGGTTCCGCTCGCCATCACGCCAAGGCCCACCCCCGGGAAGATGTACGAGTTGTTGCCTTGGCCTGGCACGAGCCGGCGGCTTCCGATCGTCACCTCCGCAGAGGGGCTCCCGGTGGCAACGACGGCGCGACCGCTCGTCCAACCGTACGCCTCGGCGGCAGTACACTCGCACTTGGAGGTCGGGTTCGAGAGGGCGAACACGATCGGTCGGTCGTTGAGGCGCGCCATCTCCTCCAGGACCGGACGGGTGAAGGCCGCCGACGCGCCCGAGACCCCGATCAAGGCGGTGGGCCGTACGTGCTGGACCGCCGCGACCAGGTCGCGCACCGGCGGGCCCTCGTGGGCGTAAGGTCGCTTGTGCGCGGCGAGGCCCTCCCGCGAAGACACCACTAGCCCTTTCGAGTCCACGAACCAGCAGCGGCTGCGCGCGTCGGCCTCCGGCACCCCCGCCTCTCCGAGGATGGCGACGAACAGATCGGCGATGCCCGTCCCCGCCTCGCCGGCGCCGAGGAACAGCAGCCGCTGTCCCTCGAGCGTGCCGCCCGTCAGCCGCAGAGCCGAGAGCAGGCCCGCCACCGCCACCGCCGCCGTGCCCTGGATGTCGTCGTCGAAGGTGGGCAGCCGGTCGCGGTAGCGGGAGAGCAGCGCGAAGGCGTTCTCGGTGGCGAAGTCCTCGAACTGCAGCAAGGCGCCGGGGAACACCTCTTCTACGGCCGTCACGAACTCCTCGAGGAGATCGTGGTACGCGGAACCGCGGAGCCGGCGCTGCCTCACGCCGAGATAGAGCGGATCGTCGCGCAGGGCTTCATTTTCCGTCCCGAGGTCGAGCGCGACGGGCAGGCAGGCCTGCGGCGGAATGCCGGCACACGCCGTGTAGAGCGCCAGCTTGCCGCAGGGAATGCCCATGCCGTTGGCGCCGAGGTCCCCGAGGCCGAGGATCCGTTCGCCGTCCGTCACCACGATGACCTGCACCTCCCGGGCTGCCGGCCAGTTGCGCAGCACCCGGGCGATGCGGCCGCGATCGTTCGGGGAGATGTAGAGGCCCGTCGCCTGGCGGAAGATGTGCCCGTACGACTGGCACGCCTCGCCTACCGTAGGCGTGTAGACGATCGGCATCAGCTCCTCGAGGTGGTCGATGAGCACGCGGTAGAACAACGTCTGGTTCCGTCCCTGCAGGGCCGTGAGGAAGATGTACTTCTCCAGGGGCGACTCCTTGCGGCGCAGGTTTGCCATGACCCGCACGATCTGCTCCTCCATCGTGCAGACGCGGGGCGGGAGCAGCCCATGCAGCCCGAGAGCGTCGCGCTCCGCGAGAGTGAAGGCCGTGCCTTTGTTCAGGGCGGGATAGCGCAACGCTTCTGCGCCGGGCGGTAGGGCAGTCACGGGCATGGAAACCTCGAGGTACCGGGCCTTGCGATTGCATCCACCATGCCCGCGCGCCTGGCCAGCCGCGCACCTCTCCTGCCGCAACGAGCGCCATCGGCGTCGCGCAAGATCTGCGCGAGGAAGCTCGGATGCCGCAGCGCGTGCGCGCTCCCGTGGGCTCCCCGTGGACCTCCCGCTTGCGCCCGCCTCTTGCAAAGGATTCCCTCAGTGCTCCCTGGAGGTCGCCGCTCGTCCGCCGCGAATCTCGCCGAGCAGACGAGGCCCTGTCATGAACCATCCCGACACGCCATTGACGACGGCTCCGACAGCCCCCAGCGGCGTGGGCACCGGAAACAGCGCCGAGTTCTCCTACCAGGACAAGAGACTCGGCGACACCGAGGTGATCGCGGTCGCCACGGCACCCGACGTGTTTCGCCCGACGTCGACCACCGTCCTCCTGCTGCACGCGGCGCGCAAGGCGCTCGCCAAGCACGGCGGGCACTCCGTGCTCGACCTCGGCTGCGGCACGGGTATCGTGGCGGTCGTGCTTGCGAAGTTGTTGCCGGCGGGCGCGGTTGTCTGTGCGTCCGATCTGAGCCCCGCCGCCATGGCCCTCGCCCGGCGCAACGCCGAGCGGCACGGGACAACGGTGCAATGCCGCTCTGGTAGTCTGTTCGACCCCTGGCGCGGGCAGCGCTTCAACCTGATCGTTGACGATGTCGCTGGCGTGGCCGAGCCCCTCGATCGGCTCTCGGGCTGGTACCCGCCCGGGGTGCCTGGCTCGGCCGGTTCCGACGGCACAAGGTGGGTTCTCGAGATCCTCGACAAAGCCCCGGACTTCCTCGCCCCGGGCGGACTGCTGATCTTCCCGGTGCTCACCCTCTCACGCGAGCAATTGGTCACTGAGCGTGCGCGCTCGCGCTTCGCCGCCGTCGAGCTGGTCGAAGAGCAATGGTACCCGGTGAACGAGCAGCTTCTCGAACATCTACCGCTCTTGGAGCAGATGGCGACGGCCGGCAACGTTCGGGTGGAGAAGCGCGGCAGCCGCTGGTGCTGGGCGACGAGGATCTACGTCGCCCATCGCGATTGAGCGGCAGATCGCCGAACAACTCGGCCCGCGATCAGTGGGCGACCGGCTCGAGCTTCCTCGGCGCCGGCCGGCTGGGAACGGGCGCGAACTCCTCGTCGAGCCGCTCCTCCTCGACCCACTTCCGGTCGAGCATCGACCGCGCCGCGCACCTCCCCTGCGGCAAATGGCCGTCTCCGGTGTTGCGCAAGTTCTGCGCGAGGAGCTCCGGATGCCGCAGCGTGTGCGCCCTCCCGCGCGGGGTCTCACCGTGGACCTCCCGCTTGCGCCCGCCTCTTGCAAAGGATCCCTCAGCGCTCCGTGGAGGTCGCCGCGATGTACCCGATCGTCCGCCGCGAGTCTTTCTCGGACAGCACCTTCCTCTGGGAAGTCCTCGCTCCCGACGTGGCCCGCGCCGCGAAGGCCGGCCATTTCGTCATGCTCAGGCTGCACGAAGGCTCGGAGCGCATCCCGCTCACCGTCGCCGACATGGACCCCGAGCGCGGCACCATCACGATGGTCATCCAGGCGCTGGGGAAGAGCACACGGGAGATGCGCGACGAGTACCGCGAGGGCGACAGCTTCCTCGACTTCGTCGGCCCGCTCGGGCAGCCGCAGCACGTCGAGCGCACCGGCCACGTGGTGCTGGTCGGCGGCGGCCTGGGAGTGGCGCCGATCTATCCACAGCTCCGCGCCTTCAAGCAGGCCGGAAATCGCACCACGGGCATCATCGGCTTCCGCAACAAGGACCTGGTCTTCTGGGAAGACCGGTTTCGCCGTTACTGCGACGAGCTGATCGTCTGCACCGACGACGGCTCGTATGGAAGGCCGGGGCTCGTCACCGGCGCGCTGAAGGAGCTCCTCGAAGCCGACCGGCCGGACCTCGTCGTCGCCATCGGACCCCTGCCGATGATGCACGCCTGCGTGGAGACCACCCGCCCCTCGGGCGTGAAGACCATGGTGTCGCTGAACACCATCATGGTCGACGGCACTGGCATGTGCGGCTCCTGCCGCGCCACCGTCGGCGGCGAGGTGAAGTTCGCCTGCGTCGACGGCCCCGACTTCGACGGGCACCTCGTCGACTTCAAGGAGCTCGCCGCGCGGCAGAAGCGGTTCAAGCCCGAGGAGAGCGCGGCGAGCGCCGACTACGCGCACGTCTGCAAGATCGAGGAGGAGCTCTTCGATCAGCAGAAACGCAACTACAAAAAGATCAAGGAGCTTCAGCCGCGCCAGACGCCCATGCCCGAGCGCGATGCCCGGGAGCGCGCCCGCAACTTCAAGGAGGTCAATCTCGGCTATGCGCTACAAGACGCGCTGCAGGAAGCGGAGCGCTGCATCCAGTGCGCCAAGCCGACGTGCATCGCGGGCTGCCCGGTGGCCATCGACATCCCGCGCTTCATCCGCCACCTGCTCGTGCGCGACCTCGAAGGCGCGATGGAGACCATCCACGAGGCCAGCATCTTCCCGTCGATCTGCGGCCGCGTGTGCCCGCAGGAGTCGCAGTGCGAAGCGCAGTGCGTCATCGCCAAGAAGGTCGACGCCGTGGCCATTGGGCGCTTGGAGCGCTTCGTCGGAGACAACGCGCGGCTGCGGCCGGTGGTGGCGCTGCGCTTCCGGCCGCAGGACATGCTGGGCCGCGTGGCGATCTGCGGCTCGGGGCCGTCCGGTCTGGCGGCCGCGGCCGACCTCGTCCGCTACGGCTGCGAGGTCACCGTGTTCGAGGCGCTGCACGTCGCGGGCGGCGTGCTCCGCTACGGAATCCCCTCCTTCCGCCTGCCGCGCGACATCATCGACCGGGAGGTGAAGCGCCTCACCGACCTCGGCGTCCGCATCGAGACCAACAAGGTCATCGGCAAGACCTTCACCGTCCCGCAGCTCCTTTCGGAGAAGAGCTTCGACGCTGCATTCGTCGGCGTCGGCGCCGGCTCGCCCGCCTTCCTCGGCATTCCCGGCGAGTTCGCCGGCCAGGTCTATTCGGCCAACGAGTTCCTCACCCGCGTGAACCTCATGGGCGGCGATCAGTTCCCGCTCCGCGACACGCCGGTCAACGTCGGCCTGAGCGTGGTCGTGATCGGAGCCGGCAACACCGCGATGGACTGCCTGCGCGTCGCCAAGCGCCTGGGAGCTCCCACCGTCCGCTGCGTGTACCGCCGCAGCGAGGCCGAGGCCCCCGCGCGGATCGAGGAGCTGCGGCACGCGAAGGAAGAGGGCATCGAGTTCTTCTTCCTGCACACGCCGCTGGAGATCCGCGTCGACGCCGAGGAGAAGGTGAGCGGCATCAAGGTGGAGGAGATGCAGCTCGGCGACCCGGACGAGAAGGGACGGCGCAAGCCCATCCCGACGGGTCGCTTCAAGGAGCTGGCCTGCGACACGGTCATCTACGCCCTCGGCACCAAGGCGAATCCTGTCGTCGCCCGCTCGACGCCTGGGCTGGTCCTGGACAAGCGCGGCAACATCGTCGCCGACGAGGGGGGGACGCAGGCGACCTCGATCCCCGGCGTCTTCGCCGGCGGCGACATCGTCACCGGCGGCGCCACCGTGATCCTCGCCATGGGGGCAGGCAAGCGTGCGGCGCGGTCCATCGCCGCATATCTCAGGAACGGCAAGCAGTGGCCGGTCACGAAGGAGCAGGCCGCTGCGTTCGTTGCTCCCGTCCCGCTCTCGGCGGTCACGGTCGGGCCCGTCTTCGCTCTCCCTCCGGTCGACGAGCCTCCGGGCCTGGTCTGCCCGAAGTGCCACCGTCCCCTCGAGGGCGATGAACCCTACGTCTGCTGCGCGGGCTCGTCCCTTTCCTGGCGCTGCGACGCCTGCGCGAAGATCAGCGACGGCTTCGCCTTTCCCTACGGGTTGTGCCCGGATTGCGGCGGCGTGCTTCGCGTGCTCGGCGATCGGCACCTGGAAGGAAGGGCTGCGCTGGAGGCGATCCGCGCCGCCTTCGAGATCGAGCTCGGCGGCATGGCCTTCTACACGCGGGCCGCGCGCGAGGCCGGCGATCCCGCGCTGCGGGACCTGTTCGCGCGCTTCGCCGCGATGGAGCAGCAGCACATGGCCACACTCTCGGCGCGCTATCACGTCGATCCGCCGGCCCCCGGCGACTTGCATCTGGACAGCGCTGCTGTCTACGCCGGCATCCCCAACCGGCCCGAAGCGCCCGACAACCTCTTCCGCATCGCCATCGCCTTCGAGGAGCGGGCCGTGAAGTTCTTCGCCGAGCGCCAGGCGGAGTGCCCCGGAGGGTCGGCGGAAAGGCAGCTCTACAAGGAGCTCGCGGCCGAGGAGCGCGAGCACGTCCAGCTCCTCGTCACCGAGTTGAACCGCTGGCGGGCGGGCAAGCCGGGCCTGTTGTGAGGGACGCGCAAGTCTTGCGGCCGCAGCGCCCGCTGCGACTCGCTTCCTGAGGCCTGTGCGCGAAAGCGCGCGCGGGGCGGGGGACTCGTTCTTGCACCCCGAGCCACAATCGCGCTCGAAAGGGAGTCGATGCATGGGCCGCTACGCCGAGACCTACAGCCGATCGCTCGAGGATCCGGAGGGCTTCTGGGGAGAGGCCGCTCGGTCGCTGCGCTGGCGCAAGCTCTGGGAGCGGGTGCTCGACCGCGGGCGGCCGGATTCGCCGCAGTGGTTCGCCGGCAGGGTGCTCAACACCTGCGAGAACGCGCTCGACGTCCACGTCGAGTCGGGGCGGGGCGACCAGCTCGCACTCGTCTGGGAGAGCCCGCTCACCGGCTCATCAGCACGCTTCACGTACCGGGAGCTCCGCGACAAGGTGGCGCGATTCGCGGGTGCGTTGCGGAAGCTGGGAGCCCGGAAGGGCGACCGGGTCGTCATCTACATGCCGATGGTGCCCGAGGCAGTGATCGCGATGCTCGCCTGCGCACGCATCGGCGCCGTGCACTCGGTGGTGTTCGGCGGGTTCGCGGCGCACGAGTTGGCTGCCCGCATCGATCACTCCCAGCCCACCCTCCTCATCTGTGGCTCGTGCGGCATCGAGCCAGGCCGGACCGTCGCCTACAAGCCGATGGTCGACAAGGCGATTGAGCTTTCGCGCCACAAGCCCTCGCGATGCGTCGTACTGCAGCGCCCGCAGCTCGCGGCCGCGCTGCAGCCCGGGCGCGACCTGACCTGGATCGAGGCGCTCCAGGGCGCCGAGGACGCCGCCTGCGTCCCGGTGGCCGCCACCGACCCGCTGTACGTGCTCTACACCAGCGGCACCACCGGCAGGCCGAAGGGCATCGTTCGGGACAACGGCGGCCACGCCGTGGCGCTCAAGTGGAGCATGGAAAACATTTACGGCGCCCGCCCCGGCGAGGCCTACTGGGCGGCGAGCGACATCGGCTGGGTGGTCGGCCATTCCTACATCGTCTACGCGCCGCTCCTGCATGGGTGCACCACCGTGCTGTACGAGGGGAAGCCGGTGGGCACGCCCGACGCGGCCCAGTTCTGGCGAGTGATCGCCAAGCATCAGGTCCGCACGCTCTTCACCGCGCCGACCGCGTTCCGCGCCATCAAGCGCGACGATCCCGACGGCGCGCTCGTCCGCGTGCACGAGCCGTCCAAGACCTTGCGCGCGCTGTTCCTCGCCGGGGAGCGGTGCGATCCCGATACGCTGTTCTGGGCGCAGGAGAAGCTGAAAGTGCCGGTGATCGATCACTGGTGGCAGACGGAGACGGGCTGGCCGATCGCGGCCAATCCCATCGGGCTCGAGTCGTTTCCTGTGAAGGCGGGCTCGGCGACGAAGCCGATGCCGGGCTTCGCGGTGCGCGTGGTCGACGAGGAAGGGCACGACGTGGCCCCTGGCCAGCAAGGGAGCATCGTCATCCGCCTCCCGCTGCCACCTGGGTGCCTCGCCACGCTCTACCAGGACGACGCCGGATATCAGCGCGGATACCTCGCGCGGTGGCCGGGCCATTACCTCACCGGGGACGGCGGATTCTTCGACGAAGACGGCTATCTGTCGATCATGGGCCGGATCGACGACGTCATCAACGTCGCCGGGCACCGCCTCTCGACCGGCGCGATGGAGGAAGTGCTCGCCTCGCACCGTGACGTCGCCGAGTGTGCCGTGGTGCGGGTCGACGACGCGCTCAAGGGCGAGGTGCCAGTCGGCTTCGTGGTGCTGAAGAGCGGCCTCGCGCGCGGCGAGAGCGAGGTGGCCGCCGAGCTGGTGGCGCTGGTGCGCGAGCGCATCGGGCCTCTCGCATGCTTCAAGTCGGCTGCGGTGGTGACCAGGCTGCCCAAGACGCGCTCGGGGAAAATCCTGCGCGGCACGCTGCGCAAGATCGCGGACGGGACTGGCTTCACCGTCCCGGCGACGATCGAGGATCCAGCGACGCTCGACGAGGCGACGCAAGCGCTCGTCCGGCTCGGGTATCCCCGCGTCCGTCCCGCGGCCGCCGCGTCCTGAGCAGCGGCATCGCCGAGGTCGCGCGAGCTCTGGCTCGCGTCGCCCAGGAGCGCGGGCGAAATCTTTGCGCGCACGGCGTAACGGGTGCGCGGGCGTCCAGGTCCCTGACCGCGGCCTGGCTCGCGGCAGGCTGGTGAGCCCGGCTGGACCGGTTTCTGCAGTGGGGAGGGATGCACGGGCGTCGTGAGCGGCTACCCGGAACCAGGAGGCTCCCTTGGCAGGACGATTGGAAGGAAGAACGGCGCTCGTCACCGGGGCCTCGCGGGGCTTGGGCCGTGCGATCGCAATCAAGCTGGCAGGCGATGGCGCGCGCGTCGCGCTCAACTACCGGACCGGGGAAACAGAGGTCCGGCGCGTGGCGGAGGAGATCGCGTCCCGCGGCGGAACCACCTTGGTGATCCGGGCCGACGTAAGCCTGAAGGATGAGGCCCGGGCGATGGTCGCCAAGGTGATCGATACGTGGGGCCGCCTCGACATTCTCGTCAACAACGCCGGCATCACCCGCGACAAGTCGATGAAGAAGCTGACCGACGACGACTGGACGGAGGTCATCGCCACCAACCTGAACAGCGTGTACTACTGCACGAGCGCGGCGATGAAGGCGATGATCGACCAGAAGTTCGGGCGCGTCGTCAACATCAGCTCCTTCGTCGGCCAGGCCGGCAACTTCGGTCAGGCCAACTATTCCGCCAGCAAGGGCGGCATCATCGCCTTCAGCAAGAGCGTGGCGATCGAGCTGGCGAAGTACAACGTGACCGTCAACGCGCTCGCGCCAGGCTTCACCGAGACGGACATGCTCTCCAAAGTGGCGCCCGCGGTCCGGGAGCAGATCCTCGCCAAGATCCCGATGGGCCGTTTCGGCAAGCCGGAGGAGATCGCCAACGCCGTCGCCTTCCTCTGCGCCGAGGGCGATTACATCACGGGGCAGCAGATCAACGTGAACGGCGGCGTTTACATGTAGCCGCGGCCGCCGAAGGCGGTTTGGCGGCCGTTGCTTTTGCCTTCTATCGCCGGATGAACTCGGCGACGCGTGGCGCGATCTCCTCGCGCCAGCGCCGTCCGCTGAAGACGCCGTAATGCCCGACTCCGGACTGCACGTACTGGCACCTTCGCTTCGCCGGGATCTCCGTGCAGAGCGCATGTGCGGCGGATGTCTGCCCCACGCTGGTGATCTCGTCGTTCTCCCCCTCGATGGTCATCAGCGCAGTGCCGCGGATGGCCTCGGGCCGGATGGCGTGCTTGCCGCGCCAGGTCAGCTCGCCTCGCGCCAGATCGTGGCGCTGGAACACGGTGGCGATGGTCTGCAAATAGTACTCTGCGGGAACGTCCATCACGGCCAGGTAGTCGTCGTAGAAGCGGCGGTGCGCCTCGGCGCTCTCCTCGTCTCCCGACAATAGACTCCTGTAGAGCTGCCGGTGCGCGTCCGCATGGCGGCCGGCATTCAGCGAGACGAAGGCGGTGAGCTGCAGGAACCCCGGGTAGACCCGGCGCAGGAAGCCCGGCTCGCCGGCCGGGACGCGGTGGACAGCCGCCAGCTCGAACCATCGAAGGGGGCGGCTGGTGGCGACGCGGTCGACCTGGGTCGGGTTCACCCGTGTATCGATCGGACCCGCCATCAAGGTCATCGACCGCGGAGTGGCCGGGTCGCCTGCCTCCGCCATCAGCGAGACGGCGGCGAGCACCGGAACGCTCGGCTGGCACACGGCGATGACGTGCACGTCGGAGCCGATGCTGTGGATGAAGCGCTGCAGCAGCTCGATGTAGTCGTCGAGGTCGAACCGTCCCGCCGACACCGGAACCAGGCGGGCGTCGATCCAGTCGGTCACGTAGAGATCGTGGTCCGGAAGCAGCCGTGCCACCGTGTCCCGCAGCAGCGAAGCGTGGTGCCCGGAGAGGGGCGCCACCAGCAGGACCTTCGGGTCCCGACGCCTTGCGTCGCGCTCGAAGTGGATCAAGTCGCAGAACGGGGTCCGAAGCCACGGAACTTCGCGCACCGCCACGGTCCGCCCTCCGATGCGCGTGCTGGAAAGGCCGAAGGGCGGCTTCGGATACCGGCGAGTCGCTCTCTCGAGCAGCTCGCTGGCGGTCGCCACCGCCCGGCCGAGCGGGGTCGCGGAGATGAGGAACGCGGGATGGGACCAGAGAGCTCGCACGACGACAGCCCAGGAGTTGAACGGCGCGGCGATCGCCCGACCCAGACCGTAGGAGCTGTACATCGTTAGACGTTAGCCCGCCGGCGCGGCGCTGGCTAGTCTGGTCGGCAAGAAGAGCCGCACTCCATGCCCGCCGCGCAAATCCTGCGTGGCCGTTCTCTTGCTTTGGTCGGGTAGACGCCTTGGCGACACCGCAAGACATGCGCCCCGGCAGGAGGATGTGCGTCATGAAGCCGTTCGTGGTCAATCGCCTGGGGCGCCTGGTCTTCCCCTCCAACTTCTTCCCCGAGCTCGATTTCACCGTCTTCGACACGCTGGAGCAATTCGAGGCCGTCATCGCGCGCGACTTCGAGACCAAGGCGCCCACCGGCTCCGACATCCTCCAGCGCGTGCAGTCAGGGGCGTATCCCAGCCGCCACGAGTTGCTGCGCGATCTGGCGCTAAATCTAATGTGGGTCAACCGGTACGCGATCACCATGTTCGTGAAGCGGCCGACGCGCTGGCGCGACGTGCCGCGCGCCCGCGACGACGTCTTCCTTCCCACCATGACTCCCTGGGAGGACGGCGAGCGGAAGGCAGCCGCTGTCGAGGCGGCCTACGGAGCGTTGCCACCCCGCTGGAACGCCAGGGCGGAGGACGCGATCTTCAAGGCGCTGTTCGGTCTCTTCAGGACCCGGCGCCACCAGGCCGCCGATCTGCCCGCCATTCCGCCGACGCTGAAGGAAGCCCTGCGCGACCCCTCGCAGCGGCTCTACCACCTGAGCGGTCACGACCCTGATTACCCGACCTTTACCAGCCAGGAGATCGTCGACGCCTCGGACGACGTGCCCGAGCTTGAAGCGCTGCTGCGCTGGTCGATGGTCCTGCACAACCAGCACCCGTGGGAGCGGGCGCAGTCGCGGCTCACGCCGCTCGCCGAGCTGCGCGACGACGACTTCGTCGTGCTCTACCATCCCCGCAGCTCCGAGGTGACGGAGTTCATCCGTCGGGTCCGCGCCGGCGGGCGCTCGCGGCCGCGTCCCAGGGCGGCGCCGGAGGCGCGGCAGCCGGTCAGGCCGTACCCGGCGCTGGAGGTGCGCAAGCGCTTCGCGGTGATGCCGCGCATCGAGGCGCTTGCCGCAGTCAGCGGCGAGCACGCCTGTACCAATGAAGACCTGATCCGGAACACGGCCTTCAACTGGTCGCCGATGTCCGCGGAGGAGATCCGCGAGAAGACCGGCATCGAGGCGCGCCGCTACACGGAGCGCACGCTGGAGGAGATCTCGCTCGAGGCGGCGGAGAGCGCGCTCGAGAAGGCGGGCCGCAAGCCAGAGGAGATCGGCGCGGTCATCTTCTGCTCCTGCACCAGCGAGCGGCTGATCCCGTCCGTGGCCACCTGGCTCTCGGGGCAATTGGGCATCTACCAGACGCACGCCTCCTGCGACGTCGTGGCGGCCTGCGCCGGCCTGGCGTATGGGCTCTCCGAGGCCGTCCGGTTGCTACAAGAAGTGGAACGGCCGGTGCTGGTGGTCTGTGCCGAGAAGTTCTCGGACAAGATCGGCACCGTCCGGACCTCGCGGATGATCTTCGGCGACGGGGCCGCGGCCATTGTGATCGGACCGGCGCCGGCGGGCGCGGCGCCCGACATCGAGGCGCTTCAGACCTATGCCAGCGGACCGGTGAGCGAGGTGAACTCGATCATCTGGCCGAACCCTGAGTTCGACAACAACATCACCGTGTTCGGTCCGGAAGTGAAAGCGCTCGCCCAGCGGTATCTAAGGCAAATGATCGGGGAGCTGGAACAGCTGCCCGGGCCGGATGGCACCGGCAGGCTGCTGGACAGCATCGACCTGGTCGTGCCCCACCAGGCAAACAAGACGATGGTGATCAAGATGGCCGCGTCCGTGGGGCTCGCGGCCGAGCGGCTCTACTTCAACATCGAACGGGTCGGAAACGCGTCCTCCGCCAGCATTCCCATCGCCATCCGCGACGCCGTCCGCGAAGGTGTGATCGACCGTCCGATGCGCATCTTCGCGCCCGGCTTTGGCGCCGGCGCCGTCGGCGGTTTCGCTGTGCTCCGGATCGACCCGGCGATCGTTGCGCTGGAGCGGGAGCCGGCGCCCGTGCAGACGGACGCAGTTTTTGCGCCGAACGCACCGACTTCGTCGGAAGACGTCAGAAAAGCTTTCGGCGAATGAGGGCCAGGCCGCGCTCTGCAGGCCGGAGTGAACGGCATCCGGGATGCATGGTGCCGGAGGCACCCATGAAAGCGTTCCCCGGATTGGGACGGGTAGCTGTGGTCGCTGGCGGGGAGGGCGCGCCGCGGGTGCTACGCGCGCTCCGCGAACTGGCCCGCGCGGGACAGGCCAACCAGGCAGTAGTGCTGCACGGCCCTGACGACCGGCAGGCGCGCCTCGTACGCGAGGCCGACGAGGCGCTCGAGCTGGAAGGTTCGATCGAGGACGCATTGCGCGCGGCGCACGTCGACAGCGCCTGGCTGGGCGCCCCCTCGATGGCGCGGCGCGCCGAGTTTGCGGAGGCGTGCGCACGCGCTGGAGTGGCGCATCTCGGACCGCCCGCCGAGTTGCTGCGCCGGCTCTCGGAGCCGCGCCGCTTGGCCGAGCTTGCCGCACAGCTCGGGGTCGCCGCCGCGGCGCCGGCCGGCACCGAACCGCAGGCGCGCCTGATCGAGGTGGTGGTGGCGCGCGACGCTTACGGCACCGTGCGCGTGTTGGGCGTCGGCGACGCTACCTTGCAGCGGCGCCAGCTCGCGGTGCTGACGGAATCTCCGCCGCCGGGGTTGGCGCCAGCGGAAGACGGCGTGGCGCGAGACCTCGCCATCCGTGCCTGCGCCGTGGCGGGATGGCTCGGGGTCTGCGCGGTGCAACAGCTCTTCCACCCGCGGACGCGGAGCTGGGCGCTGCTCGGCTTGGACACGCCCGCGCAATCCGCGCCCGCGGTGGAGGCGCAGGCGGGCGTCGATCTGGTGCGGCTTGCCCTGCTGATCGCGGCCGGCGCGCCGCTCGGCGAGGCCACGGCGGCGAAGCATGGCCACGCGTTCGCCGCCCGGATCCTTGCCCATGACCCCGACGCGGGACCCGCCCCTGCCCCGGGCGCGGTCGAGCTGCTTTCGATGCCGTCGGGCCCCGGAGTACGCGCGGACGTGGCCCTTCGAGAAGGCGAGCTGCCCAAAGGATCCGAAAGCGTGCTGGCGACCGTCGTCACGGTCGGAGGGAGTCGCGCGGAGGCGGCACATCGGCTGCAGCAGGCACTCGTCGATGGCGATCTCCTGTTGCGAGGCAGCGGCACTTCCAAAGCCTGGTTGATCGCCCTATGCGGTCGGCCCGAGGTGGTTGCAGGCGAGATATCGCTGGGGCTCCTCGGCGAGCTGGCCTCGTCGGGCGTGAAGCTGGTTCAGCCCCGGCGCGAAGCGGCGCTCCTGGTGGCGGGAATCGAGGCGTACCAGGCCGAGGAGGACCTCGAGCGCGCGCGCTTCGTCGCGGAAGCGCGGCGGGGGAGGCCGCGGGTGGGTCCCTTGTCCGGCCGCACCGTGGATCTGCGCTATCTGGGCCAGCGCTACCGGCTCGAGGTCCGGAGGCTCGGTCCTTACCAGTACCGGGTGACTCCCGCGGGCGGCGCTCCGGCCGACGTTCAGCTCGAGCGCCTCGGCCGGTTCGAGCAGCAGCTCACCGCGCTCGACGGGCGACATCGCGTCCTCTCCACCGGGGACGGGCTACAGCTGCTCATCCAGGTCGACGACGTCGCCCACCTGATCCAGCGCGATCCGAGCGGCATGGTGACGTCACCCATGCCCGCCGTGGTGGCCGCCATCCATGTCGAGCGGGGCCAGCGGGTCGCCGCCGGCGATCCGCTGGTGCGTATCGAGTCGATGAAGGTGGAGGTCCAGGTGATGGCGCCTGCCGCGGGCATCGTCCGCGAGGTGCTTGCGCCGGTGAACGGACAGGTGGACGCGGGCGCGCCTTTGCTGAGATTGGAGCCGCTGGCCGAGGAGTCGGAATTCCAGGCGCAACCTGCGCCGGAACCCCTGTTGCTCGGAGGCCAGTCGCCGCCGGATGCCAAGGGCCCCGAGGAGCGGTACCTCGGCGCGCTCGCGCAGCTGCGCCAGCTCCTGCTCGGCTTCGATGTGACGGCGCCCGAAGCGCGGAAGCTCGCGGCCAGGTGGCGCGAGCTCGCGTCGGCGGTCGCCGGCGACGAATCCGATCTGCTGCGCGAGGAGGATTGGGCGCTCGGGGCCTTCGCCGAGGTCCAGTCGCTCTTCAGCCGCGGGCGTGCGCCGGAGGCGCCCCCGCCCCTCGAAGAGCTGTGGCGCTACCTGCACGAGCCCGAGGCTCGCGGCGCGGGCCTCTCGCAGGCGTTCGTGGCGATGCTCCGGCGCGCGCTGTCGCGCTACGGCGTGTCGATGGACGCGCACGGTCGCGCGCTGGAGCTGGCGCTGCTTCGCATCCAGAAGGCCCACGACCGCGCCGATGAGCAACTCGGGCCGATCGTCTCCATCCTCGAGCGGCGGCTCAGGACCGCCGGCGCCGGGACTTCGCGCGAGGTACTCGACCGGCTGGCCGCGCTGGGGCAGGAGTTCTTCCCGGCACTGGCCGACCTGGCCCGCGAGGTCCGCTACCGGACCTTCGATCAACCTACCCTCGACCGCGTGCGCGGCGAGATGTACGCGCAGGCCGAAGCGGACCTGTCGCGACTTCCATTCACGGCGGGGGAGGAGCGCGACGCGATCATCGAACGGCTGATCTCGTGCCCGCAGCCGCTCACCACCCTCATCGTTGCGCGCATGGCCAGGGCAGACGCGGCGTCGCTCCGGCCGCGCCTGGTCGAGACGCTGATGCGCCGCTACTACCGCTTCCGCTCGCTCGAGTCCGCGACCGCCTTCGACGCCTCCGGCCTCCCCTGCGCGCGTGTGGAGTACGAGCTGCGCGGCCAGCGCTATCGCCTTCTGGCCGCCTCGGCGCCCGCGGCCGAAGCCGCACAGGCGGCCCGGACGCTGGCGAAGCTCGCATCCGACGTGCCGGCGGGGCGCGAGGTGATCGCCGAGCTCTATCTCTGGCAGGAAGGCACGGCCAGGTCGCCGGACGAGGTCTCTGAGTGGTTGCGAGCGGCGCTGACGGAAGCGGCCTTCTCGCTCCCGCTGCGGCGCGCCTCAGTGGTGCTGGCGATGCTCGGCCACGGCCTCGGCGGCCACAGCCAGCAGCACTTCACCTTCCGCGGCGGCCCTTCGGGATGGAGCGAGGAGCGCCGCTACCGGGACGCGCACCCGATGCTCTTCGAGCGCCTCCAGCTCGGGAGGTTGGCCCGGTTCGAGCTGGAGCGTCTGCCTTCGAAAGAGGACCTCTACCTCTACCGGGGCGTGGCCCAGGGCAACCCCAAGGACGAGCGTCTCTTCGCCATGGCGGAAGTGCGCGACCTGACGCCGGTGCGCGACGCGGACGGCCGCGTGGCGCAGCTGCCGGAGCTCGAGCGGGTCCTGAACGAGGCGCTCGCCGGTATGCGGATCTTCCAGGCGCGGCGCGCGCCGCACCAGCGGCTGGAATGGAACCGGGTGCTGCTCACGCTGACGCCTCCGCTGGAGCTCTCGCGCGACGAGGTCGAGAGGCTGGCGGCGCGGCTCGCGCCTGTTAGCGAAGGCCTGGGCGTCGAGATGGTGCTGCTCACCGCGCGCGTGCCCGATCCGGCCACGGGGCAACTGCGCGAGATGCTGATCCGCGTCATCACGCTCGGGCAAGGCGTCAGCATCCGCTGGGACGAACCCACCGACCGTCCGCTGCAGCCGATGACCGAGTTCCAGCAGAAGGTGGTCCAGCTCCGGCGGCGCGGGCTCACTCACCCCTTCGAGCTCCTGCGCATGCTCGCCCCGGAAGCCGGCGCACAGAGCGTGCCTCCCGGCCAGTTCGTCGAGTATGACCTCGACGCTGCGAATGCGCTGGTCCCCGTGCAGAGGCCGCCAGGGAGCAACACGGCCAACCTCGTGGTGGGTGTGATCCGGAACTTCACGCCGCGTCACCCGGAGGGCATGCAACGCGTGATCCTGCTCGGCGATCCCGGGCGCGAGATGGGCTCGGTGGCCGAGCCCGAGTGCAGGCGGATCGCGGCCGCGATCGATCTGGCCGAGAAGCTGGGCGCGCCGCTAGAGTGGCTCGAGGTGTGCGCGGGCGCGAAGATCTCGATGACCTCCGGGACCGAGAACATGGACTGGGTGTCGCGCGTTCTCCGGCGGCTGATCGAGTTCACGCAGCGGGGCGGCGAGGTCAACGTATTGGTCCTGGGCATCACCGTCGGCGCGCAGCCGTACTGGAATGCCGAGGCGACCATGCTCATGCACACCAAGGGCATCCTGGTGATGGCGCCCGGCTCCACCATGGTGCTCACCGGGAAACAGGCGCTCGAGTACTCCGGCAGCGTCTCCGCCGAGGACAACGAGGGCATCGGCGGCTACGACCGCATCATGGGCCCGAACGGCCAGGCGCAGTACCAGGCCGGAAGCGTCGCCGAGGCAATCCAGATCCTCCTGCGGCACTACGAACACTCCTACGTGGCGCCGGGCGAACGCTTCCCGCGTCGCGCCCCGAGTTCCGACCCGCGCGAGCGCGACGTGCGCAGCCACCCGCACGGACCTGAAGGCGGCGCCGGGTTCAAGACCATCGGCGACATCTTCAGCCAGGAGCTCAATCCCGACCGGAAGAAGCCGTTCGACATCCGGAAAGTGATGGCGGCCGCCATCGATCAGGATCACGCTCCGCTCGAGCGCTGGCGCGATCTGCGCGGCGGCGACACCGCCGTCGTCTGGGACGCCCACTTCGGAGGCTGGCCGGCATGCCTCATCGGCATCCAGTCACGGCCGCTGCCGCGGCTCGAATTCGTGCCCGCCGACGGCCCCGAATTCTGGTCGGCGGGAACGCTCTTCCCGCAGTCCTCGAAGAAGATCGCGCGCGCCGTCAACTCCGCGAGCGGCAACCGGCCGCTGGTGATCCTCGCCAACCTCTCGGGCTTCGACGGCTCGCCCGAGTCGATGCGGCGGCTGCAGCTGGAGTACGGCGCCGAGATCGGCCGCGCGGTGGTGAACTTCCAGGGGCCTATCGTCTTCTGCGTGGTCTCCCGCTACCACGGCGGCGCGTTCGTGGTCTTCGCCAAGACGCTGACCGGGAACATCGAGATCGCCGCCCTCGAGGGAGCACGGGCGTCGGTGATCGGCGGCGCGCCGGCAGCCGCCGTGGTGTTCGCGCGCGACGTCGAGGCGCGAACGCGCAAGGATCCCCGCGTCGTCGAGGGCGAAAAGGCGGCGGTCGGCGCCAGCACTCGAGGGCTCGCCGAGCTCATTGCCGCGGTGCGCTCGGAAAAGCTCGGCGAAGTCGGCGACGAATACGACACCGTCCACTCGGTGGAGCGCGCCCTGAAGATGGGCTCCCTCGACCGCATCATCGCCCCCCGCGACCTCCGGCCCTACCTGATCGACGCCCTGGAGCGCGGGATGGCGAAGTTCCCTCCCAGGAGCGCGCCATGAGCCATGACGAATTCCCCGTCCCCTCTTCCGGCTTGCAGGAGTTTCCCGTGACCGAGCGTCCCAAGGTGATCTTCGATGGCAACGAAGCGGCCGCCTCCGTGGCGCACCGCGCCAGCGAGGTGATCGCCATCTATCCCATCACGCCCTCCTCCACGATGGGCGAGCTCGCCGACGAGTGGTCGGCGGCGGGGCACCGGAACCTCTGGGGGACCGTCCCCGAGGTGGTGGAGATGCAGTCCGAGGCCGGCGCCGCCGGCGCAGTCCACGGCGCACTGCAGGCCGGCGCGCTCTCGACCACCTTCACGGCGTCGCAGGGGCTCCTCCTGATGATCCCCAACATGTACAAGATCGCCGGCGAGCTGACGGCGTTCTGCATGCACGTCGCAGCTCGCACGCTGGCGACGCACGCGCTCTCCATCTTCGGCGACCACTCCGACGTGATGGCCTGCCGGCAGACCGGGTTTGCCCTTCTCGCCTCGGGATCGGTGCAGGAAGCCCACGACCTGGCCGCGGTCGCGCACTCGGCGACGCTGCGCGCGCGCGTTCCGTTCCTCCACTTCTTCGACGGGTTCCGGACTTCGCACGAGCTTGCCAAGATCGAGAAGCTCTCCGATGACGACCTGCGCAGCCTGCTCGACGATCAGCTCATCGCCGACCATCGCCGACGCGCACTCACGCCCGACCATCCCGTGCTGCGCGGCAGCGCCCAGAACCCGGACGTGTTCTTCCAGGCGCGCGAGGCGGCAAATCCCTGGTACCTGGCGTGCCCGCGCATCGTGCAGGATGCGATGGACGCGTTCGCCGCGCGCGTGGGGCGGCAATACCACCTGTTCGATTACGTGGGGCACCCCGAGGCCGAGCGGGTACTGGTGATGATGGGCTCGGGCGCCGAGGTCGCGCACGACGCCGTCGACTGGCTGAATGCGCGCGGACACAAGGTGGGCCTGCTCAAGGTCCGCCTCTATCGGCCGTTCTCGGTGGAAGCCTTCATCCAGGCACTGCCCGCGACCACGCGCCGGATCGCCGTTCTCGATCGGACCAAGGAGCCGGGGGCAGTGGGAGAGCCGCTCTACCTGGACGTCGTCACCGCGCTGCGCGAGGCCCGCGAGGACGGCCTGACGCAGCTCGATCCCCTCGTGATCGGCGGGCGGTATGGCCTCTCCTCCAAGGAATTCACGCCCGCCATGACGGCAGGCGTCTTCGATGAGCTCTCCCAGACCAGGCCCAAGCGGCACTTCACGGTCGGCATCGTCGACGACGTCACGCACCTGTCGCTGGACTACGACCGCGAGCTCGATATCGAGCGCGACGACGTTGTGCGGGCGGTCTTTTTCGGCCTCGGCGCCGACGGCACCGTCGGAGCCAACAAGAACTCGATCAAGATCATCGGCGAAGAGACCGACAACTACGCCCAGGGCTACTTCGTCTACGACTCGAAGAAGTCCGGCGCCGTCACCATCTCGCACCTGCGTTTCGGCCCGCGACCATTGCGCTCCAGTTACCTGGTGAAGCAGGCGAGCTTCGTCGGGTGCCACCAGTTCACCTTCCTCGAGAAGTTCGACGTGCTCGATTACGCGGCCCCGGGCGCGGTGTTCCTGCTCAACTCGCCGTTCTCGAAGGACAAGGTGCGGGACCACCTCCCCCGCGAGGTGCAGAAGGCGCTGATCGAGAAGCGCATCCGCTTCTACGTCATCGATGCGCTCGCCGTGGCGAACGCTACCGGGATGAAGGGCCGCATCAACACGGTGATGCAGACCTGCTTCTTCGCCATCTCGGGGGTCCTGCCCAGGGAGGAGGCGATCGCCGCCATCAAGAAGGGCGTGGAGAAGAGCTACGGGAAGAAGGGCGCCGCGGTGGTGCGGAAGAACTTCGAGGCCATCGACCAGGCGCTCGCCAATCTCCACGAGGTCCCGCTTCCCGACCAGGTCACCTCACAGTTTGCCCTTCCGCCCATCGTCCCCGACGCCGCGCCGGACTTCGTCAAGAAGGTCACGGCACTGATGTTGGCGGGCAAAGGCGACCTCTTGCCGGTCTCGGCGTTTCCGGTCGACGGGACCTTCCCGACCGGAACCACCCGCTGGGAGAAGCGCAACCTCGCCGCCGAGATCCCGGTCTGGGACGAGGTCCTCTGCATCCAGTGCAACAAGTGCGCGATGGTCTGCCCGCACGCAGCCATCCGCGCCAAGGTCTACGAGCCTGCGAAGCTTCTGGGCGCGCCGCCCACGTTCAAGACGACCGACTTCCGCGGCAACGACTGGAAGGGCTCGAAGTTCACCATCCAGGTCGCGGCCGAGGACTGCACCGGCTGCACGCTGTGCGTGATGGTGTGCCCGGCCAAGGACAAGTCCAACCCGCGGCACAAGGCCATCGACATGCACCCCCAGCTCCCGCTGCGGGAGGCCGAGCGCGCGAACTACGACTTCTTCCTCGGGCTGCCCGAGGCGGACCGCCGCAAGCTGCGACTCGACGTGAAGGGGGCGCAGTTCCTCCAGCCGCTCTTCGAGTACTCCGGAGCGTGCTCGGGCTGCGGGGAGACGCCGTACATCAAGCTGATGACGCAGCTGTTCGGCGACCGCGCCTTGATCGCCAACGCGACCGGCTGCACGTCGATCTACGGCGGCAACCTGCCCACCACCCCTTACTCCACGGACACCAACGGCCGGGGCCCCGCCTGGGCGAACTCACTCTTCGAGGACAACGCGGAGTTCGGCCTCGGCTTCCGGCTGGCGGCGGACAAGCACGAGCAGCAGGCGCGCGAGCTGCTCGAGCGGCTCTCGCCTGGGCTCCCCGCGGGTCTGGTCGCAGCGCTGATCGCGGGAGACCAATCCACCGAGCCGGGGATCGCGCTACAGCGCGAGCGGGTCGCGGACCTGAAACGCCTGCTCCCGGCGATCGCGGGCGCGGAGGCGGCGAGCCTCGCGCTGCTCGCGGACTACCTAGTGAAGAAGAGCGTCTGGATCGTCGGCGGCGACGGCTGGGCGTACGACATCGGCTACGGTGGCCTCGATCACGTGCTGGCTCTGGGCCGCAAGGTCAACGTGCTGGTCGTCGATACCGAGGTCTACTCGAACACCGGCGGGCAGGCCTCGAAGGCGACGCCCATCGGCGCGTCGGCCAAGTTCGCCGTGGCCGGCAACACCCGTCCGAAGAAGGACCTGGGCATGCTGGCGATGAGCTACGGCAACGTCTACGTCGCGCGGGTCGCCTTCGGCGCCAAGGACGCACAGACGGTCAAGGCGTTTCAGGAAGCGGAGTCGTATCCCGGGGCGTCGCTGATCATCGCGTACAGCCAGTGCATCGCCCACGGCTACGACATGGCATACGGCGTCGAGCAGCAGAAGCTCGCGGTCGAGACCGGCTACTGGCCGCTGTACCGGTACGACCCGCGCCGCGCGGTCAACGGCGAGAGCGCGTTCAAGCTGGATTCGGCGCCGCCCAAGGGCGACCTCGCCGCGTACATGAGCAACGAGACGCGGTTCCGCATGACCGAGAACCAGAATCCGGACCGGTACAGGGAGCTGGTCAAGATTGCCCGGCACAACATCCAGGAGCGGTTCCGCCTCTACGAGAAGCTGGAGAAGGGCGTCGCCATTCCACCACCCGCCGCCGTCATGCCGGCCGCGAAACGGGAGAGCTGATGGACCTGCACACCGAATATCTAGGCCTGAAGCTCGACTCCCCCCTGATGCCCGGGGCCTCGCCGCTGGCAGACAGCCTGGACGTGGTGCGGCGGCTGGAGGACGCGGGTGCGTCGGCGATCGTCATGCGCTCGCTCTTCGAGGAGCAGATCACCCGCGAGATGACCGGCAACGTCTACGCCATCGAGACGCACGCGGAGTCCTTCGCGGAAGCGATCTCGTACTTCCCCACGCGCGCCGAGTTCTCGCTCGGCCCCGACGAGTACCTGGACCAGCTCCGCTGCATCAGCGAAGCGGTCCGGATCCCGGTGATCGGCTCCTTGAACGGAATCACGGTCCGAGGCTGGCTCGACTACGCGCTGCAGATCCAGGAGGCCGGCGCCGACGCGCTGGAGCTGAACGTCTATTATCTTCCCACCGACCCGGCCGAGGAGAGCGCCGCGGTCGAGCGCCGCACGCTCGACATCGTGCGCGCGGTGAAAGCGGTGTTGAAGATTCCCGTCGCGGTGAAGCTGTCGCCCTTCTTCTCCGCGCTGCCTCATTTCACACGCCAGCTGGAGCACGCCGGCGCCGATGGGATCATACTCTTCAACCGCTTCTACCAGCCCGACATCGACGCCGAGAACCTGGAAGCGGAACCGACGCTCCACCTGTCCGATTCTTCCGAGCTGCTCCTGCGGCTGCGCTGGCTCGCGATCGTCGCGCCCGGAGTGAAGATCCCGCTGGCGATCTCCGGCGGCGTCCACTCCGGGATGGACGCCATCAAGTCGGTGATGGCTGGCGCGAGCGCCGTGCAGGTCGTGTCCGCGCTGCTGAAGAGAGGGCCCGAGTACTTGCGCACCATCCGCATCGAGATGGAGCGCTGGATGCAGGAGCACGAGTACGACTCGCTCCGCCAGATGCTCGGCAACATGAGCCTGGCGCACTGTCCCGACCCGAACGCGTTCTCGCGCGCCAACTACATGAGGATCCTCCAAAGCTGGCGGGTCGACCCCTCGTCGCACGAAGGCGCGGTTTGAACTTCCTCGGTTCCCACCTGGTGCGGGTCCCGGAGCGCTGTGGGACAGTCGATCCCCGCAGCCTCCAGTATCGGAGGTGACATGCGCAATCGCGTTGCGGTCGTAGCGATCGTGGGCGCCATCGTATTGGTCGCCGCCGCCGTCTTAGTCCATTCGCGCAGACCGCGCGGCGAGGTGAAGCGGCCGACCGCCGAGGCGGTCAAAGGCACCGGCAAGTGCATCGAGTGCCACCGGGAGCAGACGGCGGGCATCGTGCGCCAGTGGCAGGACAGCCGGCATGCGGTGGCCGGTATCAGCTGCTTCGACTGCCACAAGCCGCGGGATCAGGAGCACCAGCTCGAGCACAAAGGTTTCCAGATCACGCGATTCGTCACCTCCGGCACCTGCGCCGACTGCCACAAGCGCGAGTACGCGGAGTTCCAGAAGAGCCGGCACGCCGTCGCAGCGTGGACGGCGGTCCGCGGGAACCAGGACTTCACCTCGGCGCAGCTCGCCGAGGCGCGCAAGTACCACCCTGAGGCGATCGACCGCCCGCCGAACCCGCTCCCCGTCCTCGAGGGGTCGGGAGCGCTGGAGATCGGCTGCAAAGCGTGCCACGAGGTAGGCGCGCCCAACTACGACGGCTCGATCGGCAACTGCACGAAGTGCCACGGCAAGCACACGGAGAGCGTCGCGATGGCGCGCATCTCCGACACCTGCGGAAGCTGCCACATGGGACCTGACCATTCGCAGATCGAGATCTGGCGCGAGTCGCCCCACGGCATCATGTTCGTCGCCCGTCGCGACAAGCAGAACCTCGAGTATCGCGGCGACGAGCTGAGCGCGAACCAGCAGGATACGCCCACCTGCTCCACCTGCCATTTCTCCGGGTTCGGCGGCGTCGAATCGACGCACGACGTAGGCGAGCGTCTCAGCTACTACCTCTTCGCAGCCATCTCCGAGAAGCGGCCGAACTTCGACGCCGCCCGAAAGAACATGCGCCTCATCTGCCTCAACTGCCACTCGCGGGGCCACGTGGACCGCTTCTATCAGGCGGCGGACACGACGCTCGTGAACACCAACGCGCAGGTAAAGAAGGGGCAGGACATCATGGAGGGCCTCTACAAAGAGGGCCTGCTCACCAAGGAACCGTTCGACGAGCCGATCGAGTTCCTTGCCTTCGATCTCTGGCACTACTTCGGCCGAACCGCCAAACACGGCGCCTACATGGGCGGCGCCGATTTCTCGCAGTGGCACGGCAATTACGAGCTGCAGCTGAAGCTTGCCGAGCTGCGCCGCCAGGCGGAGGAGCTGCGGAAAGCGAAGGGGAAGCGCGGGGCAACGGGCGGCGCGCCGTGATCGAGCTCCCCGGGCCGGTGCGCGAGGCGCTCTCCGGACGAAGGGCGCTCATCGTATTCGCAGCGGCGAACCTGGTCTTCCTGCTTCTCGACGTCGCCATCGCCCATTCAGCGTTCTTCCGTTCGCCCGCCGAGCTCATCCCGCTGTTCGTATCCGGCATAGGCGGACCCCTGGCGCTGCTCGTCGCGCTCCTCCCGCGGTCGGCGTGGAGCCGCGGCCTGCTCTGGATCGTGGCGGCCGCTGCGTTGGCGACGGGCATCGCCGGGTTGGTCCTGCACGTTGGCGCCGAGTCGCTCATGCGGCCGACGCTGCACCGGCTGGTGTACTCCGCGCCAGTGATCGCACCCCTCTCGTACGCGGGGCTCGGGGTGTTGCTGCTCGCCGCGGAGCACGCGCGCGACGAGCTCCAGCGCGGCCGCTGGGTGGAGCTGCTCACGGGCCTGGGGCTGTTCGGGAACTTCGCGCTCTGCCTGCTCGATCACGCGCAGAACGGTTTCTGGGCTCCGATCGAGTGGATATCGGTGGCGGCGGGAGCGCTGGGCGGCCTCGCTTTCGTGACGGCGGCTGCGCAGCGGGAGGAGCACGTCAACGAGCGACTGTTCCTCTGGATCGTCGTGGCGTTGATGGCGGGTACGGGTGTACTCGGAGCGGCGCTGCATCTGCGCGCCGTGCTCGCGTCGACCGCCGCCTCGCTTCTGCAGCGGGTGCAGTACGGCGCGCCGGTGTTCGCCCCGCTCCTTTACGTGGACCTCGCGGTGCTCGGCGCGATGGGTCTGCTCGCGCGCGCCTCTCCGTCGCGCGGGACCTCTGTCGTAGCTGGTTTTGGACGAGGGCAAGACCATCCCGGGCGCACGGGCGCGTGAGCATTGCGGGACAAGAGGTTTGACATCGCTTGGCACCGGAGTTGCGTACGGCGTCCCGATTAGCGGCATCGGTCAGGCCGCAGGAGCGGATCCATGACGAGCAGCCGATTCGCGTTGGCGATCTTCATTGCCACGTTTGGGCTCTGCGGAGGTGCGTTCGCACGAACCATCGTGGTTGATGATGATCGCGCGCAGTGCCCGGAGGCCGAGTTCAACCACATCCAGCCCGCCGTGGACGCGGCCGCGCCGGGGGACCGCATCCTCGTCTGCGCCGGCACGTACCGCGAACAGGTGACTGTCCCCGCCGGCAAGGACTTCATCACGCTTCGATCGAAGGTGCCCGGGGCAGCAATCATCCACGCGCCGGAAGTCATGCTCGAGCCCGGCGATATCGTGCGCGTTTCGGGCGCGCAGGGAGTGGTTATCGGCGGCTTTACCATCACCGGTCCACTCCCCGACGCGCTGTTCTGCTCGCTCACCTCGCGCACCGGCGTGCGGATCGACGGCGGCGGGTCCGCCGAGCTGCTCGGGAACCACATCACAGAGGTCCGCAGCGCGAGCGAAGCACTGCGCGGATGCCAGAACGGCGTCGCCGTGCTCGTGGGGCGCGCCGTCGAGGGCCAGATCGGACGCGCCACCGTGGTCGGCAACCTCCTCGACCGCTACCAGAAGGCCGGCGTGGTGGTGGACAACGCCGGCTCGAGTGCATTCGTCGCCGACAACCGCGTGCTGGGAATCGGCCCGACTCCGGTGATCGCGCAGAACGGCATCCAGGTGAGCCGCGGAGCACATGCGTTCGTCCTTTCTAACGAGGTGTCGGACCATACGTACTCGTTTCCCCTTGCGTTCAGCTCGACGGGAGTGCTCCTGTTCCAGCTGGCGGGCGGCGTCACCGTCTCGCGCAACCGGAGCTCGCGGAACGACGACAACTTCGCTGCGTTCGAGTCGAGCGGCCTGACACTGTCCCGGAACCGGGCCACCGACAGCACCTTCTACGACGGGATCTTCTTCGACGAGTTGACCGCCGGGAACCGGATCAGCCGGAACGTAGCTTTGGGGAACAAGGAACACGACTGCCACGACGATTCGGTGGGCCCGGGGACAGCCGGGACGGCCAACTTCTGGCGCGCGAACCGCGGGCAGACCGAGAATCGTCCGGGCCTGTGCAGACAGCAGGACGACAGAGATCACGGGGACGGCGAAGACGAGGGCGAAGACTGAGACCCGCCTCGACGCCGGCCAGTTCTCGAACGGCGCGGCGTGGGCATCGACGCAGGGCGCGCGGCGCGAGCGCATTTTCTGCGCGAGGAGAGGACGTGTGGGTGCCCCCGGCCGGGACGCGTCCGGGCATGACGGGAACGCTGCGGCACGCGGCCCGCATTGTCTGGAGGGCATGCGGCGGCGTTCGCGTGCGTCCGCGCGGCGGATCCGGCCTGGCTGAAGTCGTTCCGCCCATACCCCGGGCTCTGATCGGGCGCTTCTGCCGCGCGATCCGCCCATGCGACGGTTGAGAAGAGCCGCGTGCGGCGGACCTGAGGCCTCGCGCATTGGATGCGCGATTCCGACGCGGCGGGCGCAACTTCTGCGCGGACGTGCGAAACCCAGTCTGAACGGGTGGAGAGCGTACGCACTGGCGGGGCCTCGCTGTACCAAGCCTTGCTGGACAACCAAAGTGCTTGGGCGCCTTCGTTTTTCTAGATTCACTTCAAATCGGCGCGAGCGTTCCCAGCGTCAGTCGGAAAAACGCGTCTTGCGTCGAGCTTGCGCCTTCTGGGGGGCTCATGCAGCCCACCGCGAGCGGCCTCGTGACGCGGCGCAACGGGGTTCGCCGTTCTTGCTCTGCTCACCGCGGTCGCCTGCGCGGGGCCTGCCGAATCCACGGCACGCGCCTTGCTGGCAAGTGCGGAACGTCCGCCGTCCTGTTCCGGAGGCCCCATATGTCTGGACCCCCCACCTTCATGGCGATGATGTGTCTTTCGTTTGCGTTCGCTTGTGCAGGTCCTCCGGGCAAGGACGCGCAGCCGAGTGACGCGGGCCCAGGCGTGGTCGACTACGGCGTGCTAACGCCGGCGGAGCTCGAGGTCGCGAAGATGACCGCCGAGCTCACCGGCGTGACCATCCCGGCTGACGGCAGGCCGGTCATGACCTTGAAGGTCACCGAGCGGCACGGCAGCGGCGTGCGCGGCCTGTCGGCGACCGCCGTCAACTGGCGCTTCGCGCTGATCAAGCTCGCCCAGGGCGTGAACGCCAGCGCGAACGACAGCTGGGTCAGCTACATGGCCGCGAACGATCACAGCACCGCCAGCACGGAAACGGCGACCGCGCTCACCGACAACGGCGACGGCACCTACACCTATCGGTTCACGAAGGTCGTCACCGCCGGCGTGGCAGACACAGGAACGGTGTACGAGCCGTCGAAGGTGCACCGCCTCGTCGTCCTGCTCTACGCGAGCGGCAACCCGTTCACGCCCATCAACGTGGTGAAGGATTTCATTCCTTCGACCGGCGCGGACGTGACCGGGCAGAACGAGAAAGTCGACGCAGCGGCCTGCCTGGAGTGCCACACCCAGTTCCGCGCCATCACCGGCGAAACGGGGGAGCTCGGCACTGGCCAGTTCCACGGCGGCGTGCGCTACGACATCCGCACCTGCGCGGCGTGCCATAACGATCAGAAGCGGTTCGCGGTGTCCGGCAGCGCGATCGATTCTCCTTCCGTCGCTGCCGATGGGACCTGGGTCGGCGACATGACGGTGCTGAACAACGAGGCGTTCATCAACTTCCCGGTCCTCATCCACAAGCTCCACATGGGCGAAGACCTGACGATGAAAGGGGGCACGTACAGGGGCTTCGCGAAACCGTACGAGGTCACCTACCCGCAGGACGTGCGCAACTGCGTGAAGTGCCATCGCAACCCGGCGCCGGCGAACCCGGCGCCGCTGGCGGACAACTGGAAGAACGCGCCGAGCAAGCGCGCCTGCGGCGCCTGCCACGATGACAGAGTCTTCGTGAACCCGGTGTCGAACGGCCGCAAATTGCACGCCTCGACCACGGCGAACCCGGCCGGCATCGAGGTCACCACGGATGGCACCTGCAACAGCTGCCATGCAGGCGGCGCGGTGGCGCCGGACATTACCACCGCCCATATCCCGGTATCGCCGCCCAACCCGAACAGCATCTACGAGAAACCGACGACTGGCAGCTCGAATACGAACGCTGCCTGGGTTGCGGCCGCGGGCGTCGTTCCTTCGGGCGCAAAGGCCGTTGCGTATGACGTGAAGAGCGTCTCGACGTGGGACGACGCGGGCACGAAACGCCCGCAGATCGTGTTCAAGATCAAGGTCGGAACGCCGGCCAGCCTCACCGACGTGGTCTTCCCCGATCCAGCCTCCGCCACCGAGATCGTTCCCGCCAACCTCGGTGCCTTCGTCGGTTCGCCGAGCGCCTTCTTCGCCTTTGCCGTCCCTCAGGACAACAAGCAGACGCCCGCAGACTTCAATGTCACTGCCAGCTCATACATCCGCAGCGTGTGGAACCACACCAGCACGTGCCCCGACATCCTCAGCGGCCCCGACTCGAGCGGCTACTACACCTTGCAAGCGAAGTGCGTGGTCATTCCGACCGGTACTGGCGGTGCTGTCATGCTTACCGGCGGCATCGGGTACACGTACAGCCTGGGTACCGGGCCCAACTTCACCAACAACAACCTGCCGCTGACGCAGATCGACCTGCCGGCCTATCCGTACACGCCGAACCCCGCGCCCGCGCAGGGCGGCAAGGGCGGCCTCATCGTCCCGGCGCCCGACGTCTGGAAGGTGGCCGACGGCCACACCGCCCGCCGCAAGATCGTCGCGAACGAAAAGTGCGACGGCTGCCACGTTACGCTGGGCGTGGGTCCGGACTTCCACGCCGGCCAGCGCAACGACGCGACGAGCTGCAACTTCTGCCACAATCCGAACCGGACCAGCAATGGCTGGTCGGCGAACCAGAAGGACTTCGTGCACAGCATCCACGGCGCCGAGAAGCGCACCGTGAAGTTCACCTGGCACGAGAAGTCGGCGACCCAGGGTTACTGGCAGACGACGTATCCGGCCGTCCTCAACCGGTGCGAGATGTGCCACCTGGCAGGCACGTACGACTTCAGCACCGCGGCGATGACCACGGCGCTGCCAAACATGTTGTACAGCACCGTCGGCCAAGGCACCTACGCGGCCAGTCCAGCGAATTCGCCCTACGTGAAATTGGCCACGGACTACGGTGCGGGCTTCACTTTCAACGCCGTCACCGGGGTTAGCACCCCGCCAGCCTCCACTACGCTGGTCAACTCGCCCATCACGGCGGCGTGCTCGGCGTGCCACGACAGCCCGGCAGCCGTCGATCACATGCAAACGAACGGCGGGTCGTTCTGGGAGCCGCGCAGCACGGCACTCACCAAGCCGCAGCAGGAGGAGTGCCTGATTTGCCACGGGCCCAATCGGATCGCGGCGATCAGCCTCGTGCACCTCGACAAGACGCCTTGAGCCTCCCATGCGCGCGCTCCAGGGACTTCTCGTCGTAACGTTGGCGGCGTCTTCCTGCTCAAAGGCGCGGCCGCTGCAGGGTGATCTGGCCCAGCCGGTCAGCTGGGAAGAAGACGTCGCCCCGCTCTTTGCCGCGCAGTGCAACTCGTGCCATTCCGGCGCGACTGCAAGGGCGGGGTACCGGACCACCTCGTACCTCGAGGCGCTCGGTCCCCAGAGCGCGCCGGTGGCGGTCGCGGGCGATGCGAGCTCGCTGCTTTTGCGCACCATCGACCCTGCTCAGGCCGACGCCGTGCACGCGCCGGTCTCCGCGGCGTACGGCACGGCGCGCGCGTGGGTGGTGGACGGGCGACTGTCCTTCTTCCGCTCGGGCACCCACCAGGGCGGAATCATGAATCCGCACGATCCGGAGTTCCACAGCAACCTGGTGCGCGGCGACAACTGGAACTTCGCCAGGTGCCAGGGTTGCCACGGCGCCGACCTCTCCGGCGGAAAAGCGGGCGCCTCTTGCCAGGAGTGCCACTCGCTCCAGGTGGGCGCCGACGGTACAGCCACCTGCTCGTCCTGCCACGGGAGCGCGCAGTCGCCGGCGCCGCCGCACGACTTGTCCGGCAACACCAACCCTTCCGCGCGCGGCGTCGGCGCCCACCAGGCGCACCTGTTCGGCAGGACCGTCATCTCCGCGCCCATCGCCTGCACCGTCTGTCACCAGGTGCCGGCAGACGTCAGCAGCCCGGGCCACCTCGATCATCCGCGGCCCGCCACCGTCACATTCTCGGGACTCGCGCTCGCCGGCGGCGCAACGCCCACCTGGAACGGTGCATCCTGTTCCAACAGCTACTGTCACGGCGGAGGGGCAAATCTCGCCAACGACACCGCCTTCCAGCTGCGCACGCCGGTGTGGACGCTCGGGACCTCGCAGGCGTTCTGCGGGTCGTGCCATGGCGCGCCGCCCGGCAACTCCACGCACGCCGGCATCACCTTCCCCGACTGCGCGCGCTGCCATTCCAGCACAGTGTCGCCCACCGGCATCATCCTGGTCTCCGGACCTCCCGAAGCGCGAACCAGCACCCACATCAACGGAGTGATCGATGTCACCCCGTAAGACTCTGGTTCTGGCCCTTCTGGCGGCGTCAGCGGCACGCGCCGACGGCAGCGCCACCACTCTGTTCGACTCCCGCCCCTACGTGCGCGACGGCGGACACCAGGATAACTCCATCTACGAGAGCTTCGCGCTGAGCGCGCGCGCCGACGGCAGCGACTGGCTGCAGGACGTGCGCATCGTGGCTCGCGGCTGGGGCCGGCTCACCATCGGGCCGCCCTTCGACGAGCACCGTGGCGCAGGCGATCTCGATTCCTTCTTCTTCGAGGGGCGGGTCCTCAAGCGCCATCTGCTTCTCCGCGTCGGCCGGCAGCTCGCGATCGGCGGCGCGGTGCGCGCGACGCAGCTCGACGGGATCGCGGCGGACGGTGTGATCGACTACGGCGTCGGCGTGCAGGCCTGGGCCGGGGTTCCGGTGCAGCCGCGTTTCGCGCAGGCGAGCGGCGACTTCCTCACCGGAGCGCGTGTGTTCTGGCGCCAGGCGTTCGATTCCGAGGTGGGCGCCTCCTACGTCTATGCGCTGAGGCGGGGGTATCTCGCGCGCAGCGATCTGGCGCTGGACGGGAGCTGGACGCCGCTGCGCCCGGTGACGGTGAGCGGTTTGCTACAGTGGAGCCTCGAGGAAGGGCGCCTCGCCCAGGCGCGCCTGCAGGCGGTCTGGCAGGTGAGCCGGAAGCTGCAGTTGGTGGGTGACGTGCAGCGCACCGCGCCGGACCTTTTCCTGGATCGCAGCTCGATCTTTGCCGTCTTCTCCGAGGAGCGCAGGGACGAAGCCGGCGCCGAGATCGTGTACCGCCCGCTGCAGCCGCTGTCGCTGGAAGCCGACTGGCACTGGCTGAAGGTGGAGGGCGGCCACGGCCACCGCGGCGGCGCGCGCGCCACGTATCGCCCGCCGTACGGCGGCTCCTACGGGGCCGAGCTTCGGCTGGTCACCGAGCCCGACAACGGATACAAGCTGGCCCGCCTGTTCGGCATCCGCAAGCTGCCGCGCGACATCACGGTGACGCTCGACCTCGACGCTTACTGGCTGGAGCGCGAGATCAGCGCGGAGAAGCGCTCGTTCGTGGCTACGCTGACCGGTGGTTGGGCCTTCCTCCCCAACTGGGAGGCGATGCTCGCCGGCTCCTTCGGCACCACTCCGTATTTCGAGCGGCGGACGGAGGTGATCGCGCGGCTCACCTATCGCTTCGGCATTCCAGCGGGCCTCCCCGGAGGCCTCCGATGAGGCGCACGCTTCTGGTCGGCGGCGGCGTGCTCGCCTGCGCGACCGCGGCGACCATCCTGGGGACCAGCCCCTCGGGTGACGAGATCCTCTTCCCGCACGAGCGCCACAAGCAGGCGAAGGTCGAGTGCATCACCTGCCACGAGGAGGTCTGGGACGCGAAGACCTTGGCGGGGAACTTCCTGCCGCTCGAGGCGAAATGCCTCGAGTGCCACAAGGAGAAAAAAGCCGACGGGCAGTGCAACTTCTGCCACCTCGACGTGCGCTACGCCGGGCCCTGGCCGAAGCGCGAGCCACGTCTAATCATGGATCATTCCGCGCACATCGAGCGGGTGAAGGAGGACTGCGCGCAGTGCCATTCGCGGCTCTCCGAACCGCGGCAGCCGGCGCCGATCAGCGACGGCCATGCTGCCTGCCTGAAGTGCCACGATCATGCGTCGCAGTACGCGGACGCGAAGTGCGCCACCTGCCACGTCGATCTCGCCTCCTACCCCCTGGTGCCGGTGACTGAGATCTCCCACCAGGGCGACTTCCTGCGGCGTCACGCAAGCGTGGCGCGCGCCTCCGAGCAGTCCTGCGCGACCTGCCACGACCAGAACTTCTGCCTCGACTGCCATGCGAAGACGACGATGGTGCCGATCGAGACCAAGCTGGTCGACCGCCCCGATCGCCGGTTCATCCACCGTCAGGATTTTCTCGGACGCCACTCGGTGGACGCCCGCTCGGATCCTGCGTCGTGCCAGAACTGCCACTCGGTCAGCTCGTGCGAAACGTGCCATGAGCACGAGCGCGTCTCCGCGGGGCTGAGCGCGCGCAACCCGCATCCTTCCGGCTGGGGGCTGCCCGGCTCAGGCGCGTTTCACGGAGACGCCGCACGGCGCAACATCCAGAGCTGTGCGGCTTGCCACGACCAGGGCGACCAGTCGAACTGCGTGAGCTGCCACAAGGTCGGAGGGATCGGCGGCAATCCGCACCCGGCAGGCTTCCGCTCGCGGCACAACATCGCGGATGCGCGCACCGACGGCCGCTGTGTCGCCTGCCACCGCTGATCTTTCATGGACTCGGGAGGGCTGGGCTCGCACCTCCAGCGCCGCGAACCCAGCCAACGTGCTGCTTAGCCGGCGGTCAGCAGGACCTTGAGCGCCTTCTCCTTCGCGGCGTTGCCAAACGTGTCGTACGCCTTCATCAACTCGTCCAGCCTGAACTGATGCGTGATCAGCTTCTTCGGCTGCAACTTCCCGGCGACCACGTTCTTGAGCAGCATGGGCGTCGTGACCGTGTCCACCAGGCGCGTCGTCAGCGTGATGTTGTGCGCCCAGAGCTTCTCCAGCTTGAGTGAGACGGGCTTGCCGTGCACGCCCACGTTGGCGATGTGGCCGCCCGCGGCGACGATGTCCTGACAGATGTCGAAGGTGCCGGGGATGCCGACCGCCTCGATGGCGACGTCAACGCCCTTGTTGCCCGTGAGCGCCATCACCTTCTCCACGGCCTTGCCGTCGCCGCTGTTGACCGTGGTTGTGGCGCCGAACGTCTTCGCCACTGCGAGCCTGTTCTCGTCGAGGTCGATCAGGATCAGCTCGGCCGGCGAGTAGAATTGCGCGGTGAGCAGAGCCGCGAGCCCCACCGGGCCTGCTCCGACGATGGCCACCTTGTCGCCCGGCTTGACCGTCCCGTTGAGCACGCCGCACTCGAATCCGGTGGGGAGGATGTCGCTGAGCATCACCAGCGCGTCCTCGTCCACGCCCTTGGGAACGGCGTAGAGGCTGTTGTCGGCGTACGGAATGCGGACGTACTCGGCCTGCGTGCCGTCGATGGTGTTGCCGAGGATCCAGCCGCCGCTCTCGCAGTGCGAGTACATGCCCTTCTTGCAGGCCTCGCACCTCCCGCACGAAGTGATGCAGGAAATGAGGACCCGGTCGCGCGCCTTGAAGCCCAAGATGGCGGAGCCGACCTCCTCCACGACGCCGACGCCCTCGTGCCCGAGAATGCGGCCGCCTTTGACCGAGGCAACGTCGCCTTTGAGGATGTGGAGATCGGTGCCGCAAATCGTCGTCTTGGTGATGCGGACGATGGCGTCCGTCGGCGCCCGGACTTCGGGCTTGGGCTTCTCCTCCCAGGAACGCTTGCCGGGACCGTTGTAGACGAGTGCCTTCATTGCTGCCTCCTGCTTCGGTTGGGGGTGATCGTCGCGCATTCGCGCCACGCGAAGTCTGTTGCATTTGTCGGGCCCTCCTCGTTCTTCGAGCGCCGCAGGGAGCAGGCCCCAGGCTGCTCATCACGTCCGCCGCTTCCGGTAGACCACATGATCGGCAACAACCTCATGAAGGCGGCGAAGACCGTCATCGCCTCGGCGAACACGCTCGATCAGCACCAGCGTGATGCGCACGCTCAGCTTGAGCCGCTCCTTCACCGGCAGCATGTTCTCCCACTGCCCGCTCCAGCAGCGAATAGCCCACGGGAACGTGGGAGGGACGATGCGAGCGCCTGCTTCGCCTCGGTGACGTAGGTTCCGACGTCGATCATCGAAGTATGTCGCTGAAGCTGAACGCCGGCGATTCTCCCAGAGCCTCGACCACCCGCGCGGCTCGTCACTTGCATCCAATACCGGCATCTCTTTGGCTAAATGAAAGCAGGATCTCATGGCTGGACCAATCGCTCGCTCGCTGTCGGTCGCCCTCTCTTCACTCGTTGTGCTCATCTCCGCGGCCTGCGGAAACGGCACACTCGCATCCCACTCGCGGGCACCCGCCACGCTGGTTGCACCGACGTCGCTGGGGACGGCGCAGAACTTCTCGGTCCTCGCCGGCTCTACCGTCACCAACACCGGCCCGTCGACACTGAGCCGCGATCTGGGCGTCAGCCCTGGGAGCGCGATCACCGGATTCCCGCCCGGCCAGGTCCTGGCCCCCGGCGCCGAGCACGCAGGCGACGCGACCGCGGCGCACGCCCAGAGCGACCTCACCGACGCATACCTGACCCTTGCCGGGCAATCGTGCACCTCCAACCCGGCCGTCGAACTCAGCGGGCTCACGCTCAAGTCCGGCGTCTACTGCTTTTCCTCGGAGGCACAGCTGTCGGGAACTCTCATCCTCGATGCCGAGGGTGACTCAGCTGCGGCATTTGTTTTCCTGATCGGGAGCAAGTTGACGACCGCGCCCGGGGCTCGCGTTGAGCTGCGCAACGGCGCCCTCCCCTGCAACGTGTTCTGGCAGGTGGGAAGCTCGGCGACCATCGGCACCACCACCGCCTTCGTCGGCAACATCCTCGCGCTGACCAGCATCTCGCTGCAGACGGGCGCTAGCCTGGCCGGCAGGGCGCTGGCGCGCAACGGCGCGGTGACCTTGGACAGCAACAAGATCGCCTCGGACTGCGCGCTGGTATCCGGCGGCGATGGCGGCACGCCCGGCGGCGACGGCGGCACGCCCGCCGGCGACGGCGGCACGCCCGGCGGCGATGGCGGCACGCCCGCCGGCGACGGCGGCACGCCCGGCGGCGTGGCTTCGCTCTCGTGCTGCGAGCCCACGAAGCTGTGCGGCAGCACCTGCGCGAATCTGCAAACGGACGCGAACAATTGCGGCTCCTGCGGGAAGCGCTGCTCGGCGAGCGAAGTGTGCAGCGCCGGGGCGTGCGCTCCCTGTGGCGCCCAGTCGCAGTGCAAGGATCAGTGCGCCGACCTGCGCTCCGATCCATTCAACTGCGGCGCCTGCGGCAACGCCTGCGCAACCAGCCAGAGCTGCTTGGCCGGGTCCTGCGGCCGCTGCGATGGGACACTGTGCTCGAACACCTGCGTCGAGCTGAGCACCGATAACGCCAACTGCGGCGCTTGCGGCAACGTCTGCGCGGCGGACCAGTGCTGCAAAGCCGGCTCCTGCACGGGCGGCGCGCGCAATCCGAGCATGCGCAATGCGCGCCTGACGAGCTGCAAGCAGCAGTAGCCCAGACAACCGCGGCCTGCCTCCTCGAACAGGGGAGGCAGGAGCAGTCTTCGCAGCGCAGGAAACCACAAGGCAGCCGCGACGTCGTTCCGGTAATTGCCTCGGCCTCGCGGGCTTCTGGTTACGAGACCGTCAACCGTCCCCAGCCGTGCACAGCGCTTTTGTTCCACAGGTGTTCCAAGACGACGCCCGGCCGCTCGACGTTCGCCAGGCAGCGGCGCTTCTCGGGTGGACGAGCGACGCTGTCCGCTGTCCGGGTAGCGTGCGAACGGGGAGAGTTGGCCCACGCGCGAAATCACCTGAACGCCTACCGCATCTCCTGCTTGGCCGTGGCCGCGCTGATCGCGGCGAGGCCGTTCACGAATGAAGAGCTCGTGGGCGAGGCGCTCGCTCCGTTCCACGGCCAGGTGGTCATCGCCACGAGACGATCAGCAACGCTTTTTCGTCGGTGGACTTGGACGAAACGGGC
>DATBZA010000188.1:0-19567 GCA_036513415.1 Myxococcales bacterium | reverse complement strand
CACCTCGGCGCGGAACTCAGGGTCTTCGGCGTGCGCGGTCAGCTTCTCGAGCTGCTCGAGCTGCGTGATCCAGCCGTCGCCGATGCGCGCCGTGATGGCGTCTGCCAGCAGGGGATTCGCGGCCAGCAGCCAGCGGCGGGGAGTCACGCCATTGGTGACGTTGTAGAAGCGCTCGGGGAACATTTCGTAGAAGTCGTGCATCAGGTGCGCCTTGAGCAGCTCGGTGTGCAGGGCGGCGACCCCGTTCACGCTGTGCGATCCGACCACCGCCAGGTACGCCATGCGGATGCGCTTGCTGTCGGTGGTGCCGTTCCCCTCGTCGATCAGCGACATCCGCGAGAGACGCGCATCGTCGAACGGGTAGCGGCTCTTCACCTGGCGGAGGAAGCGCTTGTTGATCTCGTAGATGATGGTGAGGTGGCGGGGCAGCAGGCGCTGGAACAGCTCCACCGGCCAGGTCTCCAGCGCCTCCGCCAGCAGCGTGTGGTTGGTGTAGCCGAAGCTCGCCTGCGTCACCTCCCAGGCCTTGTCCCAGGTGACGGCGTGCTCGTCGACCAGGATGCGCAACAGCTCGGGGATGGCGATGGCCGGGTGCGTGTCGTTGAGCTGGATGGCGATCTTTTCGGCGAAGTTCTCCAATGACGGGTATGCGACGAGGTGGCGCCGGACGATGTCGTGCAACGAGCAGGCGACGAAGAAGTACTGCTGCTTGAGCCGCAGCTCCTTGCCGAAGACCTTCGTGTCGCTCGGGTAGAGGACTTTCGAGATCGTCTCCGATCGGTTCTTGTCCAGGACGGCCTTCTCGTAGTCGCCCTCGTTGAAGTAGCTCAGGTCGAAGTCCGAGCTCGCGCGCGCGCGCCAGAGCCGCAGCGTGTTGACCGTGTTGCACCCATACCCGGCGATCGGCGTGTCGTACGGCATGCCCACCACCTGCTCGCCGCCGGTCCAGCGGACGCGTAGGTGACCGCGGTCGTCGCCGTGCTCCTCGACATGGCCGCCGAACCGGACGGGAACGCCGTATTCCGGACGCGAGATCTCCCAGGGGTTTCCGAGGCGGAGCCACTCGTCCGGCTTCTCCACCTGCCACCCACCCTTGATCTCCTGGTCGAACATCCCGAACTCGTAGCGGATGCCGTAGCCGTACCCGGGGATGTCCAGGGTAGCCATCGAGTCAAGGTAGCAGGCCGCCAGCCGCCCGAGGCCGCCGTTGCCGAGGCCCGCGTCGACCTCCTGCTCGAGGAGGTCGGCGAGCTCGAGATTGAGCATCTTCATCGCGTCGCGCGCGACGTCGTACATGCCGAGGTTGATCAGGTTGTTCGACAGGGCCCGTCCCATCAGGAACTCGGCGGACAGGTAGTACACCCGCTTCGCGTCTTTCTTGTAGTAGCGCTGCTGCGTGCTGATCCAGCGCTCGATCAGGCGGTCGCGGATCGTGAGCGCAAGGGACATGTACCGGTCGAGCGTCGTCGCCGAGTACTGATCCTTTGCCAGCGAATACAGCAGGTGGTTCGTGAACGAATGGAGCAGGGCCGCCGCCTCGTTGGGGGCGGTCGCGCGGATTGGCCGGTTCATGGTGGGAGATTGTACTACTACCGAATGGCCACCAGGTAACCGACCATCCCCTGCAAGCCGCTGGTGCTGCTCTCGAGCTGGGCGACGCGCTTGGAGGTCCAGTCGAGCTGCACCTGCGCTAGCGCCCGGCCTGGACCCACGGCGTAGTTCACGCCGGCCGCGATCGCGAGGCGGGCGGAGAGACCGGAGTCCTCGAACCGGCCGAGGTTCAGGGGCAGGGTGATGCGAACGATCTGGTTTTGCAGGCCGAAGGCGGCGGAGCCATGCACGGCGAGACGCCGCATCACCTCGTAGCTCCCGCGAGCGCCGATCTGGGTCAGCCACGCGTGCGCCTTGGCCTTCTCGGTGAGCGCGGGCACCCCCGTGTACTGCGAGACCTCGGATTGGGAGGTCCAGCCCAGGTCGAGCAGCGCTTCGACGGGATACGACTCGATCCGCATCGCCACCTCGGCGAGCACCGAGCCAGCGGTCGCTCCGACGAAAGACCCGCCCAGGCCGCCCAGTAGACCGGCGGAAACGCTCCAGGGCCCCGAACCCCGGGCCCGCCGCGCGCCGGCCGGAGCCGCGTGGAGCGGGACCTCGAGCGTGGCCAGTTGGCCGTTCGCCTTCGCCTCGAGGTGCGCGGTCCCCGCCCGGCCTGGGGGTGGCTCGTGCTCCGCCAGGTAGACGCCGGGACCGATGCGCTTGCGCACGCTGGTCTCTCCGTCGTCCGCCGCGAGCGCCACCTTGGCCTCGTCATCGGGGGTGCCGTCCGGCTTGACCACGAAGATCTCCACCTCGATCGGGGCCATTTCGGAGCGCGCGGCCAGCCGCACGCGCGAGAAGGGCGGGGGCGCGAGATCGAGAGGCTTCTCGGTGGTGTTGCCCAGCTTGTCGGTGATTTTTAGAACGGCGGTCCGCACCCCCGGAGGCACCAGCATCGGGAGACGCACGGTCCCATCGTCCAGCGCGGAGCCCTGGCCCAGCACTCGTCCCCCGGCGACCGCTTCCACCTTCGATCCCGGCCGGGTCTCGATCACCATCGTGTCGGAGCCCGTGAGGGGAATGGAGAGCCAGCGCAGCTCCCGGTCGTTGCCGTCATCGATCTGGGCGAGCACCAGCGCCACCGAGGGGACCCGCAGCGGCGGCGCGTTGAACCGGGCGCGCACCACGCTCCCCTGGCGCTGCGCGCCGGTGATGGTCCCCACGCTGGTGGAGAAGGCCACCTTGGCGCCCGAGGGAGCTTCGACTTCGAGGTCTGCGCCTGAATCCTTGCCGAGGATGAGCTGCGGGGGCTGGGCGGAGAGGGACGCCGCGATCAAGAGCGCTACCGCCGCCATTGCCAGAGCCTTTTCTTCACCTTGACGTCGGGGAGCGAATCGTCGCGGAGCACCACGCCCTCGACCTGCTTGCGCCGGCCGAGCGCGTCCACGGTGACCACGGCGATCTTCTGCTTGCCCTTCTTGAGCGGGACTTCGGCGCGGAAGGTCCCGCCGGCCTCGACAGCGACCTGCTCGCCCTGCACGAAGACGCGGCTGCCGGGCTCGACCCGCCCTTCGATCGGGAAGGTGGCCTTGTTGGTTTCCCTCTGGTCCGGCCACTGCACGTTCAGCAGCACCCGCCGCAGCGCCGCGACCGGCTTGCTGGGCGTGGGCTCCGCCCTGGTGACGCGCGTCACCTCGCCCTCGTTCAGCGCGACGGACTTGCCGCCACCCGACACGTTCACGACGCCGGTGACGGAGGCTACCGCCACCACTCCACGCCCGTCGGCGGTGACGAAGAAATGGCCGCCGGCGCTGTGCGCCGTGGCGTCGCTGTTCTCCATCTCGACGTCGAGCCTGCCGATCTGGTCGACCTGGGACTCGATGCTGCCGCGCACGCGCGCGCGCAGGCCCTGCTTCGTCACCTGCTTCAGCTCGAGGCGGCTGCCTTCGAGGAGGCGCATGCGAACCCCGTCCACGGCGACGTCCGCCTCGCCTACCTCGGTGCGCAGCGCGTCCCGGACGGAGAGCCGATCGCCGACCTTCGCCTCGGAGACTGAGCCATCGGCGGCGCGCAACACCTGGACTCTGCCGTTCTTGGCCGTGACGACCGCTTCGGATCCATCCGACGGAGTGCCGGTCGCGCCGGCCGTCGCGGCCGAGATGGACGTGCTCCGGCCATCCCGTTTACACGCCGGGAAGGCCAGGAACAGGGCCACGAGCGCGGCCGCGCGGATCATCCGGCGACTGTACGAATTGCCACCCTCTGGAAGCAATATTTCCCAATAAGGACGGGTGTGCCCTTCCCCTACAGCAGCGGCAGCTGCCGACCGCGCCCGGGGCGGCGGAACGTATCCTCGCGCACCTCGGCCTGAAACCCTTCATTCATACCCAATCGCTTTACGGTCGCGTCGAACAGCGCTCGCGACGCATCGGCGTATTGCCCTTCGCCGCGGCCCCGGATTCCGAAGCGCGAGTCGTAGAGCTTGCCGCCGCGCGCCTCGCGGACGCGATTGAGCACGCGGTCCGCTCGCAGCGGCAACGTCTCGCGCAGGCGCTGCTCGAACACCTGCTTCACCGAGCCCGGTAGTCTCAAGAACACGAACCCTGCGCGCCGCGCTCCGGCCGCGTGCGCCGCCTCGAGGATGCGCGGGATGTCCGCATCGGAGAGCCCGGGGATCACCGGCGCGACGTTCACGCCCACGCTCAGTCCGGCTGCGGCCAGTCGCTCGATGGTCTTCATCCGCCGCTGCGGGGTCGCGACGTAAGGCTCGATCGCGTGAGCATGCTCGCGGTTCCAGAGCGGCACGCTCACGCTGACGGACACGCGCGCGGTCCGCTGGATCTCCTGGAGCAGGTCGAGGTCGCGCTCGATCAGCGGCGACTTGGTGATGATCCCCACCGGGTTGCGATACTCGGCGCAGACCTCGAGACATCCGCGCGTCAGCCGATAGCTCGCCTCCAGCGGCTGATAGCAGTCGGTCACCCCGGAGAAGACCACCAGCTCGCCTTTCCAAGAACAGCGCTCGAACGCCTCGCGGAGGAGCCTGGGCGCCTCGAGCTTCACGGTGATCTTGCGATCGAAGTCGGTGCCGGCGCCGAAGCCCAGGTACTCGTGCGTCGGCCGGGCGTAGCAGTTGTGGCTGACGACCCCGTTTGCAATGAAGTCGCCCGTTCCGGTGGTGATGTCGTACATCGGGAGCTCAATTCCGAGAGGCTCGACGCTCATCACGCGTAGCCTGGCGGCGTTCTTCAGTGCACGTCCCTCGATGTTGAGCAGTGCGTCTCCTCGGATGAGGCCGCACAGGTAGCCCCGCTTGTAATCCACATCGAGCGGCGGTGGCTGGGCGAATGCGCCGGTGCCCAGCAGCGAATTCCCTACGGTCAAGTGCGGGCGCTGGCCGGCTCCACAAGTCCGTCCGGTGACGTATTTCCAACCGCGCTGGGTGAGGAACCGATGGTCGCCGCTGGCGACTAGCGTAGTGCCGTCTTCCAGGGTGACGCGGAATGCCTTCTTCAACGTCTGCCAGTGAGCAAGAACGGGCGTGCGCGCGTACCGCCTGTACTGGCCACGCAGGACGGTCCCGTAGACCATGTCGCCAGCGCGGATATCGGCCAGCGAGCGAGTCGTTCCGTCGCCCATCAGGATCGGCGTTTCTCCGGCCATGCAGTAGGCACAGGCATGGAAGCATCCACGGTATGGGTTGACGCTCCAGCTGAAGCCCACGTCGGGGCTGTCGTTGTGCGAGAGGATCTCGCGGGTGTGGTCCTCGTAGACTTCCAGCTCGGCGGGCGGGATCTCCTCGAGGTATTCCACCTCGGTGGAGAGCCATGGGTTGGGCGGGTTCGAGAGCGGCCGGGGAACCATCCGCGAAGCATGTACCTGAACTTGCGTTCAGGCAAGCAGAGTTGCCACGATGCCCGCCATCTGCCAAAACGCGCCGGCACAAGGAGGAGCGATCATGCAGAGCCGCGCAACGACGCAGTGGGAAGGCGATCTGATGTCGGGCAAGGGCAAGACCAGCGCCGGCAGCGGGACCTTCCGCGACCTGAACCTGAGCTGGAAGGCGCGCACGGAAGGGGCCGCCAGCAACACCACTCCTGAAGAGCTGCTGGCGGCGGCGCATGCGAGCTGCTTCAGCATGGCGCTCTCGCACGCGCTGGCGCAGGGCGGACACGCCCCCAAGCGTCTGGACACCACCTGCACCGTCGAGTTCGGGCCCAAGCAAGGCGGGGGATTCGAAGTGAAGTCCTCCTCGCTCGAGGTGCGCGGGCAGGTGCCGGGGATCGATCAAGCCGCCTTCCAGAAAGCGGCCGATGGCGCGAAGACCGGATGCCCGATCTCCTCCGCCCTCAAGATCCAGATGAGCGTGAAGGCGACGCTCCAGTAACCCGGCTCAGTGCCTCTTCGATGAGCCGATCGGGGGGCCGACGCGGTCCCACGCGTCCCTGGCCGCGTGCTGCGCGTCGGTCCACTCGAGCTTCGAATCGCCGCGTGCCTGCGGCCACCCCGCCCTGAGGTTGGGCTCGATCTCCGCCCAGTCGGCGTCGGCGTGCATCATGCGCGCCTGCCAGCCGTACTCGTAGGCGGGCCGATACATCTCGTACGACTCGCCCGACTTCGCGTAGGGACGATTGGAGTAGTTCTCGCGCCACCACTCGTCCTCGATGGTGGGATTCACGGCCTCGGCGGCGGCCTTGCCGCCCAGTCCTCCCGCGACGGCCCCGACCGCCGCCCCGACGACGGCGCCGAGCGGCCCACCGACCGCACCGCCGAGCGCTGCGCCAGCGACGCCGGCCCCGACAGCGCCCGCTCCAACCCCGACCGGGTGCGCGCCGGGCGTGTGCGTGATGGGATCGCGGTGCTCGGGATCCGCCCGGCTGCCCTTCTTGCGCTTTGCCATCGACAGCCTCCTTGTCCGTGTAGGTTGGACCCGGGATACGGTGGCCGGAAGCGACAGGCGGACATCCCCCCGGCACGCAGGGTTGCCGAGAGGGCGAGGAGTGCAAACCGTCGGCCCATGGCCCTTCGTGCGCTCATGGTCCTGGTCGTTCTCATGGCGTGCAGGAGAGCGCCCGAGGTGCCGGTCGAGGTTCCGCCTCCTCCGCTCGTCGGCGATGGCGGCCCGTCCGTCGTTCCGCCTGCACCCGATGCGGGCCCTCCGGACGCTGGGCCCGTCGACGCCGGACCGGACCCGCATCAAGTGGGCGGCCTGGGTTTCGGTCCCTTCCCGCCGGACCCGGTGATCGTTTACGGGTCGGCGCAGGGGCTGCTCGAGGCGCCGATCTCCGCGTCCGTCGACGAGGGCGAGAACCTCTGGGTGGTCACCCAGGCGGCCTTGTACCTCCTGCAGCCCGGCGCGAAAGTCTTCCGCCGGTACACGGAACACGACGGTCTGCATTACGGACCCGGCTTTACCGAGCCGCCCGACATTACGCTGGTCGAAGGCGGGACGAAGGGCGAGTGCTTCGTCGGGTATGCCGCGCGCGACACGAACGAGGCCATGTTCAAGGGCGCGCACAGGTCCACGGATCCCTGGGCGCACATGGGCAAGATGGACCAGGTGCTGTTGCAGGCCGACGGGTCGCTGAAGGTCAACCGCTACGACCTGCGGAATACCAACGACGGCACCTACTACGAGACGCGGACCATCACGAGCATGGTCTACGACCACTTCCAGCACCCGGGGAACCTCTACGTCGGGTCGAACCACGGCGTCACGCGGATCATCCCGGCAAAGTACTACCCGCCGCCGCAGCCGCTCACGGGCGATACGCATGACGAGCGGCACTGGTACGCCGACCACGTGCATCCCTGGACCTGCATCGGCGGGATTTGTGACGACGAGGGCAAGCTGCTCCGTTCGTGGGGCGATTGGTTCGGGCTCACGCTGGCGGCCGACGGGCGCCTCTGGATGGGCGGCCTGACCACGGCGGGAGCGATCAACTTCAGGGAGAAGCTCGAGGACTGGATCCTCAGCTTCGGATCTTTCAATCCCTTCTCGCCCGCCTTCGAGTGGCCGCCGGTGTTCGTGCCGCCCGCGATGGGCGATTCGGTCAACATCCGCGGTGTTGCCGTCACGCCCAACGGGGTGGTGTGGTTCGTGTCCGGGGAAGTGGAGGGCTGGCGCGGCCGCACGTACGGAATTGCTGCCTACGACGAGTCCTGTCCGAAGAGAAAGCCCGCCTGCAACGCGCTGAGCTACTTCGATCCGACGGCGCTCGGCGCCACCGAGTACAACATCCTCGAGGTGCAGGCGCTCGCCGACGGGCGTCTCGTCTTCGGCTTCCCCAGCTCGGGATTGCTGGTCTGGGAACCTGGCGAATGGAAGGGCCGCCGCCTCACCCAGCGCGACGGCCTGCCCGGCGAGAGGATCGGGCGCATGTCCCAGGACCACATGCACGACCCACCGCTGTTGCTCGTTCCGACGGACGGGGGCCTGGTCATTTTCCGAAACGTCCCCTGACGTCCGCGGTCATCGCTGGTAACCTGCGCGCCCCTTTTCTTCCACGGAGGCGCGGCACCGCGGTGATCGGCAATGATTCGACAGGCGGTGGGCCCGGCGACATGCGGCGGGCGGTGCTCGCGGTCGCCGGGGCGGCCATCCTCTGGTCGACCGGCGGGTTGTTCATCAAGCTCGCGCCCATGCCGGCGCTTGCGGTCGCCTGCGGCCGGTCGCTCATCGCTGCCCTCTTCTACCTGGCGCTGTTGCGCCCGAACCTGCGCGCCGCCCGCTGGACCACCGCGGCGGCGTGCGCGGCCTGCATCGTCACGTTCGTGGCGGCGACGAAGCTGACCACCGCGGCCAACGCCATCTTCCTGCAGTACACTGGCCCCGCTTACGTCCTGCTCCTCTCGCCGTTCCTGCTCGACGAGCCCTTCCGGCCCATCGACGCGGTCTGCGTCGCGCTCTCGCTGGCCGGCATGTCGCTGTTCTTCGTGGGCAAGGTGGAGGCGGGACAGACGGTGGGGAACCTCCTGGCCATCGCCTCGGGCGTGTTCTTCGCGCTGGCCGTCGTCCTCCTGCGCCGGGAGGCGAAGAGCGGCAACGGCGATGCGCTGCCCTCGACGGCGCTGGGGAACCTGATCGCGGCCGCGCTCACCTTGCCCTGGGCGCTGAAGGCCGCGCCGGAGGTGCTCACCGCGCGCGGCGCGGGAGTGCTCCTCTATCTCGGCATCGTACAGCTCGGGCTCGGATACTTCCTGTTCGTGCGCGGCATCCGGCGCGTTCCCGCGGCGGAAGCATCGCTGATCTCGATGCTGGAGCCGGTGCTCAACCCGCTCTGGGTGCTGATCGGATTCGGGGAGCGGCCCGGCCGGTGGGCCCTCGCCGGCGGGGCGATCGTGATTGCGGCAGTCGTGGTCCGGACGCTGGCGCCGCAGCCTCAGCGGGCATCGACCACCAGCGTATAGAAGGTCCCCGCCGCGTCGTCGTACCACCAGTCCAGCGGCCTGCCGGCAGTTGGGGCGGGAGCCGCCGGAGCCGGAGCGCTCGCGGCCGCGTGAAGCCCTGCCTTGCCGACCGCGAAGTAGTAGGTGATCGGGCCGAGCTCCATCTTCCACGCGCTCCGCGAGACCCACTGCGGCCGCGCCTGCCGCGCACGCGCTACCTTGTCCTGCGCGATCTCTTCGGCAGACTTTCCCGACCAGGCTTTCTGCAGCTCGTCGATGCGCGACTGCACCGCGGCGGGCGACTGCGGCTCCCAGGCGAGAGCAGGCAAGGAGAGCGCCAACGTCGCTAGAATTGCGGGCATCCAGACGGGCATGCCGCGATCATACCAGCAGCTCAGCGAAGCACGTTGCGCCAGACGACCTTCGTGCACCCGCGGGCACCAGCGCCGCCGATGGCCGAGCCATCGAGGCCGACGGAGACGTTGCTTACGCCGGGGAAGCTGACCGACCCGCAAGAGACCCCCTGCGGGGAGACGATTCCGATCACGTTTCCACTCTGCGGGAGCAACGCATATGCCTTGCCTCCGCGCACGGGCGAGAAGTCGGCCACGTTGCCGAGCCACGGTGGAGCGGGTCGCAATACCGACTCGCCGGGCGCGACCGATCCCGCCCAACGCCCGTCGAGCTGCACCGCTACGCCTCCGCCGAGCAACGGGCGGGCAGCGACGGTGCTCCCGGTACCGACGGCGAACGATTGCCCAGCGGTGCCCTTCGCCAGATCCACCCAGAGCCCGCTGATTGTCGTTCCCGATCCGGTGAGCGCGAGCACCACGCCGCTCGCATCCTCGGCCGCGGCGCGTGGCGTGAATGCTCCGGCCAGTGTCGCTAACGCGACCTCGAAGGCTCCGGCGTCGTGCTTGCGGACGGTCAGGGCAGTGGAGCTGGCGGACAGCGAGATCACACCGGGACCAGATGCTCGCCCAAGCACGACGGCGCCGGCTGCGCCGACGGGCTCGGGGTGCAGGACGGTCCCGCCGCTGTCCCACAGCGTCACATTGACTGGCGCGCCGTAGAGTCCGATGAATCCTTTCGGTTGCGCGATGATCTCTGGCGATTGGAATGAACCCCCGTGCTGTCCGTAGGGCGGAGAAAATTCGAACCACCCCTTGAGAAGCTGGGACGCAGGCTGTGAATCGCAGGCGATGACGCCTTCACCATCGCCGACTGCGGTGGTGCAGATCTCCCCCGGGTTTCCGGTGACGTCGAACGTCACGGCCGCACCGGGTGGCGCTGGCAGCAGGTCTGAGCAGTCCGCCTTGGGTCCGCCGTCAGGTGAACCCCCGTCTGGAATCGTGAGGTCCGGGCTGCCAGACGGCGATCCGCCGCCACAGGCGACCGAAACCGAACAGAACAGGCCTGTCCACCATGGTACCGCCCAGCGCATGCCTGCCCCTCCGTCGCCGGAAGGGTGCGCATCGCGGGTTGGCAGGGCTAGACGGCGGCCATCAAGGCGACGTCCTCGCGTTCACTGAGTGGCAGATCGAGGAATGCGGCCAGCACGTGGGCTGCCTGCTGCCGGCGCTGTTCCTCGAAGTGGAGGCGACCTCGCCAGCGCAGCTCCGCGCAGATGGCGTCGACGACCTGGCTCGGAGTCGGCTCCGCCGGCAGCCGCAGCCGGACCACGTGCCGCAGCTCTTCCTGGTCGTCCTCGCAGAAGGCGGCGCAGAGCACCGCGTAGATGGCGTTGTCGATTTCGTTCTCGGTGAGGAGGCGTGTCTGGGTCATGTCCCTGGTATCCATTCCGCGGCTCGTTGCGAACCGCAGGCCAGGGCAGTCTGCTGCGAAACGGTGCGGTGCGCGCCTTTTTGGCGCGCCAACTCTGTAGAACGTAGAAATTTTCAGCCGGGTCTAAGCCAGGTCTAAGCGGTGGCGAGCGGCTGGACAGGGCGCACCGCCGTATAGCGGTTCTTGCCCGAGCGCTTCGCCCCGTACAGCGCGCCGTCGGCGGAGTGCACCAGGTCCTCGGGCGTTTCCACGTCGTCCGCCGGGTAGTACGCGAGTCCCAGGCTGGCGGTGATCCTGAACGTCTTTCCCGTCTCGTCCTGCAGGATCACTTCGGAGATGTTCCGCAACAGGCGCTCGCAGACGCGCATGGCGCCTTCGGCGGGCGTCTGGGGAAGGATGACGGCGAACTCGTCCCCGCCGTACCGCGCGGCGATGTCAGACACCCGCACGCTCTTGGAGATCGCGCTCCCCACCGCGCGCAGGACCTTGTCGCCCAGCACGTGGCCGAACTGATCGTTGATGTTCTTGAAGGCGTCGAGGTCGACCATGGCCAGGGCCAGCGGCTCGCCATGCCGATCCGAGCGCTGCATCTCCTGGAGCATGCGGTCCATCAGGTAGCGCCGGTTGTGCAGGCCGGTGAGCGGATCGCTCACCACCATCTGCTCCAAGGTGATCTGCAGCTTGCGGATGCGATCGTGCACCTGTTTCGTGCGCAGGAGCGCCTTCGCCCGCGCCAGGAACTCCGCCGGATCGCAGGGACGGGGGATGTAGTCGTCAGCGCCCAGCTGCAGCCCGCGCACGCGTTCCGCGGTCTCTCCGCGGTGCGAGGCCACCAACACCGGCACGAAGTCGAGCTCGCCCGACTTCAACCGGGGCAGGAGATCGAGACCATCCATGTCCGGCAGGGTGCGTCCGAGCACCACCAGATCCGGCCGGTCGGTGGCGAGGAAATCCAGCGCCTCCGCACCGCTGCACGCCTCGACGACGGACATGCCCGCTTCGGTAAAGAGCGCTCGCTGGACGGCGCGTTCAGCCTGTTCGGCCTGCACCACGAGCACGCGAGTCGGTTCGGACATGTGACAGCCCCCCTGCAAGCGGACGCCTCCAGTTGTAGCAGAGGCGGGGTGGCGCCAGGTATCCCACTTCCAACCCTGTCTCACCTGGGCGTACCCTCGCAGGCGCTATCCCACCACGATCTTTCGCACGCCGCGCGCGGTCAGCAGGCCGGGCACGCGCTTGCGCTGGTCGCCTTGCAGCACGAGGGTTCCGTCCTCCACGACGCCACCGCAGCCGAGCGCGTCCTTGAGGTCCTTGAGCCACGCGTCGAGCTGCCGGGCGGACAGATCCAGCTGTTCGATCACGGTGACCTCCTTCCCGCCGCGTCCCTTGCGTTCCATCCGCACCACGGCGCGGGACGGTCCCTTCGGCGGCGCAGGCGCTCGAGGCGTGGGTCCGCGCGGCAGGTCGGATAGCTTCTCGCGCAGCGCGCCGAACGGATTGTGGAAGGGCTTCTTGTCGTCGTCGCTCATGGCCCCGCCCTCACGGACTTCCGCTCCCAGACGGCGCCGAAGAATCCGTCGGTGCCGTCCAGGTGGGGAAGCGTCCGGAAAGTCGTGACGCGGCCGAAGTCCGGGTGGGCGTGCTCGAAAGCGGCGGCCACTTCCTCGTTCTCGGCGCGGTTGACGGTGCAGGTCGCGTAGACCAGGCGCTTGCGGGCGAGCGGGGCGGCCAGCTCCAGCAGCTCGCGCTGGAGGCGCGGAAGAGATGCGAGCGTGCCCGGGTCGATGCGCCAGCGCGCATCGGGGCCGCGGCGCAAGATGCCGAGCTCGGAGCAGGGCGCATCCACCAGGACGCGGTCGGCCGCGCGAGGGCGATCGAGGATCTCGATGTGGCCCGCGCGAGCGCGGGCAGCACGCGCGCGCAGCCGCTCGAGGCGCTCGCGGTCCACGTCGTACGCCAGCACGCGCGCCCCCTGCGCCGCCAGCAGGAGGGACTTTCCGCCCGCCCCGGCGCAGAGGTCGAGGACGGTCTCGCCGGGTTGCGCCCCGACGAGCAGGCCCAGGAGCTGGCTCCCTTCGTCCTGCGGCTCGAAGAGCCCCTCGCGCCAGGCCTGCGTGCCGAACAGATTGGGCCGGGGCGTCGTGACCCGCAGGGCATCGGGGGCCCGGGAGGCCATCGCGGTGGCGATTCCTTCATCTGCGAGCCGCAAGGCAAGCGCATCGCGCGTGCACAGGAGCCGGTTCGCGCGCAGGCAGACGGGACCGGGAACCGCGACGGCGGCGCAGAAATCAGCCGCGCCGTTGCCCAGCTCGGAGAGGAGGTGCGCCTCCAGCCAGTCCGGCAACGACCAGCGGTCGGCCAGGCGCAGCGGTGGGGTCTGTCTCGATGGGGCCGCGGCGAGGCCGGTCAGGGAGAGAGCGCGGTGTTCGGGGACGCCGGCGAGATCGCGCAGGAGCGAAGCGAGCAAAGTCGCTGGATCCGGAGCACTGGCCGTTCCCGTCTCCCACGCGAGCCGGCGCCGCCAGAGCGCAACGCCGAAGATGGCCTCGACCGCCGCCCGGCGCTGGTCCGGCGTCAGATCGCGGTTGGCCCGCAGCGCGCGGTCGACTTCCCGCTCGACCGGAAAGCCCTCCAGCGCCCTCGCGATCGCAGGCAGCGCGACCTCCGCGCGCAGCGCATCCCAAGGCACTTCCTGGAGCCGCTCCACCGCGCCAGTATGTCGCATGCGCGACAGCCTGGCTGCCCGCTCCTGCACGGCAAGGGCGCAATCCCCACCTTGCGGCGATGGACGACCCTCGCCAATTGCTCGAGGAGGGCAGGTTCGAAGAACTGGCCCGCGACGACCATCCGCTCTGGCGAGGCCTGGCGCTCCTGGAGCTGAAGCGCTGGGCCGACGCTGCCCGCACGTTCGAGGAGGCGCCGGAAGCAGGGCAGAGCGGGACCATGCTCGAGCTCGGCGGGGCGGCGCGGTGGCTGGCGAGCGAGCGGGAGGCCGCGGTCGAGCGCTGGATCTCCGCGCTCGATGCCGCGTATGAGGGGCCGTCCAGCCGGCTCAAGCCGCCGGCGCTGCTGATCTACGCGGGTACGCGGTTAGGTGACGAAAGGTATGTGCTTCGCGGCACCCGGCTGCTCACCAAGAGCTGGAAGCCGAAAATCCAGCGTATCTGGCCAGGGCCGGTCGCCGGGTTCTTGCTGGGCCGCATCGATCCGGAGACCTTTCTGGAGGAGGGATACTCGGATCCGGAGCTCGAGGCGCGCCGCCTGGCCTCCGCTCATTTCTGGGCCGCGCTGAAAGATCCGCAGAGGGCCCGTGAGTATTACGAGGCGGCGGTGGCGAACGAGGGCGCGGGAATCCTGGAAGTCGAGCACCACCTCGCGCATGGCGAGCTGGCGCGCTGAGATTCTCGCCGGAGGCCGCCCGGCAGGTTATAGTGAATTCGAAGTCGCTCCGGACCGCTCCAGGCACGACGAAGCGCTTTGCCGCACGGATGCATCTGCGCCTGCAAGTTGCACCGCTAGCTGCACTCGTCGAAGGACAGGAGGCGTCCATGAGCTTGCGAAATGCCGGAACCGATCAGTACCGGTGGTGGCTGCTCGACGGCGACCTCGATCTGGTCTCCGACGGCAGCATCGAAGGGAATTCGTTGCCGGCCGTGCTTGCCAACGTGAGCCGCGCCATCGAGCGGCTAGGCGACGACGGCATGAAGCCATCGAACCATCCCTACCGGTTGATCGTCTACAAGGGCATCGCCGTGGTTGCCGTGCGGCCCGCCACGATTGGAATCTGCTAGCCCCGGCCGCCGCAGGCGGCTCAGGTGCTTGAGCGCAAGTCATCCCGCCGGCCGCCGCAGGGAAATTGGTTCTACGCGGTCGTCGGGCGGCCCATGGTTCGCAGCCAGCGGACGTTCGCCGCCAGGGCGCCGAGCAGCGTCGGCTCCGCGCGGTAGACGACGTCGTGGTCGGCACAGGTCTGCTCGACGATCCGGGACAGCGCCGGGTAGTGCACGTGGCAGACGCGCGGGAACAGGTGGTGCTCGACCTGGAAGTTGAGCCCGCCCAGGTACCAGGAGAGAAGCCGGTTCCGCCTGGCGAAGTCCACGGTGGTGGTCACCTGGTGCCGCGCCCACTCTGCTTCCATGTCCTGCCCCGGGCGCGCTTCGACGAAATCGGCGCCGGGCAGGCAATGGGCGAGCTGGAACACCGAGGCGAGCACGTTGCCCAGGGTGAAGGAAGCCAGGAGCCAGAGCGGGATCAGCCACCAGGTCGGGTGCAGCAGCGCCGGCAGCACGAACGCCCAGGCGAAGAACACGGCCTTTCCCAGGAGCGCTATCGCGAGCGGCCATCCCCGCGCGGCCGGGAAGCGCTGGGTCCCGATGCGTCCAGTCACGAACTGGCGGAAGTCATCGATGAAGAACCACTTGAGCGGGAACAAGCCGTACAGCAGCCATACATAGAGGTGTTGGAAGCGGTGGAAGAACCGGCGGCGCTGCCAAGGCGCGAAGCGCAGGTGCGGCGTGCCCGACTCGATGTCGTCGTCCAGGCCGGCGATGTTCGTGTAGGTGTGATGCAGGATGTTGTGCTTCTGCCGCCAGAGGTGCGAGCTGGCGCCGAGGAGATCGAGGGTGAAGCTCAGCACCCGGTTGACACGAGGATCCTTCGAGTAGCTGCCGTGGTTCGCGTCGTGCATCACGCTGAAGCCGACGCCCGCCATCGCCAGACCCATGGAGACGGCGAGGAGCGCCGCTTGCGCTCCGGAGACGGGGACGAACATCGCCACCGCCCAGGTGCCGCCCAGCCATGCCAGCAGCACCGCGGTTTTCACCCGCATGCGCCAGCCCCCGTGCGGCGTGCGCCCCGCGAAGTACGCTTCGACGCGCCGCTTGAGGTCGGCGTGGAAGGGCCCTGAAACGGGAAAGCGAACGCGCGCCATGGACATCAAAGCAAGATAGCGAGCGCAAGTCACCGCAACGTCATCCGCACTACGGAACTCAGGAATGACTTCGCTCAAGCGTAGCCCCTGAACCGCCTGCGGCGGCCGGGGCTAGCTGACGTACCCCGACGCCTGCAGGCGGAAGAGGTGCGCATAGCGGCCGTTGCGCGCCAGCAGCTCGTCGTGTGTGCCCAGCTCTTCCACGCGCCCCTTCTCGATGACCGCGATCCGATCCGCCCTGCGCACGGTGGAGAAGCGGTGCGAGATGAGGATGGCGGTCCGCTCGGCGGCGAGCTGCTGCAGCCGCGCGAACAGCTCGTGCTCGGCCTCCGCATCGAGAGCGGCGGTGGGCTCGTCGAGCACCAGGACCTCCGAGTCGCGCATGAAGGCGCGCGCCAGGGCGATCTTCTGCCACTGGCCGCTGGAGAGCTCCTGTCCCTCCTCGAACCAGCCGCCCAGCATGGTGTCGATCTTGTGCGGGAGCTGCTCGATGACCGATCGGGCGCCGCCGTCCTCCACCGCGCGCTCGACGCGCGAGCGGTCTTCCAGAGCCGGGACCCAGCCGACGCCGACGTTCTCTCGCGCCGTCCACTGGTAGCGGACGAAATCCTGGAAGAGGACGCCGATGCGGTCGCGCAGGTCCCGTACGTCCATGTCGCGCAGGTCGACTCCGCCGTAATAGATGGCGCCTTCGGTCGGGTCGTAGAGGCGCATGAGCAGCTTGATCAGTGTGCTCTTGCCGGCGCCGTTCTCGCCCACCAGGGCCATCTTTTCGCCGGGCGCGAGCCGGAGCGACACTCCGCGCAGCACCCACTTGTCGCTGCCCGGGTACCTGAAGGAGACGTCGCGAAACTCGATCTCCTGCGCGCGGGTCCGCGCCGGCGTGAGCGGCGGAAGCCGCCGGGGCAGCTCGCCTCCCGTCCCGATGTCCAGGTAGGCGAAGAGGTTGGACATGAAGAGGCCGTCCTCGTACAGGCTGCCGATGGAGGCCAGCGCCGACTGGATCGACGACTGCCCCTGGCGGAAGACCGAGAGATAGAGGGTGAGGTCGCCCAGCGTGATCGCGCCCATTGCCGCGCGCACCGCCATGAACGCATAGGCGCCGTAGAATGCAGCCAGCGAGACCAGCCCGAGCGCGATTCCGGCGAGGCTCTTGCGCAAGGCGAGGGAACGGTCCTCGGCGTAGAACTTGTCGAAGAGCGCGCGGTAGCGGCGCATGACCAAGGGCGCCAGGTTGAACAGCTTCACTTCCTTCACGTGCGAGTCGCGGGTGAGGATCCATTCCAGGTAGTTCTGCCGTCTGCCTTCCGGGGCCCGCCAGGTGTTGAGCCGGAACGACTCGCCCGAGTAGCGGGCCTCGGCGATGAAGGAAGGCACCGAGGCGGCGACGATCAGGAGCACCGACCAGGGGGAAACCCGGACCAGCAGGATCGCGTAGCTGACCAGGATGAGCAGCTGCTGCAGCAGCGAGGCGGTCTCCAGCGCCATGCTGAGCGGGCGATTGCTGGCCTCGCGCCGCGCGTTCTGCATCTTGTCGTAGAAGTCCGCGTCCTCGAAGTGGCGCAGCTCCAGCGTGGCGGCCTTTTCCAGGATCAGGGTGTTGACGTGATTGCCGAGCGAGGCGCGCATCAGGTCGCGGAGGAGCGATTGCCCGCGGGACATGGCGGTGGAGAGCGCCATCAGGCCCGCTTCCAGCGCAACCAGGCGGAGCACCTCCCAGCGCTGCGCGGGATCGCCGCTGCGCGCCGCCGCGACCACCGCGTCGACGATCAACTTGCCCACCCAGACCATGGCGGCGGGCAGGGCGGCCTGGCCGATCAGCAGGGCGATCATCCCCACGGCGAACGCGCGCGACGACTCGCGCACCAGCGCGAAGGTGCGCGGCAGGTACCTGAGATATTGCAGGGTGAGGCGCGCGCGCTCGCGGAGCGACTGCGGAGGAGGCGGGAGAGCCATCAGCGCTCGAGCATCTCTTGCACCTTGGCCTTGTCCTCGCGGTAGGTGAAGTGCTGGTACAGCCAGAAGGCGTTCTCGCGATCGAGGATTCGGTCCTTGAGGACCTGCACCGCCACCAGCTTGTTCTCGCGATGGACGACGTGATCGATCAGCACGCCGGCCATCGCGGAGGTGAACCACTGGTGCGACGCGGCGCTGCGGAGCAGGTTCAGCTTCGCCTCGTCGCCCGCTTCCTCGTCCATCGTCTGGACGAAGCCCCTGAACGCTTCCCGCGACATCGCCTGCGGGCCCTGTGGGGCGGCATCGATGAAACGCAACGACGCGATCTGGCCGCCGCGCGCTTGCACCTTGACGTCCCGTGCGGCGCCCGAGGGCAGGCGCGCGGCGATGGCGTACCAGTGGTCGGGCTGCGCCTTCACCGTCATGGGCGCCGTATCGCGGCCAATCAACGCCTGGCCCTCGCGCACGTCGACGCGAGCGCCGGCCGGCGCGGCCACCTCGATGAGCGCCTGGCCTTCGGCCTGGGCCCGGTACTCGACCGCCACCTCGTCCGCCGGGGGCGTCTGGACCACGACGGCGGCAGGTGCGGGCGCAGGCGCAGGATCCTTGCGGGTCTCCTGGGCCGGGCCTCCGCACCCGGCGGCGCAGAGGAGCAACAGAGCGAGCCTTTTCATGGTGTTCTCTTAACGGTTCTTGAGGACTTCGCCATTCTTCATCACGAAGTGGACGTGCTCGAGCGAGGAGACATCCTTGAGGGGGTCCGCGGCCACCGCGATCAAGTCGGCGAGCTTCCCCGGGGCGATCACGCCCAGGCCGCTGCCTTCGCAGCTCGCGGCCTGCGGCGGGCAGAGCGGGTCCAGCAGCGCGGCAGCCACGCTGGTCGCGGACCGGATCGCGGCCATCGGCGTCATTCCATAGCGCACCATGATGGACAGCTCCTTGGCCTGGTTTTCGGTCCAGGCATAGCCGCCCGCGTCGGTGCCGTACGCGATCCGCACGCCCCGCTTGAGTGCCTTGGCGAAGGCATCGCGCTCGATCGGGACCATGTCCGGCCAGATTCCGCCGCGCCCCTGCGCCACCCAGATGCCCACGTAGATGGTGGGACACCAATAGACGTCCTGCTTGACCACGCGCTCGATCAGGTCGTCGGTCAGCCCGTAGCCATGCTCGATGCTGTCCACGCGCGCGGTGAGGGCGGCGTCGATTCCGTCCCAGGCCATGGCGTGCGCCGCGACCTTCCTGCCCAGCCGGTGCGCCTCGTCGACGATCGCTTCCATCTCCGGCTTGGTGAACTTGACCCAGGAGCGCAGCGGCCTGCGTGGGTCGGCGGTCTTGTAGTATCTGCCGTCCGCGTAGAACTTGATCCAATCGGCGCCGTACTTGACCTGCTCCCGGACCGCCTTGCGCACTCCCTCGACTCCGTCGGCGATCAGGACGCCTTCCGGCACGCGCAGCTCCCAGGAATAGCCGGTGAGCGGATACATCCCGGTGGGGGCCATCGCGAGCGTCGAGACGAACAGTCGCGGGCCGGGGACTACGCCGCGCGCGATCGCGGTCTTGAGATCCGCATCCGCGTACATCGCGCCTTCGGTGCCCAGGTCGCGGAGCGCGGTGAATCCGTTCATCAGGGCGATCCGGGCCGCCGCGGCGCCGCGCAACGTCCGGTAGGGGATGCTCTCCTTGAGCAGCTGCTCATCGTAATCGGCGGCGGTGATGTCGCCCTGCAGGAGGAGATGCGTGTGGGCATCGATCAGGCCGGGCAGGAGCCAGGCATTCCCCAGGTCGATGACTTTGAGTCCCGGAGCTTGCAACTCGGCCCCCGGACCGACCTTCGCGATGCGGTCGCCCTCGACGAGCACCGCGAACCCGTCCCGGGGCGAGTCCGAGCGGCCGTCGATCAAGTGCGCGGCTTTGATCAGGACGCGCTCGGACGGCCGCGTCGCCGCCGGCGTCTCGCGCGGCGCCTGGGCG
>DATBZA010000187.1:0-14087 GCA_036513415.1 Myxococcales bacterium | reverse complement strand
GGCGGAATGGACGTCCATGCGCGCCGGGCCGAAGCCGTAGCCGCTCACGTACCAGGGAGGCGCCACCGGGTACACGAAGTACGTGACGAAGCCGAGCACGTTGACCAGGAGGAAGCAGAGCGCAAACGTGCGCAGCACGTCGAAGCGGCGACGGAAGAACAGCAGGAATGCGACCGCCAGGTATTCGCCGACGAAGACGAGGTAGGCGAACCCGCAGGCGAGATCGAGCATCGGGTGAGGGTGCGCGTCGAACCACTCGTTCGGGGTCAGGCCGCCGATTCCGAACCAGTGGCGCTCGAGCAGGTAGGGGCCCGCGACGTGCACGCGCCCTGCGATCGCCGGCCAGTAGTAGTAGCGCATCGAGTCATAGATGGCGCCGGTGGCGATGAAGGGAAAGAACTGGGTGAGGAAGAGCCGCGACTTCTCGTTGTAGAGGTCGAGCAGCCCGAGCAACCCGACGACGACGTGATCGGTCCGCAAGCCTCCGAGGGCGCCGATCACGGCGATGTAGGCGAACCCGATGGCCGGCGGCAGCAGCCGGCGCTTCATCGTCCGCGACGGAAGCAACCACTCCCGGGCGAGCGCCAGCACGGGGTGGTGGCGGCGCTGATCGGCTGCCTCCTCTTTGGCCCGGCCGCCGCGGCCGCCGACGTGCAGAGCGAGAAGACGGCCATCTGCCCTTCCGCGCTGGTGACGCGCTTCGTCCCGCTGCCCATCTACTCCACGCTGCCCAACGAGGGCGGCACGGGCGGCTTCATGCCCGTCTTCCTGCGGATCTGCGACGCGAACCAGAGGACCGAGTCGATCATCGCGCCGAGCGTCAGCTGGAACGACGTCATCCACCTGACCGGCACGCTCCGCTGGTTCCACTATCCCTCCGACGACCAGACCCTGACCTTCATCGCCTCGGCGAGCACCCGGATCAACTCCAATCTCTTGATCCAGTGGCGCGACCTGCCCCGCCTGCCCGGCGCCTTCACCACCGAGTTTGAAATGCGCTGGCAGCGCAGCGCCTTCTACCGCTTCTTCGGCCTGGGCCCCGACACTCCCGAGAACGCCGAGACCAGCTACACGCGCATCCGCGCCTACGCGACCGCCCGCCGCGGCTTGAACCTGACCAGCCACTGGAACGCGGGCGCCGCCCTGTTCCTGGGTACGGACAGGGTCCAGGACCTCGGGGTCCCTGGGCTGCCGCTCAGCCCGCGCGTCTTTCCCGATGCGCCCGGGATGGGCGGTTCCACCATCCTCGCGCAGTTCGTCGACGTCCGCTTCGACAGCCGGCCGAACCGCGAGTACTCGGACCGCGGGTTGTTCGCCGAGCTCGCCGCCGGGGTCGTCGAAGGCCTCGGCCGCTCGCCGACGTACCTGCTCGGCCGCGCCCGGTTCCGCGCCCTGGTGCCTGAAACGGGGTTTGTCGACGGCGCCGCGCGGCTCGACTGGAACACCGTCAGCTCGTCCAGGGTCCCGTTCTACCTGCAGAGCACGCTCGGCGGCGCCTACCTCTTGCGCGGCTTCACCGAGGACCGCTTCATTGACCGCAGCGCCTGGACGTTGGAGCTCGAGCAACGCATCCGCGTGCTGCAGACCCACATCTACGGCGTGACCGCCGACTGGCGGATCGACCCCTTCATCGCCGTCGGCCAGGTGTACGGCGCGCTGGATCAGTTCTTCTCGCATCCGCGTGTCACCGGGGGAGTCGGGTTCCGGGCCTGGGTCCACCCCAACGTGGTCGGCCGCATCGACGTAGCCACCGGCGGCGAGGGAGTGAAGGTGTACGTGGAGATCGGATACCCCTATTGATTGGCCGCCACCTGGCGGGAGGGAGCCGCCCGGACCGCGCCCAGCCGGACCAGCTCCTCCGCGGACAAGGGCGCATTCAGCATCCGCAGGAACCACTCGCTGGTCTCGGGCTTCGGCACCGGGGGCCGGGCGTGCAGCTCGGGAAGCCCGGGCAACAGCTCCTGGAACTGGCGCCGCAGCGCCTCGTCGTCCTGCGCGATGTCGGCGATGCGTCCGAGCAAGGCCAGCGTCTGCGCGCGGTGGCTCTCCCGCGGACCGTTCAACTGCGCGATCGAAGCGGCCCCGAGCATCAGCGACCAGGCGCAGAAGATGCGGTAACCGCGTGCGCTGACCGGCAGCGAGGTCAGATACCGGAGCGCCCCGTCCGCGTCGGCGCGAAGGCTGGCCAGGAGCTCCCGCCGATCGGGCACCAGGAACCGGCCGGCGGTCTCGTCCTCGGCCTGGTCCTTGAGGATGTTCACCTTCTGCAAGAACTGCCCGAAGTGGTACGCGAAGAGCATCCGCGGCGGCGTTCCGGCCCCCAGCCCCCAGAGCGCCGTGAGCAGCTCGCCCACCAGCCCCGCGACGATGCAGCAGTACCGGCTCACGTCCTCGAGATCGAGCAGCCGCAGCGGAACGGGCCGCTGCGCGTACGCCGCCATTCCGCGCGCCATCCGGTCCATGGCGGACAGCACCACGCTGCGTGCTCCCGCGGGAAGCTCGTGAGCGTCCTCGAAGAAGGCCTCGGTATCCGCGAGCAGGTTGCGCTCGCCGTCGCTGAGGCCGGCAGGGAATGACGCGCGGAAAGCGTCGACCTGCGCGCGCGTGGGCATCTTGACCAGGAACTGCCGGAAGGCGCTGAACTGGCGCTGCTGCAGCGCGCGGTCGGCGAACGGCGCATCCTCCACCGTGTCGAGGACACGGAGCAGCAGGTAGGAGAGCGCGACCTGGTCGCGCAGCGGCTGATCGAGCTGTGGGATGCAGAGCGCGAAGCTCCGGCTCACCGCATCGAGATGGCGCTGGTAGAATTCCGGCGGTCGCATTCAGTACCTTCTTCCGTTCGGGGATCCGCGCCCGGCCGCCCCCAAGGCGGCCCGATACCGCCCGAGGGCGAGCAGCGGAAAGCAATTGCGGTAGAGATGATAGCGGATCATGAATCCGGCCGAGAGCTCGCGGCCCTCGAAGATGCGGGCGCCTCGCTCCTCGCCCGTCCCGTAGCCGGGGAATCCGCAGCCGGTGAAGGACTCCTCCTCCCAGTCGCCGTCGGGTAGCTGGCGATCGAGCAGCCAGCGCATGCCGCGGTGCACGCCCTGGGAGTCGGCGCGTCCGGCCGCGATCAGACCGAGCAGCGCCCAGGCCGTCTGCGAAGGCGTGCTTTCGCCGCGGCCCCGGGCCTCGCGGTCCACGTACGAGGCGCAGGTCTCTCCCCAGCCGCCGTCCGCGTTCTGGCGATCGGCCAGCCAGCGCACGGCGCGGCGGACAGCGAGGCTGTCCATGTCCTCGCCCACCGCCGCCAGGCCAGGGAGCACGGCGCCCGTGCCGTACACGTGGTTGACTCCCCAGCGGCCGAACCACGAGCCTTCCTTCTCCTGCTGGGCGTAGAGGTAGCGCAGCCCGCGCGCCACCGCGGGATTCTGGCCCGAAAGGCCGAAGGCGCCGAGCATCTCGATCACGTGCCCGGTGACGTCCGCGCTGGGCGGGTCGATCATTTCCCCGAAGTCGCAAAAGGGAAGCAGCGCCGGCAGCCGCGAGGTGTTGTCCTTGTCGAATGCCGCCCAGCCGCCGTTGCGACTCTGCATCGCCAGCACCCAGCGCAGGGCGCGCTCCCGCGTCTGCGGGTCGACGGCGGACGCCCGCTGCAGCGCGAGCAGGACCACCGCGGTGTCGTCGACGTCCGGATAGAGATCGTTATCGAACTCGAACGCCCAACCGCTCGGCTCGACGCCTTCCACCTGCACGCACCAGTCGCCGGGAACGCGGATCTCCTCCCGCAGCAGCCATTCCGACGCGCGCTGCACCCCGGGTTCCGTGCCTTCGACACCGGACTCCAGCATCGCGAGCAGCGCCAGGCCAGTGTCCCAGACGGGAGAAAGGCAGGCCTGCACCCGCAGGCTCCCGTCGCCGCGCCGGATCATCCAGCGCCCGTGCATGCCCTCCAGGCCCTTCTTCAAGGCCGGATGCTCGAGCGAGTGCCCCAGGGTGTGCAGCGCCATCAGCGAGTAGACCCAGGGCGGCTGGATGCCGCCCCAGCTTCCGTCCGCCTCCTGGTGGGAGAGGATCCATTCCTCGGCGGCCTTGCGGGCCCGGCGGCGAAACGGGTGCAGCGGCAGGCGATCGTAGGAACGGACCGCGCGGTCGATGGCCAGGAAGAAGCGATCCAGCATGTCGCGCGGAGCGCGCCCCGATGCGCCCTCGACCCGCAGCTCATCGAGCCGCGCGGATTCGGGGATGGAGCGCACCGGCCGGTCGTTCATGAGCAAGAGGAGGGGCACGATGGTGCCGCGCGCCCAGGAGGAGAAACGGTAGATGCTGAGCGGCGCCCGCGGCGGCAGCAGCATCAGCTCCGGCGGCATCGCCGGCAGGTCGTCCCAGCTCCACTGGCCGAAGAGCGCCAGCCAGATGCGGGTGAACGTGCGCGCGCAAGCGATGCCGCCGCGCGCGCGGATGAAGGCCCGGGCCCGCGCCAGGTGCGGCGCATCGGCGGAATCGCCGTTGAGCTTGAGCGCGAAGTAGCACTCGATGGTGGTGGACAGGTCGCCGGGAGCTCCGTGGTACATCGCCCAGCTGCCGTCGTCGCGCTGATAGCGGCGGATGTCCTGGGCCACGCCCCGCCAGCGCTCCTCGTCGCGCGCGCCGAGGAAGTGCGTCAAGAGCAAGTACTCGGCGTCCATGGTGGCGTTCGATTCCAGCTCCGCCCACCAGAAACCGTCCGGAGATTGCTCGCGCGCGAACCACCCCTGCGCCCGCTGGATCACCAGATCGACGGCCGAATGCTCGAGCCTGCTCTCGCTGCCGATCACGAGACCCCTCGCGATCCGCGCCGGGCGCGCTCCTCGAACCAGCGCACCGCCTTCGCCAGCGCCGTGCGCACCGGCGTCTGCGGCAGCCCCAGCTCCTGCACCGCCCGGGAGCAGCGCGCGAACATGACCTCGCGCGCGGTCCGGACGCCTTCCAGCGGAATGCGCGGAGAGCGGCCCAGGATCCGTCCCTCCACGAAAGCGTCGGCGTGCGCGAGACCGAGCGCGAGCAAGTGGGGCATGCGGAACCATGGCGGCTTGCGGCCGGCGATCGCCGCCAGCTCCTCGAGGAGCTCGCGCAGGGTCAGGTTCACATGGCCCAGGATGTACCGCTCTCCCCGCTGCCCGCGCTGGAACGCCAACAGATGGCCCTCCGCGACGTCGTCGACGTCGACCAGGTTCATGCCCGTGTCCACGTACGCGGGCATGCGTCCGTCCAGGAAGTCCCGGATGAGGGCGCCCGTCGGCGTCGGCTTCACGTCGCCCTCGCCCACCGGGAACGTCGGATTCACGATCACGGCGTCCAGCCCGCGCTGCGCCTGCTCGCGCACCAGGGCCTCCGCCTCCCACTTGCTCTTCTTGTACGGACCCGGGGGAGGGCCGACGGGGGTGGACCGCTCGTCCGGAAGCACGCCGTCGCGCATGCCGCCGACGGTGGCGATGCTGGAGGTGTAGACCAGGCGCGCGCCGCTGCTCCGCACCGCCTCGATCACGTTGCGCGTGCCACCGACATTGACGGCGAGCACCTCGCTGGGTGGCGCCGTGAACGAGTACAGCGCGCCGACGTGGAAGATGGCGTCGCAGCCGGCGGCCGCCGCGCAGACGGCCTGCGTGTCGCGCAGATCGCCGCGGGCGATCTCCACCTCGGAGGGCTCGGGCAGATTCGGAGCGGCGCCCGGTCGCAACAGGACCCGCACCCGCGCTCCTTGCCGGAGCAGCGCCCGCGCGACGGCGCCTCCGACGAACCCGCTCGCGCCGGTCACCAGCGCCCTCACGGGCGGGCCTCCGCCGCGTCGAGCGCGGGACCGAGGCGGCGCAGCCCGGTCGTGAGCGCGTCGCTCGCGAGGCGGAACTCGCGGGCGAGCCGGACCAGCCGTGCCGCCGCTCGCGGACCCTTGAGCGCGTACTTCAGCGCCGGCCAGGTGTAGTCGCGGCGCGCCTCTCGTGTGAACTCGGGAAGCGGAGAGTCGGCCGGATCCACGACGGCCCGGAGCACCAGCCAGGGAATGCCGGCCTCCGCCGCCTCGAGGCCGACGGCGTAGCTCTCCATGTCCACCGCCAGCGCCCCGGACCTGGCGAGCGCGCGCTTCTCGTCCACGGTGGCCGCGACGGAGGCAGCCTGGACGAGCTCACCCTGCCTGTAGCGCAGGCCCTCCAGCATGGCGGCAGCCGCGAGCCGAGCGGGTTCTGGCGCTGTGAGCACTTCCCCGCTCGCGGCGCGCACGGCGGTGGCGAGGACCAGGTCGCCCGCGATCAGCCCCGGATCGAGCCCGCCGCAAAATCCGCAGCTCACCACCAGGCGGGGCTGCCACTCGGCGAGGGCCGGTCCGGGGTCCTTGCCCATCCCGGAAGCGAGCGTGACCACGTCGTTGCCGCCGAGCCGGCCGCGGACCTTCCCGGCCCGCGGGGCGCCGTCCAGGGCGCGCCCGACCGCGCGCAGCTCCTGCTCGAGCGCGACCAGCACCAGGACCGGCCCCGCCTCGCCCCAGTCACCGTGCGCCGGGGTCTCGCTAGACTCCAGGGTCCCTTGGCGGCGCTCCCAGATCTCCTGGGACTTGCGGGCGGCGTCCTCGCCGGTGAAGGCGATGTCAGCGATCTCCGCCAGCGGGACGCGCATGCGGCGGGTAGCGCTCTGGTCCAACAGCTCGAGATGCGAGGCGCCGCGGTCGTAGACGAATCCCACCACCTCCGAGCCGTCGCTGCGGCGGAGCGTCACGTACCCGCGGTAGTCGAACGCCCGATCGACGAGCTGGGCGATCCGTGCCTCGATCATAACCGGCCCGTCACCATGCTGGCGACGGTCGCGCCCATCGCCCGGGGCGATTCGAATGCCGCGCGGACCGCGCTCGGCTCGAAGCCGCAGTGCACCATGCAGTCCTGGCAGCGCGGATTGCCGCTCTTGCGGCCGTACCGCGACCATTCCGTCTCTTCCATCAGCTCGCGGAAGGTCTTCGCGTACCCGTCCTGCAGGAGGTAGCAGGGCCGCTGCCAGCCGAAGATGTTGTACGTGGGGTTGCCCCAGGGCGTGCACTCGAAGTCCCGCTTCCCCATCAGGAACTGCAGGAACAAGGGCGACTGGTTGAAGCTCCAGCTCTTCTTGGGCTCGCCCAGCATTTGCGAGAACAGCCGGTGGGACCGCTCGCGGCGCAGGAAGTGCTCCTGGTCGGGCGCCTTCTCGTAGGAGTAGCCGGGCGAGACCATCATTCCCTCGACGCCCAGCTCCATCATGTCGTCGAAGAACCGGCGCATCCGCTCGGGATTGCTGCCCTCGAAGAGCGTGGTGTTGGTGGTGACGCGGAACCCGCGCGCCAAGGCGGCGCGGATCGCCTTCACCGCCACGTCGTAGACGCCCTCGCGGGAGACGGAGTGATCGTGCTCCGCGCGCGGCCCGTCCATGTGCACGCTGAAGCTGAGGAACTTGCTGGGCTCGAACTCGTCGAGCTTGCGCTCGAGCAGGAGCGCGTTGGTGCACAGGTACACGTACCGCCGCCGCTCGACCAGGGCCCGCGCGACCGCGGCGATCTCCGGGTGCAGCAGGGGCTCCCCCCCGGCGATGCTCACCATCGGGGCACCACATTCGTCGGAGGCAGCCACGCAGTCCGCGACCGAGAGATGCCGCTTGAGGATGGAGGAGGGATATTGGATTTTTCCACACCCGGTACACGAGAGATTGCAGCGGAAGAGCGGCTCGAGCATCAAGACCAGCGGATAGCGCTCCCGGCCCGCGAGGCGCTGCTTCATCACGTACCGAGCCACCGTCAACATCTGGGATGCCGGAATCGCCACGCGCTCCCCTCTCGTGCCCGCCGAGTGACGCCGGGCGACCGAGCCTACGATGCTTGATGTATCGCCCGGGTTGCAAAGAATGCGCAACCTGACCCTTGGGCCACCTCCCCCGGCCAATCGTGCGCCTGCGCTCTCGTGGCTTGCGGCCTGGGACCGGGAGAAGAAGGTTGGCCGGTCAGGTCCAGTACCGGCAGATCGGCTTCAGCGGGCACCCTGCGCACCGACGAGCGTCCTTCCGTGCAGCGCAGGTCCCGCTGATGCCGAGGTGGCTGAGGGCAAAGTCGTAGCGTACGGGGTCCCCCGCATCCAGCATCCGGAGCCGGCGCGTCACGTCTTCCGCGGTCTTCCAGGACAGGTCCTTGCGCCGGGTGAGGCCGATGAAACGTCCGATCCGGTGCACGTGCGTGTCGAGGGGAACCACGAGCTCCGCCACCGGCACCCCGGGCCAGAGCCCGAAATCCACGCCGTCGGGGCCCCGCACCATCCAGCGCAGGAAGAGGTTGAGGCGCTTGCAGGCGCTCCCGCGCTCCGGGTGCGGCAGCAAGTGCTTGAGTCGCCGGGTCGGCGCTCGCTGGCCGGTGATGGCCCTGAAGTCGGGCGCGCACAGCTCGTCGACGAAGGCGCCCAGCGCGGCCCGGACCGTTCCCAGCCGCCGGTAGTGCGCGGTGAAGCAGGCGCCGAGCGACCCGTGCGCGCGCAGGATGGCGCCGGCGCCGAAGAGAAGGCAGGCGACGTCGCGCGGTCCGGTCATCCGGTACGAAAACCCCTCCAGGCGGCTCACCAGCTGGGCGGCGGTCGAGGTCCGGGCAATGAACGCCGGCCTTGGACCAAGACTCTCCAGCAATCGCGAGAGCCGCGGCTTGAAGAGATCGACGCGGCCGTAGGCGAGCGCCGCGCAGAGCAGCGCGGTCACCTCCACGTCGCACGGATCGGAATAGCGGTGCGGCAGCTCCACCGGATCGCCCCGGACCCGGGCGGCGGCGTCCGTCGAGGCGAGCAGCGCGTCCAGCGCCGGCCGGAGCAGCTCCGCGCGCGCCCACGCCCTCACCGGCCGAGCTCTTCCAGCAGGTGTCCCAGCTCGGGCAAGATGAGGCGGTCGCAGGCGAGCCGCACCGCCGCGGGGCTCCCAGGCATGGCGAAGACGATCAGGCCCTCGCGGGTCACCCCGGCCACGGCGCGCGAGAGCATGGCCGCGCTGCCGATCTCCTGGAACGAGAGCGTGCGGAACAGCTCGCCGAATCCCGGCAGCGGCCGGGCGATGGCGGCGCTGACCGCCTCGAACGTGCTGTCGCGGGAGGTGATGCCGGTGCCTCCGGTGATCAGGACGACCTGGGCCTGGGACTCCAGGGCGCGCTGCAGCTCCTGCCCGATGCGGGCCGGATCGTCGGGGACGATGGCCGAGCCGGCGATCGCGTGCCCCTGGTCGGCGAGCCTGGACTTGAGGATGCGCCCGCCGTCGTCGGTGACGGCGGTGCGGGTGTCAGAGCAGGTGATCACGTACACGCGCGCGTACCCAGGAGCGCGCGCCTTGTGCTGCGCGGGCACGTCCGGGTGGGGATGGTCGTGGTGCTTCCCGTCCGCATGATCAGGGTTGTGGGGATCGTCGTGGGCCATGGGTCACTCCCGCGAAAAGCGGATCATCACCCGACCGCGCTCGACGCGCACCTCGAAGGCGCACTGGTCGTCGCACAGCCGCGGAATCGTCAGGTTGCGCCCGCTTCCCAGCTCGAAGGCATACTCGTGGCAGGGGCACACCACCGCCCCCTTCCTCGGGTGCAGCCATCCGCCGGAAAGCAGGCAGCCCGCGTGGTTGCAGGAGTCGTCCATGGCCGTGATGCGCCCCTGGTGCCGCACCACCAGCACCAGCCGCTCTCCCACTTCCAGCCCGCGAAGCTCGCCTTCGGTCAGGTCCGCGGGCCCCACGTCGATGAACCCCTCCTCCATCGCGTTCTCGCTACCACCGATCCGCATTTTGTGCCTACATCCTCGGCCATGAGACTCGCCCTGCTCGCCTGCCTGGCCGCCGTGGCTTGCTCCCATGCAACGCTCCCGGGGACGAACATCCGCGATACTCCGGAGAATCGCGACGTGCTGAACCTTTTCGGCCGGTACAAGCAGGCGCTGGAGGCGCGCGACGCCACGGCGATCCTCGCGCTCGCGGCACCCGACTACACCGATAAGGGCGACCCGGCCCGCGGGGTCAGCCCGCTGGACTACGGCACCCTGCAGCAGAAGCTCAAGACGGACTTCTCGAAGGTCACCGGAGTGCGGCTGGAAGCGACCATCAAGGCCCTGGACGTCAAGGGTGAGCAGGCGCGGCTCGACTACTTCCAGGTGCTCCGCTACGCGATTGCCACTCCCAGCGGCGAGAAGTGGAAGAGCGAGAGCGACGACGCGCGCATGCAGTTCGTCCGGGTCAACGGCGAGTGGAAGATCGCCTCCGGCCTCTGAGGTTGCCGCAACGTCGAGTCCGTCAACCCGCCGCGGCGCGCACTTCGGACTCCCCGACCGAATTGACCGCTCTCAGCCAGTCCAGCGCGCCGGATTGGCCGGTGGAGAGACGACGCGCTCCTTCGCGCCCCGCCGCAAACCGCAGCGCGGCGAACAGCGCGTCCCGCTCCTCGGCGAAAAGCCTGCGCAGGGCCTGGTACCCGGAGGTCAGCGCGCGCAATGCCGCGGAAGGACGCGGCGAGCCCGACATCCACCCCAGCGCGGCTTCCGCCAGATCGAGGACCAGCGCGCCGGACCCCGCGATGCCCGAAGGCAAGATGGCGCTGCAGCGATCGCCCAGGAACAGCGCGCGGCGCGGCGTCAGGCCTCCGTGGCCGGCGCCGGTGGGAAGCGGAGGAAGCGGCGTCTCCACCACGCCCGAAAGCGTGTCGCGCTCGTCCCCTTCCGGGGCGGAGGCGAGGAGCGCGACTGGATCGCAAGGGTCCTGTACCGACGCCGGATGCGCCTCGCCGAGCTGGTGCAAGCGCGCGAGCAGCCTCCCCACCTCCATCAGCTGCGGGATGGTCGCCAGAGCCGGCGTCAGCTCCTCCCCGGGCGCCCAGGGATAACAGGACGCCGCCCGCTGGCCGCCGAGCACGGCGATGAACGATCCGCGCCGCGCGCGCCTGGGCCGAGGCGCCGGATAGCGCGACTCGGCCAGCAGGTCGAAGAGCGTGGCCTCGAACGCCAGCGAGAGAGCGCCGGCGCCGCAGAAGAGCAGGAACCGCCCCGCCGGCGTGTGGACGCCGTACACGCTGGTTCCCGGCGCGGGCGGCGGGAGGTCGTCGACCCGCTGCGGCGCCGCAGGGAGGTCGAATTCCTCCAGGGCCTGGGCCCGCAGCGACATGCCGCCTCTGTACCACCCCACAACCGGGTCGCGAAGGGGACCGGAGTCTGACCGATTTTCCGCGTCAGCGCGGTGATTCACCATGTCCGGGTCTCGCGTCCTCTCGGGGCCCTCATGTCTGCGCACCGCACTTTTTCAGCAATCCTGTTGATCGGCATTATCGCCTGCGGGACCGAGCCGGACAGTCCGACCCCGGGGCCGGGCGTCAGCCCGTATACACTCGCGTTGGTCGGGAGCGACGACCTCACGCTTCATCCGGACGAGGAGCGCCTGCTCCACGTGGTCTTGACCAAGGAAGACGCGGGGCCCGTTCCGGACGCGCGCATCCACTTCGAGCTCCGCGACGGGGACGCCTTTGGGGCCAGGCTCGACGCGGCGGACGTGATCACCGACGAAGACGGCATCGCCCGGGTCACTCTCACCGCCGGTCCTCGTCCAGCCCCTGTCCCTTTCCACCTCGCGGCCTCGACGCCCGACCTCGGCGCCGCGCCGGTCGCCTTCAGCATCGCCGTCATCGCGGAGCGCCGGCTGCTGGAGATCGTTCCCACCGCCGCCACCCGCGTCCGCGACGGCGGCAGGAGCGCCACCACGCTCGCCGGCGTCTCCTCCAGCGTCGCCCTCCGGGTCCGCGAGCTGGACGCCGATACGTTCGAGCCGATCGCGGGCGACCGGATCACGTTCACGCTGCCCCCGGTCGCCAGCTCGCGCTGGAGCGCGACCTCCAGCCGTATCGCCACCGCCGAGACCGGGATGGGCGGCGAGGCGCGGGTCTACCTGATCACCTCGCAGGCCGCGGAAGGCCCCTGGCAGGTGGTGGCGCAGGGGGCGGACGGGGACGCTTTGGTCACGTTCGAGGTCAGGGTGCAGGCACAGCTCTGTCCCCTCGACTCCGGGTGCGGCGTGGACGAGCCTCCGCCCGAGTGCGATCCCGCGGCGCCGGCCTGCGGCAGCGGGCAATGCTGCGATCCCGTGGACCGGGTGTGCAGGGAATCCTGCGTCCGGGATGGCAACGTCCCGGACCTGAGCGGCGCCTGGGTGACCCGGCACGACTTCAACCTCCGCCAGACGCTGCCGATCGGCGTCCGCGAAGTCCTGCAAGCCGTCCGGCTGATGGATCAGACGCTGCTCGGCAAGCTCACCATCCCCGGCCTGCCGGGGTGGCTGCAGGAGATCCTCAACATCTTCGTCTCCAGGCTGCTGCAGCAATACCTGCCGGAGTGGACGCAGCAGGCCGTCCACCTCTCCGACGACCTCTTCACCGTCCTCTCCCACCTGCGCAGCGAGGGAACGATGCGGCTCGCGCGCAACGGCGACGCCGCCCACCTCAGGGGCAAGGAGGTGTGGAGAAGCCTGGTGTTCTACTGGCTGCCGCTGTGCAACGGAGACATCTCCGGCGATCCGGGCGAGCCGCCCGAGTGCGCGCGCATCGACGTCGTCACCAGCGATCCGGACGCCAACGGCGAGACCGCGCAGTGCAAGGGCCAGGTGCTGCCCGCGATCCGCGTGCAAATCTCGCCCTTCACCGGAACGGTGGTGAAGCAGGGCGGCGGCCATGTCCTGCAGGTCGATCGACGACAGGTCACCTTGAAGATGGGCAAGGTCCTCCTCATCCTCTTCGACCAGTTGCTGACCCTGGTGACCGGAGGCGAGTACCACTGCATCGAAGAGGCGACGCTCTGCACGGAGGCCGGAGGGTGCCTGGTCGACTGCGCGGGCCTGGGCCGCGACGTGGAGAGCGCCACCGACGGAATCATCGACTCCGGCACCGTCGAGCAGCTCTGCGCGCACGCGGTCCGGGAGACGGGCGAGCTGGTGGTCCAGGCGCTTGCGCTGGCCTGGCCGCTCTCGGCGGACACCCTCGACTTCAGCGGCAGCGCCGTCATCTCCGGCCAGGCGGACGACTCCCTCTGCCAGAGCGGCGCGGTCCCCGGCGCCTGCGCGGCCCGGCTCGGCGCCGGGCGCTGGACCGGCGACCTGTTCTTCAGGCTGCTGGACCGGCAGCCGGGAACCTGGGAGGCGGCGCGGCCGGAGTAACCGGCTCAGCGATGGGGGCCGCCGGGGATGGGCTGCGCCGCTTCCGCCGGCCCGAACAGCTCGTCCTCGCGCTGCTGCAGCGCCCGGGCCTGCGCGGCGGCAACGGGGTCCGCCGACTGCGCGGCGGCGGAGAGGTGCTCGCGGAACAGACCCCGGTCCTGCGCTTTCACCGCCACCGTGCGCGCGAGGACCAGGTGGTTGCGCGCGTCGTCCGGCGCGCGCAGCACGGCATCGAGCAGGTGCCTGCGGGCCTCCTCGAGATCTCCGCCCGCGAAGGGGGGGAGCGCCGCGTAGAGAGCGCCCAGCTCCCGCTCCGCGCCCGCGCCGTCCAGACCGGGCGCGAGCTGCGCCACCCGTTCGAAGGCGCTCACCAGCTCGTCCCGGCGCTCGATCAGCGGAGTGAATCCCTGCATGCGGGCCCAGGTCGCGGTGCAGACCGCCTCGAGGTAGAGCGCCTCCGCTCCGGGGGCCCAGATCAGCTGCACCGCCCGGCCGGTGTCCGTGGCCGCGGCCGCCTCGGGAAACTGGGCTGCCCAGGAGCGGTGCGCGTCCGCGGCGCAGGTCTGGGCGTCTGCCGAGATGGCCGCGGTGTCCGGGTCCGGGTCCTGCTCTGCTTGGGCGATCCGCAGCCGCCGCGCCCGGGCGGCATCCAGCTTCTGCCGCGCGACCTTGGCCGGGTCCGGCGCCAAAGGAGCCGCGGCCACCGGCCTGCGCGGAGGCGGCTCGCTCACCGGAGGCGGCGCGCGCTTTCCCGAATGACAGCTCGCGGCCGCGCAGAGAGCCGCGGCCGCAAGGGCCCGCCTCACTTCTTCTTCGGCGGCTTGGACGAAGGCGGGGAGGGAGGCGAGGAGGAGGGCTTGCGCGGCGCGGCCGCGGCGCCCGCGCCGCCGGAGCTCTGCAGCGCGAAGAGCAGC
>DATBZA010000186.1:0-21930 GCA_036513415.1 Myxococcales bacterium | reverse complement strand
CCCGCCGCTCCACGTTCTCCGCCGCCATCAGGGTCGGGATGTACACCACTCCGCGGCGCTTCATCTCCGCGAGCGTCTCGGGCTTGAGGAAGGAGCCGTGCTCGATCGAATCCACCCCCGCGGCAATCGCCACTTTCGCGGCCTCGTCGCCGTGGCAATGCGCCGCTGCCTTGCGATGCCAGGCGTGCGCCTCGCTGATGATCGCCGCCGCCTCCTCGGGAGTGAGCTGGGGCACGTCGACCGGGTCGGTCAAGGAGAGCACGCCGCCGGAGACCATCAGCTTGATGACGTCGGCGCCGTACTTGAGCTGCCAGCGGACGGCGTCGCGGCACTGATCCGCGCCGGCGCAGATTCCCTGGGCAACGCCGCGCGGGAGCAGGTGCGCGGGCGGGGCCGGAGAACCGTCCGCGTGTCCGCCGCGCGAGCCGATCGGGTTCTCCGCGACCAGGAGCCGCGGGCCTTGCGCGAAACCCAGCTCGATCGCTCGCTTCAGCCCGTAGTCGGTGAGATCGGCCGCGCCGAGGACCCGCGCGGTGGTGATTCCGCCTTGCAACGTCCGCTGCGCATACATTCGCCCGATCAAGGTCTGCTCGGTCGGAAACTTCATCACGTCCTCGACGTACGCCTTGGCGAAGTCGTCCTGCGACTCGGTGGTGAGGTGGACGTGTGCATCGATGAGGCCCGGGAGCAGCGTGGCGTCGCCGAGATCGATGACTTGCGCGTCGGCCGGGACCTGCACTCCGCTGCCCGCCGCGACGATGCGCTCGCCCTCGATCAGCACGCTGGCGCCGTCGATCAGGGCGCCGGTCGTGGAATCGAACAGGTGCGCCGCCCGGAGCGCGAGCTTGGGCGGCGCGGGCGGCTCTGGACCCCTGCGGTACACCTGCCCTTCCTTCATCACGAACGAGACCTTCTGCACCGCGGTGATGTCGCGGAGCGGATCGCCGGGCACCGCGATGACGTCGGCGAGCAGGCCCGCCTCCAGGGAGCCGGCCTCCACGCCGAGCAGCTGCGCGGCGCTCACGGTCGCGCTCTGCAGCGCCCGGGCGGGGGTGAAGCCCCAGCGGACCAGCCAGACGAGCTGTTCGGGATTGGTCTTGCCGTGCAGGCCCACTCCGGCGTCGCTGCCGAAAGCGATGCGGACGCCGGTCTTCTGCGCATTCCGGATCATCTCGGGCCAGGCCTTCCCGGCCGCGAGCACCTTCTCCATGATCGCCGGGGGGAACTTCTTCTCCGCCCCGAGCGGAGGGCCCGCCGGGTCGTACACGGGCCCCGGGACCAGGAACACGCCCTTCTTCTGCATGAGCGCCAGCGTCTCGGCCTTGAGGAACGTCCCGTGCTCGATGGAATCGACGCCGGCCTGGATGGCCCGCCTGGCCGGAGCGTCGCCGTGGCAATGCGCCGCCGCCTTGCGGCCCCAGGCATGCGCCTCCTGCACGATCGCGTCCATCTCCGCCTGGGTGAGCTGCGGGTTGTCGACGGGGTCGCCGAGCGACAGCACGCCCCCGGAGGCCATGAACTTGACCACGCTCGCTCCGTACTTGATCTGCCAGCGAACGGCGGCGCGGCACTCCTCGGGCCCGTTGCAGACGCCGCGCTCGACGTCTGCGGGAGGGACGCGGTGGGGTGGAAACGGATCCAGGTCGGCATGGCCGCCGCGCGAGCCGATGCCGTAAAGGGATACGATCATGCGCGGTCCCGGCACGGCCCCGCTGTCGATGGCGTTGCGCAGCCCGAGATCCAGGAACTCGAACGAGCCGAGGTCGCGCACGGTGGTGAATCCCGCGTCCAGCGTGCGCCGCGCGTACTCGGCCGCATACTGCGCCTGCTCCGCCGGCCAGCGGAGGAGGATGTCCATCGTGTCGCGGTACCAGCTCGGCCCCGCCTCGAATGTGAGATGGGTGTGGGCGTCGATCAGGCCCGGGAGCAAGGTGACGTCTCCCAGGTCGATCACCTGCGCCCCAGCCGGCGGCGCTCCACCGACCCGCGAGATGCGCTTGCCGTCGACGACGACGAGGGCCGGTTGCACGACGGCGCCCGTCCGGGCGTCGAACATCCGGGCTGCTTTCAGCGCGACGGGACTAGCGGCGAGGAGCACAACGAGCAGGAACATGAAACCTCCGGTCCGGCGCTCCTACCACACCGGACCGGAGGCTTCGACTAGAGCGCGGCCGCCGGCCGTGTCTGACGCTCAAACGTAGCGCCTGAGTTGGCTGCGGCGCCGCGGCTACCGTGGATTGTTGGGATCGTTCGGCTTGCTGTCCGAGCTGTTGGTGCTGGGCGCAGTCGACGGCGGATTGTCGATGCCTGCGTCAAGGCTGGACCCAGCGCTGGGCGCCGACGTGCTGGAACCGATGTTCCCGCTGTTCGGCGTGGTGCTGGTCGACGACCCGGTGGTCGCCGCGTTGTCGGTCGACGTCCCGGTCGTGGGCGACTGTTCCGTCGCGCTGCCGGTAGTCGTGTTGCCGCTCATCACACCGGTGTTGGTGTCGGTGCTCGTCCCGGTCCCGACCGTCGTGCTGCCGGTTGCGCCGGTGCCCGATTGGCCGGTGGTCGAACCGCTGACTGTGCCAGCAGATCCAGCGCGCGTTTCCTCACTCGTCGTGCCCTGCGTGCCCGACGAAGAGCCGGTCGCGTCCGTGCTTCCGGTGGTGCTCGTCCCCGTGGCTCCTCCGCCCGTCTGCGCGAAGGCGCCGGTGGCAGCGAGCGCGCCCGCTGCCAGAATCCTTGCTGCGTAGTTCCTCAAGCTCATCACATCCTCCTTTGAAGGAGGACTGTGGGCACGGCGCGCACGCCTGTGAACCCGCGAAAAGAAACGAAACGAACCGCCGATCAGTCGCGCGCCCGCTCGTACTGCACGGGCCAGCGAACTTGTGCGCCCAGGTGCCGGGCAGCCTTCAGCGGCCAGTATGGGTCTCGCAGGAGCTGGCGGGCGAGGAGGACCGCGTCGGCCTGGCCCGAGCGCACGATGTGCTCGGCCTGGTCTGCGCCGCGGATCATCCCCACCGCTCCCGTCTTGACGGCAGCCTCCCGCCGGATGCGCTCGGCGAACGCCGTCTGGTAACCCGGCCCCACGGGGACCTTCACGCCGGGCACAAGCCCGCCCGAGGAGCAGTCGATCAGGTCCACGCCCTCCCGCGCGAGGCGCCGCGACAGCTCGACCGACTGATCGACGTCCCAGCCGCCTTCCACCCAGTCGGTGGCCGAGATGCGCACGAACAGCGGCCAGCGGTCCGGCCAATGCGCCCGCACGGAGCGCGTGACCTCCAGCAGGATGCGGATGCGGTTCTCGAACGGGCCGCCGTAGGCATCCGTGCGGCGGTTCGAGAGCGGCGAGAGGAATTCGTGGAGCAGGTACCCGTGCGCGGCGTGCAGCTCGAGGACCCGAAAGCCGGCGCGGAACGCGCGCTCGGCCGCGTCGCCAAAGGCCTTGACGATGCGCGCGATGCCCCTGCTGTCGAGCTCCTCGGGCACCGGGTCCTCGGGACGGAACGGGATCGGGCTCGGCGCGTAGATGGGACGGAAGCCGCCGTCCTCCCCGGGCTCGAGGACGCGGCTGCCCTTCCAGGGCGGTTGCGTGGAAGCTTTCCGGCCGGCGTGCGCGAGCTGCATTCCCGCGACGGCGCCCTGCCCGTCGATGAAGCGCACGATCCGAGCCAGCTCGGGAACGTGCTCGTCCTTCCAGATCCCCAGGTCCTGGGGTGAGATGCGCCCCTCCGGCGTGACCGCGGAGGCCTCGGTGAAGACCAGGGCGGAGCCGCCCACGGCACGCGAGCCCAGGTGCACCAGGTGCCAGTCGTTCGCGAACCCGTCCTCGCTCGAGTACTGGCACATCGGCGAGACGATGATGCGGTTGCGCAGCGTGACTTCGCGAAGTGGCAGGGGATCGAAGAGCATGGTTGCTCCTAGGCTGGGGCGTGCGCTGCCCGGTTACCATCCAGCAGGGCGGCGAGCGCCCGTGGATCCGTCACCGGCAGCTGGCAGGCGCCCTTCACACAGACGTAGGCGGTAGGGAGTCCTTTCTGGGCCGGGCGATCGTCCGCCAACGGCGTCGCGGGCGGAGACCCGTCCTGGTGGCGCACCAGCACCTGCCAGGGCTCGAAGCGCGTTCGCACCGAGTCGAGCAGCTCCCCATCGGTCTTCCCCTCCGGGCGCACCAGCACCACCTCGCGCGGTTCCGCCAGGTACAAGTCCAGCGCCAGCAGCATCTCTCCCAGGGCAGCCGGTGCTCCTCCCAGCAGGGCACCGAACGATCGCAAGAGCTTGTCGGCCTGGTCGCGAAAGGCCGACTCGCCCGTGAGCGCCTCCAGGCGGAGCAGGGTCAGGGCCGCCACCGAGTTTCCGGTGGGCTCCGCGCCGTCGTAGGCCGGCTTCTCGCGCGCCAGCAGCGCCTCGTGATCGGCCGGAGTGCGGAAGAAGCCGCCGTCCGGGTGTGCGAACCGCTGCGCGAGCGCGTCGTGCAGCGCGCGCGCCGTCGCCAGCCACCGCGTCTCGCCGGTCGCTTCGTAGAGGTCGACCAGCGCCGCCCCGAGGAAGGCGTGGTCCTCGAGCATGCCGGGGTGGCGGCCGGTGCGCCGCAGGACCCCGTCGGAAAAGTGCGCATGCAAGACCGCGTCGGCTGCCTTCGCAGCGCGCTGGACGAAGTCCTCGCGCGCGAACGCCAGACCGGCCCGCGCGAAGGCGGAGATCATCAGCCCGTTCCACGAAGTGAGGATCTTGGTGTCGGTCAGCGGAGGCGGGCGCTTCTTGCGCGCCTGGTACAGCTTCGGTCGGATCGATTCCAGGAAAGCCAGCTCGCCGGCGTCGGGGACGCTTCCGAGCGAGAGCACGTTGCTCCCTTCGAAGTTTCCTTCGTCGGTGGCGCGGAAGAGCCGCGCGGCGCGCGCGCCGTCCTCCTCGCCCAGGACCTCGCGGAGCTGCGCCGGGGTCCAGACGAAGAACGTTCCCTCTTCACCCTCGCTGTCCGCATCGGTCGCCGACCAGAACGCGCCCGACGGATCGGTCATCTCGCGTCCCACGGCGTCCAGGGTCTCGACGGCGATCCGGCGAAAGAACGGGGCCTGCGTCGCCTGCCAGCCTTCGACGTACGCGATGGCGAGCAGGGCATTGTCGTAGAGCATCTTCTCGAAGTGAGGGACCAGCCACTGCGCGTCGGTGGAGTAGCGGTGGAAGCCGCCGCCCACCTGATCGTAGATGCCGCCGAGCGCCATCTTCTCCAGCGTGAGCTGCGCCATCTGCAGCGCCTGCTCGTCGCCGGTGCGCTTCCAGTACCGCAGCAGGAAGCGGACGTTCATGCTGGAGGGGAACTTCGGCGCGCGGCGCACGCCGCCCTCGCGCGCGTCGAACACCTCGGCGTAGTAGCGCATCGCGCCGTGCAGGACGTGCAGCTCCGGCAACCCGGCCGGGGCGTCCGCGGCGAGGCTCTGCTGCACCGCCTGCGCGATCTGTTCCGCCGACTGCGAAGCTCGCGGTCGCTCCTCCCGCCAGACGCGATCCAGCTCCTGGAGGATGGTGCCGAAGCCGACGCGCGCGCCGCGCTGCCCGTCGCGGGCGGGAAAGTAGGTGCCGGCGAAGAACGGCTTGCCCTCCGGCGTGAGGAAGACGCTCATCGGCCAGCCGCCGTGCTGGGTGAGCATCTGGACGGCCTGCATGTAGATGGCGTCCACGTCGGGGCGCTCCTCGCGATCGACCTTCACCGGCACGAAGCGCTCGTTCAGGATCCGCGCGATGTCCGGGGCCTCGAACGACTCTTCCTCCATCACGTGGCACCAGTGGCAGGTGGCGTAGCCGATGCTGAGGAAGATGGGGCGATCGAGCGCGCGCGCGGTCGCGAACGCATCGTCGCCCCAGGCGCGCCAGTCGACCGGATTGTGCGCGTGCTGGAGCAGGTACGGGGAGGTCTCCAAGGCCAGCCGATTCGTCCAGCGGGGGCTGCCGTCCTCGCGCAGGTGCTGCGTGCGGAACTGCTTGCGTTCCGAAACGGCGTTGCCCAGCCGCGCCTCCAGCTCCTTGGGAAATGCCTGCGCCCCGGGTCCCGGCTCGATGGTCACCCCGAAGTTCTATCCAGGGTACAGTGTCGGGGACACCATGAAATGGTGTCCCCAAGCGGTCCTCCCCCGAGCTCATGCGCGCCTACGACCTGATCCGGAAGAAGCGCGACGGCGGCACCCTGGCCCCGGAAGAGCTGCGGTTCCTGGTCCGCGGCGCCACCACCGGCGAGGTCGCGGACGAGCAGCTGGCGGCGTTCCTGATGGCCGTGTTCTTCCGCGGCATGGACCTCCGCGCCGAGCTGCCGCACTGGCTGGACGCCATGCTGCGCTCCGGGGAAGTGCTCGACCTGTCGCGCATCGCCGGGCCCAAGGTCGACAAGCACTCGACGGGCGGCGTCGGCGACAAGATCTCCATTCCGCTCGCGCCGCTCGCCGCCGTCTGCGGTGTACGGGTCCCGATGGTCTCCGGGCGTGGCCTGGGCCATACCGGGGGGACGCTCGACAAGCTGGAGAGCATCCCGGGCTTCCGCGTCGATCTTCCCACCGCTCGCTTCGTCGAGCTGGTGGACCGGCTCGGGCTCTGCCTGATCGGCCAGACCGCGCAGATCGCTCCGGCGGACCGGAAGCTGTACGCGCTGCGCGACGCGACGGCGACGGTGGAGTCGGTGCCGCTGATCGCATCCAGCATCTTGAGCAAGAAGCTGGCCGAGGGGATCGACGCCCTGGTGCTGGACGTGAAAGTCGGACGGGGCGCTTTCATGAAGACGCTCGACGACGCCCGGCTCCTCGCTCGCACCATGGTCGATCTCTGCCGCTCGATGGGACGCGGCTGCGCAGCGCTGCTCACCTCCATGGACGCGCCGCTGGGGAGCGCCGTGGGCAACGCCGTGGAGGTGCGGGAGTCCATCGACGTCCTGCGCAACCGGGGCCCTCCCGACGTCCGCGAGCTGACCCTCCGCCTCGGTGTCGAAATGCTCCAGTTTGCTGGAACGGCGGACGCGCTCGCGGCGCGCGGCCGCCTGGAGCAGGCGCTCTCCGACGGCAGCGCGCTCCGGAAGTTCGCCGAGGTGATCGAGGCCCAGGGCGGAGATGCGCGCGTGGTCGACGACCCTTCGCTGCTGCCGCAGCCCCGCTGCCGCCAAGATTTCCATGCGGGGCGCTCCGGAGTCTTGACCGGGATGGACGCAGAGCAGGTGGGTCTAGCCGCGGTGGAGCTGGGCGCCGGCCGCGCCCGGAAGGAGGACGCCGTCGATCCCGCCGCAGGCCTGCTGCTGCGCAAGCGCGTGGGCGATCCGGTCCGTGCCGGCGAAGTGCTCGCCGAGCTGCACGCCGCGAACGAGTCTCGGCTGGAGGCGGGAGAGGCCAGACTGCGAGCCGCGGTGGCCATCGGTGAAGCCCCGCGGTCCGACCAGCCCCTGGTCCTCGAGCGGATCGCATAGGAGACTGACGCATGCGCATCCTCTACGGGGTAGTCGGGGAGGGCATGGGACACGCCATCCGCTCGCGCGTGATCCTCGACGAGCTGGTCCAGCGGCACGAGGTCCAGGTGGTGGTCTCGGGCCGCGCTCACGACTACCTGGCGAAGCGCGCGAGCGATCATCTTCAAGTGAAGAAGATCTGGGGCTTCACCATCGTCACCGAGGACAACGAGGTGCGGAACTTCCGCACGCTGCTGGCGAACGTGAAGGGTGCGCTGACCGGCGGCTGGCCGCAGAACATCAAGACCTACTTCGAGATCGCCGACAGCTTCCGCCCCGACGTGGTGATCAGCGACTTCGAGAGCTGGAGCTACCTCTACGGCGTGAATCACGGGCTGCCGGTGATCTCGGTCGACAACATCCAGATCGTCAACCGGTGCCAGCACGACAAGGACGTGATCGCGGGGCACGAGGCCTCGTTCCAGATCGCCAAAGGCATCGTGAAGGCGAAGGTGCCGGGAGCGTACCAGTACCTGATCACCACGTTCTTCCGGCCGCCCATCCGCAAGAAGCGCACCTCCCTCCATCCGCCGGTCCTGCGGCCCGAGATCCTGGCGGCGAAGACCGAGGCGGGCTCGCACCTGCTCGTCTACCAGTCGTACACCACCAACCAGGAGCTGCCGGATCTCCTCCGTCGGATCGGGATCGAGTGCCGCATCTACGGCCTGCGCCGCGACCTTCAAGAGGAGGAGCGGGACGGCAACCTCGTCTACAAGCCGTTCAGCGAGGAGGGCTTCATCGACGACCTGCGCACCGCGCGCGCGGTGGTGGCCAGCTCCGGCTTCACCCTGATGGGCGAAGCCGTCTACCTGCACAAGCCGATGCTCGCCGAGCCCGTCGCCAAGCAGTTCGAGCAGATCCTCAACGCCCGCTACCTGGAGAAGGAAGGCTACGGCCTCTCCACCGAGCAGATCGACGAGGCCAGGCTCCGGGAGTTCCTGCAGCGGATTCCGGAGTTCGAAACGAATCTCTCCCGCTACTCGCAGGACGGAAACAAGGAGCTCCTGTCCAGGCTCGAATCGGTGATGAACGCCGCGGCCAAAGGCATCCCGTCCGAAGCTGAGTGACCTTGCCCAGGCCGTGTCTGACGCTCAAGCATGGCCACTGAGCCGCTTTTGGCGGCCGGGGCTACGGTGCTTCGGTGGCGATGGCGAGCCGCTGCACGCCCACGGTCTTGGCCGTCTCCATCACTTCAACCACCCGTCCGTGCGAGACGCCGGCGTCGGCCTGGATGATCACCTGCGCGTCGGGCGCGTCGTGGAGCAGCTTCTCGAAGCGATCCTTGAGCGCCCCGAGATCGATCGCTTTCCCTTCAGCCACCACGGTGCCGTCCTTCAGCACGGCCACCGGGAAGTCGCGCGCCTGCGCCTGCAGCTCCTTTGCGGCGCCCTTCGGAAGGTCGACGCGCACGCCGGTCCCGCCGCCCTGCGCCTGCTCCACCACGATGCTGCTCCCGACCATGAAGATGATCAGCAGCACCAGGAAGATGTCGGTCAGCGGCGTGATGTTGATCTCGCTGAAGACGGAGGGCGCGAACTCCTCGTCGTCATGGTGGTGCGATCGGCTCGGGCCGGCGATCGACATCTAGGCGTGCCCCTGCGCCATGGCGGCGCGCGCCTCCGGCTGCGGCTGTGGCGCGGAGCGGGGGGCCTGGATCGCGGCCGAGAGCTCCGCCGCGTGGTCGATCACCACTTCGGTCAGCTCGTCGGCGCGCAGCGTCATGTCGAACGCCTCCTTCGAGATCCGCGCCTGGAACACGTTGTAGAGGATCACCGCCTCCACCGCGACCGCGATGCCGCCCGCGGTGGTGATCAGCGCCTCAGAAATTGCCGGAGCGACCACCGCGAACCCGCTCTGGCCCGTCATGCCGATCTGCCGGAAGGATCCGAGGATGCCGATGACGGTGCCGAAGAGTCCGACGAACGGCATCACCGCGCCGAGCGTCCCCAGCACCCAGAGCGGCGCGCGGAGGGCCTGGATCACCTCGCGCCGGGCACGATCGACCGCATCGGCCACGCGGTCCTGCCGGTTCGCGCGGTCGAAGGCCGCCCGATAGAGCGCCACCGTGGGCACGTGCGAGCGGTCCGACTCATGCAGGGCGATGGCCGCATCGCCGCGGAGCAGGGCCCGGACGATCTGCTCGTGCAATTCCCGCGCCTTGGCCGCGAAACCGCGCAGGAACAGGGCGCGCTCGATGCCGATGATCACGGCAGCGATCGACCCGGCGAGGATGATCAGCTTGGTGACGACCATCACCGGGCCGCCGCTCTTCAGCATCTCGAGCAGTTCGTGCATGGGTCCTGTTTAACACGCGGATTGCCGGACGCCTTCCGACAGGCGTGGTAGAGCAGCGCCGATGCCTTCCTGGACCGAGCTGGCCCTCGAATGTGCCAGGGTCGCACGGAAGGGACTCCGCCTGCCCGAGGGGGAGTCCGGCATCGCCGTCATCCTGGGGTCCGGGCTGGGCGCCTTCGCCGACTCGCTGGACGATCCTCGCGGATTGCCCTTCTCCGAGCTGCCCGGGTTCCCGCTTGCGACGGTTCCCGGGCACCGGGGCAGGCTCGTGTATGGAAAAATCGCACACGTCCCTGTGCTGGCCCTTCAGGGCCGGGTCCACGGGTACGAAGGCCACGACGCGGCGACCGTCGCCTTCCCCGCGCGCGCCCTGGGGGTGCTCGGGGCGCGGGCCTTGGTGATCACCAATGCGGCGGGCAGCTGCAATCCATCGTTCGCGCCGGGCGACCTGATGCGCATCACCGACCACATCAATTTCACGGGCCGCAATCCGTTGGCCGGCCCCAACGAGGAGCGCCTGGGGCCCCGGTTTCCGGACCTGACCCACGCGTATGACGCGCGGCTGGCCTCAGCGCTGGAGGAAGCCGCGCGGAGCGTCGGCCAGACGCTGCGGGCAGGGGTCTACCTGCAGATGCTCGGCCCCAGCTACGAGACGCCTGCCGAGGTCCGCATGGCGCGTACGCTGGGCGCCGACGCGGTGGGCATGAGCACCGTCCCGGAAGTGATCGCAGCGGCGCACATGCGGGTCCCGGTCGCAGGGATCTCCTGCATCACCAACCTGGCCGCCGGGATCTCCCAGCACCCGCTCACGCACCAGGAGGTGGTGGAAGTCGCGCGCGCGGTCGAGGGAAAGTTCGCCGATCTCCTCCGCGCGTTCATCCCCCGCGCGTGGGCGGCCGTTCCGCCCCGGACCCCGCTGGCCTGAATCCGATCCGCCGCTGAAAGTGGCCTCCGCGGCAGGGCCCGCTATGCTCCGGCGGGTGAAGCGCCCGCACTCCCGGCTTTCCGCGCTCCTGCGCGCCGCGACCCGCGCCAGGAGACAGGCGTACGCGCCGTACTCGGGGTTCCAGGTCGGCGCCGCCGTACTCGCGGGCGGCCGGATCTTCTCCGCCTGCAACGTCGAGAACAGCGCGTATCCGCTCTCGGTCTGCGCGGAGCGCAACGCGGTGGGCAGCGCCGTCGCGGCCGGGCACCGCCGCATCGACGCGGTTGCCATCGTCGCGGGCGAAGGGCGCCCCGCAGCGCCCTGCGGCGGCTGCCGCCAGGTCTTCGCCGAGTTCTGCGATCCCGATGCGCCGGTCGTCTACGCTTCGACAGCGGGCCGCAGCGTCATCACCACCGCCGGCGCGCTGCTCCCGGATTCGTTCGGTCCCGCCGACCTGCTGGCGGGGGCGCCCCGCCCGGCGGGGATCGTCCGGGATCCCTCCCGGAGCGCGGCCCGCATCCGCGGCACTCGAAAGCGAAGAAAGTAGAACGCATTCATCTCCGAAGGACTCAAGTGGACTGCTGCTTCAGATCAACCGCCGAGCACGCAGAGCACGCCGAGGCGGAAAAGTAGTCTCAAAGAAACCAATCCATTTTTGGGGGTGCTCGCGAGTCACGGCCGCCAAGCCGCCTACGGCGGTGGGCCAGCCCGCTGCCGTGCGCCGGCGGGCGTGGTTTGACGAGCCGCCGGCACTCCTCTAAAGCAAACGCGCGATGCGCATCCACGACGGCCTCTCCGCGTCGGTAGGCAAGCTGACCGGCGGGGCCGTCGCCATCGGCAATTTCGACGGCGTACATCTCGGGCACCAGGCCCTCTTCGCCGCCGCCCGGCGCGACGCTCGAGGTCCCACCTCCGCGCTCACCTTCGAGCCCCACCCGGCGCGCTTGCTCGCGCCGGCGTACGCGCCTCCGCTGATCTCCGAGAAGCCGCGCAAGCGGGAGCTGATCGCCGCCGCCGGCGTCACCGATCTGATCGAGCAGCCGTTCGACGCGGCATTCGCCGCCACCGGCCCGGAGCAGTTCGTGGACATGGTGGCGGCCACCGGCGTCGCCGAGGTGGTGGTTGGGCACGACTTCACCTACGGCAAGGCGCGCGCCGGCACCGTGGAGACGCTGCGCGGGTCGCTCGGAGCGCGCGGCGTGCAGCTGCGCGTAGTGCCCCCGGTCGCGGTCAACGGGCTCGTCTGCTCCAGCACCAAGGTCCGCGAGTTCGTGCTCGAAGGGCGCGTGGAGGCCGCGAACATGCTGCTCGGGCGCCCCTTCGATCTGGACGGCGAGGTGGTGCAGGGTGCCGGCCGCGGTCGGAAGCTGGGCTGGCCCACTGCGAACATCCGCACCACCAACGAGTTGCTGCCGGCGGTGGGCGTGTACGCGGTGCGCGCCCGCCTCTTGCCCGGCGGACCACCCATCGCGGGCGCGGCCAACCTCGGGCTCAATCCCACCTTTCGTCCGGAAGTCGCCCAGGCCGGCGCCGCAGGGCACCCGCTGCTCTCCCTCGAGGTCCACCTGCTCGACTTCGCGCAGGACATCTATGGGCGAAGGCTGCGCGTGGAGTTCGTGCATCGCCTGCGCGAGGAGCGCCGTTTCCCCGGAGTCGACGCGCTGAAGGCCCAGATAACGCAGGACGTCGAACACGCGCGCAGACTGCTCGGGATGTAGCATCCCGCCGCACTTCGGACCCGAAATTCCTCCAAGGAGTTCGCCCGCTTTCTCGCTTTGCGGGAAAGCCCTCGCCTATACTCGGACCCCTCCACCTCTGAGGTGCAAACGCATGGCTGGACGTCTCGGCGAGCTCCTGGTCCGCGAGAACCTCATCTCTCTGCAGCAACTGCAGAAGGCCCAGGATGAGCAGAAGAAAGCGGGCGGCCGCATCGGCTACCACCTCACCAAGCTCGGTTTCATCGAGGAGTCGGAGCTCACCAACTTCCTCTCCAAGCAGTATGGCGTTCCCTCGATCAACCTGAAGGAATTCGACATCGACGGCGAGGTGGTCAAGCTCGTCCCCAAGGAAGTCGCCGAGAAGCACCAGTGCATTCCGGTCAACCGCGCCGGCGCATCGCTGATCCTGGCGATGAGCGACCCCTCCAACATCTACGCCATCGACGACATCAAGTTCCTCACCGGCTACAACGTCGAGGTCGTCGTCGCCAGCGAGCAAGCCATCAAGGAGGCGCTGGAGAAGTACTACGCGGAGAAGGGGCCCTCGTACGACGAGGTGATGGAGGGGTTCGACGAGAGCGAGATCGGCGTCGAGCACGAAGAGGGCGGCGTCACCGACATCAGCGACCTGGAGAAGAGCGCGGCCGACGCGCCGGTCGTGAAGCTCGTGAACCTGATCCTCCTCGATGCCATCAAGAAGGGCGCCTCCGACATCCACGTCGAGCCGTACGAGAAGGACTTCCGCGTCCGCTACCGCGTGGACGGCGTGCTCTACGAGGTGATGAAGCCGCCGATGAAGCTGAAGCTGGCGATCATCTCCCGCCTCAAGATCATGGCGGAGCTGGACATCGCAGAGCGCCGCCTCCCGCAGGACGGAAGAATCAAGCTGAAGCTAGGCAAGGGACGCGAGATGGACTTCCGCGTTTCCGTCTGCCCGACGCTGTTCGGCGAGAAGGTCGTGCTCCGCCTCCTCGACAAATCGAACCTCCAGCTGGACATGACCAAGCTGGGCTTCGATCCCGAGCCGCTCAAGGCCTTCAAGGAGAACATCGACAGGCCGTACGGGATGGTGCTGGTGACCGGTCCCACCGGATCGGGAAAGACGACCACCCTCTACTCCGCCCTCGCGGAGCTGAACAAGACCACGGACAACATCAGCACCGCGGAAGACCCGGTTGAATTCAACTTCTCCGGGATCAACCAGGTGCAGATGCACGAGGACATCGGCCTCAACTTCGCGGCCGCCCTGCGCAGCTTCCTCCGCCAGGACCCGGACATCATCATGGTGGGCGAGATCCGCGACTTCGAGACGGCGGAAATCGGCATCAAGGCCGCCCTCACCGGCCACCTGGTGCTCTCCACGCTGCACACCAACGACGCTCCCGGCACCATCTCCCGATTGCTCAACATGGGCATCGAGCCGTTCCTGGTGACCAGCGCGGTGAACCTGATCCTGGCGCAGCGGCTCGCGCGCAAGCTCTGCCAGGAATGCAAGAAGCCGGTGGACGTGCCGGAGCAGGCGTTGCTCGACATCGGCGTGCTGCCCGAAGAGATCGGCAGCTTCCAGATCTTCGAGCCCGGCGGCTGCCGCACCTGCAATGACCGCGGCTACAAGGGTCGCGTCGCCCTCTACGAGGTGATGCCGCTCTGGGACAGCGTCAAGGAGCTGGTGATCAACGGCGCCTCCACCACCGAGCTGAAGGCGGAGGCGATCCGGCTCGGCATGCAGACGCTGCGGATGGCGGGGCTCGCCAAGCTGAAGACGGGGATGACCAGCATCGAGGAAGTGGTGGGAAACACCGCTCCCGATTCGATGCGGTAACCAGGGGAACCACACTTGCCCAACCTGCACCAGCTCCTGAAGGCGATGGTGGAGAAGGGATCGTCCGATCTCCACATCACCACCGGCTCGCCGCCGCAGCTCCGCATCGACGGGGCCCTCGTGCCGCTCAAGACCCCGCCGCTCACCCCGGTGGAGACCAAGCAGCTCTGCTACTCGATCCTCGCCGACGCGCAGAAGCACAAGTTCGAGGAAGAGAACGAGCTCGACCTCTCTTTCGGGGTGAAGGGCCTCTCCCGCTTTCGCGCCAACATCTTCATGCAGCGTGGCGCCGTGGCGGCGGCATTCCGCACCATCCCCTTCAAGATCCTGACCTTCCAGGAGCTCGGTCTTCCCCCCATCATCTCGGAGCTGTCGAAGAAGCCGCGCGGGCTGGTGTTGGTGACCGGTCCGACCGGCTCCGGCAAGAGCACCACGCTGGCGTCGATCATCGACAAGATCAACACCGAGCGCCACGAGCACATCGTCACCATCGAAGACCCGATCGAGTACCTGCACCCGCACAAGAACTGCGTCGTCAATCAGCGCGAGGTGGGCGCGGACACCCACAGCTTCAAGAAGGCGCTCAAGTACATCCTCCGGCAGGATCCCGACGTCGTGCTGGTGGGCGAGATGCGCGACCTGGAGACCATCGAGGCCGCGCTGGTGATCAGCGAGACCGGCCACCTCGCCTTCGGGACCCTGCACACCAACTCCTGCGTGCAGACCATCAACCGCATCCTCGACGTGTTTCCGCCCTACCAGCAGCCCCAGATCCGGGCCCAGCTCTCCTTCGTGCTGGAAGGGGTGGTGACGCAGAACCTGATCGCCAAGTCCAGCGGGCCCGGACGCGTGCTGGCCATCGAGGTGATGGTGCCCAACGCCGCCATCCGGAACCTGATCCGCGAGGACAAGGTCCACCAGATCTACTCGCAGATGCAGGTCGGCCAATCGAAGTTCGGCATGCAGACCTTCAATCAGTCGCTCGCGTCGCTGATCCAGCGCGGGCTCATCACTCTCGAGGAAGGCCTCGGGCGCAGCTCGGACTCCGAGGAGCTGCGCACCATCCTCGCCTCCGGCGTGAAGCCGGGCGTGAACCGGCCCGTGCAGGCGCGGTAGGAGGAGACGAAATGGCAACGGCACCTGCCGCAGCAACGAAGACAGCGCCGAAGGCGACCGCCGCCCCCAAGCTCCCCGTCTGGGTCTGGGAAGGAAAGACGAAGACCGGCGAGGTCAAGCGCGGCGAGGTGGAGGCGTCGGACGAGGCGTCCGTCCAGCAGCGCCTGCGCGCGATGGCGCTGACCAACGTCAAGATCAAGAAGAAGCCCATCCAGATCTCGCTCAAGATCCCGGGCTTCGGGGGCATCAGCCAGAAGGACCTGGTCATCTTCACCCGGCAGTTCGCCACCATGATCGACGCCGGCCTCCCGCTGGTGCAGTGCCTGGACATCCTCTCGGGCCAGCTCGACAACATGGCCTTCCGCGAGGTGCTCACCAAGGTGAAGGTGAAGGTCGAGTCGGGCTCCACGCTCGCCGACGCGCTGGGCGATCACCCGAAGGTCTTCGACACCCTCTACGTCCAGCTGGTCGCCGCCGGCGAAATCGGCGGTATCCTCGACACGATCCTCAACCGCCTCGCGCAGTACATCGAGAAGAACGAGAAGCTGAAGAGCAAGGTGAAGAGCGCGATGGTGTACCCCAGCGTGGTGCTGGTGGTCGCCGTCGGCGTCACCGTCGTGCTGCTGCTCTTCGTCACCCCGACCTTCGAGAAGATGTTCAAGGACTTCGGCGGCGCGATGCCGACGCCGACGCAGATCGTGATCGATCTCTCGAAATGGCTGCAGCACTACATCGGCTACCTGGTCGCGTTCATCATCGGCGCGGTGATCGCTTTCCGCGCCTGGGTGCAGTGGCCGCGCGGGCGGGTGCAGTGGGACTCCTTCGTGATCCGCACGCCGATCTTCGGGCCGCTGGTGCGCAAGGTCGCGGTGGCCCGCTTCACCCGCACGCTGGGAACGATGATCAGCTCCGGCGTGCCCATCCTCGACGCGCTGGAGGTGGTGGCGAAGACCGCCGGCAACGCGGTGGTGGAGAAGGCCATCCGCTACACCAAGGAGAAGATCGCCGAGGGCAAGACCATCGTGCAGCCGCTCTCGGAGACCAAGGTGTTCCCGCCCATGGTGGTGCAGATGATCGGCGTCGGCGAGGCCACCGGCGCCATGGACCAGATGCTCACCAAGATCGCCGACTTCTACGATGACGAGGTGGACGCCGCGGTGGCCGCCCTCACCAGCCTGATCGAGCCGGTGATGATGGTCTTCCTCGGCGGAGTGGTTGGCGGCTTCCTGATCGCCATGTACCTGCCCATCTTCTCCATCGCCGGCGCGGTCAAGTAAACCGATGGCGGAGACGGGCGTCTATTCGCCCTTCGGCGAGCGCCCCCAAGGCGGGCTTTACGGAAAGCTGGTCCTGCTGACCGGCATCCGGCTGGCGGTGGGCACCGCGCTCCTCGCCGCCACGGCCTGGCCGACGCTCGGGCACGAGCCGTTCCCGCGAACGGTGGAAGCGCTCCTCTTCACCATCGTCGCCCTCATCTACTTCGGCTCGCTGGTGGGAACGTTCTTGCTCCGCACCCGCCGCCATCTCGGCTGGGTGGCGCACGGGCAGATCGCGGCGGACGTCGTCGCGGCCACCGGGCTCGTCTATCTCACCGGCGGAGCGGATAGCATCTTCACCGTCCTCTATCCGCTGGCGATCGTCAGCGGCGCCATCGGCCTGGGCCGGCGCGGCGGAGCGCTGGGCGCGTCCGCGTCCTGCGTCGCGTTCTGCCTGCTCGCCTGGAGCATGCAGAGCGGCATCATCCCGCCCGCGGCCAGCGAGCTCGAACGGGTGCCCCTCGCCCCGGGCAAGCTGGCGGTGGTCATGGCCGCGAACCTTTCCGCATTCATCCTGGTCGGCGCGCTCTCCTCTTTCCTCGCCGAGCAGCTCCAGGGCGCGCGCAGCCAGCTGCAGCGCAGCGAGACCCGTCTCGAGGCGCTGGAGGCCATCTACTCGGCGGTGGTGCGCTCGATCGCGAGCGGCATCCTCACGCTGGGCGAGGACGGCCGGATCACCTACCTGAATCCGGCGGCGGAGCACTTGACCGGCGTGTCCGATCACGCCGCCCGCGGACAGCCGCTGAGCACCCTGTTGCCGGACCTCGCCGCGTCGATCCTCAGGCCGCCCGAGCGGGGCCGACCCGAGGTCCGCCTGCGCGCGCACGACGGCAGGGAGCGCATCCTGGGTTACGCCACGGCGCCGCTGGCGGGCGGTGCCTCTGGCCAGGTGATCCTGTTCCAGGATCTCACCGAGCTTCGCCAGATGGAGGAAGCGGTGCGCCGCGCCGACCGGCTCGCGGTGGTCGGCGGGATGGCGGCTGGCCTCGCGCACGAGATCCGCAACCCCCTCGCCTCGATGTGCGGCTCCATCGAGGTGCTCGGCGCCTCTCCGGGGCTGGACGGGCAGGAGCGGCGCCTGATGAACGTGGTGCGCAGCGAGGCCGAGCGCCTGGAGACGCTGGTCCGCGAGTTCCTCTCCTTCGCCCGGCCCCTCTCGCCCGCCTTCGAGCCTCTCGACGGGGCCCGGGTGGTCACCGAGACGGTGGACCTGTTCCGGCAGGAAGTGGCCGAACGCGGCATCGAGCTCGTGGTCCGCGCCGACGCGCCGGTCTGGGTGCGGGCGGACCCCGGGCAACTTCGCCAGGTGCTCTGGAACCTGCTCGGCAACGCGGCCGACGCGACCGAGCGCGGCGGACGGGTCGAGATCCGGATGGCGCGGCAGGCCGGGGAAGGCGTCCTCGAGGTCACCGACACCGGGCACGGGATCGCGGACGAGGACCTGCACCGCATCTTCGACCCCTTCTTCACCACCAAGGAGCGCGGCACCGGCCTCGGGCTCGCCATCGTGCACCGCATCGTGGAGGCGCACAGCGGACATCTCTCCGTCCGCAGCCAGGTGGGCCGCGGCACCACCTTCCGGGTGGTGCTGCCGATCGCGGCGCATTCGCAGACGCAGTTTCCGGCGGCGGTGGGCTGACGCATGGCGCGACTCCTGGTCGTCGACGACGAGCAGTCGATGCGCGTGATGCTGGAAGCGCGGCTTTCCAAGGCGGGTCACGCCGTGGACGTCGCGCCGGACGTCACCGGGGTGGAGCGGGCGTTGGCGGCATCGGAGTTCGACGTGGTGATCACCGACCTGCGGATGCGGACCGGCGGCGACGGCCTCGACGTCCTGCGCAAGGTGAAAACCGCGCAGGCGGAGGTGGAAATCATCCTCATGACCGCCTTCGGCAGCGACGACGTCCGGCGCCAGGCGCTGGAGCTCGGGGCCTACGGATACGTGGAGAAGTCGCCCACGCTCGCGTCCGAGCTGATCGCCCTGGTGAAGGCCGCCGTCCACAAGCGCGAGCTGGCGCGGCGCGGCCGGATCCTGGCGCAGGACAACGAGCTGCTCCGGGAGCAGCTCTCGGCGCGCGGCCGGTTCGAGTCGATGGTGGCGCGCAGCGGGGCCATGCACCAGGTCTTCGACGTGGTGGAGAAGGTGGCCGCCGCCCGGACCACGGTCCTCATCACCGGCGAGAGCGGCGTCGGCAAGGAGCTGGTGGCGCGGGCGGTCCACGCGCGCAGCCCGCGCAGCGAGGCACCCTTCGTTCCGGTGAACTGCGGCGCAATCCCCGAGGGGCTGATCGAGTCCGAGCTGTTCGGCCACGCCAAGGGCGCCTTCACCGGCGCGCAGGGCGCGAAGCAGGGCCTCTTCCAGGCCGCGCAGGACGGGACGCTCTTCCTCGACGAGATCGGCGAGCTGCCGCTCAGCCTTCAAGTGAAGCTCTTGCGTGCGATCCAGGAGCGGAACATCCGCCCGGTTGGCGACAACAGCGACGTCAACGTGGACGTCCGCCTGGTGGCGGCCACCAATCGCGATCTGGCCGGGGAGGTCCGCGCCGGGCGCTTCCGCGAGGACCTCTATTACCGCCTCAACGTGGTGGAGATCCGCGTTCCCGCGCTGCGGGAGCGGCGGGAAGACGTGCTGCCGCTCGCCGATCACTTTCTCCGCCGATTCGCCGCCGAGCACAGCCGGCCGGTCCCTCGGCTCTCGGCCGACGCGAAGCGCAGGCTTTCCGAGTACTGGTTCCCGGGCAACGTGCGCGAGTTGGAGAACCTGATCGAGCGCGCCGTCGCGCTCTCCACCGGCGACGAGGTGACGGTGGACGCGCTGCCAGCCGTGCTTCGCGGGTCGGGAGCCCACGCGCTCTCGCCCGGAGGGCCGCTCCCGGCGGGCTTCGCCCTCGAGGAGTACCTGGCGCAGATCGAGCGCGAGCTGATCGACCGCGCGCTGACCGAATCGGGAGGCTTGAAGAAGGACGCCGCCGCCCGGCTCGGGCTTACCTTTCGCCAGTTCCGCCACCGGGTGAAGAAGCTGTCGGGCCAGCCCGAGGACGACGCTGACGAGCCCGACGCGTAGCCCCAGACTGCCTGCTTTTCATGGGTGGCGGGCGCGTTTGTTTGGTCCCGGGCTGGACCACGGAGCGTTGCGGCTGCGGTGGCGACGACTCGGAAGGTCTGCCCAAATCAACTAGTTCAAGTCCCGGCGCGAGAAGATCAGGATGGCCAGCCCGAGCACGACGGCGGCGTACGCAAGCCCGTAGCCGGCGGCGTGCACGACGTACCCCGCGGCGACCGGAAGCTTGTTCGAGGCGTGCGACTTGAGGTTGAGCAGCTCGAGGTCCGGCAGCAGCAGGTAGAAGCCGCGCGCGAGCGTGCGCGCCGCGCCGCTGTGCGACTTCTCGGCGAATACCCTCAGGTCCGGCAGCAAGTGGCCGATGAAGAAGAGGGCCAGCCCGTACGAGCCGGCGAGGATCGGCGTCGAGAAGCTCGCGAACAGGACCGCCAGCGCCGCCAGGACGGCGAACTCCACGCAGAGCAGCGCCGCGGCTTGCAGCGCGGTTGCGCTGAGCGGGTACCGTGCCAGCCAGAGCACGGCACGCAGCACCGCTACGATCACGATTGCGTTCACCACCAGGAGCAGGACCAGCCCGGCATACCGGCCGATGCAAAACGCCCAGCGGGGCACCGGCTTGGCGAGCGTGGGGAGGATGGTCCGCCGCTGGACCTCCCCGGCAACGAGGCCGACCCCGATCACGATCGCCATCAGCCCGCCCGCAAGCTCCAGCGCGCCCAGGCCCATGTCGAGGATGATGCGGTCCCAGTTCCCGACCGTGAGCTGCGCGACCAGCAGCGATCCGGTGACGAACAGCACGGCGAAGACCAGCAGGTTGTAGAGAAGCTTGCTGCGGACCAGCTCCCGCACGGTGTTGCCAGCGATGGTGAGGACGGCCGTCATTCGTGGATCTCGAATCGCGTGGTCAGCCCGTAGGCGCGGAGTCGCTCGGAGGCGGTGGACCGCGCCGTGCCGTCCGCATCGATCAAGTAGCGGCCTCCATGCGGCTCGTGAGGAACGGGGTAGAGGAGACCCGCCGCGACCAGCACATGCACGGACCGCGGCGGCACTCCCTTGAGCTCCCGGTACCGCTGCGCTGCCTCCTCGATCGCCCTCAGGTCCCGCTCCATGTGCAGCGCATCGACGCGGTCCTGCCACTCCTTGCGGGTGGCGTCCTCGTTCGCTTGGGAGAGCATCGCTTCCGCGAGTGAAGTCGCGATCTGAAGCTCTCCGCCCTGCGCCGCCAGCCGGGTCGCGAGCAGCCCGATCCAAGAAGGCGCGCCCTGCTGCTTGGCTGCGGTGGCGAGGCTTCGGCCCGCAGCCGTGAAGTCGCGCAGGTAGTACGACTGCAAGAAGCCGAGCAAGAAGCCGATGTGCCAGTCGTCCGGCCGCTCGCGCAGCCCTTTCTCCAGGATCTGGAGGGCCTTCACCGCTCCGTAGACCTTGCCGTCCATGGTCTCGTGTGGCAGGGCGGCGGCCGCGAACCGGTAGGCGCCGGCGAACTTTGGATCGACTTCCACCGCGTATTCGAGCAAGCGGAACAGGCGCCGGTCGATCGGGCCGGCCACCTCCGGCGACATGTCGCCGTGCCGCTGAGGCAGCAGCTGGATGGCCTGGAGCAGGGTGGCGTCCGCGAGCAGCGAGCGGAAGCCGAACGAGAGCGCCCGCGCCACGTCGCCGGGAATGGGCGGGATGTCGGTCTCGCTCTCGACCGGGGCGGGAGCGCGATTCTGCGCCGACATGCGCAGCAGGACAGCGGCGGCGAAGGCCAGCGCGAATCCGAGGGCGGCGGCGCTGCCGCGGAGCGCAGTCGTCACGACGCCGATGATACCAAGCGCGCCATCGACCACCCAGAAAAGAAGCGGGGGTGGCCCCCTCCCGGCCACCCCCACCCCTTTCTCTGCCAGACTTCCTTTACAGGTTGACGTCGTTCAGGTCGTTCGCCGGCTCGCCCGAGGGGTTGTTCGCGTCGGCCGTGCAGTTACCGCCGGCGGTGAACACCCGCGAGTCGCTGGCGATGCTCCACTGGTCCATCGTCGCGTCGGCGTCGATGTTGCCCTGCGCGGTGGCGATGAAGCTCGGGGTCGGAGGGGCAGTCACGCCAGCGGCGCTGGCGCATGCCGTCGCGGAGTACGTCTGCGAGAAGGTGCTGCCGTACTTGAACACATCCACCTGGATGCCGGTGTAGGTGGTCGCCTGGGTGATGACTGAGTTGGTGCGGTCCTCGATG
>DATBZA010000185.1:0-33478 GCA_036513415.1 Myxococcales bacterium | reverse complement strand
GTGGCGTCGATCTGGCCCTGCAGGCCCGCGATCTGCGCACGGGCCTGCGCCGTCTCGGTCTGGGCGCGCAACAGGGCGAGCTCGACGTCGGTGCCAGCCGCGATTCGCGCGCGGGCGTCGTGTTCGCGGCGGAGCGCCACTTTCTCGGCCTCGCGCGCCGCTTCCAGCAATCCCGCCAGGCCCTGCAAGCCGAGATAGGACCGCGCGACGCTGAGCAGCACCTGCTCGCGCGTCTCGTCGGCGTTGCGCGCCGCCGCTTCTGCAAAGGCGTTCGCAATGCCGGGCAGGAACAACCCTTGAGGGGTCAGGAAGGGCTGCGTGATCTGGAAAGTGCCGTACCGGCTGTTCGGGGCCACCAGCACAACCGCTGGGGAGGGCCTCCCGGTCGCCGGATCAATACCCAAGGCGCCTGCCGGAATCGTCGATGGCGCATTCGTGTGATCGTACGTGCCGGTCGCCACGATGTCCGGCTGCCACGTCGTCCACGCGCGCTGCACGCCCGCCTGGGTGATGGCCGCCAGCGCCCGCGCAGCCGCAACGTCCGGCCCTTGCTGGGCGGCGAGTTGCAGCGCTTCCCTCAGCGATACCTTCCTCCGCTGCGGGCCCGCCTCCACCCGTGGGGGCGGCGCCATTTCCGTGGGCTGTTGCTGCTGAGCCGTTCCCGCGAACGAAACACCCGCCACCCCCGCTGCGAGAAGCAGCGCCCTCTTCCACACACTGTTCATGTGCTTACCCGTTCACCACCCGCGCCGCAGCCGCCTCGTCGGGAGGCTCGGCGGAAACCAGGACCGGCTTTCCGGCCGCTTGCGCCGGAGCAACCGTACAGACGACCGCTTCTTCACCCTGGCGAAGATCGCTGGCACCACCAGCAGTGTCAACGCGGGGTTCGCGTGGATAGATGCCCTGGCTGGAATCGTCAAGCGACAACCTGGAGTGTTTCCTGGCGGACGCCCGGCAGCTTGCCTCCCGAGAGCCTGCTCCCCACCTTGCCGGCAGGCTGGGGGAGGTGCGGGATGGGGCGGGGGAAGTTCGCGATCTTGGCAGTGTGCCTGCTGGCTTGCGTGGACAAGAAGTCGCCGCTGCTGAACTGCGATCCCCAGGTGGAGGACTGCAGCATCGGACCCGGCGGGGCCGGGCGCTGCACCCAGGACGCCGACTGCGGAGACGGGGTCTGCCAGCTCGACACCGGCACGTGTAGAGCGGCACAGCCGGTGACGCAGCCCACCGCCTGCGCCAACCTGAGCTGTCCACCCGGGAACTTCTGCAGCAACGGCCAATGCATTCCGGCCAGCGCGCAATGCAAGCAGGCCGATCCGGCCTGCATCTTCATCCCCCACGGCTCCTTCGAGCCACCCGAGCATGCGTGGTGGTGGCCGTGGACGACGCCGCTCGGACCTGACGCGGCCTCTCCGGCCGATTCGTTCCGCGCCGACCTCGAGTACCCGGACTATGTCCAGGTGATGAGCACGCCGGTGGTGATGCGGCTGCACGCGAAGGACAAGGAACCCGCCGTTGTCTTCAACGCGTTCCCGGAGCACCTGACCGGCGAGCAGGGCTCGCAGATTCTGGAGGTGCAGGGCGTGATGCGGGCTGTGCGCGGCTCCGACGGCACGCCGCTGTGGACGGCGCCCAAGGACATGTGGAGCCACATGGAGCTGAGCGTCAACGGCAACTCCGGCATCGCCGCCGGCGACTGCATGGGCACCGGCGAGACCTGCTTCATCACCGGCGGCTGGGATACGCAGGACGAGCCGCCGCGCGTTCCGGATCCGAAGAGCTCGCACCAGCACGGGGGCCTGATCGCGTTCGGCAGCGACGGGCGGCTCCTCTGGGTGACGCGCGAGGCCCAGCTGTGGTGGGGCGCGCCAGCGATCGCGAGGATGCTCGGGCCTTCGGGTCCGGCCCAGGTGGTGGTGGGCAACGGGGTCTTCGACGGCGCCACTGGCAAGACGCTCTGCCCGCAGACGAACGTGGGCGGGGCCGTCGGCGGCAACGGCGACGGGACGCTGAGCGCCGTCGCGGACCTTGATCTGGACGGCGTCCCGGAGGTCGTCACGGGCAACCAGGCCTACAAGCTGATCAAGGACGCCGCCTCACCGACCGGATATTCCTGCAAGGCAATGTTCGGCGACGGCGTGAAGATGCCGCGCAATCAGCCCTGCGCGGGCGGCGTCGGCCCTCTCTGCCCCGAGGGGTTTCCCGCCGTGGCGAACTTCGCGGCGTACGGGTCCTTGATGGGCCTCAAGCCCGAGGATCCGCACCCGCAGGTCGCGGTGGTGAGCCAGGGCTACCTGCGCATCCACGACTGGACGGGCGGGCTGCTGCTCACCCCCATTCCGCTGCCCATCAACGGCTACATCTGTGGGATCGACTACAACCCGGGCGGCGCGCCGACCATCGCCGATTTCGACGGAGACGGAATGCCGGAGATCGGCGTGGCCTCCCAGAGCGCCTATTCGGTCTGGAAGCCCGGAAAGGGCTGGATCTGGAGCTCGCCCACCTTCGACTGCTCCGCCAACACCGGCAGCTCCGTCTTCGACTTCGAAGGGAAGGGCCAGGCGATGGTGGTCTACTCCGACCAGTGCTTCTTCCACGTGCTCGACGGCAAGTCGGGCCAGCAGCTGATCAAGGAGCCGAACTTCAGCTGCACCGCGTACGAGATGCCCATCGTGGCCGACATCGACGGCACCGGGCGCGCGAAGATCCTGGTGCCGAACAACAACATCTGCCAGTTCGAGCAGTGCGACAAGAACTGGCCCAGCACCGCGGTACATCGCTACGTCGGGTTGAAGGCCCTGCGCTCGCCCAGCGACAAATGGGTCAACACGCGCAGCGTCTGGAACGAGCACACGTACCACGTCACCAACGTGAACCTGGACGGCACGCTGCCGTTCCCGGAGCCGAGCTCCTGGGCAAAGGACCAGTCGAACAGCTACCGGCAGAACGTGCAGGGGCAGGGCATGTTCAGCTCGCCCGACCTGTCGCTCTGCGCGATCGACGTCGACATGTCCACCTGCCGCACCGGTCCGGCGAAGGCCAGCGCGGTGGTCTACAACGGCGGCGCGATTGCGGCGAAGCCCGGGGTGACCGTGGACTTCTATGCCGTGCTCGAGAATGGCCAGACGGCGCACATCGGCCAGACAAAGACCACGCGGATGCTGCAGCCCGGCGACTCAGAGCCCGTGAGCGTCGACTGGCAGGGGCCGCCGCAGACTCAGGGCGTCCGGGTGAAGGGCGTGGTGGACGAGAAGGCAGTCATCGGCGACTGCCACGTCGAAAACAACACCGTCACCACCGCCAACCCGGTGAAGTGCTCGCCGCTGGGGTGACCCGGAAGAAGACCGTTTTCCCACCCCCTGCGAGGTCGCGTCGCGTATCCTCCCGGTGTGACCGAGGCTGTCGAGGCGACTCCGGCAGCGCCCGCTCCGCAGACGCAGACGCCGAGCAGTGGAGGCGCGGCCTGGCTGGTCGCGGCCGGAATCCTGCTCAGTCGTCTGGCCGGGCTGATTCGGCAGCGCGTCCTCGGGTACTACCTCGCGACCTCGCCCGCGGCGGACGCGTACACCGCCGCCCTGCGCATTCCGAACTTCCTGCAGAACCTGCTCGGGGAAGGCGTGCTCTCGGCGAGCTTCATCCCGGTGTACGCGGCCCTGCGGGCACGCGGCGAGGACGCGAAGGCGCGCAGCGTGGCGGGCGGCGTGGCCGGCCTGCTTTCGCTCGTCACCGGCGCCCTGGCATTGATCGGAGTCGCCGCCAGTCCCTGGCTGGTCGACCTGATCGCTCCCGGCTTCACCGGCGAGACTCGCGCACTGGCCATCGTGCTGGTGCGGATCTTCTTTCCCGGCATCTCGCTCCTGGTCCTCTCGGCGTTCTGCATCGGGGTCCTGAACAGCCATCACCGTTTCTTCCTCAGCTATGCCGCTCCGGTCGTCTGGAGCGCGGCGATCATCGTGGCGCTCGTCCTCGGAGCCCATGCTGGACCGCCGGGCGATCAGGCCCGCATCGCCGTCTGGGCGGCGTGGGGCGCGGTGGCCGGCGGCGCGCTCCAACTCCTGGTGCAGCTTCCACACGTCCTGCGGCTGCTGGGAAAGGGTACCCGGATCTCGCTCGGACGGGGCGACCCGCACGTCAAGGAGGTGGTCCGCAACTTCCTTCCGGTGGTCGCCGGGCGCGGGGTCGTACAGCTCTCCGCGTACGTCGACATGCTGATCGCGAGCTTCATGTCGAGCGGGACGGTGGCAGCGTTCGGCTACGCGCAGACCATCTACCTGCTGCCGGTCTCGCTCTTCGGAATGTCGGTCAGCGCGGCGGCGCTTCCTTCGATGTCCGCGGAGGCGGAAGCGCGCGACAAGCTGCACGCGCAGACGGAGGCGGGCCTGCGCGCCATCGCCTTTCCGGTGGTCCCCACCGTCGCCGCATTCCTGCTGCTCGGCGACGTGATCTGCGCCGCGCTCTTCCAGACCGGAAACTTCAGCGCCGACGATACGCAATACGTCTGGTACTTCCTGATCGGCAGCACGGTAGGCCTGCTCGCCGCCACCATGGGGCGGCTGTACTCGAGCGCGTTCTACGCCCTGCGCGACACGCGCACGCCCCTGCGGTACGCCACGGTTCGCGTGCTGCTCACGGCTGGCCTCGGGGTCTTCGGGGCGCTGTACCTGCCGGGCCTGCTGCATTTGCCGCCGCGCTCCGGCGCACTGGGTCTCACGGGCAGCGCGGGCATCGCGGGGTGGATCGAATTTGCGCTCCTGCGCCGCGGCCTCGCCGAGCGCATCGGGGACTGCCGTCTGCCCAAGGGTCTGCTCCCCCGGCTCTGGGCCTCCACCGCAGCGGCGGTGGGCGTGGGGCTCGTGGCGAAGCTGGCGCTGCCTGCGGTGCACCCCATCCCGCGGGCGATCATCGTGCTCGGTCTCTTCGGGGTCGTCTACCTCGGCTCCACGCTCGCCCTGGGTGTGAGCGAGGCCAGGCAGGCGCTGGCGCGCGCCCGGCGCCTCCTGGGGCGCTGAATTCCGGCCGAGGTTCCGCCTGCTTTCCTTTAGCAGGACCGGCACGCGGCTCTGCGCTATATAAGCTCGCCATGCGTATCGCAGCCTTCCTCTGTCTGGCCGCAACCGCTTCCCTGGCCCAGGCGAACCCCAGTCCGGTCACCGCCGACCAGGCGCGCAACATCGTGCCGCGCGCCGAGCTGTCGGGGCTCACCGACGCCCAGCGCGGCGTGTTCGTGGCGGTGGCCACCGAGGTCTTCAACTACGCCGGCTGCCAGGACACCCTGGCCCGATGCCTCGCGGCCGGCCAGCAGGACCCGCACGCCGTGCGCATGGCCGCGCTGGTGAAGCAGCTGTCGAGCGAGGGAGTGCCCGCGTCCTCCATCGTGCAGCTGGTGGAGAGCTATTACGCATCCTTCGCGAGGTCGGAGCGCGCTCCGGTGAACGCCGAGAATTGCCCGACGCTGGGGAAGGGTCCGGTGACCTTTGTCGAGTTCAGCGATTACCAGTGCCCGCACTGCGCCGCCGCGCTCGCCCCGCTGGAACACCTGGTCGAGCAGGACCGCAAGGGACAGGCGCGCCTGTGCTCCAAGTATTTTCCCTTCGCCCAGCACCCTCGTGCTCGCGTGGCCGCTGCTTGCGCGGAGTATGCGCGCGGCAAGGGCAAGTTCTGGGAGCTGAACGCGCTCCTGTTCGCGAACCAGGAGACGCTCGAGGACGAAAACCTCAAGGCCTATGCCAAGCAGGTCGGACTCGACGGCGAGGACATGCTGAAGCAGGTGTACGCCGGCAAATTCGACGCGCAGGTGGAGAAGAACCGCCGCGAAGGGATGGCCGCCGGGGTGGAGAGTACGCCGGCGATCTTCGTCGACGGGCGCCGGAACGTCCTACCTCTGCGGCCCTGGTATCTGACCTTCACCGTCGACGACGAGCTGCAGTGGCAGAAGGAGAAGGGCTGGGCGTTCGCCGCCGCACCCCAGGGGCGCGCCAAGAGCAACTGATGCGCCACTGGCTCCTGAAGACCGAGCCGGGCGTATTCTCGTTCGACGACCTGCTCCAGGCGCCGAAGCAGACCACCGGCTGGAACGGGATCCGCAATTACCAGGCGCGCAACTTCCTCCGCGATCAGATGGAGGAGGGCGACCGCGTGCTCATCTACCACTCCAGCGCGGACCCGCCGGCGGTCGCCGGCCTCGCCGAGGTGGTGAGGGCGGGTTATCCCGATCCGACGCAGTTCGACGCCAAGGACGATCACTACGATCCGGAGAGCACGCCCGCCGCGCCGCGCTGGTACCAGGTGGACGTGAAGGCGGTGCGGAAGCTTCCCCGGTCGGTTTCCCTGGAGGAGATCCGGCGGACGAAAGCGTTGGCGAAGATGCCGCTGGTGCAGCGCGGGCAGCGCCTCTCCGTCCAGCCCGTCGGGACCGAGGAGTACGAGCTCATCGTCCGGATGGGATCGAAGTGATCGGTCCCGCGGCGCTGCTGGCGCTGGCGGCGGTGACCATCGCGCTGGCGCTGCAGATTTCGAGTGGTCAGTACGATCCGCGCGCCGTGGCGCTGGTGACGCTGGCGACCGTGGCCGCGGTGATCGGCGCCGCTTGGCGGAAGCGGGTCGTCCCCGTGCGCGAGGCGGTGCTGCCGCAGGCGTTGCTCGGAGTCGGTTGCGCGGCGGGGCTCGCCTGCCATCTGTTCACGAATCCCACCTTCTATGCGGACCCGGGCGCGCTCCAGGGCGGCTTTCGCTGGCTCGCGCTGATCGCGCTGGCGGTCCTTTCCGCTTACCTCTGGCATCTGCGCCCGTCGCTGATCCGCGCGCGATTTCCTCTGCTGCTGGCCTGCTTCGCGGCGATGGGCCTTCTGGTGATCCGCGCCAGCCCCAAGCCCTGGATCGATGTCTGGGTGTTCCAACAGGGCGCGGCCGATGCGGTGCTGCACGGGGCGAATCCCTATTCGGTGTCGTACCAGGACATCTATGGCCCGATGGCGCTGGCCTGGTACGCGCCCGAGCTCAGGCAGGCGGGCCGCGTGGTGGCATATCCCTATCCGCCCCTGACCTTCCTCGCCGAAGCGCCGGCTTTTGCCGCTTTCGGCGACGTGCGCTACGCGCTGCTTGCCTCGATGATCGGCGCGGCGTGGCTCATCGCGCGCGCGGCCCCGGGCAAGCTTGGCGAGCTGGCGGCGGCGCTGGTGCTCTTCCAGCCTCGCACGCTGCTCGTGGTCGAGCAGGCCTGGACGGAGCCGCTGGTCCTCTTCTGCTTCGCTCTCTCGGTCTACGCGATCGTGCGCGGCGCGCACTGGGCCCTCTCCGGCGCTGCGCTCGGACTGCTGGCGGCGAGCAAGCAGTATGCGGTCCTCTTCGTGGTCCCCCTGGCACTCTCCATGCCCCGCCGCCGTGGCCTCTGGGTCGCCGCGACAGTCGTGATCGCCGTGCTCGCCCCCTTCGCAATCGGCGATCCCGCAGGCTTCTGGCGCAGCGTCATCCGCTTCCAGCTCCTGCAGCCCTTCCGCATGGACTCGCTTTCGCTTGCGCCCTTCGCGGCGCGCCTGTTCGGGCCCGCGGTGCAGCCGTTCGCACTCGCGGGGCTGGCGCTCGGCGCAGGCGTCCTCGCCTTCTGCCTCCGTCGCCACCCGGACCTCCCGCTGGCCTGCGCCACCGCCGCCGCGGCCTGGGCCGCCGTGCTAATCTGGAACAAGCAGTCGTTCTGCAATTACTGGTGGCTCTGCTCGGGCCTCCTCGCGGCGGCGTCGGCGGCCCCTGCCGCACGGGAGACGGGATGATCGCAGGGAAGCGCGTTTGCGTGGTGATGCCGGCGTACAACGCCGAGAAGACGGTGCGCAGGACGGTGGCGGAGATCGACCGGAGCGTCGCCGACGATCTGATCCTGGTCGACGACGAGTCCAAGGACGACACCGTGCGCGTCTCCCGCGAGCTGGGATTGCACGTCCTCGTGCACGAGAAGAACCGCGGGTACGGGGGAAACCAGAAGACCTGCTATGCGGAAGCGCTCCGGCGCGGCGCGGACATCGTGGTGATGCTCCATCCGGACTACCAGTACTCGCCGCGCCTCCTGCCCGCGATGGCGGGCATGATCGCCAGCGGACACTTCGACGCGGTGCTGGGATCGCGCATCCTGGGTGTGGGAGCGCTGGCGGGTGGAATGCCGGTCTGGAAGTACGCGGCGAACCGGTTCCTGACGGCCACCGAAAATCTGTTGCTCGGATACAAGCTCGCCGAGTACCACACCGGCTACCGCGCGTTCTCGCGGAAGCTCCTGGAGACGCTGCCGCTGGAGGAGAACAGCGATGACTTCGTCTTCGACAACCAGATGCTGGCGCAGGCGATCTGGTTCGGGTTCCACATCGGAGAGATCTCCTGCCCGGCCCGGTACTTTCCGGAAGCGTCGTCGATCAACTTCCGGCGCAGCGTGAAGTACGGGCTTGGAGTCCTGGGAACGGCGCTGGAGTATCGGGCCGCGCGAATGGGGCTGCTGCAGTCGCAACGCTTCGCGGATACCGGGCGCAAGCTGCCCAGCGTGCCTGCGGCGCTTCCCGCCGGCAAGGCAGGGTGAATCGCCTTGCCCCTGCCTACACTTCCCTCGGATCAAGGCTGCGAGGTGTAGCGTTCCGGTCGTCGAAGCGGCGTTCCTGGCGAAGCATCGAGTATTTCGGCGCCTCAATCCAGGCGCGGAACGCTGGCCAACGCCACCAGCCCATGAGCAGGCCGAGCATCATGGCTGAGACCACGATCACGATTAGATTGATCATTCTCCCGAGCTTTCCCGTGATGAGCCGTACAGAGAGCGCACGAATTCCGCCAGGGCGTACCGCTGGTCTACGCTGAGCTGGCTCTTCCACGGCGGCATTGCGGTTCCCGGCAGGCCATTTGCCAATACCTCCAAGACTCTCTCCCAGTCAGGTTTCTTCAGGTGAAAGTTGGTGGGCTGTGGAGCGAGGGCACCCGCTACAGGCCCGTTACCGGCTCCCCTGGCTCCGTGGCAACTGGCGCAGTTCGCGGCAAACAGGGACTCGCCCTCGTTCAGACTCGCAGCTCCTTGCGTCGATGGCATGGCGCCAGGAACGTGCAAGCTCTGGATGTACGCGACAAGAGCGCGCAAGTCTTCGGTGGGGAGCTGGCGCCAGGGCGGCATGGAGGACCCTGCGACTCCATTCCAGAGCACGCTGCTCAATCGTTCATCGGAGAATCGCGCCGCAGTCAGGTTTGCCGGCTTTGGGAGCAGACTCGCTGAAGCTTTACCATCGCCCACTCCTACAGAACCGTGGCACGAGGCGCAATTCGCAGCGAACAGGGCTCCGCCGCGGCTCACTTCCTCCTGTAAGTCGTCCGGGTCCGACGCAGGGTGCAGAACAGGTGCGCTGAGACTGTATCCTCCCGTCATGCCGATCGGAACAGTGGGAGGAGTGGCCCTGGCTGAGGGCTCGCCTGCCATTGCCATATCGGCTGTCCCGGGCTGGACGCTTGACCCCAGCGCCTGTCGCTCGAGACCGGACAGCTGTCGAGCACGGCCCAGGGTCTCGAGATAGGCAACCACATCGAGCGCTTCCTGTGTGGGCCGATTCGGACTCCCATTGAACAGCCAGGAGTACGGAGGCATCACGGAATCCTGCACCACCAGCCGGGGATCGTAGAGATGAGTGAGTTGCCAGTCGCGGGGACGAACGTTGAACTCGCGCGCCAGATCCGGCCCGATGCGGCGAGTGCCCCACAGTTGCGGGTAGTCGTACTTGGTCTCCCAGGCCTCGGTTGGCGCGCCGAAGCGGCGCACGTCGTCGGCGAGAGATCGGATCTGCTGCGTGTGACAGTAAGCGCACCCCTCGCGTCCATAGACGACTCTGCCCCTCTGTTCGGAGGCGGTGAGCGCCGGCATGGTGACCGGGGCCACCTGCTCAATGCTCTTCTCCAGTTCCCTGCCCGGGAGGATCGCGAGCACAAGAAACGAAAGCGCGAAAAAGCCCACACCCGCGCCGAAAATGACGACATGCGCAAAGCGGACCCGGCCGGTAAAAGAGGGCTCGCGCGAAATCGATGGGTGGCCCTCGAGTGCGGGGACGCCCTCCGAAGCTTCGCGGCTGGCCACGGGAGTTGTGGCTAACGACGGGCCTGGCCGGGAGACGAGTGAAGTCCCGAACAGGACAAGGCCCGCCAGGATCGGTAGCCCTGAGAATGTACGGACCAACCAGTAACTCGCAACGGCACGGACGGACTCGATCCATGGTGCGCTCGACGCCCAGACCTGGCCTTCTACCAAGCCCGCGATGGTGAGATCGGCGACCATCAACGTCAGTCCCACCGCAAGAAGCCAGAAGGACCAATTCATCGTGCGCTCGTTGTAGCGTGTTCCGGGGATGCGCTGCCAAAGGTGGGCGATACCTCCAAGCGCAATGAAACCTGCGAACCCGATCATTGCGAAATGGGAGTGGCCGATGACCCAGTCGGTAAAGTGGATGAATCGATTGACGGGCATCAACGCCTGTACCGACCCCTGCAGGCTCACCAGCAAGTAGGAGACGACGCCAAACCAGACGAAGCGGAGCGGCACGTCCCTCCCCACGGTTCCGCTGCTCCCGCGGAGCGAGAGCAAGAGGTTGGTGACCACTAGAATCACGTCCATCCCCAGGTAGGCAGAGGCGACGATGGCGCCTTTCTGCGCATCCATCGGGATCGCCGAGTACACGTAGTGGTGAGTTCCATTCAGGGGATACATGAAGAAGAGCAGCCAGAACCCCACCATGGAGAGGAAGTGGCTGAAGATGGCACGACGCGTGGTCGCGGGAATCACGTAATAGGCGATCGCGAGCGCAAAGGGCGTCACGTACAGGCCGACAGCGTCGTGAATCCAGAGACCACTGAAGGCTGCGCCTCGCGCACCGGGAACGAGCTCGGGCACGATATTCCCGACCGGGTAAGCGAGCATCGTGAAGATGATGCCGCCGATGATGTACCAGGCGCTGACATAGAGGTCAGAGAGCCGGGCTCTGAGGAAAGGCAGGACGAACTCGAAGACCATCAAAATGAAGGCGAGGACGACGAAAGCGTCCACCACCAGCGGAAACTCGGCCCATTCAAGTGGCTGGCTGAAGCCGGCGGCGACGAGTACCCAGCCGGGGAGCACCACCGCACAATTCCAGATCCAGAAGAGGAGCCATCCCAGCTTCCGGCTCAGTACCGGCCGATTTGCGAGGCGTGGGACAGCGTAATAGAGGAAGGCAAGGAATGCGTTGCCGAGCCAGCCGAAGAATATCCCCTGGGTGTGGTTGTAGCGAAGCCTTCCCCAGGTCAGCCAGGCATGTCCACCGAGGAAGGAGGGTAGATTGAGCTTGGTGGCCACGATGATGCCAAAGGCAACCGAGATGAGCAGCGTGGCGAACGATGCCAGGACGTGGCCGCGGATCAGGCCATCTTCGATCGATGGAACTCCAAGGTCAGGTTGGGTATCCCGCTGTTCCACTCCGCGAGAGGGTGTTTCTGAAGGAGTCGTCATCGCCCCGTACCTTCGCTCGCAGTTCTCTGATCGAAATTGCTCAACATCCAACTCGCAACCGCAACCCGGTCCTCGAGCGGGAGATCCACCTGAGCGGGGCCGGGTGGAAAAGTGCCCCATCCCGGCTGCGGGTGGGCGATCGCTGACGACAATCGGGAGAGCAAGTCTGGTGCTCCCCCCCGGTCCGACGAGTGGTGCTGGTAGAACATCACGACTTCCTGGTAACTGGGCCCGGTGGATCGTGAGAACATGTCGTGGCAACCCGCGCAGTGCCGCTGCTCGATTTGAGAACCTCGGGCCAACATCCCGACTTGTATGTTCGGAGGAAGGCACAACTCGGGCGCGCCAACCGGTTTGCGCGGCGACTCCCCAAACAGATGCCGATCGTCGCGCGTTCCCCACCAAGCCAGCAGCGTGCCCAGAAGCAGGACGAAGCCCACCAGCCCGATCGGTCCACGCGCGAGCGTCTCTCGACCGTCTTTGACCTTATTCGCCATATCGTGCTGCCGTGGAAGTGCCTTCGCGATCCGGCGTTCCGTTGATGGACACCAGATAATCGACAATCCGTGGAACCTGCTCATCGGAAATGTGCGCGCCGTAGACGTCTTTCATCTTGTTGACTTCACCGAGCCAGGCCGAGCGCGTGAACGGCGGCTGCATGGTGACGTACCGCGGGGAATGGCAGACGACGCAGGCTGTCGCGAACTCCTCATGACCGGGACCTGGCGGAAGCAAGGGTTCGTCATGGGGCAGGGCGATGGTATGAACAGGGTTCTGCGGTTGTGGACTTCGGATGGGCGCAGAGTCCACAGGGGCGATGTCGTGTGTTGCCTCCCCGGATGTTCTTGAGCGTTGTCCACATCCGACGATGAGCGCCGCAAGTCCCATCGACAGAACGACTCTTCTCGTGTTCAGCGTCACGGGTTGCTTACTCCACCTTCAAGTCGACCCGCTCGATCACATTCCACATGAATCCGCTGCGGTTCCACTGTTCCGTGCTCTGGGTCTCCCCGATCGCATTTGCCGCACGAGCCATGAGTCGATATTGCCCGCGCCGTTCCGGCGTCCAGCTCGCCCGCCATCGCCGCCACGAGTACTTCCCGATCTCCGGGTCCAGGCGAGCCTGTTTCCAGGTGGCGCCCCCGTCGGTCGAGACGTCTACTCGTGTAATGCCGTGGCCAGAATCGAAAGCGATACCCTGGATTTCATTTGGGCGTCCTGGATGCCAGATCTCATTGGGCTCGGGGCGAACGATGATGGAGCGCACGTTGAATCGATTGATGGGAATGGTGTCCCTGGCCAGATGCTGTGGAGATTCGGTGCCGTTGGGGGCGTTGGGGATGCGATACGCTTTGTCCGTCCAGAAGTTGCTGAAGACCTGAGGCAGCACGGTGACGTTACTGAGAGCTTTTACCCAGTAGGTCCCATACCAGCCAGGCACGACGAGACGCAGGGGAAAGCCGTTGACCATGGGCAACGGTCGGTCGTTCATGGCGTAGGCGATCATCACCTCCCCATCCCGTGCGTGGTCGATCGAAAGGGCCTTGGCGAACCAGGCCACGGAAGGCAAAGGCGGCGAGTCAAGACCACTGAACGAGACGTCCACCGCGCCTGAATTCACCTGGGCGCGATCGAGGATCGACCTCACCGGAACGCCCGTCCATTTAGCGTTGCCGACTGCGCCATTCTTCCACTGGCCGCCTGGGATGCGAGGCTCGAAGAAGCTACGAGAATTGCCGGAGCATTGATTGACCGCGATGATGGACACCCGATCGAACTGCGAGCGAAGGTCGTCCACGCTCAGCTGCAAGGGCTTCCGGACGTGGCCGCTGACGTTGAGCCGAAATGTGCGAAGATCCACGGAAGCCGGGATCCCTTCCAGGTGCCACCGAACGAAGAAGGCTTCGTTCGGCGTGAGGTCCTGTCGAAAATAGTGGAGCGGGGTTTCCAACTGTGGAGGCCGATCGGTGAGCAAGATCATCTCTGTCTTTTCCGGGAATCGAATGAGGTTGGGCGGACTCGATGGAGTCCCCACCACGGACTGGATTCGATTGCAGGAAGACGTCAGTGTTGCAGCGCCGGTAGCACCAAGGAGTTGCAAGAATCCCCGCCGGTTCACCAGATACCTTCCATGCCCGCGGTGTTCGTAGGCCTGCCTGGCTTGATCCGGATGGGGCGGGAGAGGAGCGACGGACCCTCGGTTATCGGTCCCTCGTCCGAGGAAGCAGTCGTTGGGACTGCGCAGGGGCGCCGAAGAGGATCGGGAGAGAGGGCAGGGGAGGCGAGATTTGGCATGGTCGACTCTTGCTGGCAATTGCGTGCGGCTCGCAAGGGCGATGCCAGCCCCAGGGATCGGCAAGACGCACCGAGCATCGGTGCGCCTCCATGATTCTCTCGGCTCTTCGGGGTTCTCTCTGATCGATTCGACAACAGGGTGATCGAAGGGTGAGCACCGTGCACAACGACGACCCGTTGAGGCACCTTTCGCGCAACCCTTTTCCGCCCACGGCGACCAAAGCTGGGGGCAAGCCTGGCGAGGTGAGTCCCTCATTGGACCAGGTCGCGCGCGCCGTCAACCTCTACGCGTCGGCCGGCACGCCGCTCGACCATCTGAAGTTCGTGGCGGTGTTGCATGGGGCGGCCACGGCTGTCGCGCTCGATAACTCACACTACAAGCAGCAATTCGGTGTCGATAACCCGAATCTGGAAATCATCCGCAAGCTGGGCGCAGCGGGAACCGACGTCGCCGTCTGCGGCCAGGCGATGGCGGAGCATCACTTTCAGTATGAATGGATCGCACCCAACGTCACCCTGGCCTTGTCTGCCCTGACCACCATCACCGTCCTCGAGAATGAAGGCTATGCGCTGATGCCTTTGTAACGTAGTTCAGCGCCGTGCCTGGGAAGGATGACGGACGCGGACGACGAGCTTGCCCACCGCCTCGTTCTTCTCCATGGTGGCGTGTGCCTCCTGGATCTGCTCCAGCTCGTAAATCTGATGGATCGGCACCGAGAATCGTCCGGCGGCGACCGCGTCGAGGTAGCGCTGAAGCACTGCCTTCGGCAGGTCGCCGGCGTCGCCGCCGTAGCCGGTGAGACGCACGCCGCTGGGGATGTAGCCGATGGGGTAGAAGTCCGGCACGATCCACTGGTTCGAGACCATCCCGGTGGAGCAGACGGTGCCGTGGATCCGGGTGGCCCGTAGCGAGTCCTTCAGCGTAGGCGCGCCGACCAGCTCGAGAGTTGCGTCGACGCCCTGGGGAAACAGTGCGCGCACCTGCGGCGCGATCTCGCCGCCGTCGAGGATCGGGTGGTCGATGCCGCGCTCCGCCAGCGAAGCGAGTTGTTCACGCCGGCGAGTGGTGGCGAGAACCGTCGCCCCCATCTCGCGTGCCAGGGCGGCGGCGGCGAGCCCGACCGAGGAGGTCCCGCCTCGGATGAGCAGGCTGTGTCCGCGCTGCAGATCGAGTCCGACGGTCAACGACCCGTAGGCCGTCTGCAGCATCTCGGGGAGTGCGCCGACCACTTCCCACGGCAGGTCGGTGCGGATCGGGATCACTTGCGACGCGGGCACCACCGTATACTGGGCGTAGCCCCCGTCGAAGACGCGGCCCATGCCGCCCATCATCGCGACCACTTGCTGGCCCGGGCGGAACGAGGTGCCCGGAGCGGAATCGACGACGCCGGCGCATTCGATGCCCGGCACGCGGGGGAAGGTGACGCCTTCGGCGAGTCCCAGGCGCAGGTGGAGCTCGGAACGGTTCAGTCCGAAAGCCTCGACACGGATGCGGACCCATCCCGCACCCGGTTGAGGCATGGGCAGGTCGCGCAAGTGCAGCGCTTGGGGCGGGCCAGGCGCGTCGAGCTGGACGGCCTTCATCGTTCCCGGCTTGTTCATGGTTCGCGGCTCGCGTGGTTGAGGAAGGTGTAGTTGGCCTGACCGGGTCAGGGCTTCAGTACATCGTGGTCCACCCAACGGGCGCCGTTGATCTGGCTGATCACATTGATGGCCACCCGGGCACCGTCGCCGGCGGTCACGGCGACATGAACGCTCACGCCCGCCACGGTTCCCGCCGCCCAGATCCCCGGGATGTTCGTCCGCCCCGCGGGGTCGACGACCAGGACGGTCTTGATGCGCGGCTCGGTCGCAGGCCTGCTCTCGAGGCCGATCTTTGTGGCCAGGTCGGCCGTGGCGCCGGTGGCGAGGATCACGTACTGGGCATTGAAGTCGCCCTGCTCGGTCATCAGCCGGAAGCCGTCTTCCGTCTTTTTCACGTCCGTCACGGCTGCCTTGATCAGCTCGGCGCCGAAATGCGCCGCCTGCCGATGCCCGGTGTCCACCAGATCGGGGCCTCGGATCTCCGGCACGCCATAGAAGTTGTAGACCATCGCGCGCCTGGTCATTCCCTTGTCGGCATCGATGAGAAGCGTCTTCTTCCCGGCCTTGGCAGCGAACAGTGCAGCGCTCGCTCCCGCAGGGCCACCTCCGACCACGGCGACGTCATAGACCATCGAGTTTCTCCTCTTCCGACGACCCCGGCGCGAGCGGCACGATTGAGCGCCCTTTTCACGGTCCGTGCCAGTCTGGGATGTGTCTGGACCGGAGCGTTCCGTTGCCCGTGCGCACGAACGCTGCACAGTCCTTCGACATCCCCTGTCATGGGACGATCAAAGCGGCCGTTCAACGGGTCCTGCCTTGTGCAGGCTATTCGCCAGCGCGTCGACGCGAACGGACTCCACATCATCTCGCTCTCGGCCAGAACAGCCTACGACGATGCGATTCGACCCAGCAGCCAGTGCAGGCAGGCCAGGTGCTGCTGGTCGTGGCTGCAGAGGTACTGGATGAGGCCGGCCAGCGTGACTGCGCCGCAGCCCTCGAACACGCCACGACGCTGCAGCTCTTGATCAGAACACCCATCGATCAGCGCCAGCGTGCGGGGGATCGCAAGGCGGCTGCACGGACAGGAAGCTGGATTTCCGCGGGAGAATGCCTGGTCAGGATCGGGTACGGAATGCAGGGGCGGGCCAGCTGTGCTCGTGACGAAGCAGCCACCGTTTCATCTCCAGCCCGCCGCCGTACCCACCCAGCGTCCCGTCCGAGGCGATCACCCGGTGGCAGGGCACGACCAGCGCGATCGGGTTCCTGCCGTTCGCGGCGCCCACGGCGCGCGTTGCGGCAGGCTGACCGACGGCGCGCGCCAGCTCCGCGTACGACCAGGTAGTCCCGGCGGGGATGGTGCGCAGCGCGGCCCAGACCCGCTGCTGGAAGGGCGTGCCCTCCGGGTCGACGTCCATCGCGTCGATGGCGCGGAGGTCTCCAGCGAAGTAGGCTGCCAGCGCGGCGGCGATCTCCGGTGGCGGCCTCGCCTCCCGCGCGGGAGAAGGCAACGACATCGGCATCCGATCGCCGAGCGCGAGCGCGCGCAGTCCGCGCTGTCCGACCGCGAAGGTCACGGTTCCCAGAGGCGAATCAACTCGCGACAGCTCGATCATGCGTGGGCTCCAGCGGGACCGAAGAGGACGACCACAAGTGTATCGCGGCGTAGGCGCGCCATGGTCGCCACGCCGTGGACCTCTGCTCGAGTGCGGCCGGCAAAGGCTCGCGGGCCGCCTTCCGCAGCCCCAGGTCTCCGGAGGGGAACGCGTCCACTTCGCCGAACGCGCGCATGGCCAGGTAGTGCGCCGTCCAGGGACCGACGCCGGGGAGCGTGCGGAGCCGATCGACGAGACCCTCCAGCGACTCCGGCCGCTGGCGGAGGACCTGTGCCGAGCGCGCGACGCACCGGATGCTCTCGGCGCGGGCGCGAGTGAGCCCGATCTTCTCCAGCGCGGCCGACTCGAGTCGCTCCGGCGTCGGGAACAGGTGCGTGATCCCGTCCGCCGGGGCTGGGCTCGGCGCGCCGAACGCTTCGACCAGCCGCCCGGCGAACGTCGTGGCCGCGCGCACGCTGACCTGTTGCCCCAGGATCGCGCGGACGCAAGTCTCGAACGGGTCCCACGCGCCGGGGATCCGCAGACCGGGGCGGGCGCGCACCGACGGTCCGAGCAGAGGGTCCGCAGCGAGCGCCCCCGTGATCTGCAGCGGGTCCGCGTCGAGGTCGAACATCCGGCGGACCCGTCCGGCGATCTCCAGCAGTTCGCCGCGCTCGCGTCGGAACGGCGTCAGGGTGAGCGCCAGCGCGTTCCCGCGGTCCGGGCGCACTTCGAGCCGGCCGTTCTCGACGGCCCGGCGATATCCGCCGGCGTCGACCGCCTCCAATCCCGGAATGGCGCGCGCTCCCAGGAAGGCGACCAGCGCCGGCCAGTCGTACGGCGGCCGGTACGCCAGCCGGAGCGTGATGGCCGGGCCGTCCGCGCCTCCCCGGCGCCGCAGCTCGCTCGGGGTCCGGTGGAACACGGCCAGCATGACTTCGTTGAACCGGCGCAGGCTGCGGAAGCCGGCCTCCTGCGCGACCTGGGTCATCGGCCAGGCGGTCGCGTCGAGCAGCAGGCGGGCGAAATGAGCGCGGCGCGACCGGGCCACGAGCAGCGGAGAGGTGCCGAGGTGCTCGGCGAATAGCCGGCGGAGCTGGCGGCTTCCCAGGCCGACCCGTCCAGCGAGATCGTCGACCGACGCCTCGTCGAGGACGCCGCGCTCGATCAGGCGGACCGCGCGGGAAACGACCGCCGAGGGGCCGATCCAGGCGGGCGTCCCCGGCGCCGTATCCGGGCGGCAGCGGCGGCAGGGACGGAAGCCAGCCTCCTCCGCCGCCGCGGCGCAGACGAAGAAGCGGACGTTCTTGCGCAGCGGCGTGCGCGCAGGGCAGATCGGACGGCAGTAGACGCCGGTGGTCTTCACGGCGGTGAAGAACCGGCCGTCGAACCGCGCGTCGCGGCTCCTCGCTGCCCGATAGCAGGTGTCCTCGTCGAGCACCATGGACCGCCATCCTATCGCCGCAGGCGGAGCGGGGCTGGCGGAAATCGGACCCGGAAAGAACAAGGCCGTCGACGAATCGCCAACTGCGGTGCCTCGCCCGAAGACGACCCCCTGCCGCGTCCGTCTGTTCACGGACATGAAGTTCGCGGACTTCTCGTCGAAGTCGTTCGCCTACGCGCCGCCCGCGGCGTGCCCGGGCCCATGGCAGAGGGTAGTTCTCGAGGCGGATTACTCGGTCGAGGCAGGCCGTCAGTTCGACCGGACGGCGACGCTGTGGATCGGTGGCGTCAACGTGTATTTCGGAACGACGGCAGAGCCCTCGCGCGCCGTGGCGCGCGCGTGGCACATCGAACGCGACCTGACCGAATACGGCGCAATCTTGAAAGTGCCGTCGCAGGGAAGGGCGGAGCTCGGCAACCTCGTCAATGGCACGTATACGAGCTCGCTCTGGGGAACCGCGCAGATCGCCTTCTATCCCGGCTCCAAGGACGCGGACGACTCGGACCCCGCGATTGCCGATCTCGTCTTGCCGCTCTCGGCCAGCGCGACCGGTGGGATCCGACGACCGGAACGGTCACCGGCACCGTGACCACCACTTCCTCGCGCCAGTTCGTTGTCGCCGGCTGGGTCAAGACGTCGCATGGCCGCATCCGGACGGAGGTCGCGCAGACGATCGACTTCTCCAACGTGCAGCAGTTCGTCTCCCCGCAGTCCCTGCCCGAGACCTTCGTCCAGAACATCCGCCAATCCACCGCCATCTCCTCGACCACCAAGGTCCAGGGCGGCGGGCGGCCTGGCGAGACCAGTGTCCGGATGTCCTGGCCTTTGGAGATGGACTTGACCGTCAACATCGATCAGTCCGGCGGGCTCGTGTCCCAGATCGGCAAGGTGAAGCAGGCATACAACCGCGTGGATTCTACCGGCGACTTTGCCAGCCTCGTCTCCAACGCCGGCGAGTGGGCCGACACGTACCCGACCCAGCAGGGACAGTCCGGGTCGCAGAGGTTCTTCTTCTCCGACTCCGAGGATCATTGTTTCAGCCGCGCGCTGTCCGCGTCCGCCGGCGTGCTCACGTCCATCGTCGACGGCAAGGGGTGCGACGACGACTGAGCTTCTCGACCCGCACAGCATGACGCGAGAAGAGAAGCTGCCCGTAGGTGTTCGCTACTCGCGGCTGGCCACCTTTTTTGGCGCCTTCGGCGGTTCCGTCAGCCAGGCGCGGACGAGCAGTGCGAACTTGCCGCCGTGGCGCGCGTCAAGGATGGCCTTGCGGGTTACCGCCGCCGCTGCCTTGTCATCCGCCTTCTCCTGCGCCGCCGCGAGTCGGAAGCGGCACAGGTCGTCCTCGCCGATGCACTTGCTGAGCTGCTCGATAGCGCCTTTCAGGTCGCCTTTGGCCCAGGCCACCTCACCGCGCGCGTAGGCCAGTCCGTCGGCTTGATAGGCGTCCCGGTCCGCATCCGGCGACGCCTTCTCCAGCCGCGCCAGCGCTTCCGCTGCCTGCATGGGCTGCTTCGCCACTGCAGCTACCCAAACCGCCACGGTGAGTGCCTCACGCGAGAGGAAGCCGCGCGCCACGTCGGAGACCGCCTCCGTCGCGATGCGGTCGGCCGCCGCCTTCGCGGTCTTCACCGCGTCAGCCGATTTCCCGGCAGCGAGTTGGACCACGGCGAGGTTGATGTTCGCGCGGACCACGTCGTTCGGGTTCTGGCCATCGGCGGCGTCCTTGGCCATCGCGTCCAGATCAGCGGCGGCCGCGTCGTACTTGTGCAGGGCCAGATCGACGAAGGCCATCTGCTCGTCGATGGTAGCGCGGCTGACCCCCGACTCCGCCAGGTCGCGACCGTGCGCCAGGTCCTCGCGCGCGGCCCGCCAGTCGCCGCGCATCTCGTTGATGTAGGCGCGGAATAGCCAAGTATCCCAACCCGCGTTGGGCATCGCTGTGGCCTTTTGCGCGGCGTCCACCGCTTCGTCGAGCTTGCCCGCGGCCATCAGCCCGCCCGCGAGCCAAGCCTGGGCCGCCGGGTCGTCCGGGCGCGCCTTCACCCACTTGCGCAACACTGCCACTTTGTCGTCGTTCTTTCCCTGCACGTCGTAGATGAAGAACATCTGAAGGTACGGAGCGCCCAGTTGTGGATCGAGGTCCGAGGCCCGCTGGAACCCCGCCAGCGCCTCGTCGAGCCGATGCGCTGTGAAGTCGTCCCCCGCCAGCGCAATGCGCGCGATGGGGTCCTTCGGTGCGAGCTCGACCAGTCTAGTCGCTTTCTCGATATCAGTCTTGAAGTCCCCGTGCTTGCCCGCGTTCATCCACTCGAGCAGAGTGCGCTCCGCTTCGGAGAGACCGGCGCCGGCCTTGGTCGCCTCCTCCACCTTGTGCATGGACTCGGTGCCCGCCGTTGAGCTGTAGAGGAAGACCTGCGCCGCGAGGAACTTGGGATCCTGTTCGAGCGCCTTCCGGTAGAAGCCGTGGGCAATATCGATATTCGTCGTGAAGAGCGCGTCGTATCCGCGGCGGAACAGCTCCGCAGCTTCGGGCGTCGTGCTCAGCGGGATCTTGCCGTCCGTGGGCGCTGCAACCGAAGTCGCTGCGGGAGCTGCGGCGGTGGTGTCGTTCTTGGAGACATCTGCCGTGGAGGCCGGCTGCGGCATGTCCGTCTTCGCCGCGGCAGTGCCTTGCATCTTGCTATCACTCTCGCGCACGACGTCCTTGCTCTCGTGCGCGCACGCGAGCGCGAGCATACAGCCGGTGAGCCATCCAAGCTTGTTCATGGTCTTCCTCCCCAGGCGGAACGCGCGCTCCGCGTCGGTGCGTGAAACGCAGCGGTATCATTCTTCGCGCGTTTCGCCCGCACCGACGACGCTCCCTGAGACGGCAAAAGTCAAGCTGGGGAGCAACCGCTCAGCGTTGTGCTTGCGAGCGGGAGGCGCGTTCGTGCGTCTTCTGGCGCGATCAGGTCGAGCGAAGAGATTCCTCACGCCTGAGCCGGCCGTACTCAATCCATGTCAGCACGATGATGACTGCATCGAGGGCCGTCAGCGCGATCATCGCGAGCGAAGAAGACACGAAGTATCGATAGATCTGATAGACGGCGAACGCCGCAAAGATCGCGATCGCCGCTGGGTATGCCCAAAGTTTTCTGCGGTAGAGCGCCCAAACGAGAGCAACCTTGACGACCCCATGGATCAACAAATACGCGGCGGCGAAGAGTTGGGTGCTCGCTGAGAATTGCTTCGAGAGCCGGAGTAGATGCGTTGCAATGAAGTCGCTCGGATCCTCGCTGAGCTCGTGCTGGGTGGCCCTCGCCAACGCGTGGCTGACCGCGCTTGATGGCACGAGGTAGAGGAGCACGCCCAACACGATCTCCGCTGCGCCATTGAGTGCCTTGAGGAAGATCCCGATTTCGAACGCGGCGTGGGCCGGGGATGTGACTCGTGCCATGGTCCAAGCTCGACGGCTTTCTGGATGTTGTCGAGGCACGACTTGTCGATCTGTTCGGTGTTCCTCCGCTCGCGGTGACTGAAAGCTCGGCTCGCAAATTGCCGGGAACACGCTTCCCGGCAAGACGGGGTGAATCGCCTTGCCTCGGGAGTCCGGGCGGGGTAGACACGCCCGCCTGCGGGCGCTTAGCTCAGTTGGATAGAGCGTCGGTCTCCGAAGCCGAAGGCCACTGGTTCGAATCCAGTAGCGCCCGCCACTCCAAGCTCTCTGAATCATGGGCGTGTTGTGGGCCGACTTCCGGCACCTCGACCGCATTTTCGGCTGCTGGTAACAACGGGGTAACAAACGGCGCCGGATCTCCGAGCTTCAGCTGGTCAATGGCGTCGCGCAGGAAGCCGGGCACGACGTGCCCGTAGACCTCGGTTGTGATCTTGCGCCCCCGACCGCGCGGAGGCGATCAGGGGCGCGTGGAGCAGAGAGGGAAGTTGCCCCACTCGGCATAGTCGAGATTCGTGGTGGTGATGGTGGCCCTTTGGCGATAGCGCTCCTCCATCAGCTTGAAGAAGATGTTGGTCTGCTCGGGGCGCAGGTTGAGATAGCCCATCTCGTCAAAGACCCCAAGACGAACAACCGCCCGTTCTATGTCCGGGTTGTAGAGGTTCCGTCAACTCCGCTTCCCTCCGACCCCCCATGGTAGCGTCGTCTGGCTGAAACAAAGGGGCGCGCAGCGGTCGATCCCGGAGCGGGCGCAAGGCTCCGCCGCGACGGGACCAATCGGTGGGCCGTTCAGGCGACGAAGTCGAATTCCGGAGGGCGGCGCGCCTTCGCGATGGGCGGGCCGGTCGAGGGCAGGTCGAGGTGCTCGAGGATCTTCTTGATCGCGGCCTGCTCAGTCACCAGCGCCAGCACCTTCATCTCACCGCCGCAGCGCTCGCACTGGAGCACGTTGATGCGGAACACGCGGCGAAACAGCTCCGCCCAGGGAATGCGTCCCGGGGCTCTCGGCGACCGATCCGGCTCGGGCCTTCCCGGCGGTTCATGTTCTGCGCTCGGCGAAACCGGCGTCGGGCAAGCAGGAACGATCTGCTTGCGCCAGCCGGAATTCGGCGCGAACAGGCCGTGGAAGCGTACCAGGTGCCGCCGCGGGGGCGGGATGAGCATCGAGAGCTTGCGCAGGAACTCGGTCGGCGTGAAGAACAGCTCGCAGCGGCCATCGGGCAGGGGGCGCTTCAGCCGGTAGCAGATGCGACCGTCCAGCAGCGTAGAGAGGCGCTCGAGCGAGATCGGGCCGCGGGCGCCGTAGGCGAGGAGGTGTTCGAGCCCCTCGCGGTCGTTGGCGTGCAGGTGCACCCCGGCGTGGAGCGAGAAGCCCTCGATGAAGGCCGAGCACCGCCTCGGCCGGGGCGGATCGGCGAGGCCCGTCATCTGCATCGACTGGACCGACTCGGCATACCCCGCGTCGAGCGCGTCGATCGGGTCCTCGGGCTGTTTCGGCAGGAGCAGCCCGCGCAGCTTCCGCGCGATGCGCAGGAGGACCTTGTGGACCTCCTCGTCCGTGGGCGGCCGCGCCGGGACGAAAAGGACGCCCGTCTCGTCGCGGACGAACACCCCGTCGGGTACGGCGCAGTGGAAGTGCAGGTTCAAGTTGAGGCTCCCCCCAAAGCGCTGAATGAAGGTCACCGCGCCGCAGCGTCCCTTTCGTTCCAGGCGCCGGTAATGGGCGAAGATGGCCCGCAGCGCGATCGCCAGGGCTCGGCTCGCGAGAGGAGCATCCCGCGCAAGCAGCCAGCGCGCCCAGCGCGGGAGCGAGAGTACCCATTGCCGCACCGACACGCGCGGGAAGACGGCATCGACCAGGTGCGCGGCCGTGTCGTGCATCCGGCGCGCGCTGCAGGAGGGGCAGACTCCGCGGTTCTTGCACGAGAACGCCACCAGGAATTCGTGCTTGCACCCGCCGCACCGGACCCGGGCGAAGCCATGCGCCAGGATTCCGCAATCCAGGTAGCGCTCGAACTCGCGCTCGACGAAGCGGGGGAGGCCGGCGCCCTCGCTGCGCTCGCGCGCCTCGGCGAGGAACGTCTGCAGATGCCCGCGCACTACCTCGTGCAGGACGGTGCGCTCCGGCTCGCGCCTCCTGCGGACGCCGGCCGCGCGCCCGCACTGCACGGCAGGCGCGGCTCGAACCTCCGTAAGCCCGGCAGGCGCCATCCGGGCGGCCCTTCCACGAAGCGGGCCAGACTGGGATGTCCTGGCTACCAGAGCGAGCCGATGGAACCTCCCCGCCCGGGGTGGTAGCGAAATGAACCCCCGGCCGCGCAGTGGTCTCGAATCGAGACCCCCTTGGGCCCGGTCCTCCGGGGGTGACGCCCCCGCCGGGCGCTCGCCGACGCCGCGGGGTGGACCGCGGGCTTCGGCTGTTGCCACCGGTGTGCGAGGGCAACACTGAGCTTGCGGCTCGGATCTCCGGGATCATTTCCTCGAAACGCCTGACTTATGCGGCGACAGCGAGGGTGCTCCACGTCGATCAGCCGACGTCGGGTTCCGCTGCACCCGCTCGACCGCAGCCAGGATGTCCTCGATGCGGAGGCGCCACTCCCTAGGTGGCACTGACCGTCTCGGCGAGGATTCGCGTGCGCAGTTGGCTCTTGATCGCGTCCTTCATGACCAGATCGACGGGTCGCCCGACGATGGCCTCGAGCCTGCGCTGGACCCGGAAGAACTGGAAGAGGCCCACGGGCCGGTCGAACTCGACCAGAAGGTCCACATCGCTGTCTGCACCCGAGTCGCCGCGCGCGATGGAGCCGAAGAGATCGAGCGAACGGACCCGAGTCCTTCGAGCCCTGCCCGATGTTCCGCGAGTCGTCGCTGGACTTCCTCTCGCCTCATGACTCGAATCATAGGGCAGCGGGTTCAGGGAGGCCAGCTACGCGTGGCCGGCGTTCTTCCGGCGGGCTTCGATGAACTGTCGCAGATCGTGAGGAGCGACGCGGATCGAGTCCAGGATGCGAACGTGCGGCAGCTCGCCGCGATCGAACAGCCGGTAAACGGTTGCGGTGCACACGCCAAGCTCAGCCGCGACCTCGCGCACGGTCAAGAGGAAAGCCGCGGTCCGAGAGCCAGCTGGTAACAACCGGGTAACAAAATTTCTCGAAAACGATGGGATTCGTGGGGTCGCCTGGGATCGATGCTCTTCGCCAACCGTGCGGGACGAGGCAATTTGGGGTGCTTCGGGGAGGGCTGTGGAGACCGGTTGAGCAAACTCCGAAGCCGAAGGCCACTGGTTCGAATCCAGTAGCGCCCGCCATTCCACGTTGCCGGAAGAAGGATTCTTTTCGGCGGGCTTGCTGGCGCGTGCCCTGCATTTTCGGCCGGCGGTAGCAACCGGGTAACAAAGCGACCATCTCACGCTCCCACAGCCAAAGAATCCTGTCTTGTCAGGTCGCTGAGTGGGAGGGAGTGAAGCGAGCGACAAAGAGCGGACGAGGCGGCAGACCGGCCGTCGAGGTGTCAGCTCGAGTCTTGCCCGTTGTCCCAGGTTGCAACGCCGCCGCCAGGGAGACAAACGATTAAGAACCCTCCTGGTCCGTTGAGCTGCCATGCCTCGTAGGACGGGTCGCTGCCACATTCAACTTCGATTCTCCCCGCGAGCGTGAACCGAATGCGTCCGTCGGGGTCGAGAGCAGCTTTTTCGACCGTGCTCCCCAGCGTGGAGAAGAAGGGCATCATCGACGTGCTGTCATCCGGGTCCGATTCCGTGAACGTACCGGCGACCTGCACGTGGAACACTTGGTTGACCCGCCAGTCGTAGATCCCATTCGGTGGGCCGAGGTCGAGCAAGAAGCCGGCGCCGTGCTGATCGAGGTACACCCGCGTGACCGTTGCACCGCTCAGAAAGGAAAGATCCGGAGCCGTGCGCAAACGGGACATCTTCCGAATCCGGGACAACATGCAGCCCCGCGAGGCTGGCGAACTGGGTGAATACATGTAGCTCCCACGCGGCCTTGGTGCTTCGGTCAGCCACTAGCGTACCTCCAAGATCGGTCGCGAACGACGCTTGTCCTTGGATTACATGCATGTTATTAGGATGTCCATGAGCGATGCCGGATTTGGCTCGACGATCGTCCTCAAGCTCACCGGGGTCACCTACCGGCAACTAGACTACTGGGCGCGAACCGGCCTGGTCGGCTCCTCGATCCGGCAAGCTGCCGGGCGGGGTTCTCGAAGGGTATATTCGTTCCAGGATCTGGTCGCTCTGCGCGTGGTGGCGCGGCTCCTCGATGCAGGAGTGTCGTTGCAGGCTGTCCGGCGCGCGGTTGAGTACCTCAAGCAGCATGCGGATCAGCCCCTGAGTACGCTCGGGCTCATCGCGAAGGGGAACCGCGTGTTCGCTCTGATGGGAAGCTCCTCGAAGATGATCGAGGCGACGGCCGAAGGCCAAGTCGTCATCGCGATCGATGTTGAACCGATCGAGAAGGACCTTCGCACCGACGTGACGGAGCTCAGCGCAGCACGCGAGATCGGTGTGCGAGTGCAAGGCCGCAGCTACCGCGCAGTCCTTACCCCGGATCTCGAGGCGGGAGGCTTCACGATCGAGGTTCCCGAGTTGCCCGGGTGCATTACTGAGGCAGACACGCTCGTCGAAGCGAAGCGCATGGCGCGGGACGCGATCCAGGCTTGGCTCGACGCCGCCGCCCCCCAATCCGCTCACAGACGCGCTCACTCCCGGTAGCAGGCGACCGGAGTGGGCCGGATGGCCAGTATCGTCGCGCTGCGCATGATCAAGGCGCTCGTGCGCCTTGGTTGGTCAGTGGGGTGCGCACTCCACTGGACACGCACAAGCGATCGCTGTCGAGCGGCGACCACCAGTCAACAGACGCGGTACCCCGCTCAATGCTCGCGGCCCGCAGACCGTCAACCGCGCCGCGACGTCCATTGGCGTGAACCACGGAGCCGCTTGTCTTTTACGGCGTTCTTCCAGACTGATGGGATCGTCGGGGTCCTTCGCTCGCCATCCCGTTTGGGAGCGCGGTCAATCCTTTACGAAATTGCGCGTCAACGCAGCTCGGCCGGCCGGGGCTGGATCTGCGGCGGAAAAGAGCGGTCGAGCTCGGCGAAGTCCTCTAGCGTGAGGCGCAAGTCGAGAGCCCCGCGGTTTTCCCGGACGTGATCGAGCGTCGCCGCTCTCGCTACGGCGCCCACTCCCGGCTGGCCGATCAGCCACCGACCTAGATTCGGAGACACCATACGCAACTCTCCATGCCAACCCAATCGCCTCGACTCCGGGGCGAGTTGGCACGCTGAGTTGTGTATGGTGTCCCCCAATCTCCCCCAATCTCCCAGCAAGCACTACCGCCCTAGCGAGTGCTCCGGCCGCGCACCTCATCCCTCGCACCTCGTCTCTCATCATTTCACCCCCGCCAGCGCGAATTGTACGGCAAGATCCGTCACGTTCCAGAGTTGGATGTCGGTGCTCGTGGCGTAGCGCACCGGCACGAGCCGTCCCCCCTCGATGCGGTAGCTCCATAGCTCGTTGTGCTTCAGTCCCGAAGCCTCGACGGCGTCCACGGTCTGGGTCAAGGTCTCCTTCAAGCTCCTCACGTACGACGCGAGCGAAGGGTCTCGCGGCGCGCCATTCGCGTCCTGAGCGGCGCCGATCTGATTCGTCAGTCCGAGAACGAAGAGGTTGACCTCGCGCCCCCACACCACCCGCGGCGAGTGATACAGGTCATCGCGGAACATGCGCCATACGGCCGGGGTCGCGTAAGCATCGTTGGCGACGAGGGGTCCGAGCCGATCCACGAATAGGCCGACGGGATACGGCCGCGCGAAAACGTCGATCTCCTTCAGCACGCGGTCGGTCGTCGACGCGCCACGGAGGATGTCGCTCGTGAGATCTTCCAAAAAGAGCCGCGTCGCAGGATCAGTGTTGGCGACGGGGATCGGACGACCGACCGAGTCGAGCGACAGCGCCGCGAAGCGGATCGGCTCCCAATACGCCCTGCTGTCATGGAAGACGCTCTCCCAGTAGCGGCGCTCGTCCACGGGAAGCGAATCGAGCCGCGCGTTCACATGGGATCGGATCTCGGCCGTCGTGAAGGCGACCTCGAAGTGTCGAGCCGCGCCGCGCCATGTCTCGACGGCCCGTCGCAGTGCCTCCGGGTCGCGGTCGTACTCGGTGATTGGCATTCCCGCGATCTCTGGCGCCAGCGATTCAAGGGGCGGGAGCGCCAGGGCGTGCACCGTGCGGAGGATGACGCCGATCGACTCGAGCGCCTGCGGCACCCAGATCGCGTTGATGTCCATCGCGAAGCGTCCATTGGCGTATCCCACGCGGCTGTCGCGCCAGCTCCCGGGAAACCAGTGCGTCGCGTCGGCCTTGGGAAAGCCTATGAGATTCGGCGGGAACGGGGCGCGCGCGTATGGTGCCGTCATCGCCGACACGCGCGCCATCTCGCGCAGGAGCAGCGCGAGGTTCGACCGGCCTTCCTTCGCCTCGCGCAGCAGAAACGCGCGCTTCTGTTCAGCGGGTACCCTGGCGGCCCCGAGATACCGCGCCGCGAGCACCGGAAGCTGGAAGTCGTCGTCCAGCATCTTGTAGTTCTCGCGCACCCGCTGAAGGTCGCCGAGCACCTCACGCGCGCGTGCGAGGACGCTGTCCGCTCCTGGAGCCGTCGGCCCGCGCCGCAGGTACTCGGCGATCAGCGGGCTGTACTCGGCTGCACCTTCCCGGATCGCCTGGCCGCCCAGCGCCTCCTCGTGGCTTACCTCGCCGTGGGGCGACAGCTTCCGGAGCACGCTGGCGATAACGTGCTCCGATACCTCCGGCCGCCAGATCGGCTGCATCATGAGCGCGGTCATCATCATGTCGCGGCCGAAGTAGGTCGCATAGTTCGGCAGCCCCGCCATCAGCTTCTCTTCCGTGGCGAGAAGCTCGAGGCCGGACACCTGCCGCTCCAGCCATCGGGCACGATGCGAGCGCACGGAGTCCGCCCGCGTCGCTGACGCGACCGGCGGCGCGATCCCGGGCGGCACGCCGCCGCTGGCAAGGAAGTCGAGGAACTCGCCGGTGAAGATCTGCTCGCGCCGGAGCGGAGTAAGCGCAGGCCCGTCGGTGCTTACCCGCGCCGCGAGCGTGACAGGACGGCCGGTGCGCGAGCGAATGGACACGGTTCCCGCGCGCAGCGACGCCGTGGCGACACGGGGATCCACGATGAGCTCCAGCACGAGCCGGTTGCGATCGTCGAAGTACGGCTGCGTGATGCGAATCGTGCGGCTGGAGTCCGTCGTCGTGGTGGAGAACGTCGGCTGGAGGCGCGCGCGCAGCTCGCCAACGCTCCGGGCGTGGAGCAGCTCGAGGTGCCGGCGCCGCTCCGCGGCAGGGAGGCGGCCAAGCCTGGCGATGAGCTGGACCAGCTCCTGTTGCTGGAACGGAGCTCCGCCGAAAGGCCGCAGGTGGCCGCGCTGATACTGAAAGTCACGCTCCACGCGCATCGAGCCGAGCAGGGGCCAGCCGATGTCGACGCGGGGCGACTCGGCGGTGAGGCGGTACTCGATGCGGCGCACCGGGCCCGAGTCCGAAACCAGCGCCTCGTCCGATCCCCAGTGGAGGCGCGCTGGCCTGCCCGCGGCATCCCGCGCCGTGAACCCGACGCTCTCGTTGAAGCCGTCGGCCAACAGCTGAACGACGCGTCCGCCGCGCGGCTCGATGTAGATCTGGACCGTGTTTCCCTTCGAGTCGCGATAGAAGCGCGTCTGATATCCCTGATACGCCGCGGTGTCGTCCATTCCCGGCTCCGGATAGGAGAGCACCGGAAGCGCGTGCTGCGCCGGGACGGTAAGCTGGGCGAGCAGCCCGATGATGAGGAGGTTCACGGGGTTTGGACTGGCGTCTCGCGTCTGGCGGTCGGCGTCCGCAAAGCGTAGCAGACCTGCCCGCGGCCGTGCCATGCAGCCGTAGGTTTACGCGGAGACGGCCGTGACTATCCAGGTGGCCGATGGGATGCGCGCGATGCCCTCGACGATGAACGGCTCGAGCGCGTCCCGCACCGCATCGACCACGCCGGCTCGATGCTCGGGGTGCTCGCGGAGGAGCCGGCCGAGAGGCCCGATTTGGAGCGCGAGTTCGAGCGTGGCCGCGCGATCGTTGCCGCCGATCGGCTCGTCGTGCGGAGTAATGCGGATGGCGCCGAAGCCGGCGGCCTCGAGGATCCGGGCGAGGCGCACGCCATCAGCGAACGCGAAGGGGCCGGGTGCGTCCGGATCCGGCGGTGGCGGCAGCGGCGGGAGGTGCCTCGCGGCGGCGACCATCGGGGCGGTCATGATCGGGTTCTCCGCCTCCGCGCGCCAGCACACGAACGCGACGCGGCCGCTGGGCTTCATGGCGCGGCGCAGGTTCGCGAAGGCGGCCACCGGATCGTCGAAGAACATCACGCCGAAGCGCGAGTAGACGGCGTCGAACGGGTGCTCGAAGGCCTGCTTCTGAGCGTCGGCGTGCACGAACGAGACGTGCACGTCCCTGCTGCGCCTGCGCGCCGCGGCAAGCAGCGGCAACGACACGTCGAGACCTACGACGCGGCCGGCCGATCCGACGGCATCGGCGAGCTGCAAGGTCGTCTGCCCGCTGCCGCAGCCGACGTCGAGGACGTGCTCGCCCCGGCGCGGGGCGAGCGCGCGGAGGGCGGCGCGGCCGAGCGGATCGAGCTGACGATCGAGTCGCTCCTGCTGGGCGACCCACGTCTCAGCGGCCCCTCCATTCCAGTACTCAATCTGCGCGGTGTTCACCATCGTGGGATGCCGTGCGCGGCCTCGGGGATCAGTGCTCTATCTTGAAGCCGATCCGGACGGTGACTTGGAACTCCGACACCTTGCCGTTCTTGATTGCTCCGCGCATCTCGGCGACCTCGAACCAGTCCATGTGGTGGACGGTCTTTGCGGCTTCCTCGATAGCGACCTTCGTCGCCGCCGCGAAGCTCTCCTTGGAGGTGCCGACCACGTCGATCTTCTTGTAGACGCCGGGCATGCGCTACTCCCTGGTGAGTGGAGCCGCATGTGCTACCTGAATGCCCGCCCGTTACGCAAGGTTGCACGCGCGCGGAAGTGCGCCCTTACGGAAAGTCTCCGACGGGATTCTCTCAGACTCGATGGGCTCAAGTAGCAGGCTCACGTGCCGCGCGACTCCTCGGCAGCCGCGCGCAGCAGGGCGCCCGCCCCGACCTCTCGCATCCATGGGAAGATCAAGGCGCTCGTGCGCGTTGGTTGGTCAGTCGACCGGGCAAGTGGTCGGCTGGCGCAGCGTCACTGCGCAACGTCGACGACCGCGACCTTGTTTACCCCGCTGCAAGCGAGATAGAGCTGCCCGCCGGGCGTCGCGACCATGTTGCGCACGACGCCGCCGCCCGAAGGAATGGGAGTGGAGGAAAACTGCTTCGACCGCGGATCGAAGCGCACCAGCGTGTTGGGCGTCACGCCCGATTCGCTGTACCAGACAGTTCCGTCCGGTACGATCGCGATCCCGTACGGCCGCGATGAAGGTCCGCCCGGCGAAGGCCACTCTTCCACTTTGTCCGCCGCCGGATCCGCCCTTCCCAGGTAGCCGCGGGCATAATCGCTGTAATAGATGCTTCCATCATGGGTGACCGCGAGCCGTCGCGGCCGCGCGCCGTCTGGGAGCGCGTGCTCCCGGATCGCCATCGTCTCCGGATCGATGCTGGCCAGCTTGTTCGAACCGAATTCGCAGAACACCGGCGCGCCTTGCGCGCTGATCACCATTCCGTACGGTTTCGCGCCCTGCGTCGGGACTTCGCGCAATTCGAACTTCCCGCTCTGCGGATCGAGCCGCCCCACGTGGTTGGCTTCCTGCATCGTGAACCAGAGCCTGCCGCGCGAATCGATCGCTGGCGTGTGCGGATCTGCTTTCGCGAGCGGCACCGGAAACTCGACAACTTTTCCGCTCTTCGGATCGAGCTTCCCGATGTACCCCTTGTAGTTCGCGGTGAACCAGATTTGCCCCTCGCGGTCAGCGACGAGCCCGTGCGGCCCCGAATCGGCCGTGGGCAGCGAATATTCGCGGATGTGTCCGCTCTTCGGGTCGAGCCGCCCCAGCTTGTTCGCCTTCTGTTCCGTGACCCACAGCGAGGCATCGGGCGCTACCGCCGGATCGTGGGGCCGGGCATCGCGCGTGGGCAGATCGAACTCGCGGATCGAGACTGTTGGCGCGGCAATCAATGCGACGAGGAGTGCCCTGGCGACCATGGATCGATCCTCCCTGGAAGCAAGCCTGCCTTCTACGCCTCTGGCGCGGCGATGGCTGCTTTGCTTGGTTCCGGGGCCAAGCGGCGTCAACGCAGCTCGGCCGGCCGTGGCTGGATCTGCGGCGGAAAAGAGCGGTCGAGCTCGGCGAAGTCCTCCTGCGTGAGGTGCAAGTCGAGAGCCCCGCGGTTTTCCCGGACGTGATCGAGCGTCGCCGATCTGGCTACGGCGCCCACTCCCGGCTGGCCGATCAGCCAGGCGAGCGCGACCTGGGCCGGCGTCGCGCCCTGGCGCTGGGCCACGCGCCGCAGGGCGGGATCGCCCACCAGCTCACCGTGTTCCAACGGCGAGCAGGCGATGACCGGGATCCTGCGTGCCCTGCACCAGGGCAGCAAGTCAAGCTCGACGCCGCGACGCTTCAGGTTGTACGGGACCTCATCGGTCTGCACGTGGACGCCGTCGCGCACCTCGACGAGCTCCTCCAGATCCGCCACGGAGTAGAGACTGACGCCGAAGAACGAGATCTTCCCCGTCCGAAGCAGCTGGTCGAGACCCTCGAGCGTCTCGTCCGGCAGCTCGAATCCGCGCGCATGCAGCAGATAGAGATCGATCCATTCCGTGCGCAGCCGCCGCAAGCTCTGCTCGCAAGCGACGGCGATCTCGCGCCGGGAGGCATGGGCCGGTCCCACTTTGGTGACCAGGAACACGTCGTCGCGGCGACCCTCCAACGCGTCGCCGACCAACTCCTCGGCCGCGCCGTCGCCGTACATCTCGCCTGTCTCGACCAGTGTCATGCCGAGATCGAACCCGAGCTGGAGCGCCGCCACCTCGGCATCCCAGCGCTCGGGATCTTCGCCCATGCGCGCGGTCCCCTGCCCGAGCACTGGAATCGACTCGCCAAGTGGAAGCTCGAGCCTCCGGACGGCCGTGGCCGACATGCGGGCCTCCTTTCTCTTGGACGCGGCACGCGGCCTGCGTTCGGGTCCGTCCCACAGGGAAAGCGCTTTCACCCGCGCGGAAGGTGGCCCAGACGAGGCCGCGTGAACCAACTTTGGCGCGCGGCAGGTCTTGTCGCAATACGGGGCACTACGCAGAGGTCGATCTTGCCGACGCTTGCGACGCCGGTCTTACATATTCCGGCGACCGACTGACCTGACTGTACGCCTCAGTCCAGCTTCTGCATGGCGTTTCGATTGACGTACCTGGCAATCGCCTCGCCCACGGCGTCGCTGATGCGGACCGTGCTCGGATAGTGCATGCCGCCCCAGACGCGGCCCTTGTTACCGTCGGCGCGCGCTTGCGCGATGCTGGTGTACGTGCGGCTCGGCTGTCCGGTGGTTGTCAGCGTGAACGTCTGTGGTCGTCTTTCGAAGTAGCTGAGGAGAACGGTC
>DATBZA010000184.1:0-30215 GCA_036513415.1 Myxococcales bacterium | reverse complement strand
AAGCGCGGGGGGCTTCCCAACGCGCGCCGCCGCCGCAAAAGCGCGAGAAGATCGGCTTCCTCGAACAGCAGCGCCGCAGGAAGGAAGCCCGGGCTTCCCGCCGCCAGGCGGCGAAGAAGTAAGCGCTCCCTCCGTTGCCCGACCGTTGCCGGCCCGATCAGCGGATGCGGTCAGGGTGCGCGTAGACGGTCATGGCGCCGTTGCGTACGAAGCCGCAGAGCGTGATTCCGGAAGCCCGCGCCAGATCGACCGCCAGGGAGCTGGCTGCGGACACGCTGGCGATGACCGGGACCCTCGCCGCCGACGCCTTCTGCACCACCTCATAGGAGGCGCGCCCGCTCACCACCAGCAGGGTCGCCGCGCTGCCCGGAACCCGGCCTCCCAGCACCAGGGCGCCGACCACCTTGTCTACGGCGTTGTGCCGGCCGATGTCCTCGAACGCGGAGAGCACCTCGCCGCCCGCGTCCAGCAGCGCGGCCCCATGGATGCCGCCGGTCCGGGCGAAGTTCGGTTGGCGCGCGCGCAGACCGTCCACCGCGGCCAGGATGGTGGCCGAGGCGATCATGCCGGGGGCGACGGGCAGCGGCGTGCAGCGGGCGATCACGTCCTCCACACTGCGCCGGCCGCAAACGCCGCAGGCGGAGGTGGTGAGCGTGCCGCGGCGGGTGGCGGAAAGCCGGTCGATGTCGAGCGACACCCCGGCCCCAGGCACCACGTCGATTGTGTTTCCGTAGCCCTCCCGATCGGGACGGCCGCAGTGCGAGACGCTGCCGATGTCGTCGCGCGAGCCGATCACGCCTTCGGCGAAGAGGAAACCGACCGCGAGCTCGCGATCGGCGCCGGGCGTCCGCATGGTGATGGCCAGTGTCTCGCCCTGCGCCCGGATCTCCAGCGGTTCCTCGGCGACGATGTCGTCGTCGGCGGGCGCCTGCAGCACCCCGCTCGCCATCCTCCGGACCTGCCTGCGCGCGACGCCTTTCACGATTCCTTCAGCTTGAGGACGCCGTCTTCGTCCACCAGGGCAACGAATTCGATCCCGCACCAGTTGCAGAGCACTTCGTCGTTGTTTCCGAACTCATCGAAGGGATTGTTCGCGCTGCAGGCCGGACACTCGAACTCGGAGAAGCGTTGGCGCACTCCCATTGTCGGCTTTTCGTCTTCGTCTTCCATCGAGGAGTCGCGCCGGGGGTCGCGGGTGGCCATGCGGCGAGTCTAACGCCAAACTCCGCCCGCCGGGACACGTTGCCCTCCGGCGCCACCCGCCCCACCTTCTCACGCCATGCTCTGGGTCCTGGCCGTGCTGCAGATCTGGGTCGCCGACGAATCGGAGAAGGTGCGCCCCGATGCGCGCCCTCCGCCAGCGGCCCAGGCCCCCCGCCTCCGCCTGGTGGCTGCCGGCGGCGAGTGCGCGGGCGCGCAGGTCGTGGTGCGCGGCCCGCTCTCCGGGTTGACCGCCTCCGCCCGCGGGAAGGCGCAGCTCGATCTGTACCGCGTCGGCACCATCTTCCTCGAGTACCCCTCCGGACCGGAGGGCGGCACCGGCGAGTGGCCCGACGCCCTCATCCCAACGCGCGATCCGATCTACGGCGAGGAGCGGCGCGCGTTTCCCGTGGACGTCCCGGAAGGACGGGCGCAGGCCATCTTCGTCGAAGCTTGCGTGGGCCGCGGCACCGGCCCGAGCCGGACCTCCGGCTCCCTGCGTCTCTCCTGGCGAGGCGGCTCGGTGGAGGTGCCCGTCGACGTCCGGGTCCGGGGCTTCGATCTGCCGGCGACCCCGGCGCTGGTCACGGCCTTCGGGTTTTCCGGGTATTCCGCGGTGAGGGGCCACCGCCGCGGCGTGGAGGCCGCGGGCGAGCTCACCCGCGCCTACGGCCTGGCCGCGCTTCGCCGCGGCATCACGCTGTTCGGTGGAACGCAGGATCCGCCCTCCTTCAGCAAGGACGGCGACGAGGTGCGGATCGACTGGACGAGTTACGACGCGGAGGTGGGGCCGTTCCTGGACGGCACAGCGCTGCCCGGCGGAACGCGCTGGACGGCGGTCGAGCTACGGGAACCGGGCAAGCTCACCCGGGCCCAGAGGCGATCGTACCGCCGCCAGTGGCAGGAGCATTTCCGGCAGCGAGGCTGGCTCGATCGCCTCTTCCACTACGTCGAGGACGAGCCGTCCCCGGACGCCTTCCCGCGTGTGGCCGAGCGGGCGCGAGAGGTGCGGGAGGACTCCCCTGAGGTGCGGCGCCTGGTGACCACCGCCTGGACGAGCGCCTTGCCAGACGTGAACCTCTGGACGCCGCTGCTCAACTGCGTGGGCGAGAAGGACCCCACCTGTCCGCGCGCGGTCCCCCGCGCGAAGTACGACCGCCTCTGGTGGTACCAGAGCTGCATGTCTCACGGCTGCAGCGGCGACGGCAGACCCGTCCTGGATCCCGCCTTCCGCGGTTGGCCCAGCTACTCGATCGACGCGCCGGCCACGGCCGCGCGGGTCATGGGCACGCTCGCCTTCGTCAACGACATCGCCGGCGAGCTCTACTTCGACACGGTCTTTGCCTACCACGAGACCGACCCCTGGCAGTCGCAATGGGCGTTCGGGGGCAACGGTGACGGCACGCTCTTCTACCCGGGGACGCCGGAGCGGATCGGCGGGCGGCGGGACGTGCCTGTCGAGTCGCTGCGGCTCGTGCAGATCTCGCGCTCGCTCGCCGACCATGCCTACCTCTCTCTCTGCGCCCAGCTCGGAGATCCCAGGCTCGCCCGCGCTGAAGCGCGCGCCGTGGCTCCCTCCCTGCGGGGCTTCTCGCGCGACCCCAAGGCCTACGCGCAGATGCGCGAGCACCTGGCCGCGCGGATCGAGGCGCTGCTTTCCGCGCGCAAGCTCGGAGCGCGCTGAATCACCTGCCCGGCGCGGAGGTCTCTGCTAGACATGATGCCCATGGTCGCCCTGCTCATCGCCGCGCTCTGCCCGCCGCAGCAGCTCCCGGCCGCGAAGTTCAACCTCGGCGAAGTGCTCCTCTTCAAGCTCGATGCCGTCGGGGCGGACGTGGGCACCTTCGAGATCCGCGTGGAGCCGCCTCCGCCCGGGGAAAAGCAGCGGGCGGCCGTGCAGCTCAGCTCGCGCGCGAAGTCGAACGCGTTCGTCGCCACCAACCTCGGGCGCTACGACGCGTACGCCACCGCTTTGATCGCGCGCGACTTCACGGCGCTCCACTATCGCGAGGACCTGGACGAGAACGACCAGCACAAGGGCACCGAGCTGGCCTTCCCGCCGAAGGACGGGACCCTGGCCGTCCAGGCGACCAAGAACGGCGAGCCCGAGCCGTTCACCGTGCAGGCCGACGACGGCGTGCGCGACATGATCTCGACGCTCTACGTGCTGCGGGTACTACCCATGAACCAACCCCTCTGCCTGGAAGTGTTCGCCGGCCGCAAGGTCTGGAAGTTCACCGGCCAGATCAAGGCGAAGGAGACCATCGATACTCCCGTGGGGCGGTTCCCTGCCGTGCGATTCGAGGGCGAGGGCGTGCGCCTCGACGATGCGAAGGTCAAGCGCGCCGCCCTCGTCTGGCTGAGCGACGACGAGCGTCGCTTGCCGCTGGTCGCCATCGGAGAGGTCAAGGGGAAGACAATCCGCGCGCAGCTCATCGCCGCGCCAGGAATCCGCCGCGCCGCGAAGAGGTAAAGGGCTACACCAGGCCTTTGTTGCGGCGGATCTGCTCGACCGTCTTCTGGTACTCGACCTCCCAGGCCTGGGTGCCTTCCGAGAGGTGCTTGAGGCGGGAGCGCGCCTCGCGGTCGATGTCCTCGTCCACGTCGAGGTGCTTCTTGAAGACCTGGTAGATCTTGCGCCGGATGGTGTGGTCCTCGGCGAAGACTTCCTCGATGTTGCGGGAAATGAGAAGAAACTCGATCATCTGGTTGATGATGTAGTCGATTCCTTCGTCGCCCATCTTGAAGCCGCGCACGTCCGCCATCTCGCGCTTGACCTGGTTGAAGCGCGAGTGGTCATATCCGCGGCGCTCGAGAGCCTCCCGCGTCGCCTGGTTCACCCGCTCCTCGGAAGCGAGGTATTCCTTGAGGATGGCCGCCATGTCCATCTCGGCATCCGCGACCCGCATCGTCTCTACCTCGATATCGCCTTCCGCCATCAGCGATGCGATGACGTCGCGGGCGATGGCGGGGATGATTTTCGGGTAGAGCTTCATTCCTTCTCGATCCTTTCGATACTAACCTGCGAGGGACGACCTTGTAGGACATGTGTCCGCCAGGGAGCAAGAAAAAACAGTGCAATGCAGCATCGATTGAACTACGTGGTTTCGGCTTCGATCGGCTCGGGCGCCGGCGCATCTTCCTCTTCCAGCGCGTCCAGTTCCGCCGCCGCGGCATCGAACGCCACGTCGTCGCGGTCGCGCAGCAGCGCGCCGTCTCCGGGCCCCGCCTGCGGGGGCGCGCCGCCGTCGAGCTCCGCGCCGCCCTCGGCCGACTCCTGCGCCTCCACTTCCGCGGACTGCGCCGCGAGGAAGCGCTGCACGCGCTCCGCCAGCTGGAGGTTGAAGCCTTCCACCTGCGCGATCTCCTCGGGCATGGCCGCCCGGATGCGCCTGAGCGATCCAAAATGGCTGAGCAGCGCGCGCTTGCGCTTGTCGCCGATGCCGGGGATCTCCTCCAGGACCGAGCGGAAGTTGCGCTCGCGGCGCAGCTTGCGGTGGAAGGTGATGGCGAACCGGTGCGCCTCGTCGCGCAGGCGTGCGAGCAGGTGCAGCTCGCTGGTGTTCTGGCGCAGCACCACCGGGTTCTTCTGTCCCGGGAGGAAGACGCGCTCCGGGCTCCGTTCCACCTCGCTCTGAGCGAATCGGCCCTTCTGTCGCGATCTCCCCCGCCTCGGCTGCGCGGCGGCGGCGCCCTCCTTTGCCTCGCCCTCCGCGATCTGCGTGACCTCCGGCTCCGGCCCCGCCCGCTCCGCCCACGCTTCCGCGACGCGGAAACCCTGGCGCGCAGCGAAGCGCTCCTCATCCTCCAGCACCCGGCTCTTCGCCAGCCCGGCGAGCGGCAGGTCCTGAAGGCTCAGCCCCGCTTCCTTCAGGGCCGCCCGGGCGACGTTGAGCTGGCCCTTTCCCCCGTCGATCACCAGGAGATCGGGCAGGTCCTGCTCCTCGATGCCGCGCTTCAGTCTCCGCGTAAGTACCTGGAACATCGAGGCGAAATCATCGCCCGCAGCCTCGCCCCGCACCTTGAAGAGGCGGTACCCGCTCTTGTCCGGCTCGCCGTCGGTGAACAGCACTTGCGAGCCGACCGTGAGCTGACCCTGGAAGGTGGAGATGTCGAAGCATTCGATCCTCCGGGGAAGGCGCGGCAAGCGCAGCCGGGACTGGAGGCGCGTCAGCGCCTCGAGCTGGCTCTTCTGCGTCCGGGCCTTCTCCTCGAAGCTCTGGCGCGCGTTCTCCATCGCCATCTCGACCAGGCGCACCTTCTCGCCACGCTCCGGCACGTGGACGCGCACCCGCTCCCCTTTCTTCTCCGAGAGCCAGACCTCGCGCGTCCCGGCGTCGGCGAGGTTGACGGGCAGCAGCAGCTCCTTGGGGACGAAGGCGCCCGACTCGTAATACTGATCGAGGAAGCTCGAGAGCAGCTCCTCGGTGGGGAACTCTTGCCGGCTGAACCCGAAGCTGCGCCCCCCGGTGAGTCGCCCGTTGCGGAAGAAGAGCAGGTGGATCTCGAGCGCCGGCCCCTCGCGGTAGAAGCCGAGCACGTCCTGGTCGAGCAGGTCCCCCAGCACCGTACGCTGCTTCTCCAGGCTGCGATCGATGGCGTGAAGCTGGTCGCGGAGCTGCGCTGCCCGCTCGTACTCCAGCTTCTCCGAGGCGTCGTTCATGCGCCCTTCGAGCTGCGCGGTCAGCTCGTCGGCCTTGCCCTCCAGGAAGAGGGCGACCTCGTCGACCGAGCGCCGGTACTCCTCCTGCGACACGCTGTACACGCAAGGCGCCGGACAGCGCTTGATCTGGTACTGCAGGCACGGCCGCCTCCGGTTCGCCATCACCGAATCGGTGCAGGTGCGGAGCTGGAAGTGCCGGTTGACGATGCCCAGCGTCTCGCGAATCGAAGAGGCGCTGGCGAAGGGGCCGAAGTAGCGGGCGCCGTCCTTCTTCACCCGCCGGACCACTTCCAGGCGCGGGTATGGGTGCGTCCCCGAGAGACGCAGCGAAATGAAATTCTTGTCGTCGCGCAGCTTGATGTTGAAGCGCGGCCGGTGCTTCTTGATCAGCTCGTTCTCGAGCAGCACCGCGTCCTTCTCGGAGGGGGTGATCATCACCTCCACGTCGCCGAGAAGGTCCTCGAGAAAGGGGATGAACGCGCGCGTGTCGCCGCTGCGCTCCTGGAAGTACTGCCCGACCCGCCCCCGGAGGTTGACGGCCTTGCCGACGTAGACCACCTCGCCGGCCTTGTCCTTCATCACGTAGCAACCGGGCTGCGTGGGCAGCGTGTCGAGCTTCTGCTTCAGCTCCTTGGAGAGCATCCTGCTACCTGCGCTGCCCCGGACGCCCGTTCGGCCTGCCGCGCCGCTTCTGTCCGGCGGGGCGCGTCGGCAGACCTGCCGCCGCCCGCGCTTCCTGCTTCAGCGCTTCCGGCCGCTTGGGCATGATCCCCAGGTCCAGGTCCTTGATGGCCTGGACCTTGTCGCGGAGCATCGCCGCGCCCTCGAAGTCCAGCTCCTCGGCCTTGGCGCGCATCTCGGCCTCGAGCTCGGCGATCACCTTCGGCACGTCCTTCCGGTTCTCTGGCAGGTACCCGGCCAGCTCTTCCTTTCCGGCGAGAGCCTCGTCGGCGCCGGAGGCGACGCCGTGGATGGCCATGTCGAGGATGGCGCGCTTCACCGACTGCGGCGTGATGCCGTGCTCCCGGTTGTAAGCCACCTGCTTGGCCCTGCGCCGGTCCGTCTCCTCGAGCGCAGCCTTGATCGAGGCCGTCACGGTGTCCGCGTACAGGATCACCCGCCCCTCGACGTTGCGCGCGGCCCGGCCGATGGTCTGGATCAGCGACACGCTCGATCGCAGGAAGCCTTCCTTGTCGGCGTCCAGCACCGCGACCAGCGACACCTCCGGGATGTCCAGGCCCTCGCGGAGGAGGTTGATGCCGATCAGCACGTCGAACAACCCCCGCCGCAGGTCGCGCACCAGCGCCAGTCGCTCGAGCGTGTCGATGTCCGAGTGCATGTACCGGACCCGCACGCCGAGGTCGGCGAAGTACTCGGTCAGGTCCTCGGCCATCCTCTTGGTCAGCGTGGTCACCAGCACCCGCTGCCCCAGGGTCGCCCGCTTGCGCACTTCCTCCAGCAGGTCGTCGACCTGCTGCGCCACCGGGCGGACTTCGACCTCCGGATCGACCAGCCCGGTGGGACGGATGATCTGCTCGACGATCACCCCTTCGCTCTTCTGCAGCTCGTACTCCGAGGGGGTGGCGGAAACGAAGATCGCCTGGTTCACCAGCCGCTCGAACTCGCCGAACTGCAGCGGCCGGTTGTCGAGGGCGGAGGGCAGCCGGAAGCCGTACTCGACCAGCGTCTCCTTCCGCGACCGGTCGCCCCGGTACATGGCGCCGATCTGCGGGACGGACTGGTGCGACTCGTCGATCACCAGCAGGAAGTCCTTGGGGAAGTAGTCGAGCAGCGTCGGCGGCGGCTCGCCCGCGCTCCTCCCGCTCAGGTGGCGCGAGTAGTTCTCGATGCCGTTGCAGAAGCCCATCTGCTCGATCATCTCCAGATCGAACATCGTCCTTTGCTCCAGCCGCTGCGCTTCCAGCAGCTTGTCCTGACCGCGCAGCTCGATCAGCCGCCCGCGCAGCTCCTCCCGGATGGCGACGATGGCGCTCTTGCGCCGCTCGCCGCTGGTCACATAGTGGCTGGAGGGAAAGATCGACATCTTCTCGATGGTGCCCAGCACCTTCCCCCGCAGCGGATCGATCTCCTTGATGCTCTCCACCATGTCGCCGAACAGCTCGACGCGGATGGCGCGCTCCTCCTCGTAGGCGGGGAAGATCTCGATGGTGTCGCCCTTCACCCGGAACGTTCCGCGGGAGAAGTCGTGGTCATTGCGCTCGTACTGGATCTCGACCAGGTCGCGCAGGAGCTTGTGCCGCGGGTACTCCTCGCCGGTCTGCAGCGCGACCTTCAGCTCGTAGTATGCCTCGGCCGTGCCCAGGCCATAAATGCAGGAGACCGAGGCGACGATCAGCACGTCGTTGCGCGTGAGCAGCGCGTGGGTCGCCGAGTGCCGCAGGCGGTCGATCTCGTCGTTGATGGTCGAGTCCTTCTCGATGTACGTGTCGCTCGAGGGGACGTACGCCTCCGGCTGGTAGTAGTCGTAGTAGCTGACGAAGAACTCGACCGCGTTCTCCGGAAACAGCTCCTTGAACTCCCCGTAGAGCTGCCCTGCCAGCGTCTTGTTGTGCGCGATCACCAGCGTGGGCTTCTGCACCTTGTCGACGACGTTCGCGATGGTGAATGTCTTGCCCGATCCGGTCACCCCGAGCAGCGTCTGGTGCTTGTCGCCGCGTCCGATCCCGGAGATCAGCTCGGCGATGGCGCGGGGTTGGTCGCCCTGCGGCTTGTAGTCGCTGCGCAGCTTGAACGGCATGACCGGAGGAGTCTAACAGCGGCTCCTGCCAGCGTCCTGTCAGGAGAACGCCTTCGTTCGCCGCCCCCAGCGGGCAGGCAGCTTGCGCTCGCCAGGGCGATTCACAGGAGCACGCGCCAGTCGGTTCCCGCGGGCCCGTCGCGCAGCTCCACGCCCCGGGCGCTCACCTCCGCGCGAATGGCGTCCGCCTGGGCGAAGTCCTTCGACTTCCGGGCGGCAAGCCGCGCCGAGATGCGGTCCTCGACCCACTTCGGATCGATGCCCTTCCGCCTGGCCGCGAGCTGGCGCCGAGAGCGGATCGCCTCCAGCGGCGCCCGGTCGGCCAACCCGAGCACGCTCGAGAGCGTGCGCGCGGTGTGCAGCAGGGCGGCTACCTCGTCCGGCCGCGCCTTCGCGTCGATCCGCGCGTTGGCGATGCCGTACACGCGCTCTACACGCGCGAGCGCCTCCGCGGTGTTGAAGTCGTCGTCCATCGCGTCCCGGAAGCCCTGGACGTGCTCGGAGAGCGGTTCCGGCGGCGCAGCCGGAGCGAACTTCTTCTGCGCCAGATAAGCCTCGCCCTTGGCCAGCGACTCGTAGAAGTACTCGACCCGCCGGTCCGACTCGACGATGGCGGACTCGCTGAAGTTGATCGGGTGCCGGTACTGCGTCGAGAGCAGGAAGGCGCGCAGCGCCTCTCCGTCCCAATGGGTGAGTAGATCGCGGATGGTCCTGAAGTTCCCCAGCGACTTGCTCATCTTCTCCGCGTCGATGTTGACGAATCCGTTGTGCAGCCAGAAGCGCGCCAGCTGCTGCCCGCTGGCCGCCTCGCTCTGCGCGATCTCGTTCTCATGGTGCGGAAAGACGAGGTCCTTGCCGCCTCCGTGCACGTCGAAGGTCGTCCCCAGGAACTTCTGGCACATCGCCGAGCACTCGATGTGCCAGCCGGGCCTGCCGGGGCCCCAGGGGCTGTCCCAGGTGACGGAAGCGGGCTCTCCGGGCTTGGCGGCCTTCCAGAGGGCGAAATCGAGTGGGTCGCGCTTCTGCTCGCCCGGCTCCACGCGCGCGCCTGCGCGCATGTCGTCGAGCTGGCGTTTCGACAGCTTTCCGTACCCTGGAAACGAGCGCACCGAAAAGTAGACGTCGCCTTGCGACGCATACGCGTTCCCGCGCTCGATCAGCCGGGCGATCAGCGCCTGCATCTCGGGGACATGCTCGGTGGCCTTCGGCTCCACGTCCGCCGGGAGGATGTTCAGCGCCTGCATGTCCTTCCTGCATTCTTCGATGAAGTGCGCGGCGAACTGCTTCGGATCCTGCCCGCGCTCCTGGGCGCGCCGGATGATCTTGTCGTCCACGTCGGTCCAGTTGCGGACGTACGCGACCTCCCAGCCTGCCCAGCGGAGGTACCGGACCGCCACGTCGAACGCCGTCAGCATCCGCGCGTGGCCGATGTGCGGCAGGTCGTAGACGGTGATCCCGCACACGTACAAGCCCATCCGCCCCGGCCGCAGAGGGGTGAAGTCCTGCTTCTCGTTCGCGAGCGTGTTGAAGACGCGCAGCGGCATGGAAGGCCTTTTCAGGGGCTCGAAGCAGGGCGGGCGCAGGCACTCGCTCGTGCCCACGCCCGTCCAATCGTACAGCGGCTGATCAGCAGTTGAAGATCGACTTCAGGTCACCCTCGATGTCGTCCTCGTTGACGCCCTTGGCGAGCGACAGCTCCTTGATCAGGAGGTTGCGCGCTGTATCCAGCATCTTGCGCTCGCCGAAGCTCAGGTCCTTGTCGAACTTGAGCAGGTACAGATCGCGCAGGACCTCGGCGATCTCGAAGACCGAGCCCGTCTTGATCTTCTCCATGTACTCGCGATACCGGCGGTTCCAGGTGGCTGAATCCACCGAGATATCCTTCTGCTTCAGGATCGTATAGACCTTGACGACCGCCTTCTCGTCGATCAGCGAGCGCAGCCCGACCGAGCCGACCTTGTTGATGGGGATGAGGATTTTCATCCCGTTTTCCATGATCTTGAGGACGTAGAACGACTGCCGCTGCCCGGCAATGTCCTTGTGCTCGATCCCCATGACCTCGCCGACCCCCTGCCCCGGGTAGACGGCTTTGTCACCGACCTTGAAAGTCTGCATAGGAAGGCGCTTTTAGCACGAAGCACCCTTGTGAGTCAAGGGTGCACTTGACGTCGATCGCGGCCCAGGTGTACCGTGGCCGGCTTGCGTGCGTTCGATGTAGGCAAACGCACACATGTCGGTTTTGGGGGAGGGGGGCGTGGGCGTCCGGCCGTTGCTGGTCGCGTGCTCGGCATTTCTTGCCGGCGCGTTTTTCGGAATCTCGGTGCCGTGGTGGGTGGCGCTCCTCGCGCTGCCGGGTCTGCGTTGGCGGCCGCTCAGGCCTCTCGCCCTCGGTCTGGCGCTGGGCCTCTTGCGCGGGGCCGCGCGGGACCCACCGGCGCCTTTCGAGCTCCCGGAGGAATTCGAGGGTCGGGTGGTCGCGCCGGACGTGGTTCGCGTTCCGCAAGGTCTCGTGGCCCTGCGGCTGCGCGGCATTCCCGTCCACCGCGGCGATCGCGCGCGCTTCTTCGGCGGCGTTCACGTCCCTCCCGGCCAGCTCAATCCCGGCGGCCGCGACCGGCGCGCCCAGCTCACGGCGCGCGGGATCGCGGTCGAAGGCAGCGCGGAAGCGATCGAGGTCCTGGAACGCGGCCCGCGCATCTGGCGCTGGTTCGACGGCCTGCGCAGCCGCTTCGCGGAGCGCGCGGCTTCCATCTGCACTTCGCCGGAGAGCGCCGCCCTGGTCACGGCCCTTGCCGTCGGCGACCGCAGCGGATTGTCGCGGGAGGCCGAGGATGAGCTTGCGGCGAGCGGCCTGGTGCATCTGCTCGCCAGCTCGGGGCTCCATCTGGCGGTGGTCGCGCTGGTGGTTCGGGAGCTGGCGCGGCGCGCCTGGTTGCGAACGCCCTGGGCGCCGCGGCTGCGGGCAGGAGTGGTTGCTGCCGGGGTGGCCCTCCCTTTCGCGGCATTCGAGGTGCTGCTCCTCGGCAGTCCCTGGCCCGCTGTGCGCGCGGGCATCGGCGCTTCTGTCGGGCTGCTCGGGTCCGCGCTGGCACGGCGCGGCGACGGGCTCACGACCCTTGCCCTGGGCGCCTCGGCCTGTGCGGCCCTCGATCCGGCCGCCACGCACGACCTGGCCCTGCAGCTCTCGGTGGCGGGGATCGCCGGCCTCATCCTGCTCGCCCGCCCGTTCCGCCAGCTCCTTCCCCTGCCCTTCCCGGCCGCCGGCGCGCCCCTCTGGCGGCGGTTCCCGGAGCACCTGCTCGGGCTCGCCTGCGCCACCCTCGCCGCCGCGCTCTGCACCGGGCCGCTCCTGGCCGCCGCGTTCCATCGCCTGTCCCTGGTCTCGGTGCTCGCCAACGCGCTCGGGCTCCTTCCCGGGCTGGCGGCGATTCCGGTAGCCACCCTCCTCGTCCCGTTCGACCTCCTGCCGCTCTGGTGGCTCGCCGACCTCCTCGCCCGCGCGACCCTGGTGGCCTCGCACTTCTTCGCCTGGCTTCCGTTCGCGACGGTAGTGGTCGCCGCACCCGGCCTGTTCGCCTGCGTTCTCTGGTACGCCGGCGTGGTCCTCTGCATGCGGCGCGCGTTCCGGACCGCGCTGTTGCCCTGGGCGCTGCTCGCGACCCTCGCGGGGTCGCGGGCGGCGCTCGCGCATGCGCGGCAGGGCATGACCGTCACTTTTCTCGCGGTCGGCCAGGGCGATTCCGCGATCGTGCAGTTCCCCGGAGGCGGCGCGATGCTGATCGATGCGGGCGGCGACCTGCGCTGGCCCGGCAAGTTCGATCCCGGCGCCCGCGACGTCGTGCCGGCGCTGGCCGAGCTTGGCGTGCGGCGCCTCGACGCGGTGGTGCTGACCCATCCCCATCCCGATCACGCCGGTGGCCTGCTGACGGTCCTCGATCGGATGGCGGTCGGCGAGTTGTGGATGACCCCGGAGCGCGACCCCATCGCTGCCGCGGTCCGGGCGCGCGCCGCTTCGCGAGGGGTCCCTGTGCGGGAGCCGCACGACATGAGCGTCGGCGGCGTGCGCGTCGAGGTGGCTTCGCGCTTCGAGGAAGGACGCTCGCTGAACGACAACTCGATCGTCCTGCGCCTCGTGCATGGGGAGTTGGCGATGCTGTTCGCCGGCGACGTGGAGGCGCTCGCCGAAGCGGACCTCGCCCAGGGTCCTGCGGAGATCCGCGCTCAGGTGCTGAAGGCCCCGCACCATGGCAGCCGGACCAGCAGCACGGAGGCGTTCCTGCGCCGTGTCGGGCCGGCGTTCACCGTGTACTCCGTGGGCGCGGCGAACCGGTTCGGGTTTCCGAATCCCGAGGTGGTCGCGCGCACGCCTGGACGACACTTCAGCACTGCGGAAGGCGCCGTCGTCGCCGAGTCCGACGGGCGGACCGCTCGCGTGCATCCCTGGCGCGAGTGACGCCGCTAGAGAACGCGTCTCATCACCAGACTGCTGAATGGTCGCGCTCCTGCGTAGCCCCTGAGCCGCCTTCGGCGGCCGGGGCTACTCCTCGAATCGGAGGGTGGCAAAGCGGTCGAGCGCGTGGAAATCGCCGCGCATCGGCGGCGACCAGGCCTGGCCCTCCCCGGGCGCGCCTGGCCCCTGGCGCAGCCGGTACAGGTTGAACTTCCAGCGATCTCCGCGCTGCGGGCGCGGCCTTGGCATCCCGGTCAAGGACGCGAACGGGATGGCCAGCTCCACCGTCCACCCGCGATCGATATCGCGGGGGTCGTTCAGCGTCCCATCTACGTGCACCGCGTGCCGCGCGTGCGACGACCAGGACAGATCCATCCCCTGCCGCGGGCCGCCGGAGAAGCTGGCGTCGAAGAGCGCGTTGGTCGGCGCAACCTCGATCTCGTCGTAGCGCGACCCGTCGCCCGAGGGATTGAGGAAGATCTCGACCACGTTCGAGGTGTACAGCTTCTCGTCGTCCTGGAAGAACGCGCCGGAGACGTCGGAATCGACGGCGAGGAACGCAACGTACAAGTGGTCGTCGTCCCAGAGGAGACGCGCCTCCGTGGGCGCGCCGGCTGGCTTGCCGTCGAGGCTGCGCACGAAGGGACCGGCCTTTTCGGCGCGATCCCAATCAGCTTCCGCGAGCACGCCGTCGATCTGGATCGGCGCGCTTGCGCGATGCACGACGTACTCGCCGCCGGTGCGGCGGCAGGCGGACAGGAGCAACAGGAGCGGGACCACGCGCACGGGCCGCAGGATACCTGCTGTCAGGCTGGGCGCTTCTAGTATCGTTCGCTGAGACGCCGCCGGGCTGCATGGCCCTGCGCCGCCACGCAGAAAGCGAGCCCGCCGGCGAGGCACTGCACGTGAAGCGAGAGACACGGGGCGGCGCAATCTGCGCGTCGTGTGCTTTCTGATGCGTCGGCGCGAGGGCCACGCACCCCGTCGGCTATCTGCGCGCGGCTCACTGAGTCGACACAGCGCGAACCGCGCCCCGCGTTGGTTTTCCTGAGGGAGGAACAAAGCACGAACGCTCTCGCGCGATACTCGCTCGCACCCCCAGGTCGTGTCGCGCGGGCAGCCGGCGGCGCGCGGGTGGGGCGAGGCAAGTTCAAAAAACCGCTCCGCCGGGAGCTGTTTGCGAGTCACGCGGCAAGCGCGCGGTTTTTTGCATGTCCGCAGCCGCAGCCCCACCTGCGCGCCGGCGGGGTCAGCACGCCGCAAACAGGAAGGAGCGAGAGACTACTTGACGCTCTGGCGGATGATGCTGGCGGACTTAGCCGAGCCGCGCCCGCCGGACGATCAGATCGCAGAGCCGCCGGTGCCCTGCCAGAAGCGACGAGAACGTCAGCGACCCGAGCTGGGTCCGCACGGCGTAGGAGGTGCCGAGAATCCCGGGCACCACGTCCACCCTGAGGATGGCGTCGAAGGGCACTGTCTTCTCCATGGCCACGGTCCGGACGGTCAGCCCGGTCTCACTCACCGTGAACGCCAGCCGGTTGTAGAAAAGCGAGCAAGCGGTGAAGAGCACCACGAAGAAGGCGGCGGAGAGGAACGACGACCGCGTCGCGCCCTGCATCGCGCTGAGGGCGAAGAAGACCGCGATCCAGAGCGTAGCAGCGCCCATCACCACGGTGCGCAACGCCATCCAGGGCCGGAAGGTCTCGGGAGCGAGCGCTTCACGTCCAGTGGGCACCATGAAAAGAGCATAGCGACGCGGGTTTGGCGCGGCAATTCGGCACCCGCTGCTACACTCCGAGCGTGCACGGATCGCGTCGAGCGCAAGCGCCGCCCGGCTGGGAGGACGCCGAGCGGGCGGAGCGTCTTGCGGCCCGCATTCCGGCGGAGACCGGCTTGCGGGCCCCGGACCTGCTCCGCCTCTGCGCGGAGAGCGCCGACCCAGACGGCGCGCTCGCCGGGGCCGTCCGGGCGCTGGCGGCCCGCAAGGACCGTTACGGTCGGCCGGCCGCGCGCGAAACGCTGCCGCCGTTGGTGCGGGTCTGCGCGGCCTCGAAGTTCCTCGCCCAGCTCCTCGCCGCGCGGCCGCGCCTCGTCGATCTCCTCGGCTCCAGCCGCTTTCCCCGGCGACCCACTCCCCTGCGCACCTCCGACCTCAGCGAGTCGGGCGCGCTCGCCCGCCGGCTGCGCCGGCACAAGCAGGCGGAGGTGCTGCGCATCGCGCTGCGCGACCTCACCGGGGCTTCCGTTTCGGAGGTGACCCGCGACCTCTCCCGCCTGGCCGCGCGCGCGTTCGAGTCGGCGGTGCGGTTCCACTACCGCCGCCTCTGCGCTTTGCACGGCCCCCCCGAGGGGCGGAGCGTGGGCGGGCCTTCAGGCTTCTGCGTGCTCGGGATGGGCAAGCTGGGCGGCGAAGAGCTGAACTTCTCCTCGGATGCGGACGTCGTCTACGTGTACGACAAGGACGGCCGCACGCAGGGGCCGAACGCTCTCGGCCATTTCGCCTTCTATGCCCGCCTGGCCGAGTCCGTGACCGCCTCGGTGGGCTCGCCCGGCGCGACACCGGAAGGCGGCCTGGTCTTTCGCGTCGACCTGGACTTGCGCCCGGAGGGCCGCAGCGGCCCGATCGTGAACGCGATCCGCGGGCTCGAGCTGTACTACGAGGCGCAGGGAGCCACCTGGGAGCGCTTCGCGCTCCTCAAAGCGCGGCCGATCGCCGGAGACCTGGAGACCGGCGAGGAAGCGCTGCGCCGTCTCATTCCGTTCGTCTTCCGCAAGTACTTCGATCTGAAGGCGATCGACCAGATGCGCCAGCTCAAGGCCCGGGCGCAGAAAGAGGCGGCGCGGGCTCCGGGGGTCGATCTGAAGCTCGGCCGCGGCGGCATCCGGGAGATCGAGTTCTTCGTGCAGGCGCTCCAGCTTCTGCACGGGGGCCGCGACCCTAATCTAAGAGTCCGGGGCACGCTCAAGGCGCTCGAGCGCCTCCTCTATGCCGGGCTCCTCTCCAGCCGGGACCGCGACGAGCTGTCCGAAGCCTACGTCGTGTTGCGCCGCCTCGAGCACCGGATCCAGATGGTCGCCGACCGGCAGACGCATTCCATGCCCGAGGAGCCGCGCGAGCGGGAGCGACTCGCGCGGCGCGCGGGGTACGAGAACGCCGAGGCGATGGAGGGCGACCTGGCCCTGCACCGCGCCAGGGTGGAGGCCCGGTTCAATGACCTGCTCCGGATGGCGTCCGGCGGCGCGCCGGGCGAGGACGCGCGCGCGGCCGCCGCGGCGGATCCCGAGGCCACCACCGAGCAGCGGGCGGCAGCGCTCGCGGAGCTCGGGTTCGACCAGCCGGACGCGAGCGCCGAGGAGCTGGCGCGGCTGGCCAGCAAACGCGGCACGCCGTTCCACGACGGGGAACCGCTCGGCGCCGCGCTGGTCACCGAGCTGGCCGCGGCGCCCGACCCCGACCAGGCGCTGCGGCACCTCGCCGACCTGTTCGGGAGGTTGGCGAATCCGCACGCGACCCGCGAGCTCTTGGCGCAAAGCCCGCGCACGACGCGGCTGCTCATCTCTCTCTTCGGGTCGAGCGACTACTTCTCCCGACAGCTCCTCCGGCATCCGGAGCTGATCGATCAGCTGGTCTTGCGCGGGGCGGCCGCGCTGATCCGCGAGCGCGCCGATCTTCGCGCGGACCTCGGCGCCCGCCTGCGGGCCCTTCCCCAGGGAGACGTGGAGGCCGCGCTCACCGAGCTGCGCCGGTTTCGCAACGAGGAGGAGCTCCGCATCGGCCTCCACGACGTCGCCGGCGCGCTGGACGTGGAGCAGGTCTCGAGCCAGCTCTCCGATCTCGCCGACATCTGCGTCGAGGCATGCTTCTCGCTGGCCGCGGCGGAGATCGAGAAGCGCCACGGCCCGCGGGAAGCCACCATGGTGGTGATCGCGCTCGGCAAGCTGGGCGGCCGCGAGCTGGGCTACCACTCCGACCTCGATCTGCTGTTCGTCTATTCGCTGCCGGGAGAGCACGGCTCCAACCACGAATACTTCGCCCGCATGGCGCAGAAGCTGATCAGCCACCTCACCCTGCCCCTGCGCGAAGGGACGCTCTACCGGATCGACACCCGGCTGCGCCCCAGCGGGAGCGCCGGGCCGCTGGTGATCTCCTTCGAGGCGCTGGCCACCTACCACGCCCGCGAGGCCCGCCTCTGGGAGCGGCAGGCATTGCTGCGCGCGCGACCAGTGGCGGGCGACGAAGCGCTGTTCAGCCGCGCCTTCGCCCAGGTGCTCGAGCCCAGCCTGTTCCGGCCCATCGACCGGAGCGCGGCGGCGAAGGAGCTGCTGGCGATGCGCGAGCGCATGGAGCGCGAAATTGCCGACGAATCTCCCGGTCGGTACAATTCGAAGCTGGGCCGCGGTGGCCTCGTCGACGTGGAGTTCGCCGTGCAGTTCCTCCAGCTCGTGCACGGCGCCACCGACCCCCGGATCCGCTCGGCCAACACGCCACAGGCGCTGTCGCTGCTGCTCCAGAACGGCCATCTCTCGCTCCAGGAGCACGCGCCGCTCGCTCGGGGATATCGCTTCCTGCGCAGGCTCGAGTCACGGCTGCGTATCGTCCGGGACCGCTCCGTCGATCGCCTTCCGGAGAGCGGCCTCGAGCTGCTGCGGCTGGCGCGGCGCATGGGCTACTCGGGCCCGCGCGCCGGCGAGGAGCTGCTCGCCGACTACCAGCGCACCGCCGCGGAGGTGCGCTCCGCGTTCCTGCGCGTCCTGGGAGCAGCATGAGCGGTGCGCGCGGGCACGGCAGCGCATGACGCTGTTACAGGAAAGATTCGCGGAGGTCGGCCCGATCACCGCCATGGAGGCGCAGCTTGCCCGCGCGGCGGTCGCGGCCCGCGGCCGCCTGGACGAGCGCGACGAGACGGCGATACGCTATGCGCTCGCGCTCACCCGCTGCTGGCACGTCCGCGCTCCCGATGGCCGGGACGTGGCCGTCGCCGCCGTCCTGCGGCCGTTCCGGGAGAAGCTGGTCCAGGTGCTCTGGCCGCTGCTCGATCCGCAGCGCCCGACGCTCGCATCGCCGCACGAGCTGCTCCCGGCGGCGCGCGAGGCCCACCGGCTCGCGGGAGCGGCGCTGGCGGAGGTGGAGCGTCAGCTCGGGCACCGCCTGCCGCAGGAGCGCCTCGACCGGGAAGTGCGCGAGCGCCATCTGGTCCTCGTCTGCGGTGGCGGCGGAGGCACGGGCTACGTGCACCTCGCGGCCTTCGCGCTCCTCGAGGCCGCCGGCCTGCAGCCGGCGCTGATCGCCGGCAGCTCGATGGGAGCGATCCTCGGCCTGTTTCGCGCGCGGGAGCGGCGATTCGACCTGGCCCGGATCCCCGAGATTCTACAAGACTTGACCTACCGCAAGATCTTCCGACTGGTCCCGCAGCCCAGCATCTACGGCCTGCCCGGGCCCCTCCGGCTTCACCTGCGGGCCGCCATCGGCCACTGGTTCCGGCACCCGGACGGATCGCCGCTGCGGATCTCCGAGCTTCCGATCCCGCTGCTGGTCACGGTCACCGGGATCCGGCGGGGCAAGCTCCCCCGCCCCCTGGAGGAGTACGAGTCGATGATGGGCGTGCAGGACCCCGATCCCTCCCGCTGGGGAGTGCGCGCGCTGCACCGCAGCGTGCAGCGCCTCACCGCCGCCATCTCGGAGCTGGCGCGGATCCCCCGGCTCACCGCCCGCCTGGTCTTCGGCGCATCCGAAGAGACGCGCCAGGCCGACGCGATCGACGCTGCCGGCTTCTCCGCCAGCGTTCCCGGCGTGATCCACTATGACGTCCTCCGCGACGATCCCCGCATGCACGAGCTGCTCCACGGCCTGTTGGAGCGCCACGATCTCCTCCGCCTGTGCGACGGCGGCGTGGTGGACAACGTGCCGGTCCGCACCGCGTGGCAGCACGTCCAGCGGACCGGCCTTCCCGGGGCGGGCAGCCGCAACGTGGTGATCTTCGCTCTCGACGGCTTCGCCCCCAGGCTCATCACACCGCTCTGGCTTCCCCTCCAGAGCGTCGCCGCTCCCACCGTTGCCCGGAACCGCCCGTACGCGCACGTCTACAAAGCCTTCCGCAAGACCCTTTCCCCTCTGGCGCTCTTGCCCAGCCAACGCGCCCTCGAGTCCATCGTCCGCTCCGCCAAAGAAGAGCTCCTCGACGAGCTCCCCACCTTGCAGCGCCTCCTCGCCCCGATCCCCGCCCTTCCCAGCTGAACAACCTCACCGCAGAGCGCCCAGAGATCATTGGTTTGAAAGAAAAAAACTCTGCGCGCTCCACGCGCTCCGCGGTTGATGGGAAGCTGCATCTATCTTTACGGGTAGGCGCGTGTTAAGAGCGCGCGGACTGAAGACTCAGAGGCGAAACGTGGCCGCGAAGAAAGTCGAGAAGCTCAAGGAATCCAAGTTCATCTGGATGGACGGCAAGCTGGTCCCCTGGGCCGACGCGAAAGTGCACGTTCTCACCCACTCCCTCCACTACGGCGTGGCCGTGTTCGAGGGAATCCGCTGCTACCCGCAGCCCGACGGCGGCGGGGCCATCTTCCGCCTGCGCGAGCACGTGCGGCGCCTCTTCGAGAGCGCCCACATCTGCTTGATGGAGATGCCGTTCAGCAAGGACCAGGTGCTGGACGCCTGCAAGCAGGTGATGGTCGCGAACAAGATGAACGAGGGCTACCTGCGCCCGATCGCCTACTACGCCGACGGCCTGATGGGCGTCGGAGCCGTGAACCCCGTGCGGCTCTGCATCGCCACCTGGTACTGGGGCGCATACCTGGGCGAAGAGGGCCTCAGGAAGGGCATCCGCGTGAAGATCAGCTCGTTCACGCGCATGCACATGAACTCGGACCCGACGCGGGCCAAGGTGACGGGCCACTATCTGAACGGCGTGCTGGCCAAGCGCGAGGCGCTGATGGCCGGATACGACGAGGCGATCCTCCTCGATCAGCAGGGATACGTGGGCGAGGCGACCGGCGAGAACGTCTTCGTCGTGCGCGACGGGGCGCTCTACACGCCTCCGGTCGCTGGCGGAATCCTCGAGGGGATCACGCGCGAGTCGATCATCCGCATCGCCAAGGACAAGGGCATCTCCGTCGAGGAGCGCCGCTTCAGCCGCGACTACCTGTACTGCGCCGACGAGGCGTTCATGTGCGGCACCGCGGCCGAGATCACCCCGGTGCGCGATGTGGACGACCGGCGCATCGGCAAGGGCGAGATGGGGCCGATCACGCGGGAGATCCAGTCCACCTTCTTCCGCGCCGTCCGGGGGCTCGAGCCCCGCTATGCGGACTGGCTGAGCCCGGTCGACGCGAAGGCCCAGGCCGAAGGCAACGGTACCCGCGCCCTGGCGCGCTAACCCCGCAAGAAGCAGAGCTGTCGCCCCCGGCACCGCGTTTCCGCGGCCCGCGGAATTGCGGCGGAATGTCGCGATCGGGACCCTTGTTCGCTCAACGACAGAAGAGTCGGGGGCGTGGCCGTCCGGAAAGCGGGCGGGTCGGCCCCGATGTCGCAGAACCACGCACCATCAGGGCCGAATTTTACGTTGACGACCACTCTCCTAACTTGCTAGCTTGGTTGCCCTACGACCAAGCTAAATCGCTGAGTTCGCTGGACAAAGGAGCCGCCTCCGTGAGCCGGACCCAGTACCTGGATCTCGACGATCGCACCGAGGATGTTCGGGAGCTGATGCGGGAGCGACCCCGCGAGACCAAGGACTTCCTCGAGAAGTACGAACTGTCGTGGATCTATCACGAGTGCGCGCTCGAGGGGATGGTGCTCACGCACGCTGAGCTGAGGCAGGCGCTCGACCTCAACCCGGGCATGGTGGACTCCAGCATGGTCCACTCCTTCACCGAAGTGCGCAACCAGCTCAACGCCATCGAGTACATCAAGCAGGAGGCCAAGGCGAAGCAGGTGAAGTACCACCTGAGCCTGGTGAAGAAGCTGTACGAAATCCTGTACAGCAGCTTGCCCAATCGCATCCCCGTGCAGTTCCGCCGCGACATGCCTCTGCACCGGACGTACTTCCACGACATCGTCCAGCCGGTTCAGATCCAGCCTGCGCTGGAGCAGCTCTTCAACTTCATGGAGAGCGAAGAGTTCCTGCGCATGCACCCGTTCAAGCAGGCGACGCACTCGCACCACCGCTTCATGGAGATCTTCCCCTTCTCCGACCTCTCGGGAAAGGTCGGGCGCATGATGATGAACCTGATCCTCATCCGCGCCGGCTACATGCCGCTCGTCATCCACAGCATGGACCGCGAGGCGTACTACGACGCCCTCCGCCTGAACGCCACGCAGTTCGGCCAGGTGATGATGGAGAGCATGGACAACGCGCTCGACAACGCGTTCAAGTTCTTCCTGCCGCATTGGAACGAGACGTCCCGGCGCCGCGCTGCGAGCGAATAACGCTCGCCCGCTCGAAGGCCGAAGCCGTCTGGCGCACCAAGCCGCGTAGATCGCAATCCAACACTGGCCCGAGCACTCGGCGCTATGCTCCGGCCCCATGCTCCTCGGCGCCCACGAATCCATCTCAGGGGGATTGCACGAAGCGTTCTCCCGCGCCCTGGCGGACGGGGCGGAAGCTGTCCAGATCTTCACGAAGTCGAGCCGGATGTGGCGGGCGAAGGAGATCACGCCCGAGGATGCGGCCCTCTTCCGCAAGGCGGCGAAGGACGCTGGGTTCTTCGCTAGCGTCCACGCAAGCTACCTGATCAACCTCGGCTGCGAACCGGGCGATCTGCGCGAGAAGTCGATCGCCGCCTTCATCGACGAGTTGCAGCGTTGCGACCTGATCGACGCGCCGTATCTGATCGTTCATCCGGGCTCCCGCGCGGACACCGTGAGCGGACTGAAAGCCGTGGCCGAAGCCCTGGACCGCACCTTCGCCGCCCACAAGGGCAAGTGCCTGGTGCTGCTCGAGACCGCAGCCGGCCAGGGGAGCTCCCTGGGCCGGGCCTTCGAGGAGCTGAGGGACATCCGCGGCCAGGTCCGAAGCCCGGAGCGGGTGGCCTTCTGCCTCGACACATGCCACGTGTTCGCCGCCGGATACGACATCTCGACCGATCGGGGTTACGAGAAAACCTTCAGCCAGTTCGATGACTTGTTGAGCATCGAACTGCTCAAAGCGTTCCACCTGAACGATTCGATGAAGCCGCTCGGGTGCCGGGTGGACAGGCATGCGCACGTCTGCAAGGGCGAGATCGGGCCGCTGGCGTTCCGCCGCCTGGTGAATGATCCGCGATTCCGGGACGTTCCTGGATACTTGGAAATCCCGCCGAAGGGGAACCGCGCCTGCCTGCAACGGCTCAAGCGGCTGCGGGAGGAGCGTTCCCGACATCGCCCCCGCTCCCGCGTTGCTACCCCGACCCGGGGCGGCTAAGGTACCGGCCCACCTCCATGGGCAATGCCCCCTCGCCGCGAGAAACCGACCGGCCTCCCGAAGCTTCCGCCCCGTTCGTCCTACGCGACCGGCTGCGGCAACTGCTCCAGGTCGCCAAGGGACACCAGCGCGCGGTCGTACTGACCCACGACAATCCCGACCCGGACGCGGTGGCGAGCGCCTGCGGCCTCGCACACCTCCTCACCCACTCCGCCGGTGTGGTCGCGACGCCCGCCTACGGGGGCATCATCGGCCGGGCCGAGAACAAGGCGATGCTCAAGGTGCTGCACCTCCCGATCCAACCTGTCTCCCGGATCGAGCACCAGCCGCGCGACCTGATCTGCCTGGTCGATACGCAGCCCGAGGTCGGGAACTACTCGCTTGCGTCCAGCGAGCTGCCGCAGCTGGTGATCGACCATCACCCGGCGCGCCCGGCTTCGCTGATGGCGGCGTTTCACGACGTAGGCGGACCGGCGGGCGCGACCTCCACCATGGTCACGCAGTACCTGCGCGCCGCCAAGCTGGTGCCGGGCCCGCAGCTCGCCACCGCGCTCTTCTACGGGATCAAGAGCGACACCCGCGACCTCGGCCGCGAGTACGAGCCGGCGGACATCGACTGCTACAACTGGCTCTTTCCGCTGGTCGACAAGCCGGCGCTCTCGCGGATCGAGCACCCTTCCGTCCCGGCCCGCTATTTCGCCGCGTACCACCAGGCTTACGAGCGGGCGCGGCTGCACGGGGGCGGCGAGGCGGTGGTGGTGGATCTGGGCGAGGTGTACGTCCCGGAGATCGTTCCCGAGGTGGCCGAGAAGCTGGTGAGCCTGGACGGCTCGCGCTGGTCGCTGGCCACCGGCTCCTACAAGGGCGAGTTGTATCTCTCGCTGCGGCTTAACGACCGCCGGGTGAACGCCGGGAAGCTCGTCCGCGAGGTCTGCGCTCCGCTCGGCGGCAGCGCTGGGGGCCACGGCGCGATGGCCGGCGCGCGGGTCCCCCTGCGCGGGCGATCGCCGGAGCTGCTGGCGGCCGAGATCTTCACCGCGTTCCTCAAGGCGTTGCACGTGCGGCAGGGGCCGGGGACGCCGCTCGTTCCGCCGGAGTCGTGAAGCCGTCGGGCATCTATCTCGACGCGAACGCCACCACCCCGCTCGCGCGCGAAGTGATGGCGCAGATGATGCCGGCCCTGGCCGAGCTCTTCGCCAACCCGTCGTCGGTGCACAAGCCGGGACAGGACGCCCGCTCGCTGGTCGACGCTGCCCGCGAACGGTGCGCGGCAGCCCTCGGGTGCGCGCCGCGCGAGGTCATCTTCACCTCCGGCGGCACCGAGGCCGACGCGCTCGCGGTCCTCGGAACCCGCCCGCGCAAGGTCGTCACCACTGCGGTCGAGCATCCGGCGGTCCTGGGCCCGTGCGCGGCCGTGCCGGAGTGCGTGCGCGTCCCGGTGTCCGGGTCGGGAGAGCTCGACCTCGACGCCCTGCGAAGGGCGCTCCCCGGCGCCTCCCTCTGCTCGGTGATGGCGGCGAACAACGAGACCGGCGTGATCTTTCCCATCGGGCGAATCGCCGCGCTCTGCCGCGAGGCCGGCGTTCCGCTGCACGTCGACGCCGTACAGGCCGCGGGGAAGGTTCCGCTCGACTTCCCCTGGGACCTGGTGAGCCTCTCCGCGCACAAGATCTCGGGACCCAAGGGCGCGGGGCTGCTGGCCGCTCGCAAGAAGATCTCCGCGGTCCAGACCGGCGGACATCAGGAACGGGGCCGGCGGGCGGGGACGGAGAACGTGGCCGCCATCGTCGGAATGGGCGCGGCCCTCGAGCGCGCCGTCGAGCAGCAGCCGGAGCTCGAGGTCCGCCTGGGCGCCCTGCGGAACCGACTGGAAGCGGCGGCGCGGGAGATCCCGGGTGCGCGGATCGCGGGGGGGGAGCTCCCTCGCACCTGCAATACCCTGAACGTCGCGTTCGAGGGCTGCGAGGGAGAGACGCTGCTGGCGGCGCTGGACCTGGAGGGCATCGCGGTGAGCACCGGGAGCGCCTGCAGCTCCGGGTCGCTGGAGCCCTCTCCGGTGCTGCTGGCGATGGGCTATCCAAAGGCGCTGGCCCGCGGCGCGATCCGGTTCTCGCTCTGGAGCGGAAACACCGAGGAGGAGATCGAGCGCGTCTGCGCCGCGCTTCCGCGGGTGGTCGCGCGCGCTAGGTCCTGAACAGGCCGCGGACGACCGAGGCGATGCCCAGCGCGCCTCCGGAGATCTCGTCGTGGAACGGCTCCAGCGCGGCCAGGAAATCCTGCGCGCTGGGATAGCGCGCGGAAGGATCGATCTGCAGCGCGCGGTGCACCACGTCGCCCAGGCCGGTCGGAACGTCGGGCCGAAGCGATTCGATGCCTGCGATGCGGCCGGCGCGGAGCGCGTCCTGCATCTCGTCGTTGCTCCCGCCCTCGATGGCGCGCTGGTTCGTCAGCGCTTCGTAGAGGATGGTGGCGGCGCCCCAGAGATCCACCTGGGGCGAGAGCGGCCGGCGGTCGAGCTGCTCCGGCGCGAGGTAAGCAAGCTTGCCCCAGAGCGTGCCTCCCTGGTCGCCGTCGCCCAGGGAGCGCACCTTGGCGATCCCGAAATCGCCCAGCTTGATCTCGCCGAGGCGCGAGATGAACAGGTTCGAGGGCGAGACGTCGCAATGCACGATGTTGAGATGCATCCCGCTGGGCCCGCGCGCCGCGTGCGCGTAGACCAGGGCGTCCAGCGTGGCCATCGCGATGTGCACGGCGAAGTTCACGGGCAAGAAAATCTTCCGCTCCCGGCAGCGTCCGAGGATCAGCGCCAGGTCGCGTCCGTCCACGTACTCCATGGCCAGGTAGTAGACCTCGCCCACCACGCCCGCCTCGAATACCTCCACGATGTGGGGGTGCTTGAGCATGGCGGAGACGTCGGCCTCGCCACAGAAGAGGTCGACCGCCTCGGGGTCGCTGGCGAGACGCGGTGTGAGCCGCTTGAGCGCCACCACGCGGTCGGCGCGCGGGCCCTCGACGACGCGCGCCTTGTACACCTCGGCCATGCCCCCTCTGCCGAGGAGCTGCAGGATCTCGTACTTTCCGAAGCGGGGGGGCTGGGTCACGGGGTCGAGTTGGCTGCCGGTACGACGAGCAGGAGGGCGACCATGTCGATCACTCTACGGGTGCTCACGGGTGGGCGCAATGTTGCGTTGACAGCGCCCGGCGCCCGCCTCAGACTTCGATCGGAGGAGGAATGGAGCAGGGCCTCGAAGCTTCCCCTGCCTGGACTGCGTGATGGGTGGCTGACCTCGTGCCCGATAGCTGTATCCAGGGGTCCCGACATTTCCGTGGTGTGCAAGCCCCCGCCGCGCCCCGCGCGGCCACCGGGGAAGCCTGAAGCGGGAGAACAGGGATCCCACCTGCCATAGCGCAGGGCACCACCAATGCTGCTCACACGGCCAAGGCGGGGGTTTTCCGAGGGAGCCGGCTTCTGAAGCCGGCTCTCGCTTTTTCTCCCCATGCCTTCCCTCGACGAACAGAAGCGCGCCCTCCGCGCGGAGCTCAGGGACCGGCTGCCGAAGCCCGGCTCGCCGGAGTTCGTGGCCGCCTCGGTCCAGGCACAGGACCGTCTCGCAGCCGCCGCACTGGGGAGCGGCGCCCGCATGGTGGCGCTCTACCGCGCGCTCCCCTCCGAATGCGGCACGGCATCGGTGGCCGCCGCGCTCCAGGCGCAGGGTTGCGAGGTCTGCTATCCGGCCGTGGTGCCGGGAGAGCGGGCGCTGCAATTCCGCCGGGCGTCCGGGGTCTTCGTCGCGGGAGCGCTCGGGGTAGAGGAGCCGACGGGCGCGCCGGTGGCCCTCGAGCAGATCGGGCTCCTGGTGGTGCCCGCCCTGGCCGTCGACTCGTCCGGGCGGCGGCTCGGGCGGGGCAAGGGCCATTACGATGCGACGCTTGCGGCCTGCCAGGGGCCGAGCGTCGCACTGGTCTTCGATTCGCAGCTTGTGCCGGAGGTCCCGGTCGGCGAGCATGACCGCCGCGTCGGCGCGGTGTGCACCGATTTGCGCTGGGTGTCCGTCCTATGAAAATCCTTTTCGTCGGCGACATCGTGGGCAAGCCGGGGCGGAACGCGGTGCAAAAGCTCCTTCCGCGGCTGCGCGAACAGCACGGTCTCGATCTCTGCATCGGCAATTCGGAGAACTCCGCCGGCGGCGCCGGGATCACCCCGGACAGCGCCGACGAACTGCTCGACGCCGGCCTGGACCTCCTCACCAGCGGCAACCACACCTTTTCCAAGCGCGAGATCGCCGCATACCTCGACCGGGCCGGATCCCGGCAGCTCCGTCCTGCCAACTACCCGGAGGGCGCACCCGGGCGCGGGCAGGCCGTGATCGAGTCCCGCTCCGGCGCCAGGCTGGGCGTCATCAACCTCGAAGGGCGCGTCTTCATGAAGCCGCTGGACTGCCCGTTCCGCACCGCGGACCGGCTGATCCAGATGCTCCGCGGCGACGGAGTGCGCTGCATCCTGGTCGACATGCACTGCGAGGCGACCAGCGAGAAGAACGCGATGGGGCATTACCTGGACGGGCGCGCGAGTGCCGTGCTGGGATCGCACACGCACATCCAGACGGCGGACCAGCGGGTGCTGCACGGCGGGACAGCGTACATCACCGACGTGGGGATGTGCGGGCCCTGGGACAGCGTGATCGGGCTGCGCAAGGAAGCCGCAATCGAACGGTTCCTGACCCAGCGGCATGCCCCGTTCGATCTCGGGCAAGGCGACGTTCACCTGCAAGGCGCCGTGGTGGAGATCGACGATCAGAGCGGGCGGGCCCGCAGCATCGTGCGTGTGCAGGAGAGACTCCCGGAATGAGCGAGGCGCTGCGCAAGGCGACGCCGGAGGAGCAGCTCGCGGAGGTGACGCGGGGCGCGGTGGACGTGCATACGCGCGAGGACCTGCTGCGCAAGCTGAAGAGCTCCTATGACAAGGGCGCTCCTTTGCGCGTGAAGATGGGATTCGACCCCACCGCGCCCGATCTGCACCTCGGCCACACGGTGCCGCTCGAGCGGATGCGGCGGTTCCAGGATCTCGGGCACACCGTCATCTTCCTGATCGGCGATTTCACCGCCTCGATCGGGGATCCGACCGGCCGCAACAGCACCCGGCCGCCCTTGAGCGACGAGCAGATCGCCGCCAACGCGGAGACGTACAAGAACCAGGTGTTCAAGATCCTGGACCGGGGACCCACCGAAGTGCGCTTCAACTCGGAGTGGCTGCGGCCGCTGGGGTCGACCGGCATGATCAAGCTGGCGGCCAGGTACACGCTCGCGCGCATGCTCGAGCGCGACGACTTCAAGAAACGCTGGGACAACGAGGTGCCCATCGCGCTGCACGAGCTCCTCTATCCCCTGGCCCAAGGCTACGACTCGGTGGCGCTGAAGGCGGACGTGGAGCTGGGATCGTCGGACCAGCTCTTCAACCTCCTGGTCGGACGGCAGCTGCAGAAGGAGTACGGGCAAGCACCACAAGTGTGCCTCACCGGCCCCCTGTTGGAGGGCATCGATGCCCGAGAGGTGGACGGGAAGATCGCGGGCGACAAGATGAGCAAGTCGCTTGGCAACTACGTCGGCATCGACGAGCCGGCACAGGAGCAGTACGGCAAGCTGATGAGCATCTCGGACGGCCTGATGTGGCGGTACTACGAGCTGCTCTCGCGGCGGTCGCTAGCGGAGATCCAGGCGCTGCGGCGAGAGCACCCCAAGATTGCGAAGAGCGAGCTGGCGAAGGAGATCGTCGCGCGTTACCACGGACCGGAGGCGGCGCGGGCGGCCGAGGAGCAGTTCGAGCTGGTCCACAAGCGGCGAGAGGTGCCGGATGACGTGGAGGAGCGGGTGATCTCGCGCGAGGCCGGCGCGGATGCGGTGCCGCTGGCGAAGACGCTCGCCCAGCTCGGCCTCGCGGCGTCGGGATCCGAGGCGCGGCGCTTGATCGCGCAGGGTGGCGTCAGCGTCGAGGGCGAGCGGGTCTCGGATCCGAACGCGAAGCTGTCGCCGGGCGTCCATCTGGTCAAGGTGGGGAAGCGCAAGTTCATCCGCGTCACGGTGACCTAGCGTGAAGTGGCGCAGCTGGGCGATTGCCCTGGTGACGGCGATGGCGATCGGCCTTGGAATCCTGGGATGGGTCCAGACGTCGTTCATCTTTCCGGCGCCGGCGCGGGGGAGGGAGCCCGCGTATCCCGACCAGGTCGTCCACTCGGAAGGCGCCACGTTCCTGTTCTTCAACGGCCGCAAGGTCGTCGTTTACTTCCACGGCAATGGCGAGGATCTCGCCGATTCCATTCCCATGATCTCGCTCCTCCGGACGCTGGGTGTCGGCGTGCTGGCCGTGGAATACCCCGGGTACGGCATCGCCGGCGGAACGCCGTCGGAACAAGGCGCGTACGAGGCCGCGGAGACTGCGCTGCGCTGGCTGCGCTCGGAACAGGGGATCGATCGCGACCGGGTGGTTCTCCTCGGCCAGTCTCTGGGAACTGGCGTCGCCACCGAAATGGCCAGGCGCGGTTCGGGCGCCCGGCTGATCCTCATTTCGCCGTTTACCTCGATCCCCGACATGGCTCGGTTCAGGATCCCGTTCTTCCCGGCCAGCCTCGTGCGCCACCGCTTCGACAACACGGCGAAGGCCGCCGGCATCACCCTGCCGGTCCTGATCATCCACGGCACGGAAGACGAGGTGGTTCCGTTCGCCATGGGCGAGCGCCTCGCGAACCAGTTTCCGCAGGCGCAGCTCGCCCCGATTCGGGGCGGGCAGCACAACGATCTGCTCACCGTGCACGCCTTGTCGGTGCGCGATGCGTTGATGCCGTTCATGAAGCTCTGATCGGCGGCGCTCGTGCGCTGCCGTTTCTCGTCCTTGGAGCGGTTTCGTTACGCGCTGGCGCGGGACCGTGCCTGAATCCGAGCTGCTCTGCCGACGCGAGCCCTGTTTGGCTGTTCGAGGCGGGGGGAGCACGCTGGTGTGGTGGTCCCGGGGGCAACTCGTCCCGGAAATTCCGGAACGAGTTGCGGAGGGCTCACGCAGTCCGTGAGCGTGGCTGAAATTGAATTGGCCAGACCTCCGCGATCAAGTCCCGACCCACTGCTTCAGCTAATGCCGACCAGCCGAGCACGTCGAGATCAGACCCTCTGGCAATCTGTCCCCAATCAAATGGGACAGGCCGAGGTTAGGTTCCGCTGAAGGGGACACCATACGCAAGTCATGCCAACGCTTCAGCGTCCCTGGCATGCAATTGCGTATGGTGTCCCCAGAGCAGGCAACGCTTCTGGCATGCAATTGCGTATGGTGTCCCCAGAGCAGGCCAGAGCAGGCAGAGCAGGCCGGGGCGCCGTGGGCGCCCAAAAAATCTCTCCCGAATCAAAGATGCCGTCCGTCTTCTTGGCGGTCGCTCGATCTTGATTCGGCACAGATGTCTCGAGGAGGCGGGGTTCCTGGCGGGTCGCATTCCGGGCACGCGGCCGCGGGACCAAGCCGTAAAAGGAGATGATGGAGAGGCCGTTACCTCCTCTGCGTGCTCGGCGTGCTCTGCGGTTGATCTGAAGCCTTGAAAAGAGACGCCCCGCGGCGCGTGTGAAGGCGCGGCGGGGCGTCAGGGGAAAAATTCCGGCAGCGACCTACTCTCCCACACGGAAACCGTGCAGTACCATCGGCTCTGGAGGGCTTAACTGCCGTGTTCGGGATGGGAACGGGTGGGGCCCCTCCGATGTAGCCACCGG
>DATBZA010000183.1:0-33217 GCA_036513415.1 Myxococcales bacterium | reverse complement strand
AACCGCCCGGGCGCGATCGCCTCCTGCCGCACCAGCGCCCCGTTCACGTACACGTCCAGCACCGAGGGCGAGAGGATGGCGCCGGAAAGCCGTGGGAGCGGCTGCCGCACGAAGTACGGATCGAGCGCGTACTCGCGCGTCACGCTGACTCCGCCCAGGATCAGCGATCCCCCCAGCCCGCTGCTACCGGCGAACGAGTCGCCCACCACGATCCTGCGCAGATCCTGCGGCGAATCGAGGGTGAGGTTCGAGAGTCCGCGCACCACGCGGCCGTCGGGCGCCACGTTGGCGCCGGTGTAGACCAGGTCTCCGCGGTAGCTGCCGCCCAGCTCCATGGCGCCGCTGTACTGGCCCTGCGCCGTGGCCGTGGCCGAATAGTTGAAGAAGGCGCTCGTGTCGGTGCGAAAGACCATGTCGGCCGGGCGTTGCTGGGCCCGCAGGTCGAGCTGCGTGGCCTGCAGCAGCTCCGGCCGGGCGGTGAGATGCAGCGCCAGCGCCTGGGAATCGACCTTGAACTGCACCTCGGGCGCAAGCGAAAGGAGGGAGACGTACTCGCGTCCCTCGTGCTGCTCGCGCGCGCCCCGCAGCCCGCGCAGACCGGCGCGCTCCAGATCCTGGACGGCGACCAGCGCGTCGGCGATGCCATCCGTTCCGCGCAGGCGGACCAGCGTCGCCTCCTGCGGCGCGTCGTTGACGATCAGCTCGAGGAACGCCCGCTGGTCTTCGGCGGGCTGTGCCAGGGCCCCCAGTGAGAGCGCCAGGGCGAGCGCCGGCGCCCACCTGCGTGCTGCTGGGGCCGGCCTGCGCACGTCAGGACCCGCACGCCCCTGCGGGCGTCTCCAGCGCCTGCTCCAACGTCTGGTCGCGGTCCGTCTTCACCGTGGCGACCAGCCTGCGGACCCGAGGGCACGCGTCGCGCGGGACTTCGACCTTGAAGTGCTTGCGTCCGCCCGCCAGGACGTACCAGCCTGGCGTCTCGCGCTCGAAGAGCCGCGCTCCGTCCGGGGCGAATCCTTCCAGCCGGACCGTCTCCACCCTGAGATGCACGTTGCCGTCGTTCTGCAGATCGAACGCGGCCGCTCCCGAGGCGAGCGCCACCGACGAGAGCGCCTGGGACTCGAGCACCTTGGTGGGCTGCACGAAGATGGGGATTCCGATCCGGGTGAGCACGCGGACGGCGGAGCGCGATTGCGCCGGCTTTTCCGCCGGCGGGAGCTCCTCGACGAACAGGCGGTACGTTCGCTCGAGCAGCCCGAAGGGCACGGTGGTGCCGATGCGAACCTTGTGGGTCTCTCCGGGCTTGAGCGAGATCAGCGTGGGGTAGAACACGATGTCCCCTGTGGTACCGAGCGTCATGCCTTCCTTCGGGTCCTCGGCCCAGGCGCTGACTTGAAGTTGGAAGCGGACCGCTTCCTCTCCCTCGTTCCGGAGCGTCAAGAGGGCCTTGCTCTCGTCGGCCTTGAGGTAGAGTTGGACGGGCGAGACGTTGAGTCCCGCCCCCTGCGCGCGCGCGGCTGCTAGCAAGAACAGACCGGGCGCGAGCAGGAGAAGAGCGCGGTTCACTAGAAGTTGACCGTCGCGGTCACGTTGTCCACGTAGGCGCCCGTCGAGACGTCCTGGCCGCCCGGGATGGAGCCGAACACCAGGACGGTCCGGGCGGCAACGCCGGTGGACGCCGAAACCGTAAAGGCGTTGCCGCCGACGGTGCCGTCGCCCCAGGGCGTCCCGCTGCTGCTGGCCGCGCCGCCGAGCGCGGTGGGCTGGAACAGCGAGTAGGACAGCGTGTTCCCGGCGCCGCCTGCGCCGGTGATCATGGCGCGCAAGCCCGCGAGGCCGGTGCCGAAGTTCGGGCCTGCGTTGAGCGAGATGGTCGAGTTGGCTCCGCGAGTGCAGGCCACCGCCAGCGACGTGCTCCCGGTCTTGGCGGCGGCCGCGTTTGCGCCCACCGGGTCGTAGGAGCCGAAGTCGAGGTCGCCAGCGACCAAGACGGAGCAGTTCGGATTGACCTGCGCCTTGGCCTGGAAGGGCACCGAGGCGCTACCAGCGAGCGCCTGACGATTGGCCACCAGGCCGAAGACGGCGAGGGCGAGTACAGCGAGGAGCTTACGGGACATCGGAGTTCTCCCTTCGGGTCAAGTGCATTAGAAGTTCACCGTCGCGGTGACGGTGTCCGTATAGGTGCCGACGGTCACGTCCTGACCACCGAAGACGACCGTGTCCATGTTGAAGGTGCGGGCCGCCTTGCTCGTCGGAGCAGAGGGGATGTACGGGTTGGCCGTCGTCCACGAGGTGGTGGTGCCCGGCCAGTAGATGTCGTAGCCGAGATAGTTGGCCGTGGCGGCCAGGCGCATCGCGCGCGGCGCCACCGGAGTCAGGCCGCCTGCCGCGGCGGAGTTGTTGCCGGCGTTGAGCCCGATGTTCGGAGCCGAGCCCTTGGTGCACGCGATCGTCACCGTGCCGGTGCCGGTGGCGTTGGCGCTCGTGTTCGCGACCACGGGGTCGTAAGCGATGGTCGGCCCGACGGTGTTGATGCTGCAGTTCGCGACCACGTTCCCGGTCACCGTGAAGGAGCTGGTGGCGGTGGCTGCGAGGGCAAAGGGGACCGGGGCGGCGAGCGCGAGCAGGATCGCCAGGCTCGAGGCGCAGGTCCAGCGTTGGTATTTATTGCGGCTGCTTCTCAAGGGGCTCTCCGGCTGGCTTCGGTAGCTAGATTACTGGCCGTGCCCTCGAAGAGTCAAGCAATAGACTATCGAAAATTACAGCGGGAACGTAGAGATAAATGACGCCTTGCAAGGTCCCGTGGACGTTTTGCACACATCGCTCCCGCCGCACATACGCAATTGCAAATTTTTTGTGGATCCGGAACGCCGGCGGGGCCGAGCTGCCATCACATCAGCGCACTCGCGCTCGCGAACCTCGACGTCTACAACGCCGCACCCGCCGACTCCGTCGGGACGATCTCCTACAGCTGTCCACCGCCGGCGCTCCCCACCGTGACCATCGACGCCGGTCCCGCCTTCGCCGCGTTCAACTCCTGGCCTTCAGGTATCCCGAGAGCTCCGGCTGCAGCCGTTCGCGCAGCGCCACGTCCGCTCGCATCCGCTCCAGGGTCTGCGCCACCGCCTGCCTGGCCGGAGCCAGCTCCTGCTGCGCCAGGAACTTCTCCACCTCCTCGAGGTGCCTTCGCTCCGGCAGGTTCCCGAGCGCCTCCACCAGGCGCCGCAGGATCATCGGCGAGTCGCCTTTCCTGCGCACCTCGTCCCACTTCGTCTTGATCAGGCGCCATGCCGCCTCCCGCGTGGCCCGGTTGGCGAGCAGCGTCCCCAGGTAGCTGGCGAAGTCCTGCATCGGCACGAAGGGGTCCAGGGCGAGGTCCACCGCGCGCTGCACCAGGGCCGGGTTCTCGACCATCGCGAGCGCATGGAGGAAGCGGCGCTTGGCGGCCGGATCCAGCTCGTTGCGCGCGAGCTCCTGCAACTCCTCGAACCGCTGCGCGTCCGCGGCGCGGGCCGCCGCCGCCACCACCATGTCGAGGAGGTTGGGATCGACCGCGTGCGGCTGCTTCTTCACATGCCGCTGGTAGCGCTCCATCGCGCTGTTGACCGCCGCCGGGTCGCGGGCGACCAGCGCCAGCGCGCGCAGCACCGCCGACCGCCGCAGCCGCCTCTCGTCGTCCTCGCCGGGGCCGGGATCCCAACCGAGCTCCGCGGCCGCGGCGGAGAACAGGCGTCGGACCCAGGATTGGAACGCCGGCCGATCCGGTTCGGCGACCGCGCGGTGCTCGAGCCAGGCGAGGCGGCCGACCACCTCGTCCAGCACGGCGTGGTCTCCCTCGCTCTCGAGAGCCTCGAGGAGCTGGAGGAAGCCGTCGAGCCTGGTGGCGTTCGCGCGCACCAGGGCCCACTGGTCGGAGACCAACGCCATCCTCTCTTCCGGCCGCAGCTCGGGGAGCGCCCGGGTGAGCCGGCGCAGGAGCTCCGGATCGTAGGCGGTGCGGTAGAAGCCCCGCGCCCCGGCGTTGCCCAGGACCCAACCGAACGCCGCCCCGGGATCGAAGGTTTCCTCGGCCCCCCGGAGCAACACCCGCCGCTCGCGGCCGTCGATGCGCAGGACCACCGGGACCAACCAGCGAGTGGGCTCGGGGGCCGCCTCCGGATCGGAGAAGAAACGCCGCTGCGTCAGGCGGATCTTGCCGCCTTGCTCGGAGAGAGTGACCAGAGGATAGCCGGTCTGCCGGATCCAGCCGTCGGCCAGCTCGACGATGGGCTGTCCCGAGGCCTCCGCCAGCGCTCCCCAGAGGTCGTCGGCCGTGGCATTGGCTTCGCGGTGCCGGCGCATGTAGAGCCGGATGCCTTCGCGGAACTTCTCCTCTCCCAGGTAGCCCTCGATCATGCGGAGGATCGCTCCGCCCTTCTCATAGGTGATGGCGTCGAAGCTTTCGCCCGCCTCCTCGGCATTGTGGATCTCCGCCCGGATCGGATGGCTGGACTTGAGCGCGTCCAGGTGCAGGGCGGCGCCCTTGCCCACCTCGAAGTCCATCCAGACGCGCCATTGCGGCCGCCACTGGTCGACGATCTTGTAGGCCATCCAGGTGGCGAAGGCCTCGTTGAGCCAGAGGTCGTCCCACCAGACCATGGTGACCAGGTTGCCGAACCACTGGTGCGACAGCTCGTGCGTGATCACCTCGGCCACGCGCTTCTGGACGTTCAGCGGCGCCGTCTTCGGATCGAGCAGCAGCGCCACCTCGCGGTACGTGATGCAGGCTGCGTTCTCCATCGCGCCCGCCTCGAAGTCGGGCACGCCGATCTGGTCCACCTTGCGGTACGCGTATGGCTGGCCGAAATAGTCCTCGAGCATCGGGAGCACCGAGAGCGCCACTTCCTGTCCGAACGCCGTCAGCGCCTGCTTGGACGGCACCGCCCAGGTGCGCACCGGGTACGCTCGCGCCTTCTGCTCGGGGCTGGAGGCGAGGTCGCCGAAGCAGACCGCGATCAAGTAGCTGCTCAGCGGGGGCGTCTCCGAGAACTGCACCGTGCGCCCGCCGTCCGGCTCCTTCTGGTCCTTGACGATCTGCCCGTTGGAGAGGGCGGTCACCCGGTCGGGAAGCCCGACCAGCTGCAGTTTCCAGCGGGCCTTGAAAGCGGGCTCGTCGAAGCAAGGAAAGACCCTTCGCGCATCGGCGGCCTCGAACTGCGTCACGGCGAGCGGGCCGGCGCGGTAGAGCCCGCGCAGGCCGGGGCTGAACTTCCCGCTCCAGGCCAGGTCGAGGATCGCGTTGCCGCGCGGAAGCTCCTCGTCGAAGCGGAGCGTGAGCGTCTCGCTCTCGGCGTCCGCGCTCAGGGTCGCCTTGAGACTGCGATCCTGGACGCGGGCGCGGGCGCGAGACACCTCGAGGCCGACCGCGTGCAGATGGATCTCGCGGCGGGGAGCGTCGAGGCGCACCTCCAGCTCCATCCTGCCCTCGAAGGCGCTCTTCTCGAGGTCGGGCGCCAGGTGCGCGCTGTAGCGAACAGGCTTGCAGTCGGTCGGGAGGCGGAAGTTCTTGCCGAGGGCCACGTGAAGACCTCCATCGGGAAGCGGGACCTTCTACCCAAGGCGCGCGCGTCCGTCACTGGGAAAGGAGGCGATGTATATGAAGACGCATGATCGTCATCCAGCATGAGCCCGGCGAAGGGCCGGGCACGCTTGCCCCCTTGCTGCGCGACGCCCGCCTGGTCCGCACCTTTGCCGGCGATCCCGTCCCGGGCGAGGCGGATGCCCTGGTGGTGCTGGGCGGCGGCATGGGCGTGTACGAACAGGACCGGCTGCCGCACCTGACGGACGAGATCCGCCTCTTGCGCTGGTGCCTGGAGAAGGAACGGCCGGTGCTGGGGATCTGCCTCGGCAGCCAACTCCTCGCGGCCGCCGCGGGCGGGGAGGTGGCGAAGGCGGAGAGCAAGGAGATCGGGTTCTACCGCGTCCGGCTGACGGCGCAGGCGCGCGACGACGAGTTGTTCTCGGGGGCTCCCGGGAATTTCGTCGCCTTCCATTGGCACGGCGACACCTTCACGCTCCCGCGCGGCGCGGTCCCGCTCGCTTCCAGCACGCTCACCCCGCTGCAGGCGTTTCGCTGCGGCTCGCGCGCCTGGGGACTGCAATTCCACCTGGAGGTGGACGAGGAGGTGCTCGGCTCGATGATGTCCGGCGAGGCGGAGCTGCTCGAGGCAGGAGTGGACCCCGCGCACCTGCGCGCGGAGGGGGAGCGGGAGCTGCCTCGTCTCCGCGAGATCGCGCGCGCCGTATTCGCGCGCTGGGCGGCCCTCCTTTGAAACCGGCCATGGAGCAGCTTGACGCGCTCGCGTTGCTCGACGCCATCGCCGATCCGGTAGTGGGCGCGGACGCTTCCGATCGCATCGTCTACGTGAATGCGGCTGCCGAGCGGCTGTTCGCGTGGCCCGCCGGCGAGCTCCGCGGCCAGCTCCTGGAAGTGCTGCTGGCGGAGCGCCTGCGCGGGCAGCACCCCGGATTCTTCCGCAACCTGTCCGAGGAGTCGCGCGGACCCCAGCGCGTGCACGCCGCGCGCAAGGACGGCCTGGAAATGGACGTCGAGCTGTCGCTGGGCAGCGCGGGCGAGCTGTTGGTGATCTCCATCCGGCAGCTGCGGGAGGACCCACGGCTACCGGCGGACGAGCGGTATCGCCTGGTGTTCGACAATGCGCCGGTCGGCCTGCTGCACTGGGACGCCAATGGCGTGGTGACCGACTGCAATCACGCGATGCTCGAGATCCTGGGCGCTCCGAAAGAGGTGGTGATCGGCCTGAACATGCTCACGTTGCGGGGCGACCCGAGCCGGGAGGCCATCGCCAACCTGACCCGGAGGACTTTGGAGGGAAAGCCGTCCCGCTACGAAGGGGCGTACAAATCGCAGACCGGCCGCAAGACCACGCAGATCCAGGCGCTGCTCGCTCCCATCCACGGGCCCGCCGGGATCCTGGGAGGCATCGGCATCATCGAGGACGTCAGCGATCGCAAGCGGATCGAGGCGGGGCTGGCGCGGGCGGACCGGATGGCCTCCATCGGCACGCTGGCGGCTGGAGTGGCCCACGAGATCAACAACCCCCTGGTGTACGTGACGCTGGGCCTGGAGCTGATCGAGCGCGAGCTGCAGCACCTCCGCTCGCGCGGGCAGGCGCCCTCGGCGGAGGAGTGGGAGCGCGTGCGCACCTGGTGCACCGACGCCCTGGATGGGGCGGAGCGCGTCCGGTCCATCGTCCGCGACCTGCGCACGTTCTCCCGCGCGGACGAGGACCGGACCCGCGCCGTGGACGTGGAGAAGGTGCTCGACTCCACCATCAACGTGGCCATGAGCCACATCCGTCCGCGGGCGCAGCTCGTGCGCGATTACCAGCCGCTCCCTCCGGTGTACGCGGACGACAGCCGGCTCGGGCAGGTGTTCCTGAATCTCCTGGTGAATGCCGCGCAGGCGATCCCCGAGGGCGCGGCGTCGGACAACCGCATCGTCGTGCGCACGCGGCAAGGTCCTTCAGGCGAGGCGATCGTCGAAGTGGAGGACACCGGCGTAGGGATCGAGCCTTGGAAGATGGACCGGATCTTCGAGCCGTTCTGGACCGACAAGCCAGTGGGCGTGGGAACCGGACTTGGCCTCTCCATCGTTCACGGCATCGTCTCCGCACTCGGTGGAGACATCGAGGCGCTGAGCAACCCCGGACGCGGAACCACCTTTCGCGTCACGCTTCCGGTCCAGGGCGCGCCGGACGTGGAGGACGCGCCGCGGCCTCAGCTGGTGCCCTCGGAGCCTGGCCGGCGTCCCCGCGTCCTCTTGATCGACGACGAAGCGCACCTGGGAGTGACGCTCTCGGTCGGCTTGCGGCAGGAAGCCGACGTGGCCTCCGTGCGCAGCGGGAGCGAGGCGGTCCGGATGCTGCTCGCGGACGACGGCTTCGACCTCATCCTCTGCGACCTGATGATGCCGGACTTGACCGGAATGGACGTGTTCGAGCAGGTGAGCCGCGAGCGCCCGGCACTGCGCGGGCGCTTCGTCTTCATGACCGGCGGCGCGGTGACGGAGCGCGCGCGGAAGTTCCTCGAGCAGGTGCCCGACCAGCGGCTGGACAAGCCGTTCCGTCTGGAGCAGGTCGAGGCGCTCCTGCGCCGTGGAGCTACGCCTTCTTGAGCGGGGCGTCCCCCAAGGCGCGATCGACCAGGAGCTGCTGCTCGTACTTGTGGCTCTTCTCGCTCCCGGTGGCGGGGCTGGCGCTCTCGTCCCGCGTCACCGCCGCGATCTTCCCGATCACCTTCGGCCAGCGGGCCTGGACGTGCCACCAGGCGCCCATGTTGAACGGTTCCTCCTGGACCCAGACCAGCTCGGCGCCCTTGAAAGGCTTGACCGTGTCCGCGAGCGCTGCGTCCGAGAGCGGATAGAGCTGCTCGAACCGGACCAGCGCCACGTCGTCGCGCTTCTTCGCCTCCCGCGCCGCGAGCAGGTCGTAATGGATCTTCCCGCTGCAGAGCAGGACGCGCTTCGCCTTCTTCACCGGCGCATCCACGATGATCCGCTGGAAGGAACCCTCCGCCAGGTCGCGCAGCGTCGAGACTGCCAGCTTGTGCCGGAGCAGGCTCTTCGGCGTCATCACCACCAGGGGCTTGCGCCAGGGCCGCAAAACTTGACGTCGGAAGAGGTGGAAGATCTGCGCCGGCGTGGTCGGGTAGCAGACCTGCATGTTGTCCTCGGCGCAGAGCTGCAGGAAACGCTCGATGCGCGCCGAGCTGTGCTCCGGCCCCTGGCCCTCGAAGCCGTGCGGCAAGAGGAGCGTGATGCCGGAGAGGCGGTTCCACTTGTCTTCCGCCGAGGAGATGAACTGGTCGATGACGATCTGCGCCCCGTTGACGAAGTCGCCGAACTGCGCCTCCCAGCAGCAGAGCGCCTCCGGCATGTCCAGCGACCAGCCGTAGTCGAAGCCCATCACCCCGGCCTCGCTGAGCGGCGAATCGAAGATGTCGAAGCGGCCCTGCCCTTCGCGCAGGTGTGCGAGCGGCGTGTAGCGCTGGCCGGTCTTCGCGTCCGCCAGCACCGCGTGCCGGTGGCTGAAGGTGCCCCGGCGCGAGTCCTGGCCGGAGAAGCGGATGGGCGCGCCCTGGTCGAGCAGCGTGGCGAAGGCGAGGTGCTCCCCGGTGCCCCAGTCGAACGGCTCGGTCGCGTCGCCCTCGGCCAGCTTGCGCCTCGCCTCGAGCAGCTTCGCCACCTTCTCGTTCGGGATGAAGCCTTCCGGCAGCTGCGAGAGCTTCAGCAAGAGCTCGCGCAGCTTCGCTTCCGGCACCGCGGTCGGGACGTCAGGGGCGGCCGACTCCGGTCCGCCGCGATATTTCGACCACAGGCCGGCCATCGCCGACGAGGAGCGCTTCGCGCCTTGCTTCCGCGTGCGGTCCAGCTCCTTGTCCAGGCGTTCCATCCGCTCGCGCATCAGCGCGTCGGCCTCGCCGCCGCTCGCCACGCCCTCCTCGGCCAGGCGGCGCGCGTAGACCTCGCGGGGCGGGCTCTTCTGCCGGATCACCTCGTACATGCGCGGCTGCGTGAAGGCGGGCTCGTCGCCTTCGTTGTGGCCGTACTTCCGGTAGGAGTACAGGTCGATGAGCACGTCCTGCTGGAACTGCTGCCGGTAGTCGACGGCGAGCTGGACCGCCCAGACCACTGCCTCCGGATCCTCGCCGTTGACGTGGAACACGGGCGCGCGCAGCACGCGGGCGATGTCCGTCGCGTACGGCGTCGAGCGGGCGTCCTCCGGATTGGTGGTGAACCCGACCTGATTGTTGATGATGACGTGGATGGTGCCGCCGCTGGTGTAGCCCTCGAGGTTCGCGAGGTTCAGCACTTCGGCGACGATGCCTTGCCCGGCGAAAGCGGCGTCGCCGTGGATCAGCACGGGGAGCACCTTGCGCCGGTCCGGATCGCGCTGCCGCGGCGCGCCCTCCCAGTTCAGCGTGCGATCCTGCTTCGCGCGGACGCGGCCTTCCACCACCGGATCGACGATCTCCAGGTGGCTGGGGTTGAACGCCAGCGACAGGTGCAGGCGCCGTCCATCGGGCAGCTTGCGGTCGCTGGAGTAGCCGAGGTGATACTTCACGTCTCCCCGGCCCATCATCGTCTCGATCTCGGTGTCCTCGAACTCGGCGAAGAGCTCGTCGGGGCGCTTGCCGAGGACGTTGACGAGGACGTTGAGGCGGCCGCGGTGGGCCATGCCCACGACGATCTCCTCGCCGCCCTGCCGCGCGAATTCCTCGAGCAGCCAGTCGAGCAGCGGGATCAGGCTCTCGGCGCCTTCCAGCGAGAACCGCTTCTTGCCGATGTACTTGCGGTGGAGGAACGTCTCCAGCGTCTCGGCGTCGGTGAGGCGGCCCAGGATGCGCAGCTTCTCCTCGCGCGAGAGCTTGGCCTCGTTTCCCGCCCGCTCCATGCGCTCCTGCAGCCAGCGCTTGATGGCGGGGTCCTCGCCGTGCATGAACTCGACGCCGATGGTGCGGCAGTAGGTGCGCTTGAGGCGCGCCAGGATGTCCCGGAGCGTGAGCTCCCCGCCGCCCGCGGCCGCCGCGAAGTCTCCGGCGGCGAATGGCTTGTCTAGATCCTCCTCCGACAGCCCGAAATGCTGCAGATCGAGCTCCGCCGGCGGCGGCTGCAACAGGCCCAAGGGATCCAGGTTCGCGAACAGATGGCCGCGGATGCGGTAGCCGTTGATCAGCTCGCCGACCCTTTCCTGCAGCTCCTCCGCCCGGAGGCGCTCCGGCTCGACCAGAGCCAGGGCAGCATGGCCGTTGCCGTCACCCCCCACCTCGGGGGCGGCCGGCTGGGACCAGGCGCTCGACTGGAACGGCGCGGGGGTGGGCGAAGGCAACCCATGCAAGCGGGCGAAGTACTGCTGCCACTCGGGGGAAACGGCGGCGGGGTTGTTGCGCCACCGCTCGTACTGATCCTCGACGAAGACCTGGTTGATGCCGAAATCGCGATCGAAGTCCATGGGACCGGGAAAAATAGCGGACACGACGCACCAGGACCACGAAAAAGCCGGACATGTCAGCCTCTACGCGCAACCTGGCCGCATGCGAAAAAGTTGGACCGACGAGCGCGCCCGAACTGCCACAGCTTGAAACCGACTCACAGAGGCAGGAAACTGCGCGGACGAAGAGTGCCCGGGTGGCGGAACGGTAGACGCGGAGCGCTTAAAACGCTCTGAGCGAAAGCTCGTGCCGGTTCGAGTCCGGCCCCGGGTAATCCCGCACCCATGTCGCGGCAGTTTTTTTTGTCGCGCGATTGCGCCGGGCTAGAACGCCAAGAGACGTCAGGCATGGGGGGGCACGTGTCGAAGCGCGCGATCGCGCTCGCGATCGTGATCTGCACGACCGGGGGCCGCGCGCTGGCCATCCCGGCGTTCGCGCGGAGATACCAGACCGCGTGCACGACCTGCCACGTCTTGCCGCCTCAGCTCAATTCCCAGGGGCAAGCCTTTCGGGCCAACGGCTTCCGCATGCCTTCGGGAGAGGGGCGCCGGCAGGACGCCGACGTCCAGCTCGGCGCTCCTGAGTGGGAGGGGCTTTTCCCCAACGCATTCCTCCCCGGCACGATCCCGGACAGCGCCCCGCTCGCCGGCCTCGTGTACGCCTCCGTCGGAGCGGAGCACGGAAGGGAAAAGACTGAAGAGACGACGCTGATCCTGGGCTTGTTGAGCGCCGGCAACCTGGGGCGGCGCGCCTCATGGTTCGCAGCAGGTGGTTTCGGACCGGAGGGCGCGGCGATCGAGCGGATGTGGTTGTCCTTCGATCGCCTGGCGGGCCTGTGGCTGAACGTCCGCGCCGGGTACCTCGAGGCCGCGGTGGTGCCGTTCTCCCGTTACACGCACAAGCTGAGCTACGAGGGATACCTGCCGTTCGAGGCGATCGGGCCCGCGGGACTTGCGCTAAGCGCGTCCCGGACCGCGGTCGAAATCTTCGGAGCCGGATCGGACCCGGGGCCGCTGCGCGGCCTGCAATACACTCTGGGACTCGCCGCGCGCCCGGCAACGGGCGGACTCGCGGCCGACGGGTACGGACGCGTCTCTTACAAGTTCGGCGGCATCGCGGCGGCCGGCGATCAGAGCGGAGAGCCGGGGCGGCTCGCCCCAGCAATCGCTCCGCTCGACGAGACCTCGCTCCGCGTCGGCGGGTTCCTCTACCGGGCGACCCTGTCCGGGCCGGAGTCCCGCCCGGGCGGCTGGCGCGCGGGCGCCGATGTGGATCTCCGCGCCGGCCGCATCGAGGCGTTCGCGAGCGCCTGGGCTGGCGGAGACCGTGCGGCCGGTAGCGCTCCCGAGGACTCATCGTGGGCGTACCTGGTCGGCGCGAGCGTCCGCCCTTTTCCCTGGCTCATGGTCATCGGTCGCTACGAGGCGGGCTGGACGGCGCAGATCGCGGCCGATCGTAGACTGGTCGCGACCTTGCGGGCGGCGCTGCAACAGAACGTGGCCGTGACCGCCGACCTCATCGTCCAGACGCCCCATGCGGACACCACCGAGACGGTCGGGTCGCTCTTCGTGGCCTTCTAGGATGCCCCGCGCAGCGGCCCTCGCGTTGCTGCTCGCCGCACGCGCTGCCCAGGCACAGGCAGAAGCGCGGGGGCGCATCGTCGGCGAGAGGGCCGTTCCCGCAGTGGTGTACGCGGACGACCTCCCCGACGAGACGGCGCCGCCGCAAGCCCGCGCCACCATGAAGCAGCTCCATCTACACTTTTCCCCGCAAGTCTTGCCCGTGCTGCAGGGGACGACGGTCGACTTCGCCAACCAGGACGAGACCGCCCACAACGTCTTCTCGCCCTCGCCGCCGGCATTCGATCTCGGGACCTTCGGCGACGGCGTCCGATCGTTCCTGTTTCAGGCGCCAGGCCCACAGGTGATCCTTTGCAACGTACACTTGGAGATGGTTGCCTGGGTGCTGGTGCTGCGGAACCCGTCCTTCACAAGCGTCGACGAGGACGGGCGCTTCTCCCTCAAGCTGCCCCCAGGGCACCGCCGTCTCGTGCTCTGGAGGCCTCGCGAGCGCGAGATCACGAAAGACATCGAGGTGCTTCCGGAGGGCAGGACCGAGATCGAATGGGTCCTCTCGCCGCGCCGCCCATGAGCACCCGCTGGTTCCGCAGCCTGCGTACCGAGGGAACGGTCCTCCTCCTCGTCTTCGTCGCCGCCCTCGAGCTCGCGTACGCGTACGCGGCGCTCTCCGCCCTGCGCGAGACCACTGCACGCGTCGCCGCCGAGCGCCTCGAGGAGGCGCGGGCCCTCGCGCAGCGGTTCGACGGCCTGCTGGCTCTCGGGCGCGAGCGGTTGGGTGCGGTGGCCGAACAGCCCGGCCTCGCGCTCTGGCTCGCGTCCAACGGCGCCGATGCGCTCGCGCGCGGCGCTGCCATTCCGCAGCGCGAGACGCTGCACTACCTCTTCTTCCGTTCCGAGATCTTCACCGGCCCGGTGGCGATGGTCGACCGCCGGTCAGCGCTGCTGTGGACCGAGCCGTACGACGCGGAGCGGGTCGCTGCCCGTCTCCCCCTCGAGCACGAAGCAGTGCGGCGCGCGCTTGCCGAAGCGAGGCCGCAGATCTCGCGGCAGCCCTTGCCGTGGCGACCCGGACCCTCGGCGGTGCTGGTCCACCCCATTGTCGATCTCTCGGGCAAGCCCGTTGGAGCGCTGCTCGGCGAGATCCCGCTGGGCGCATCGAAGCTGGCGGGGTTCCTCGACGACCCGCGCTTCGGCTCCGCTGCGGTCGCGGCCCTCCTCGACGGCGAGGATGAGCCGCTGCTGGCCAGCCCGCGCGCGGAGAGGCTGCTCGGGCGCGCGCCCAGGTCGGCGCTCCCTTCCGCCGGAACCACGGCGATGGTGGCGGCCGGCGCAACCCAATGGCTCGCGGCTCGGGCCCAGCTCCGCGACGTTCCCTGGTCGGTCGTGATCGCCGAGGATGACCGCGAGGCGTTTGCCTCGGTCCAGGGCCTCAAGGTCCGCCTCCTGCTCACCGGGCTCGTCCTCGGCGCCGCGGCCCTCCTGTTCTCCCTGCTGGTGCTCGGCAGGTTGGTGAGGCCGCTCGAGGTGCTGACCGAGGCCGCTCGCGGTGTGCCGGATTGGGACTTCGCGCGCGCGGTGCCGGATCGAGCGCCAGGCGAGCTCGGAGACCTCTCGCGAGCGTTCGATGCGATGCGGATCGCTCTGCGCACGACGCTGCAGGGACTGCGCGACTCCGAGGAGCGGTACCGTCGCTCGATCGATTCCGCCAACGACGCCATCTTCGCAGTGCATCCGTCCACCTTCGACATCCTCGACGCCAACCGCAAAGCGGGCGAGCTCGCGCGCTGTGCTCCGGGCGACCTCATCGGGCGCTGCCTCCTCGACCTCCACCCCGACGACCAGAGGGAGCGCGGACGCGATTTCGCCGCGCGCGTCGCCACGGCCGGCGAGGGGACCCTGCCGGAGATCGACCTCGCAAGCCCAGGCGGAGGCCGGTTCCCGGTCAGCATCTCGGCCAGCATGATCGTCCATGGGGCGGGTCGGTTCCTCCAGCTCATCTGCCGCGATCTGAGCGAGCGGAAGCGGATGGAGCACGAGCTGGTCCAGGCGGAGAAGCTGTCTACGGTGGGCGTGCTCGCCGCGGGCATCCTCCATGAGCTCTCGACGCCGCTCTCGTACGTGCAGGCGAATCTCGACCAGGCGAAGGAAGACGTGGCGGCGCTGGAGGAGGGCCCACGCGCCCGCGCCTTGCGCTCCGGAATCGAGGACGCGCTCGAGGGCTCGCAGCGGGCGATGACGATCGTGCGCGATCTGCGGATCTTCGCCCGCGGAAACGACGGCAAGGGGAGCGCCTTCGACGTGAACGACGCCGTGCGGATGGCGCTGCGGATGGCACAGCACGAGCTCAAGCATCGCGCCACCGTCGTCACCGAGCTGGGTCAGGTCCCGCAGGTGGTGGGCCAGCTGACCGAGGTTTCGCAGGTCTTCCTGAACCTGTTGGTGAACGCCGCGCACGCGATCGCGCCCGGCGATCCGAAGCGCAACCGGGTGCAGGTGGTCACCGCGGTGGAGGGCGAACGGGCCCTTGCCAAGGTCAGCGACACCGGCGCAGGGATCGCTCCAGAAGCGCTGACCCGCATCTTCGACCCCTTCTTCACCACCAAGCCGGCGGGCGTGGGCACCGGGCTCGGGCTGGCGATCAGCCGCGACATCCTCTCCCGGATCGGCGGAGGAATCCGGGTGGAGAGCACCGTCGGCCGTGGCACGACCTTCACGGTGGAGCTGCTGCTCGCTGCCTAGGAAACGGTCCGACCTTCCGGTGGCACGGGACGGCGCAGCCGCGCGTGAATGCGCCGGCGCACCAGCCACCAGATTCCGACGCCCACCAGGACGACCGCGGCGGCCGCCCATTCGAAGCCGTGGAGAAGGCGCCGGACCTCATCGAGGTGGTCTCCGAAGTAATAGCCCAGCGAGACCACCAGCGGCACCGTCACCGCCGCTGACAGGGCGTCAGCGAGCAGGAACTTCCAGAGCGGGACTCCCGAGGCGCCTGCCAGGAAGAAGACCACCCCGCGCAACATCGGCGTGTGACGACCGACCACGACGGTCAGAAAGCCGTGCCGGGCGAAATGCGCGCAGAGCTTCTCCTCCCGCTCGGGCGAGATGTGCTTTCGCACGCGGGGGTGGTTATAAGCCGCCGGCCCGAGCTTTCTGCCCCAGTGGTGGATGAGCACGTCGCCGAGCAAGACGCCCAGGTACCCTCCGAGGAGGGTGGGCCAGAACCGGGTGATGCCCTGGCCCGACAATGCGCCTGCCAGGAGGAGGACCAGATCTTCGGAGATGGGCACGCCCATGCCAGCCGCGGTGAGCAGCGCCACCATGGCCAGATACGTGTACTTCGCCAGGAACTGTGCGAGGGCGTGCTCCACGGCTTTCTCTCTATGTTAAAACCCGCCCTCTTTCGAGGAGCACCGAATGCTGGACGCAGTCACCAAGGGCTTCCGCGCCGCAAAACACAAGCTCACTGGCAAGGCGGAGTTGACGGAAGCGAACATCGACGACGCCTTGCGCGACATCCGAGTCGCGCTGCTGGAGGCCGACGTCGAGTTCAACGTCGCCAAGCGCTTCCTCGCCCGGGTGAAGGAGAAAGCGGTCGGCGAGGTCGTGGCGACGGCCATCACCGACCGGAAAGGCAAGAAGCTGCAAGCCGCGCCGGGCGATCATTTCATCAAGATTTGCCACGACGAGCTGGAAGCGCTCATGGGTCCGGTAGACACTTCGCTCGTCCTCACGCAGAAAGGCGAGCGGCCCTCCGGGATCATGATGGTGGGCCTGCAGGGCTCCGGAAAGACTACCACAGTGGCCAAGCTCGCTGGCCTGCTTCTCAAGCGCGGCAAGAAGCCGCTGCTGGTGGCGGCCGACATCTACCGGCCCGCCGCGGTGGAGCAGCTGAAGCAGCTTGGCGACCGCCTCGAGATCCCCGTCTTCCACGAGGAGAACGTCAAGCCGCCCGACATGGCCCAGCACGCGCTCGCCTGGGCCGGCCAGAAGAACCGCGACGTCGTGCTGTACGACACGGCCGGCCGCCTCGCCATCGACGAAGAGATGATGAGCGAGCTGGAGCAGCTGAAGGCCCGGGTCGAGCCGGAGAACATCCTGCTGGTTGCCGACGCGATGATCGGCCAGGACGCCGTGAAGACCGCGGCCGAGTTCGATCGCCGCCTGGGCCTCTCCGGATTCGTGCTCACCAAGCTGGATGGCGACGCCCGCGGGGGCGCCGCGCTCTCCATCAAGGAGGTCACCGGAAAGCCCATCAAGTTCATCGGCATGGGCGAGGCGATGGACAAGCTGGAGGAATTCCGTCCGGAAGGGATCGCGTCCCGCATCCTCGGCTTCGGCGACATCGTCGGCCTGATGAAGGACTTCGAAGGCGTCGTCGACGAGAAGAAGGCGGAGGAGGACGCGGAGAAGATCCTCACCGGCAACTTCGACCTCCACGACTTCGTCGAGCAGATCAAGCTGGTCAAGAAGATGGGCAGCGTCAACGACCTGCTCGAAAAATTCCCGCTCTTCGGAGAGCTGCCCGAAGGCGTCACTTTCGACGACAAGGAGCTGCACCGGGTCGAGGCCATCATCTCCTCGATGACCGCGACCGAGCGGAAGAACCCCTCGGTGATCGGAGACGAGCGGATCGAGCGCATCGCGCGAGGCTCGGGCCAGAAGAAGGAGCACGTGCGCGGGCTGCTCGAGCGCTTCTTCGGCATGCAGAAGGTGATGCGACAGCTCGGGGGCGGTCCCGGGGCGCCGGGGATGAACCTTCTCCAGAGGCTGCCCGGGTTCCGGCAGCTCGCGCAGCTCAACCAGCTGAAGGGAATGGCGCCGGAAGACATGGCGAAGCTCTTCGGGCTGCCGAAGGACCTCGGCGCCGGCGCGTTGCCCGCGGCGGGCGGCAAGGGATCGCACTCCGCCGCGATGGCTCGCGCCCGCCTGATGGGGATGGGGGCACAACCCGCGCGCGTGATCAGCGACGAGGAGAAGCGGCGCCTGCGCGAGAAGCGGAAGAAGGAGCGCCAGAACAAGAAGAAGAACCGGCGGCGCTGAGCGCTGCCGCCCCCGGGACTCAGCGCCTCCTCGCGCGCCGGACGATCAGGACGCAGGCGCCGAGCAGCCCCGCTGCCGCGGCCGGGTAACCCCAGGCGATGCCAGGGTGCTCCGCCGCCGCCGGCTTGTACGCCGCCCGGCGCTCCGCCGCCCGGGAGTGGTACGCGAGCAGCTGCGGGACCGGATCGTGCGGCGGACCCGGGAACCGGCGCTGCCACTCCCGCAGCGCAGTGACCGCGCGGCGCAGCCCGCGGGCTTCGAGCGCGTAGAACCGGCGGATCGCCTCCTGCGCCTCCGGCGTATGCTCCACGTACGCGTCCGGATCGTCTCCCTTGGCGCCGTTGTACTCGTGTCCCGCGACTCCATCCCGCAGCGTCTTCGCCGAGAACCGCCAGGCGAGGCGGTAGACCTCCGGGGCCTCGCGGCTGGAGCGCTCGATGATGGCGCGCGCCAGGTCCGGCGCGGCCGCGATCTGGGGATCGGGCTCGTCCAGGTCGAGCTGCACCTCCCCGAGGTGCTTCGCGAACAGATCCTCCGACAGCAGGTGGTGGTTCGCGATCAGGCGCAGCCCGACCTGCCTGAGCGATCGACGATCGCCGAACAGCCCGCCCAGGGTTCGCAGATCCCGCAGCTTCGATTGCAGGAAGGCGGTCTGGAGGAACTCGTGGATGCCCACCTGCACGGTGTGGATCTGGTTGCAGACGTCCTGCAGATGGTGGAACGCCGCTCCGGCGAAGGCCGCCTGCAGCCACGCGGCGGACGGCAACCCGCTGGCAGCCGCCAGCGCGGCGAGGTCGGTATAGATCTGCACCAGCTCGGCGCCCGTTGCATGCGCGGTGGGCGGAATGGCGAAACGCCACGGCTCCTTCTCCAGCACTTCGGGGTCGTCGCTGAGCGGACCCTCGACCAGGCCATAGTGCGCGTGTCCCTGGCTGGTGGTCCCGCTCAGGCTTCCGAAATCCAGCGTGGCGGGATCGTAGGGCAACGGCGAGCCGTCCGCGTCCCGGGCCACCTCGTGCGTGCGCGCGTCGCGCAGATACCTGCGCCGGTTGCGCTCGTCGTCGTCGGGCCAGCGGCTGGCCCGCTGCAACAGCTCCCCGCGGGTCGCGGCGGCATCGTCCGGCGAATGGTCGAACCCATGCACGCGGGCGGCGGGGTCCAGCATGAGGAATTCCTTGAACTCCCAGGCGCTGAACGAATCCGGCGTCGGGAACCGGTGGACGAACTCCGCGTGCGCCGAGGCCGTCCGCCAGAACAGCCCGCGAAACGCGTCCAGGTCCGCCTGGGTCGGAGACGCGACCCGCGTGTCGTCCGGGAGCGCGCGGCGCGTGATGAACGCGTGGACCGCCTCGTTGTAGGCGAAGGCCGGCGCGGACAGGAACGCGATGACCAGGACGGCCCGCTTCATCGCAACGAGTCGATCAGCGCCCGCAGCCGCGGGACGCCCTCGACGCTCTGGGCCCCGTACCAGGAGAAGTCCCTGCCGCCGCAGCGGACCACGCGAACGCCGGCCGGCAGCGCCCGGCGGAACACTTCGGCGTCCGCCTCGGAAAACGGGTGCGGCTCGTCGGGGAGCAGCACGATCTCCGGCGCGCTCCGCACCACTTCCTCCAGCGCGATGCGCGGGTAGCGGGTATCGCGCGTGCCCGCCGGCCGCGGCACTGCCTGCCCGAGATCCGCGGCCAGGGGATACATGCGCTGGCGGCCGGCGAAGAAGTTCTCGCCGCCGCCGAGACGAAGCGCGTCGCTCATGTAGGTCTGACCGTTGACGGTCATCAGCGGATCCATCCAGATCGGCACGAACGCGCGCAGGGGCCGCTGCTGTTTCAGCGCAGCCTCCGCCTCGCGGAGCGCCGTGTACCCGCGGCGGACGAGGTCCCGCCCATCTGACTCGAGGATCTTTCCCAGCCGCGCCAGGTGCGAGAGCCCTTCGGCCACGGTCCTGGGAAAGGCGACGAAGAGCGGCAGCCCGAGCCTGGCGAGCTCCTCCAGGTGCGGCCGCGAGTTCTCCTCCTGGTTGCCGAGGATCAGATCGGGGAGCAGCCGGACGACGGCCTCGACCTCGACGTCCTTGGTCCCGCCGATCACCGCGACCGACTCCGGACCGTCGCAGTACCGGGTCCGCCCGACCAGCCGGTCCCCGGCGCCCAAGGCGACCACGTTGAGCGTATCGCTCGGCACCAGCGAGACGATCCGCCGCGGCGGGCGCAGGAGGATCAGCTCGCGCTGTCGATCGTCGGCGATGCGCAGGACAGGCATGGGCGCACGGTTCATATGATAGACAGCGGCATGCGCGCCATCGTCGTCAAACAGCCCGGCGGCCCCGAGGTGCTCCAGCTCGGCGAGGTTCCCGATCCCAAGCCACGCGAAGGCGACCTGATCGTGCGCGTGCGGGCGGCCGGCGTGAACCGGGCCGACCTCGTGCAGCGGCTCGGCCGGTACCCGCCACCTCCGGGGGAGCCGGGGATCATCGGTCTCGAGGTGGCCGGAGAGGTCGAGCTCGCCTCGGGTCCGTACCAGCGCGGCGACCGGGTGATGGGGCTGCTGGCAGGGGGAGGCTACGCGGAGAAGGTCCGCGTGCCGGCTGCCCAGGCGATGCCGATTCCGGAGAACCTCTCCTTCGAGGAAGCCGCCGCCATTCCCGAGGCGTTCCTGACTTCCTGGCTCAATCTGATGAAGCTTGGCGCGCTCCAGCCCGGGCATGTGGTGGTGATCCATGCGGCGGGAAGCGGAGTGGGCACTGCCGCGCTTCAACTCTGCCGTGGGGTGGCGAGCGTGATCCTCGCCACGGCCTCGCAGGCAAAGCACGAGGCCTGCCGCGCGCTGGGAGCAACGCACCTGCTCGCGCGCCATGAAGTCCCGACGCGCCTGGCGGAAGCCGTCCTGGCCGCGTCCGGCGGCAGGGGCGCCGACATCATCTTCGACCTGGTGGGCGCCGCCTATCTCGAGGCGAACATCGGCGCGCTCGGCCTCCACGGCCGGCTCTGCTGCATGTCCACCCTCTCGGGCGGCAAGGGAGTGCTGGACCTCAACACGCTGTTGAGACAGCGCCTCACCGTCCTCGGCTCCACGCTCCGCAGCCGCAGCCCGGAGCAGAAGGCGAAGCTGGTGGCGGACTTCTCCGCCCGGGCCCTTCCCCGCTTCGAGCGCGGCGAGCTTCGCCCGGTGGTGGCGAAGAGGTATCCGCTGGCCGAGGCCGCCCGCGCGCACGAGGATCTGGCAAGCGATTGGGTTGTAGGGAAAATCGTCCTGATTCCGTAGATCTGAGCAGATCCGGAAGTTTGTGGACCCCATCCTTGTCGCGCAGAATGACCGCGTCCTGCGACCGGCTGGGGAGGGGTTTACGTTGCCGCGCACCGCGTTGATCACCCACCACAGCCCTGTCCTCCGCTTCCCGGGGTCGGGCGTGTGAGCCTCCCACACCTCCTGCTCGTCGACGACTCGGAAGCGGTGCTCGCATTCCAGAAGGCGGCGCTCTCGGGGCACTACGCCATCAGCACCGCGGTGAACGGCCGCGAAGCGCTGGCTAAAGTGCAGCAGATCGACCCCGCGGCCATCCTGCTCGATCTCTCGATGCCGGAGATGGACGGCGACGAGGTGCTCGCGCACCTGCAGGACGATCCGAGCCACCGGCGCATCCCCGTGATCATCATCTCCAGCGAGAAGCTCCGCGCCGAAGCCTGTCTCCGGAACGGCGCCAAGGCCTACTTGCCCAAGCCCATCCGGGCCCAGGAGCTGTTGCCGTTGGTCGAGCGGGTGCTCGAAGACGCCAGGGCCGCGGCACGCGTAGGGAACGTCGCGGCCCTCTTCGTCACCGTCGGAAAGATCGAGCTCGGGCTGCCCCTGGACAGCGTTCAAAACGTCTTGCATCAGACGGCCACCCAGCCGCTGGCGTTGGGCCCCTCGTACCTGACCGAGATGATCGAGCTGCACGGCGAGCCGGTGGCGGTCCTCGATCTGGCGCGCCGGCTGGGCGTGGAGCACGCGCAGCCGCTCGTCGAGCGCAAGCTGGTGGTGGTGGAGCGCGAGGGCGCTCGGATGGCCCTGTGCGTGGACGAGGTCCGCGATCCCGAGGAGCTTGCCGCCGCCGACTTCATCCCCCGCGAGCGCCTGGGCGGCTCGCAGCACGGAGCGCTCCAGGATGCCCTGCTGGGCGTGGCGAAGACGGCGCGCGGGGCGTTGCTGCTCATCGACCCACGCGCGCTCCTTTCCCGCGAGCTGCTGCGCAAGCTCGCCGCCGGCCTGCGCGCCGAGGCGGCGCGATGAGGCGGTACGACGACCACGTCCTGGACGAGCTGATCTCCTATGCGGCGGAGTGGACCGGTTTCTCGCGCGACGCCATCCTGCCCGAAGCCGTCCGGCGCGCGGCGGCCGGACTGGGCGCACCCGACGAGGTCCTGCAGCGTGCCGCCCGGCGCGACCTTCCCGTGGTGCACGCGCTTTGCCAGGCAGTCTCGGTGGGCGAGACCTATTTCTTCCGTCATCCGGAGCACTTCCGCTGGCTGGCGACTCGATTTTTGCCCGAGGTGCTCGAGGCCGGCCGCGCTTCGATCCATGCCTGGAGCGCGGGCTGCGCAACCGGCGAGGAGGCGTACTCCGTCGCTGCCTGCCTCCTCGATCTGCTCCCCTGGCCCCGCAGCGTCACCGTCGAGGTGCTCGGCACCGACCTTCTCGAGCGCAATCTCGCTGCCGCGCGGAAGGGCGAGTACGGGGCCTGGTCTCGCCGCCCGTCCGGACCGATGCTGCACCCCATCTTCAAGGACGCCGGAAGCGACCGCGTGCGCATCGACGACACGGTCCGCGCGGTGACCCGGTTCGCGGAGCACAACCTGCTCGATGAACCGCCGGGGCGGTTCGATCTCATCCTCTGCCGCAACGTGCTGGTGTACTTCTCGCCGGAAGCCGTGCGCACGGTGGCCCGACATCTCTCGCGCGCGCTGGCACCCGGCGGCGCGCTGCTCTTCGGCTCGATGGACATCTCCGAACCGCCCTCGGGCGTGGTCCGCGCCGGAACCGCCGAGCTGCAGATCTATCGGCTCGAGGACGCCAGGCCGGCGCCGAGGACCGCCGCCGTCCGTGTGGCGCCGGATCCGCTTCCACCCTTCGTGCCGCGTGTCCGCCCCCCGGAACCCGTGGCGCTGCACCTGCGCGCCTTGGTGCACATCGAGCGCGGCGAGAAGAAGCGGGCGGAGCAGGAGCTGAACGATCTGGCCCGACAGGTCCCCGACTACGTGCCCGGCATCCTCGAGCGCGCGCTCCTGCACGTGCGCATGGGCGAGAAGGGCGCCGCAACCTCGCTGATGCGCGAGGTGCTCAAGCGCACCGACAAGCTGGCCGTGGACGAACTGCTCCCGGGGCCTGAGCCCTTGCCGGTGAGCTTCTACCGCGACTCGGCGCAGACCTTCCTCCGCTCCGGCCGCGGAGGCTTCGAGTGAAGGTCCAGCCGCGCGATCCCGGCGGATTCGCTCCGGAGCTGAACGAGCTGTTGGCGCGGCGCGCGCAGCGCATCCGGGAGAAGCCTGCCGAGGCCGAGGACGAGAACCTCCTCTGGGTGGCGGAGTTCCCGGTGGGCGAAGAGACCTACGCGCTCCCTCTCGACACGCTGCGCGCAGCTGTGCCGCTGAAGATGGTGACGCCGGTGCCGCTCTCGCCGCCCCACGTCATCGGCATCCTCCGCTTCCAGGGGCAGATCGTCACCGCCCTTTCGCTGGCCTCGCTGCTCGGGGGCCGCGGCTGGCGCGAGGACCCGGCGGTGCTGCTGGTGGTCGATCCGGGCTTCGGCCGGCTGGTGGCGTTGGACTGCGAGCGGATCCCCAAGCCCAGCGGCCTGCCGCACGCGCAGGTCGCGGAGGCGCGCGCGCGCTCGACCGGGGCGACGTGCGAGATCACGCTCGCGGGCGCGCGCCAGGTCAGCCTGCTCGATCTTCTCCGCCTGATGGACCGCCGCCAGGGGCAGGAGAAGCGATGATGGACCCGCTTCTCGAGCAACTTCTGGCGGGCTTCGTGGACGAAGCGCAGGAGATCTACGAGCGGGTCGCCCGCAGCATGATGGAGCTGGAGAAGGCCCCGGCGCAGGGCGCCTCCTTCGACGAGCTCGCGCGGGGGCTGCACACGCTGAAGGGCAGTGCGGCGACGCTCGGCCTGGAAGCGCTGGCGGACTTCGCGCACCGGATGGAAGACGTCGTCCTCCCCTTGCGCGGCTCGTCGAAACCCCTTCCCGCCCGGCTCTCCGACGCCGTGCTCAAGTCGCTCGATGTCTGGATGGCGCACTTGCGCGCGACCGCAGCCAAGGGCCCGTTGCCGGACCTCGCCCCCAGCGTGGCGCTGCTCGAGACGGTGAAACCGGACGCGCCCGTGCCGGCGGCCGGGAAGAGCAGGAGGAAGAAGAACGGAAAGGGACCCACTGCCGCGGAGACGCTGGCCGCCAGCGTCGCGCGCGCGCCGGAGCCGGAGCCCGCGGTGGCGCCGACTCCGGCCCCGGTTCCGGCCCCCGCCGAGGATGCGCAAGCGGACAGCTGGCGCGTGACCACCCGGCAAGTGATCGCGTTGCTGCACGAGGTGGAGCGCCTGCGCGAAGTGCGCCTCCGCCTCGAGGAGCGCCGCAGGGACATCGACAAGGCGCTGCAGCAGCTCGATCGGCTGGGGATCCAGGCGGAGACCGCGGAGGCGCGGTCGGTGCTGCTGGGGATCCGCCGCGCCCTCGGCGCCGACGGCGAGGAGGCCGCGGACATCGTCGCGTCGATGGAAGACGGCCTCAAGTCCATCTCCACCATGCCGATGCGCACCGTGATCGAGCCCCTGCGCCGGGCGGTCCGCGACATCTGCAAGGCGACGGGCAAGCAGGCGAAGCTCGCCGTGGTCGGCGCGGAGGTGTCGCTGGACCGGCGCGTGCTCGAGCAATTGCGCGGCCCGCTGGTCCACCTGGTCCGCAACGCGGTGGATCACGGCCTGGAGTTGCCCGAGGTGCGCGAGGCCCGGGGCAAGCACCCCGAGGGCGCGCTCGCCATCCGCGTGGAGCAGCAGGGCAACATGCTGTTCATCGAGGTGAGCGACGACGGAGCCGGGCTGGATCTGGAGCAGATCCGGGAGGCCGCCCTTCGCCGCGCGCTGGTGCCCCCGGAAGAGCTGGCGAACATGTCCACCCAGCAGCTCCATCAGTTGATCTTCCGCCCCGGCTTCTCCACCAAGGCCGAGGCGACGGAGTACTCCGGGCGCGGCGTGGGCCTGGACGTCGTGCGCAACCAGATCCAGGCGCTCCAGGGGCAGGTGGAGGTCCAGAGCGTCGCGGGTCAGAGCGCCCGGTTCGTCCTCACGCTGCCCGCCGACCTGGGCAGCTCCCCGGTGCTGGTGGTCCGCTGCGGAGAGCACCAGCTCGGGCTTCCGATGGTGGCCGTGGAGTCCTCGCGCGGAGCGCGGAGCAAGGACCTCCGGGTGGGGCGCGCGCGGGTGCAGATCGAACATCGCGAGCAGCTGATCCCCGTGCAGGACCTCGGCGCCCTGGTCGGCCTGCGCCAGCCCGAGGTCCCCGCGGAGGGGCAACCGCTGCTGATCCTGCAATCGCAAGGGCGCACGATGGCGCTCAGCGTCGACGAAGTGCTGGGTGACCGGGAGCTGGTGATCCGGCCCTTGCCGGTCGAGATCCGCGAGCTCGCCGCCTACCAGGGAGCGGCCACGCTCGCGCGCGGCGAGCTGGTCCTCATCCTGCGCCCGGATTTCATCGTCGGCGCCGAGCGGCGCGCTGACACGGGCCTGACGAGCACCCGCCGCGCGCTGGTGGTGGACGACTCCCTCACCGCCCGCGCGCTGCACCGCACCGCCCTGGAGACGGGCGGCTACCTGGTGCACACCGCCTCCAACGCGCGCCAGGCGATCGAGCAGCTCCGGCACAGCGCCTACGACGTCATGGTCTGCGACATCGGCATGGACGAGATGGACGGCTACGAGCTGACGGCGGCAGTGCGGCAGCGGGCGGAGACGGACTCCATGCCCATCCTGCTCGTCTCCGCGCGCGACTCGGAGAACGATCGGCAACGCGGCCTGGCCGTGGGAGCAGACGGGTTCCTCACCAAGAAGGACTGCGTCTCCGGCCGGTTGCTCTCCGAGGTGGGCTCCGTGATTGCGCGCCGCAAGGGGGCCGCATGACCCGCAAGCCCATCCGCGTGCTGGTCGCCGACGACTCCACGACCCTGCGCACCGCGCTCTGCGCCCTGCTCAGCGAGGATCCGCACCTCTCCATCGTCGGCCAGGCCGCCGACGGAATGGAGGCGGTGGAGAAGGCCCGCGCCCTGCGGCCCGACGTCATCACCATGGACGTCAACATGCCGCGGCTGGACGGCCTGGGCGCGACCGCCGCCATCATGGCGGACGCGCCCGCCCGCGTGCTGGTGATCAGCTCGGTCCGGCAGCACCGGCAGCTCGAGCTGTCGTTCAAGGCGATGGCGGCGGGCGCGCTGGAGCTGATCGCCAAGCCCGAAGGCGGTCCGGACGAGATGCGCCGCTGGGCGCGGCGGGTCGCGGAGTCGGTGCGGCTGATGGCAGAGGTGCCCGTCGTGCGCCGGCACCGTAGGAATTCCAGCCCGCCCCGCCCTGCCGTCGTTCATGGAGCGCACGTGGACGTCGTCGGCCTGGTCGCCTCCACCGGCGGCCCCCCTGCGCTCGCGCACGTGCTCGGCGCGCTCCCGCGCGAGCTCCCGATCCCGCTGCTGCTCGCGCAACACATCGCCAGCGGGTTCACGTCCGGGTTGGTCCGCTGGTTCGCCAGCGTCTGCACCTTGCGCGTCGTGGTCGCCCAGGAGGGTGAGCTGCCCGCGGCAGGCCGCGTCTACCTGGCGCCGGACGGCTGTGATCTGGAGCTGGACCGGGAGGGGCACATGCACACGCCGCGCTCTATCGGCCTGCACTGCCCCTCGGGCAACAAGCTGCTCGTTTCGCTGGCGCGCGCGTACGGCTCGCGCGCCGCCGGGTTCGTGCTGACCGGCATGGGCGACGACGGCGCCCAGGGCCTGCTCGAGCTCAAGCGCGCCGGCGGAGCGACGTACGCCCAGGACGAGCAGAGCTCCGTCGTCTTCGGCATGCCGCAGGCGGCGCACGCCTGCGGCGCGTCCCGGGGGCTCCTCCCGCTGGAGAGCATCGGCCCCGCCATTCTCGAGCTTTGCAAGGAGAGACGAACGTGAACCCGGAAAACAGTGCATCGCGCCGCGGCTGGCCGCTGCAGATCAAGGTTTCCGCCCTGGTGGTGGTGGCGCTGGTTTCGCTGGCGCTGGCCACCGGAGTGAGCAACTACCTCTACTTCCGCAGCGTCCTCAAGCAGGAGGCGATCTCGCGCGGCAAGGCCATCTCCGCGACCCTGGCTTCCGCGCTGGTGGAGATGCCCGACAGCGCCGTGGGCGCGACGATCGCGTCGGTCAAGAAGGAGGCGGCCCTCGCGTACGTGGAGGTGGTGGGCCCGAACGGCGCGATCCTGGCGCACACCTTCGAGGGACGGGCGCCCTCGCAGGCCACGTCGGTGTTGCGCGAGGCGGAGAAGATCCAGGACCTCGTCGTCGACGGCGTCTCCTACATCGACGTGCCGGCGGCGGTGATCACCGGGGCCAGCGTCCACGTCGGCCTCGATCCCGCGGCCGGGAACGCCATGGTGCTGCAGGCGCAAAAGCTGCTGGTCGCCATCACGCTCGCCGCCCTGGTCCTGGCGGCGTTCATCTCCCTCTGGGTGGTGGCCCGCTTCGTCGCGCCCTTGCGCAACCTGACCCACGCCGCCAAACGGATCGTCGACGGCGACCTCACTCAAGCGGTCGAGGTCACCTCGAACGACGAGGTGGGCGAGCTGGCGGCCGCCTTCACCCAGATGGTGGAGAAGATGAAGGAGGTGCTGCGCGCGCTGCAGGAATCGGTGCAGCTCCTCAGCAACGCCGGCGGCGAGCTGAGCCAGAGCACCAACGACCAGAGCCAGACCATCACCCGCCAGGCCACCGCTCTCCAGGAGACGCAGGTCACCGCGCAGGAGATCAAGCAGACGTCGCTGCTGGCGGCCCAGAAAGCGGAGACCGTGCTCAAGCTGACCGAGAAGGCGGACCAGGTCTCCTCGCAAGGCGAGGCAGCCATCGAGCAGTCGCTGGGCGGCCTGACCGACATCCGCTCGCAGGTGGACGAGATCGCGCAAAAGATCGCGCAGCTCTCGGAGCGCACCCAGCAGATCGGCGGCATCACCCAGACGGTCAAGGACCTGGCGGACCAGTCGAACATGCTGGCCCTCAACGCCGCCATCGAAGCGGTGCGGTCGGGCGAGCACGGAAAGGGCTTCGCGGTGGTGGCCCGCGAGATCCGGTCGCTGGCCGACCAGTCGATCCAGGCGACCAACCGGGTCCGCGAGATCCTCGAGGACATCGGCGGGGCCATCCGCGTGGCGGTGAGCATCACCGAGCGCGGGTCGCAGAAGATCGAGGGCGGGTTGCTGCAAGTCAAGCAGTCCGGGGAAAACCTCAGGGAGCTGTCGAACATCGTCAAGGACAACTCCTCGGCGGTGCGGCAGATCGCTGCGGCGGTCTCGCAGCAGAACGCGGGCATCACGCAGATCTTCAGCGCCGTGACCGATCAGACGCGGATGATGGACGAGACGATGCGGCGCCTGGAGACCACCACCCAGGCGGCTTCGACGCTCAAGGACCTCTCCCAGCGGGTCCAGGAAGTGGTGGGCCGTTTCCGCGTCTAGGCTGGGCGCTTCTAGTATCGTTCGCTGAGACGGCGCCGGGCTGCATGGCCCTGCGCCGCCACGCAGGATCCCTCCGCGCCCAGAGTAGCGCTCTTGGGTATCGTTCGCTGAGACGCCGCCGGGCTGCATGGCCCTGCGCCGCCACGCAGAAAGCGAGCCCGCTGGCGAAGCACTTCACGTGAAGCGAGAGACACGGGGCGGCGCATACTGCGCGTCGTGTGCTTTCTGATGCGTCGGCGCGAGGGCCACGCACCCCGTCGGCTATCTGCGCGCGGTCGCCCAGTACGCTGGTCCCCTCCGCGCCCCGCATTGATCGAATGAGTGAGGGGACACAGATCACAAACGCGCTCGCGCGACACTCGCTCGCACCACCAGGTCGCGTCGCGCGGGCAGCCGGCGGCACGCGGTTTTTTGCATGTCCGAAGCCGCAGCCCCACCTGCGCGCCGGCGGCGTCAGCACGCCGCAAACAGGTAGGAGCGCGAGCCTACTTGGCAGCGAGGTCATTCGCCAGCCCGCTGATCATACGCGTTTCCAGGACGGAGCCGCGGCGGCGGGATTCGGTTATAGGTTGTGCCGCCATGATCGAGGTCGAACGTCTGCGCAAGTGGTACCGGGTGCATCGGCGCCCGCCGGGGGTCTCGGCCGCCCTGCGCTCGCTCTTCCACCGGGCTTACGAGGACGTGAAGGCGGTCGAGGAGGTCACGTTCTCGATCGCCGCTGGAGAGCGCGTCGGGTTTCTCGGTCCCAACGGCGCGGGCAAGACCACCACGCTGAAAGTGCTGTCGGGCCTTTTACACCCGACCGGGGGCCGGGTGGCAGTCGCCGGCTTCACCCCGAAAGAGCGCGCGCGCGGTTTCCTCGAGCAGATCACGCTGGTGATGGGCCAGAAGCAGCAGCTCCTCTGGGACCTGCCGCCCTCCGAGACCTTCCTGCTCAACCGCGCCATCTACGACATCCCGCGCAAGCAATACGATGCGACCGTCGCGGAGCTCTCGGAGCTGCTCGACCTCGGACCGCTCCTCGGCAAGCCCACCCGGCAGCTCTCGCTGGGCGAGAGGATGAAGTGCGAGCTGGCCGTGGCCCTGCTCCACCGCCCGAAGGTCCTTTTCCTCGACGAGCCCACTATCGGACTGGACGTCTCGATGCAGGCCACCGTCCGGGGTTTCGTGCGCGCTTACAACGAGCGCTTCGGCGCCACCGTGCTCCTGACCTCGCACTACATGGAGGACGTCGCCGCGCTCTGCCCGCGGGTGATGGTGATCGACAAGGGCCGGCTGATCTACGACGGAGGGCTGGCCGAGCTGATCCGGCGGGTGCGGCCCGACAGGCGCATGCTGCTGCGGTTCTCCCGACCCGTGGAGCGGCGCGACCTGGAGGCCCTGGGATCGGTGATCGAGCACGGGGACGCCGAGGCCATCGTCCACGTTTCGCAGAGCGCCTTGCAAGCGGCCGTCGCGCGCGCCCTCTCCTCGCTTCCGCTCACCGATCTCACCGTCGAGGATCCGCCGCTCGAGGACGTGATGCGCGACCTCTTCGCGCAGGGGCGCGCAGCGTGACCCGGGTCCTGCGGCTGTACCCGCAGCTCCTGCGCACCGGCTTCGCCGAGGCGGTCGCATACCGGGCCGAATTCCTCATCTGGATGTTCTCCACCAACATGCCGCTGGTGATGCTCGCGATCTGGGCAGCGGCCGCGCGGTCCGGGCCCGTGGGGAACTACTCTCAGGAGGGGTTCGCCGCCTATTACCTGGCCGCGCTGCTGGTCCGGCTGATCACCGGCGCCTGGGTGGTGTGGGCGATGACGATGGAGATCCGCCAGGGCACGCTGGGGCTGCGCTTGCTGCGCCCGATCCACCCTCTGTTGCAGTGGTCCGCCGACAACCTTGCCGCCCTTCCCCTCCGGGGCGTGGTGGCGATCCCGGTGATCGCCATCCTGCTCTACGTCGGGCGCCCGGAGATGTCCCACGACTGGTTTTCCTGGATGCTGCTCGTTCCCGCCCTGCTCGGCGCCTGGCTGATCTATTTTCTCGTCCAGGCGATGATCGGGACCCTCGCGCTGCGGTTCGAGAGCGCTGCCTCGCTGTTCGACGCCTGGCTGGGCTTCTCCAACGTCCTCTCCGGGTATCTGGTTCCGCTGGACCTCTTCCCCGGCGCGCTCCGCAAGCTGGCCGCCGTGCTCCCGTTCCGGTTCCAGCTCTCGTTTCCGGTCGAGCTGATGCTCGGACGCTGGTCCCGGGTCGAAGCGCTGGAGCTGCTCGCCGCGCAGTGGGCGTACGTGCTGGTCTTCCTGCTGGTGACGAAGGTCGCCTGGCGGTCGGGCATCCGCCACTACGCGGCGTACGGCGGATGATTCGCGCGGTCCGGGTGGTGCGCGCGCAGCTCCGCGCCTCGATCGCGATGGCGCTGCAGTACCGGCTCGAGTTCGCCGTGCAAGGGGCGCTGGCGCTGCTCTGGATTGCAGTGACCCTCTTTCCGCTGCTGGTCCTGTTCGGGACGCGGCCGGAGGTCGCCGGCTGGACGTTCGCGGAGATGCTGGTCGTGCTGGGATGGTTCGTGGCCCTCAAGGGTGTGCTGGAAGGGACGCTCAGCCCCTCGCTCATGCAGGTGATCGAGCACGTCCGGAAGGGCACGCTCGATTTCGTGCTGCTCAAGCCCGCCGACGCGCAGCTCCTGGTCTCGCTCTCGAAGATCGAACCCTGGCGCCTGATCGATCTGTTGGGCGCGGGGGTGATCTTCGGGGTCGCGTTCCAGCGGATCGGGCGGCCACCCGGCCTGATCCACGTGCTGCTCGCGGCGGCGATGCTCTGCGCCGCCGTGCTGGTGCTGTACTCGATCGCCATCCTGGTGGTGTCGATCGCCTTCGTCGCCGTGCGCGTCGACAACCTGCTCTACCTGTTCCAATCGGTCTTCGACGTCGCGCGCTGGCCCAGCACGGTGTTCCGCGGCGTCCTCTCGGTGATCTTCACCTTCGTGCTTCCGCTGGCGCTGATGACGACCTATCCGGCGCTGGCCTTGCTGGGGAAGCTCACGCCGCAGACCGCCATCGCCGCACTGGCCGGCAGCCTCCTGTTCGCCGGCGTGGCCCGCGCGATCTGGATCGTTTCCATCCGCCGCTATACGTCAGCGAGCTCCTGACGCACGGCCCCTCACCAGCGGTGGAAGGCGGGGTGGCCTTCCTTCACGGCCACGAAGGTTCCCTTGCAGGTGGCGCAGACCTTGCCGTTCGCTTCCAAGGTGGCGTCGATGACCGCCCGGTCGTCCGACAGCTCGGTGGCGCGCGCTCGCAACTTGAGCACCGCGTCGCTGGGCGTGGGCCGCTTGAGCACCACGTGAAAGTCGGCGGTCACCGTGCAGGGCGGCACCTTCGCCCCCGATCTTCGCAGGAGCGCCCAGGTCGCCGTCCAGTTGCTGTGACAATCGAGCATCGTGCCGATGATCCCGCCGTTGACCACGCCGGCGAAAGCCTCGTGATGCTTCTGGACGCGGTACTCGGCGACGCACTCTTCGCCCTCCGCGAAGCTCTTGAGCTGCAGGCCCTTGGCATTCGCCGGACCGCACCCGAAGCAAGCGGTATGGGGAGCGTAAGTGTCCTGGAGGCTCTTCATGCGCGCCTTTATAGTGCGCCGGCGTGAAGGACGCTCTCCCCATCGACGCGGTCGTGCCCGAGGTGCTCGAGGCGCTGCGGACCCATGCCGCCGTGGTCCTGGAGGCGCCTCCAGGGGCCGGCAAGACGACGCGCGTTCCGCCCGCACTGCTCGAATCGGTCGAAGGGGAAGTCGTCGTGCTGGAGCCCCGCCGCATCGCCGCGCGCACGGCCGCGAGGCGCGTTGCCGAGGAGCTTGCCGACCCGGAGCTGGTGGGATGGCAGGTCCGCTTCGAGCGGCGCGGCACCCCGCGGACGCGCCTCTGGTACGTGACCGAGGGAATCCTAGCCCGGCGCCTTCTCGCGGATCCGCAGCTCCGCGGCGTCGGCGCGGTCGTGCTGGATGAGTTCCACGAGCGGCATCTGCCCGGCGATCTGGCGCTCGCGCTGGCGCAGCCGCTTCTCCCGCGCATCAAGCTGGTCGTCATGTCCGCGACGTTGGATGCAGCCACGGTGGCCGACCACCTCAAAGCGCCGGTCGTCCGCAGCGAAGGCCGCCGCTTCCCGGTGGACATCGACCACCTGGCGGCTCCGGATACCCGCCGGCTCGGCGATCAGGTCGCGGCCGCGGTCCGGCGCCTGACGGCCCCGGGTACCGAGGGCGACGTGCTGGTGTTCCTTCCCGGCGCGGCGGAAATCCGGCAGGCGGCCGAGGCATGCGCCGATCTGGCCATTCACCGGAATCTGCGGATCGTTCCCCTGCATGGCGATCTCTCCGCCGCGGACCAGGACCTCGCCCTCGCTCCCGCCCGGCAACGGAAAGTCATCCTCAGCACCAACGTCGCGGAGACGAGCGTCACCGTCCCCGGCGTCACCGCGGTGGTGGACAGCGGCTTTGCGCGCGTGGCATCGCATTCGCCCTGGTCGGGCCTGCCCTCGCTCAACGTGGCGAAGATCAGCCGCGCTTCCGCTGCGCAGCGCGCAGGTCGGGCCGGCCGCCTCGGTCCGGGACGCGCCGTGCGCCTCTATACGCGGCACGACCTGGATTCGAGGCCGGAGCACCTTCCGCCCGAGATCGAGCGGCTCGATCTCGCAGGGACGGTCCTGGAGCTGCGGGCCGCCGGCCTTCAGCCAGAGCGGCTACCGTGGCTGGACCCGCCCCCGCCCGGAGCTCTGCAGGCCGCGGGCGAATTGCTACGCCGGCTAAGCGCGCTGGACGGGCGTGGCGAGGTGACCGCTGTCGGCCGCGCCTGCGCGCTCCTGCCCGTGCACCCGCGGCTGGCACGGCTCGCGGTGGAGGCGGCGAGTCGAGGCCATCC
>DATBZA010000182.1:0-9870 GCA_036513415.1 Myxococcales bacterium | reverse complement strand
CCGGATCTCTCCGGTGAGATCACGCGGGAAGTGGCCCGCGAGCTGCGGCAGCACCTCAAGACATCGATTCCGCGGGCCGGCACGATGGGCCTCGTCACCGGGGCGCGCGCGCTCGAGCGGGCCAACCGGACCGGCCGCGCCGAGGAGCTGCTGCGCCGCTCGAGCGATCCGGTCGCCCGGCTCGAGCTGTTCCTGCTGCAGCGCCGGGCGGGCCGCCAGGACGCCGCCCGGGCCGAGCTGCGCGAATTCGCGAAGACCCTGCCGCGGGGGGAATGGCCGGCCCCGCTGGTCCGCGCCTGTCTCGGCGAGGTCAAGGACGAAGCGGCGCTCGCGGCGGCCGGCGACGCCGGCGAGCGCTGCGAAGCGCAGTATTACCTGGGCCGGCTGCACGAGAAGGACGACGTTGCCCGCGCCCGCCGGTATCTGGAGAAGGCCGCGTCCGAGGGGTGCGACCAGGCGGACTTCGCCCGCGAGGAGCTGGCCCTGCTTCAAAGCCGGTGAATCTGCATCATCGACGCCCCGAAGGTCGGCCGGTTGGGCGGCACCGCGCTGGCGATCACGATGGCCTCTCCCCGCATCGCCTCGCCCGAGCCCACCAGCGTCTGGGCGATGGTGCTGATCAGCTCGTCGGTGGTCTCGAACGGCTTCCTCACCCGGCGCGCCGTCACGCCCCAGTAGAGCGCCATCCGCTGGTAGGCGACGTCGCTGGCGGTGAAGGCGACGATACGCGCCTGCGGCCGCCACTCGGCAATCTGCCGCGCCGTCTCGCCGGTGCGCGTGTACACGCAGATGGTCCCGATGCCGAGTTGCTGCGACGCCGCCGCGCAGGCGCGGGCGACCGCGGTGGCGAAGGTGCTCTCCCCCCGATCCTGCGTCGGGTTCGGGAGCGCCTGGTAGCGCGCGCTGCGCTCCACCTCCTCGACGATGGCGGCCATCGTTTTCACCGCTTCCACCGGATATGCGCCGGTGGCGGTCTCGGCCGACAGCATCACCGCGTCCGTGCCGTCCAGCACCGCGTTGGCGACGTCGCTCACCTCGGCGCGCGTGGGCTGTGGAGACACGATCATGCTCTCCAGCATCTGGGTGGCGACGATGGCCACCTTGCCGTAGTAGTTGGTGCGCTCGATGGCAGTCTTCTGGATCAGCGGCACCCGCTCGAGGGGCATCTCCACGCCCAGATCCCCGCGGGCGATCATCACCCCTTCCGCGAGTTGCGCGATCTCGTCGACGCGATCGACCGCCTGCGGCTTCTCCAGCTTGGCGATCACGGGCGTGGTGGGCGCGTATCGCTTGATCAGCCGGATGTCGTCGGCGCTGCGCACGAAGCTCATGGCCACGTAGTCGATCTCGTGCTCGAGACCGAACTTGAGGTCCTCGATGTCCTTCGGGGTCATGGCCGGGATGGAGACCGGCGTTCCCGGCAGGTTGATCCCCTTGTGATCGGAGAGCACTCCGCCGACCTTCACCCGGCAGCGGACGTCCTTTCCTTCCACGGCGACGACCTCCAGGCGGATGGAGCCGTCGTTGATCAGGACCGGATCGCCGATGGACACGTCCTCGGGCAAACCTTCGTACGAGCAGGAAAACCGCAGCGCGGTGCCGAGAATGGCCGGGTCCACCGTGATGGTGGTCTCCGCCCCGGCTTCCAGCCGCACCTTCCCGCCCTCGATCTTGCCCACCCGGATCTTGGGCCCCTGCAGATCGAGCATGAGCGCCACCGGCCGCCCGGCGTTCTCCGCCGCCTTGCGTACGGCGACGATGGCGCGCGCATGATCGTCATGGGTGCCGTGGGAGAGATTCAGCCGGGCCACGTCCATCCCGGCCTCGACCAGCCTGCTCAGGGTCGGCTCTTCCCGGGACGCCGGCCCCATGGTGCAGATGATCTTGGCCTTCCGCATTCGTGGGGCCGAGCGTAGGGCGCAATAGTCGCGCCTGCAAGAGACGAATTTTCCGGCATCAGATGCCCAGCACCGGCGCCGGCCCGATTTCGGCTCGGACGCTGCGCGCGCTCCTGCCGCGCAGCTCCTCGGGAGTGACGCCGGCCTCGTCGAGCACGGCAGGATCCGCCACGATCGACGCGCCCGCCTGGAGCGCGACGGAGAGCGCCTCGCCGGCGGAGGTTTCGAGGCGCACCTCGGCCCCGCCCCTTCCCACCGCCAGATGACCGCGGAACTCGCGCGCCGACGCAGCTCCGTCGATCGAGGCGCGGAGCACGCGTCCGCCCAGGGCTTCCAGCGCCGCATTGCCCAGCCCGCGCGACCCCTGCAGTGCAGACTCGATCAGCGCTGCCTCCGCGCGGGTGACCGGGATCCCGAGGCGCCGCGCGCCCTGCTTCTCCACCAGCACGAGGATCGGTTGGCCGCCGCTGACCCGCACCAGCTCCTGCGCTTTCATCTCGACCGCCGCATCCGGCCCGGCCGCCGACCACAGCCGGCAAAGGGCACCTGCCGCGCAGGCGGCGAGGATCAGCATCACGAACGTCGTCCGCGGCCCCCCGTTCATCAACCCTCCGCCCTAAAAGGTAGCGAGCGCGGGCAGGGAGGGAAGTGGCATGGTCTTCCGGGGCAGCAGGCGGCTACTCCAGCTCGGCGACCCCTTCCTCTTCCTCCTCGGCGTCGTCGTCCTCGCTGTCCTCCTCGTCGAGGAGCGCGGTCTTCCGGACGACCGCCGGCTCCTCGTCGTAGGGCGGAGGCATGTCCTCGCTGTTCACCTCGACGCTGGTGCTGAACTTCCGGCGCAGGGGTGCGAGCGCCGCAAACAGCTCTTCCAGCCCGGCGACTACCGCCTCCACTTGTTCGTCCGGGGCGCGGGTGCCGCACCCCGGGCAGCGAAGGACCGGGTCGCTCTGGACGTCCGAGACGTCCATCGAGAACGACTCCTCGCACTTCTGGCACTGGAATTCGAGCTGCATGTCCGCTGCCCTCCCAGGATGCCCCAGCATAGTCACCCGTTTCGCGCGCGGAAGGGGGTTTGCGTAAATTTACGCAGCTGTCCTCGAACGGACGGTTCCGCGCATCGCGGCTTCGGCTGTACGTGGGCACCCGCTGGCGCTATGTTCCGCGCCCCTGAGAGGAGCCAGAGACATGGCCAGCCCAGCCCCGCAGGTCCCCAAGAACGGAAAGTCGATCACCCTGTCCGGCGGACGTCTCCACGTGCCGGAGCAGCCCATCCTTCCGTTCATCGAAGGCGACGGCACGGGGCCGGACATCTGGCGCGCCTCGCAGCGCGTCTTCGACGCGGCGGTGGAGAAGGCGTACGGGGGGCGCAGGAAGATCGCCTGGATGGAGGTCTACGCGGGGGACAAGAGCAAGAAACTGTTCGACAACTGGTTGCCCGACGAAACGGTGGACGCGTTCCGCAAGTACCTCGTCGGCATCAAGGGCCCCCTGACCACGCCGGTCGGAGGCGGGATCCGCTCGCTCAACGTCGCTCTCCGGCAGATGCTGGACCTTTTCGTCTGCCTCCGCCCCGTCCGCTGGTTCAAGGGCGTTCCCAGCCCGGTGAAGCGCCCGGAGAAGGTCGACATGGTGATCTTCCGCGAGAACACGGAGGACATCTACGCCGGCATCGAGTACGCAGCCGGGACGCCCGAAGCGCAGAGGATCCTCGACTTCTGGGCGAAGGAGTTCCCGAAGGAGTTCAAGAAGATCAGGTTCGGGACGCGGGAGGCGGGCGAGGCCTGGCAGAAGCAGCTCGAGGCCATCGGCACGCCCCGGCGCGAGATCCCGGTGCAGGTGGGAATCGGGCTCAAGCCGCTGAGCTACCTCGGCACCGAGCGGCTCGTGCACAGCGCCATCACCTACGCGGTGCAGAACAAGCGCAAGAGCGTGACGCTGGTGCACAAGGGCAACATCATGAAGTTCACTGAAGGCGCCTTCCGCGACTGGGGGTACAAGGTCGCCAAGGACTTCTTCGGCGCCAAGGAGATCGACGGCGGGCCCTGGTGCAAGCTGCCCGACGGCATCGTGGTGAAGGACGCGATCGCCGACATCACGCTTCAACAAGTGCTCACCCGTCCGGAGGAGTTCGACGTCATCGCCACGCCCAATCTGAACGGCGACTACCTGAGCGACGCACTGGCCGCCCAGGTCGGCGGCATCGGCATCGCCCCGGGCGGGAACATCAACTACGTCACCGGGCACGCCGTGTTCGAGGCGACGCACGGCACCGCGCCCAAGTATGCCAACCAGGACAAGGTCAACCCCGGCTCTGTCATCCTCTCCGGCGAGATGATGTTCCGCCACATGAAGTGGGACGAGGCGGCCGACCTGATCATCCGCGGCATGGACGGAGCCATCGCGGCGAAGACGGTCACCTACGACTTCGCGCGCCTGATGGTGCAGGAAGGCGAGAAGAACGTGCAGGAAGTGAAGTGCTCCGAGTTCGCGGAAGCGATCATCCGGCACTTCTAGCGGTCACGGCTCCATCTGTACCCCGCGACCTCGATCCGTGCTAGGAAGCGCGCGCCTGGGTAGACCGGAGAAACATCATGGCTCGCAGGAAGATCGCCCTCATCGGAGCAGGTCAGATCGGCGGCAACCTGGCGCTGCTCGCCGCCCAGAAAGAGCTCGGCGACGTGGTGCTCTTCGACGTGGTGGAGGGGGTGCCTCAGGGGAAGGCGCTCGACCTCATGCAGGCGCGGGCGGCCGACGGCTACGACGTGCGGATCGTCGGGACCAACAAGTACGACGAGGTGGCGGGCGCCGACGTGGTGATCGTCACCGCGGGCGTGCCCCGGAAGCCGGGGATGAGCCGCGAGGACCTGCTCGGCGTCAACATCAAGATCATGCGCGACGTGGCGACCAACGTGAAGGAGAAGTGCCCCGGCGCGTTCGTGATCGTGATCTCGAATCCGCTGGACGCGATGGTCTACGCGATGAAGCAGATCACCGGGTTCCCCAAGGAGCGGGTGGTCGGGATGGCGGGCGTGCTCGACACCTCCCGGTTGCGTCTCTTCATCGCCGAGGAGCTGAACGTCTCCATCGCCGACGTGCACGCGCTCGTGCTCGGCGGCCACGGCGACGACATGGTGCCGGTGACGCGCCTCTGCTCGGTAGCCGGGATTCCGCTGGAGAGGTTGATCCCCAAAGAACGTCTCGAAGCCATCGTGGACCGCACCCGGAAGGGCGGCGGCGAGATCGTCGCGCTGCTCAAGACGGGCTCGGCGTTCTACGCGCCGGCGACCAGCGCGATCGCCATGGCCGAGAGCTACCTGCGCGACAAGAAGCGCGTCCTCCCCTGCGCAGCACTCCTCGAGGGAGAGTACGGCGTGCGGGGCTACTACATGGGCGTGCCCGTCACCATCGGCGCCAGCGGCATCGAGAAGATCCACCAGGTCGAGCTCACTGCCGAGGAGAAGGCCATGTTCGAACGGTCCTTCCAGTCGGTGAAGAAGACGGTGGACGAGATCAAGCTGTAGCGCCGGGTCAGGCCCCTCAGAACGCGGTTGCCTGAAGACTTGCTTCACTGATGTGCGGGCGGCCGCCGCCGTCTCGATCCGAGGTAGCGACTTCGATTGAGTCGTTCGAGTGCCGTCGGGCGCTTCCGGGCTGCGAGAGCTGCCCGAAGAACCAGAGCCAGAGCAGGGCCCAGAACGCGATGACGGCGATTCCGAAGAAGAGACCGGACCGGGTCGGGTGCAGGCGCAGGCGGAACATGTAACCCCCTAAGTGAATTCTTGACAGTTATGTACCCCTGCGATACTAACCTGTCAAGTCCATCTCAACAGTTAGGTTACTCCATGCCGGGCGCCCGTGAGGACAAACACCGATTCGACCTGGACGGCGGCACCATCGCGCTGGATTTCGTGAACACTGTCAGCGGGATCCGGGGCATCGACCCGCGCGAACGCCTCGCCGGTTACCCCGACGTCGTCTACTGGGCGGGGCAGGTGGGACTGATCGATTCGCGGCGAGCAGCGGAGCTGTATGCGTTGGCGGAGCGGGAGCCCGAGCGCGCCGCAGCCGCCTTCGGGGAAGCGATCCGGCGCCGCGAAGCGCTGCACGACGTGGTTCTCTCGGCGATCGAAGGCCGCGCGGCACCGGACGCCGGGCTGGAGATCGTCAACGCGTGGATCGCGGATGCCCTGGCGCGCCGCCGCTTCCGGGTGGCCGCTCCCGGCCGGTTCGAGGTGGCGCTGGAAGAGGACGGCGACCTGCTCTCGTTCTTGCGGCCCGTGGCGCTCGATGCCGCGGAGCTGCTCGAGGACGAGGTCTCGCGCGACCTGGTCGGCATCTGCGAAGAACGCCTGGTCGGGCGCTGTGCCTGGCTGTTCGTCGACACCTCGCGCAATCACAGCCGCCGCTTCTGCAACATGCAGGACTGCGGGAACCGGGCCAAGCAGCGCCGGCACTACCGGCGCGGGAAGAGCTCTCCACGCGAGCGGTAGCGCGGCAACCCGTCGCAGCCGCTCGAATCGCCGACGCCGCGACATTGCAGCCCGACCGCCCGTGCGCTATGACGCCGCGCGACTCAGGAGACGCACAGGAATGCCGGAGCGCTACATAGTCGTCGGCGGCGGACTGGCGGGGCTGATGACCGTCATCAAGCTCGCCGAGGCGGGCAAGCACGTCGACGTGTTCTCCATCGTCCCGGTGAAGCGAAGCCATTCGGTCTGCGCCCAAGGTGGAATCAACGGCGCCGTGAACACCAAGGGCGAAGGCGACCACCCCGACATCCACGTCAAGGACACGCTCAAGGGGGGCGACTTCCTCGCCGAGCAGCCGCCGGTGAAGGGCATGTGCTACGCGGCCCCGCAGATCATCTACCTGCTCGATCGCATGGGGGTGCCGTTCAATCGCACCAGCGAGGGCCTGCTCGATTTCCGGCGTTTCGGCGGGACGCTGCACCACCGCACCGCCTTCGCGGGCGCGTCCACGGGCCAGCAGCTCCTCTATGCCCTGGACGAGCAGGTGCGCCGCTACGAGCACGATGGGCTGGTCCGGAAGTTCGAGTACTGGGAGTACCTCTCCTTCATCAAGGACGAACAGGGCACCTGCCGCGGGATCGCGGCGCTCGACCTGCGCACCATGGAAATCCAGGCGTTCCCCGCGGACGCCGTGTGCCTGGCGACGGGCGGCCCCGGCATCGTCTACGGACGCAGCACCAACAGCACCATCAACACCGGCAGCGCCAACGGCCGCTCCTACATGGACGGCGCCATCTACGCGAACGCGGAGTTCGTGCAGGTGCACCCGACCGCGATCCCCGGCGAGGACAAGCACCGCCTGATGTCCGAATCAGCCCGCGGAGAGGGCGGCCGGATCTGGGTCCCGAAGAAGAAGGGGGACACGCGCCGACCCAGGGACATCCCGGAGAACGAGCGCTGGTACTTCCTGGAGGAGAAATATCCCCGCTACGGCAACCTGGTGCCGCGCGACGTCGCCTCGCGCGAGATCTTCCAGGTGGTCAAGGAGCTGGGGATGGGCGTCGAGGGGCAGGACGCCGTCTACCTCGACGTCACGCACATCCCCGCCGATGTCCTCGACCGGAAGCTCGGCGGGATCATGGAGATCTACGAGAAGTTCCAAGGCGTCGATCCCCGGCACGAGCCGATGAAGATCTTCCCCGCCGTGCACTACTCGATGGGCGGGCTGTGGGCCGACTACGAGGCCGACGCCAACAACAACCTGGTCCCCGGCAGCCCCCGCCAGCAGGCCACCAACATCTCCGGCCTCTATGCGACCGGAGAGTGCGACTACGCGTACCACGGAGCGAACCGGCTGGGAGCCAACTCGCTCCTCTCTTGCATCTACGCCGGGATGATCGCGGGCCCCGCGATGATCAGCCACGCCAGGAACAACATGAAGAGCAAGGGCGACGTCCCCAGCGCATTGCTGACGGCCGGCAAGAAGCAGTGGGACGAGCGATTCGCCGCCATCTACCGCATGAGCGGGACCGAGAACCCCTACGTGATCGGGCAGCAGATGGGGGAGCTCATGATCAAGAGCGCCACGGTGGTGAAGCACAATTCCCAGCTCGACGGAGCGCTCGACGAGATCCGGACCATCAAGGAGCGCTGGAAGCGCTGCAACGTGCTCGACACCGGCCGCACGGTCAACCAGAGCGCGGCGTACGTGAACCAGCTCTGGAACATGCTGGAGATCGCCCACCTGATCCTCAAAGCCTCGCGCCTGCGCGACGAGAGCCGGGGGAGCCACTACAAGCCGGAATTCGCGCTTCCCAAGTCGAAGACGCCGAACCCCAAGGACGATCCCGAGTTCATGGCGGCCTGGAAGGCGCGCAACGACAAGTGGCTGAAGAACACGATGGGAGCCTGGACTGCCGATGGACCGAGAATCGAGTACCAGGAGCTGCGCAGCCTGAGAAACCCCATTCTCAGCCCGGAGCCCAGGCACTACGATTAAGGACGCCATGCCCGACAAGGTGATCGTGAGGATCGAGCGCAGCGACGGCCCTGGACAGGCCTCGCGGTGGGAGGAGTTCCACGTCGAGCGCCGGCCCAACGCCAACGTGATCTCGGTGCTGATGCAGATCCAGCGCAATCCGATCACCGCGGAAGGGAAGAGCACCACGCCGCCCGCCTGGGACGCGGCCTGCCTCGAGGAGGTCTGCGGCTCCTGCACGATGGTGATCAACGGCAAGGTGCGGCAGGCCTGCTCGGCGCTGATCGACAAGCTCGCGCAGCCGATCAGCTTGCAGCCGATGAAGAAGTTCCCGCTGGTGCGCGACCTGACCGTGGACCGGGGCAAGATGTTCGACGCCCTGCGGCGGGTGAGGGCCTGGATCCCCATCGACGGCACCTACGACCTGGGACCCGGCCCGCGTCAGGCTCCCGAGGAGCAGGAGCTGCGCTACGTCCTGTCAACCTGCATGACCTGCGGCTGCTGCCTGGAAGTCTGTCCACAAGTCACGCCGGCGACGCAGTTCATCGGCGCTGCGGCCATCTCGCAGGTGCGGTTGTTCAACACGCACCCGACCGGCGCCATGAACGCGAGCGAGCGACTGCACGGCCTGATGGAAGCCGGCGGCGTCAACGATTGCGGAAAGGCAGGCAACTGCGTCGACGCCTGCCCGAAAGGAATCCCGCTCACCTCGTCGATCGCCGACATGGCGCGCGAGTCCACGAAGCAGGGTCTGCGGGATTGGCTCTTCCGCGATGACCGGAAGAGCGGTGCTGGTCCGGCGGGGTGATCGCCGGGCCGACGGGGTCGCACCGTCAGAAGCTGAACACGCCGCCGTCGCTTCTTGAGATGGCAAGTACTTGAATTTGCTTGGCTGAAACGCCGACGGGCGCGGCGCGTCAGATGGGTAGTATGGATCCGCTCATCCGCTCCATGACGACCACAGTAGCGCAGGATGTGCGCGAGCTCGTCCAAGCCACGCAATTCGAGCCGCTCGGGCTCCTCGAGAAAGACCCGCCGAACTGGCGGTGGCACTTGCCGCTCGGGTTCGTCACGCTGGCGGCCGCCGGGACGCTGTTGATCGCGGCGGGAGGATTGCACTCGCGCGTGCAGGAGCGGAAGCACGGCGCCCGCCAGCAGACCAGTATGCACAAGCAGAAGGTGCGGCCGGGGCCTGTCGCGCTCCCATGAGAACGCGTGTCACAACCGGAACTGCCGAATGACCGCGCTCAAGGGTTGCCCCTAAGCCGCTTGCGGCGGCCGGGCCTAGATCCAATGCTGCTCAGTTAGTGCAGGACGATGGAAACAGAGCTACGTCGACGCCGACGTTACGCCGACGTCGACGTGGGACATTACGTGGGACGTAGTCGTGAGCGTGGACGGCGACGGCGACGGCGACGTGGCCGTGGGCGCCATCATCGACACAGTCTCGTGAGCATCCCCACGATCCGTTCGAGAAGCTCGTCGCCGCGTTGTTTTGTACTGGCATCGATCACCTTCAGCACGA
>DATBZA010000181.1:0-15829 GCA_036513415.1 Myxococcales bacterium | reverse complement strand
ATGCGCAGGCCGGACGCCAGTGCGAGGCCGATCGCCAGCGCCGCGAGCGCGACCATCACGGAGGTCGATCTCCGCCAGGCCCTCGGACGCGGCGGCAGCGTCACCGGGGTGCCCGGCTCGAGCGCTTCCAGCGCCCGCGCGAGATCGGCGCCGTTCTGGAAGCGCTTCGCCGCTGCCTTGTCGAGGCTGCGCTCCACGATGGCGGCGAGGGAAGGCGGCACCGCCGCAGGGAGCGAACCCGGTTGCGCATTCAGCGTCGCGTGGCCCGCCTCGATCAGCGAGGCGCCCGGGAAAGCGCGCTTTCCGGCGAGCAGCTCGTACAGGACCGCGCCGGCGCTGAAGATGTCGCTGGGGGGACCCGTTTTCTCTCCGCGCGCCTGCTCCGGCGACAGGTAGCCCGGGCTTCCAAAGATCGCGCCGGGCAGCGTGAGCGATTGGCCTTGCCCGTCGTCCGCGGTCAGCCTCGCCAGGCCGAAGTCGAGGATCTTCAGACGGCCGTCGTGAGTGAGGAAGAGGTTCTCCGGCTTCAGGTCGCGGTGGACGATGCCACGGGCGTGGGCGGCGGCGAGACCGTGGGCCAGTTGGACCGCCAGCCCCTGCACCTGCGAGGGCGGAAGGCGCGGCCCGTCGATCACGGTGCGAAGCGTGTGTCCTTCGAGCAGCTCGGTGACCAGGAAGGGCACGCCGTCCTGCTCTCCGAGATCGTACACGGCGAGGACATTCGGGTGCTCGAGCGAACCAGCGGTCCGGGCCTCCTGCTCGAAGCGCTGCACCCGCCCGTGGTCGTGCGCGGCAGTCACCACCTTCACCGCCACCCGCCGGCCGAGCTTTTCGTCCCGAGCAATCAGCACCCTTCCCATGCCGCCCTTGCCCAGCTCGCGCTCGATGCGGTAGCGGCCGGCGAGCACCGCCCCCGCCGCCAGCTCCCGCGGCACCGGCGCGGGCTGGGGGGTGGGGACCGTGGTCTTTCGCGGCGTCGCCGGCGTCGGGCCGCGATCGGCGGGAGCCTGGGTGCGGACGAATCCCCGGCGGGTCAGATCGTAGAACCAGGAGATGAAGCCGGTCGCGACGAACCCCAGCACCGCTGTCCAGATCAACGCGCGAACCGTCCAGCGGGGCAACCCGAGATTTTGCACCACGATGTCGGCGAGCTGCAGGGCGCCGGCCGCCGCGACACCGTAGGCGGTCAGCGCGCCCAGAACGCCGCGCCGCCGCAGCTCGCCGAAGACGCCCCTCACTTCACCTGATGCGCGATGACCTTGTCCTTGATCTTCGCGTAGGTCGCCTTGGGGACGATGTTCTTCTCGACCAGCTCGTCCTTGGCCTTGTAGGGCCTGCCCGCGATGATCCTCTTCGCGTACGCATCGCCGATGCCGGGCAAGGCCTTCAACTCGCCCTCGCTGGCGGTGTTGAGGTCCAGCTTGTCGGCCTTGCTCCCGGACGAGGTCGTCGGCCGTGTCTTGGCCAGCGCGATCGAGGGGGCGGCGAACGCCAGAGCCAGCGCGACCGCGATGACACGGAGCAGCTTGATCATGATTCCTCCTGGAAGGGTGAACCGATCCTGGGTTCTCCTAGCACACGTCAGGCGATTCCGAGTGCCCGGACAGCGTCGTCCTTCGACCGCGCGAACGTCCTCTGGTCCGCTTCCACCTGGACGGCATACCTCTCCGCGAACTCCACCGCGGTACGCGCCGCATTCTCCGGGTTCCAGTCGGCGCCCAGGAGGACGGGAGCGTTCGCGCGCGCATGCAAGCGCGCGAGCACTTGCCCGCATTGCTGCCCGTAGAGCTGCAGATCGCTGGCGTCCCTCGCCAGCCAGTCGCCATCGATCTTCCTTTCCTCGGGCTCGTTCTCGCGGCCGAGCGCGCTGGTCTCCCCGAGCCGGGTTGCGGCCACGCGCGGCCAGGAGTCGCCCTGCAGGCGGCGGATGGCCGCCGTCTGCACGCGAGCGCGCTCGCGGTCCGGCGCTCTCCCGCGCGCCAGATCCATGGCGCTGGGCCGCGCTTCCTTCAGCTCCACCAGGCGCCGGCCGCGCCCTTGCCCGAGAAGCAGCGTGAACCGCATCCGGCCCAGGGAGCCGGTCCCCTTGAACCGGTAGGCGACGTCCAGGACGTCCCAGCCCCTCGGCGCGTCGGGCGCCTTGAGCGCCTTCAAGTGTTCCACGTACTCCGAGAACGCTTCGCGCGCGAGGTCCCACCAGTGCTGATCGACGTGCGCGAACTTCAGGCTGTCGGCGATCCGCTCTCCGTCCGGCGCGGCTTTGGAGATCAGATCCTCCTGCGTCCGCCGCCCACTTTGCTGTAGCAACCCGGCCACCGAGCCCTCTGCCTTGTCTTCCGTCCACGCGGGTACCGGGAACCGGCCGCCGATTTTCTTCAGCTCTTGGAGCCACGCCTGCGCGACCGCGACCGCGACCTCGAGGCGAACTTTGGGCGCGATGTCCGGAAGAAGCAGCGCGCTCGTGCAGAGACGTCTCAAGTCCAGATCGATGGGGCCGAGCCCGACGTCGTCGAAATCGTTCACGTCGAAGACCAGCGCGCCGCTCTGGCCCCGGTAGACGCCGAAGTTCTCCAGGTGCAGGTCGCCGACGATCAGCCCTTCCGGCGCCGCGCCCTCGGCGAGCGAGACGCGCGACTTGAACAAGTCGTCGGCCATCAAGTGGAAGGTGCCGCGGAAGAACTGGAAGGGAGTGCTGGCCAGCGCCGCCAGCTTGCGCCGGAGCGCCTCGGCCGTCTGCGCCTCGGGTCCCAAGCCCGGCCGGTTGTACGCGATGATCTCGGCGAGGACGTCGCGCGCCATCTACTCGAGCGCCGAGGCGCAGCGCGCAACCCTCTCCATCGCCTTGCGGATGTCCCCTTCGGAGATCGCAAACGACAGGCGCAGATACCCCTCGCGCCCGAACGCGCTCCCCGGCACCGTCGCCACGCCGAACTCCTCGAGCAGGATCTCCGCCAGCCGCTGCGTAGTCGCGACCGGCTCACCGCGATACTTCCTGGAGAGCAGGCCGGAGAAATCGGCGAACACGTAGAAGGCGCCGTCGGGCGCGTGCGCCTCGACTCCCCGCACTTGCCGGAGCAGCTCGACCATCAGATGACGCCGCTTCTCGAACTGCAGGCGCATCGCCTCGACCGGCTCCTGCGGGCCCCGCAGCGCGGCCACCGCCCCGTACTGCGAGAGCGAGCTGGGGTTGGACGTGCTCGCGTCCTGCACCTTGCTCATGCCCGAGATGATCTCCGCCGGCCCGCAAGCCCAGCCCAGGCGCAATCCGGTCATCGCGTAGGCCTTGGAGCAGCCGTTGACCAGCACCGTCCGGTCTTTCAGCTGGGGCGCGATCTGGAGGATGTTGGTCGCCTTCCCGCCGTAGACCAGCCGGTCGTAGATGTCGTCGGAGAGGATCACCACCCGGGGGAACTTCTCCAGTGCCCGGGCCACGCCCCGCATCGCCTCCGCGCTCCAGACGGCGCCGGTGGGATTCGATGGGCTGGAGAACATGAACACCCGCGTCCGGGGCGTCAGCAGGCGCTCCAGGTCGTCGGACCGCGGCGACCAGCCGTCTTCCTGCCGGAGCATGAGGTCCAAGGGCTTCGCCCCGGCGAGGCGCACCATCTCGGGGTAGCTGACCCAGTAGGGATTGGGAATCACCGCCTCGTCGCCCTCGTCCAGCAGGGCCATGCAGGCGTTGTAGAGCGCCTGCTTGGCGCCGGAGGTGGCGATGACCTGCGCCGCCGGCCAGCGCACGCCGATCTCCTTGAACATCCAGTCGGACACGGCCTCGCGCAGCTCGGCGGTGCCGCTCGACGGTGTGTACTTGGTGTAGCCCTTGCGGAGCGCGTCGGTGATCGCCTCCGCGACGTGCGGAAAGACCGGAAAGTCGGGCTCGCCGACGGAGAGCGAGACGATGTCCCGACCCTCGCGCCGGAGCTGGATCGCACGCGCCGTCATCGCCATGGTGGCGGACGGCTTCACCGCATCGAGACGCCTGCTGGTCACTTGAACCTCTTCTTCAGGGCTTTGAGGACGTTCGGCGGCACCAGACCGCTCACATCGCCTCCCAGCCGTGCCACGTCCCGGACGAAACGGCTGGAGATGTAGAAGTAATCCTCGCCGGTCATCATGAAGAGCGTCTCGATCCCGGGATCGAGCTTGCGGTTCATGTTGGCCATCTGGAACTCGTACTCGAAATCGCTGACCGCGCGCAGGCCGCGCAGCACGGTGTTCACGCCCTCTTCCTGTGCGAACTTGACCAGCAGGCCGGAGAACGTCTTCACCTTGACGCGCGAGTCGCCAACGACCGCTTCCCTGAGCAGATCCACCCGCTCCTCGATGCTGAACACGGCGTCCTTGGCGGGGTTGCGGAGCACCGCGACGATCAGACCGTCGAACATCTTCAAGCCGCGCTGGATGATGCTCAGGTGCCCGTTGGTCGGCGGGTCGAAGGAGCCCGGGTACAGGGCGATCCGCGTCGTGGGCATCTGACCGGCATCCTGCGGAAAAGCGCAGGCGAGGTCAAATCTGTTCGACAGGCGACGCAAATGTGCACCCGCCGGCCGGCGTGACCAGTTTGCGGGCACATGCGCAACGCAACTTGGTTGACCACGGCGATCTTGCTGTCCGGTTGTGCGCAAGGGGTCCCCGCCGGAGACCCGATCGCGGACGTCGCGGCCGGAACGACATCGCCTGCGTCCGATGCCGGAAGCAACCCGGCTCCTCAGCCACCCTGGCCTTGCGATCGGTCGATCGCCGCTGGAGAGGGAGTGACGATCAGGAACAGCGGTGCCTGTCCCGGCCTCTTGCCGGCCGCCGTCACCTGCGCGGCCGATCTCACCATCTGCTCCGGCGTAGGGTATCCGCCCGAAGGGGGCATGAGCGGGAACTCTGCTGTCGGAGCGACCAGCGATGGGCGCGGCTCGGTAGTGCTGTCCTGCCACCGCGCCGACGTGGGGCCGCCCCTGCTCAACTTCCTCTTCGTCCCGACGCGCTCTGGCTTCGTGTCGAAGGCGCCGCTCGGAATCGACGTGCGGCCGCTCGGCGACGGGTTCGTCGTCTCGGAAGGATCCCTCCTGCCGCCGCCCTCGTACGATTTCATCGCCCACGACGGCAACCTGCGCAAAGGTCAACGGGGCGGCACCCTGTACGCGTCTGCGACCCGCGCCGTCATCGTTCACCCGACGAACGGCGAGATCGTCGCGCAGTCCTTCACCGCGGCCGGAGAGCTCGCCGCGACCGCCACCCTCGCAACCTTCAGCGCCGACGCGGGCAGCTTGATGTTCGGCGGTGCGATGAACGCGAGCGGCGCGGCGCTCGTCATCTGGCAGGTCTACGGCGAGTCGAAGGCGACCGCGCGGTGGCTCGCGCCGGACGGCACCCCGGGCGCCCCACCCTTCTCCATCGCCGGATGGACCTCCAACGTCCCGGACGCCAGGGCGCTGGCCGGTGGAAGCGTCGCCATTGTCGCAGAGCGTCCGAGCGGCGCGTCCGTCCTGCGCTGGCGCGGCGTGATCGCGCCGGGTGACACCGTCGAGCGTCCGGTTCCTGCGTGGCTCGCGGCGCGCGGCGACTTCCTGCTGCTGCCCGAGGGAAAGGCGATGGCGTTCGGCTCCGAGATCCTCGCGGGTGACGGCACGATCTGCGGTACTGTCGACCTCGGAGCGCCGCTGGTCGGGATCGGTCTCGACGGAACGGCGTTCGCCGCGCGAAACCAGAGGACATTCCGCATCTACCCGCAGCTATTCCGCTGAGAAGACCAGCACCCGCGTGTCGCCGTAGCGCCGCTCGTCGGTGAGAGTGAGGCCCAAAGGTGGCGTCGGAGCCGGCTCGCGGCGGTCGGTTTCCAGCACCACCCGCGCGCCAGGCGCGAGCAGGGCGTTCGAGGCGAGCGCCTCCAGCGTGGGCTGCGCGGCGCGCAACGTGTACGGCGGATCGGAGAAGACCAGATCGAACCGCTCGCCGCGAAGCTGCCGGAGCGCCTCCGGCAACTCGGCCCGCACCACCCGGGAGCGGTCGCCGTACTTCAGCGCCGAGAGGTTGTGGAAGATCACGCCGCAGGCCCGCGCGTCATTCTCCACTAGCACGGCGCGCGCTGCGCCGCGGGAGAGGGCCTCGAGGGCCAGCGCGCCCGTCCCCGCGTACAAGTCGAGGACGGCGAGGCCGTCCATCCTCTGCCCGAGCGCGTCGAACAGGCTCTGGCGGACGCGATCCGCGGTCGGGCGAGTGCTGGCTCCGGGCACCGCCCGCAGCGGGCGGCCGCGCGCCGCGCCGCCGACGATCCTCAATCCTCTCCCTGGTGCAGCGCCGCGACCGCCGCGATCAGCCGCGCCGAGGTGCCGCGCGCGCCGGCCTTGCGGAACAATTCCTGCGCCTCGAAACAGCAGAGCGCCTCGAGCCGCTCCTGGGCGTCGGGTGGAAGATCGCGCAGCAGGCGCTGGTGGCGGGCCGCGGACTGATCGAGGGTCGCGCCCTTCTCGTCTGCCCAGGCCTGCAGCGCGTCCCAGGTCTCCGGGGCGACGGCCTTTCGCAGCGCCCGGAGAAAAGGGCCGGACGCAACCAGCTGGCGCAATCGACGGCCCGGAAGCTCGAGCGCGACAGACTCCGTCGCCGTGGACAGCGCGGTGTCTCCCAGCTCGGCCGAGAGGCTCTCCGCATCGTCCTCCATCCCGGTGATCCGCACCGCGCTGGGCGGGGCGCCGCGCGAGCGCAGCTGCCGGGCCAGCTCCGCCGCTGCCCGCGCGCCGCCGAGCGGCACGATCTCGAGGCCCAGCTCCATCTGGCACACCGCGCTGGCGGTCAGCGCTGCGTTCCGCGCGTCCTGTTGGGTATCCGCCGCGGTGAGCGACACGCCCGTGAACCCGGACTCCACCTCCCGCTGGATCCGCTCCGAATCCGGAACGGCGCTGCCCGCCCGCGGCGGCTCCTTCAGGAGTGCCAGCGGCCCGAAGAACGGCAAGTCGCCCGCGATGCGGAAGGCGGCGTCCGCGAACGCCGTGTCGTCGCGCGCTTCCTCGGGGCCCTTCTCGTCCGCGGCGCCCGACGGCCGCACCAGGAGCAGCGGCGCGGACGCATCGCGCGCCGCCCGCGCGAAGCCAGCGATCGCGGCCGGCGCCGGGGCGACCAGGGCGACCAGCATCAGATCCTCACGCGCCGCCGCCGCCAGAAGCTCCCGCATGCTGAGCACGAGCAGCTTCCGCCCTCCGAGCCGCGCCACCGCTTTCGCGGGCCGGCGGGACCAGACCAGCTGCACGGCACCGCTAATGGACCACCTCTTCGTGACGGTAGTCCTCGCTCTCGAACTGGATGGTGGTGTGCTCGATGGCGAATCGATCGCGCAGGACGGCCTTGGCCTCGGTGAGGATCTCGTCGTGGCTGCGGCAGTCCGGGCCCTGGCAGGTCACCACGATGTGGCAGGAGAGCGCGATCAGCCCGCTGGTGATGGTCCAGACGTGCAGGTCGTGCACCGCGGCGACGCCCGGCACCTTGGCGATGGCCGCGGAGACCTCGCGCACCGGGATGTGCCCAGGGGCCCCCTCGAGGAGGATGTGCAATGCCTCGCGGCTGAGCCGGATCGCGCTCCAGACGATGGTCGCCGCGATCAGGAAGCTGACGATCGGATCCACCGCCAGCTGCCCCGTCCAGGCGATCAGCACCGCGGAGGCCAGCACGCCCACCGAGTTGAGGAGGTCGCCGGCGAGATGCAGGAAGGTGGAGCGCAGGTTCATGCTCCCTTCCGCGCCGGCGTGCGTGATCCACATCCCTGCCGCGTTGAGCGCGATGCCCAGACAGGCCAGCAGCACCACGGTCCGCACCTGGACGGGCTCCGGGTGCATCAGGCGGTGGTATCCCTCGATGGCGATGCCCGCCGCGATGGCGAAGAGGACCGCTCCGTTCACCAGCGCCGCCAGGATCTCCAGCCGCCGGTAGCCATAGGTGCGCTTGTGGTCGGCCGGCCGCCCGGCCATGCGCAGCGCGATCAGCGAGAGACCGATGGCCGCCGCGTCGGCCAGCATGTGTCCCGCATCCGACAGCAGCGCGAGGCTGTTGGACACCCATCCGCCCACCCCCTCGGCGAACATCGCGACCAAAGCGACGACCAGCGCGAGGGCCAGGCGCCGCTGCTCGCCGGCCCGCAGAGGCACCTGGGGGGGGAGGTGCTCGTTTCCTTGATGATGATTGCGCATTCACAGCGATACTAATGCGCCGCACCGCCTGCTTCCAGCATCCACATGCGCTACCATTCCTCGATGGAGAGTGAGCTGCTCGGGGCCGAGTCGGGGTTTGCCGACGCTAGCGACGGGACGCGCATCCACTGGTCCGCCGTGGGCCGCGGCTCGCCGGCCCTGGTGTGCTGCGACGGCATCGGCTGCGACGGATTCGCCTGGAAATACCTGGTGCGCGACTTCGCGCCGCGCCACCGGGTCGTCCGCTGGCACTACCGCGGTCACGGCCGCAGCGGGCTTCCCGATGACCCCGGCCGCGTCGGGTTCGACGACATCTCGTCCGACCTGCAAGCAGTCCTGGAGGCGACCGGCACGCCACAAGCCGTCCTGCTCGGCCACTCGATGGGCGTGCAGGTGGCGCTGGAGCACCACCGGCGGCATCCGGAGGAGGTCCTCGCCCTGGTGCTGATGTGCGGTTCGCACGGCCTGCCCCTGGACACGTTCCACGACAGCAAGGCGCTGAAGATCCTCCTCCCCTCGATGATCGCGGCGGCCGGGAAGTACCCGCAGGCCATGAACCTGATCTGGCGGCTCGCCGCGGGAGGCGAGCTGGCATACCAGATCGCCACGCACCTCGAGGTCAACCGCAAGCTGGTGAACCGTGAAGACTTCGCTCCGTACTTCAGGCACCTCTCGGGGATGGACCCACAGCTCTTCCTCGGCATGCTCAAGCACGCCAGCGAGCACACCGCGTACGATCACCTGCCGCAGGTCGACGTGCCCACGCTGATCGTGGCCGGGACCGACGACACGTTCACCCCCTATTGGCTGAGCGAGGAGATGCATGCCCGCATCCGCGGATCCGAGCTGCTGACGGTCCCGGGTGGGACGCACGTCGCGCCCATCGAGCAGCCCGAGCTGATCACCCTTCGTCTGGAGAAATTCCTCGCCGGCCTCCCGGCGCGCGGAAAGGCGCCCGCGCTGCGCACCGCCTGAATGCGCCCACGGCGCTGCGCACTCGTCGCGCTGCTCCTCTTGCCGCTTCCGGCCGCGGCGCTGGATCCCCGCTTCGTCTGGGAGACGGTGGAGACTCCGCACTTCCAGGTCCACTACCACCAGGGGATGTACCGGTACGCGCAGAAGATGGCGCGCGCCGCGGAGCTGTCGCACGAACGGCTGCTGCCCCTGCTCGATCATTCTCCTTCGGAGCGGACCCAGATCGTGGTGCAGGACGACACCGACTTCGCCAACGGGAACGCGACCCCGCTCCTGTACGACCTCATCCACGCCTACGCGGCGCCGCCCGACTCGCGCAGCACGCTCGCCGACTTCGACGACAACGCGTACGAGCTGATCGCCCACGAGTACACCCACATCCTCCATCTCGACACGGTGCTGGGGTTGCCGGAAGCGGTGAACGACATCTTCGGCAAGCTCTGGATCCCGAACGGCGTGCAGCCGCTCTGGTTCATCGAGGGGATCGCCACCTTCGCCGAGAGCGAGGTGAGCTCGGCGGGACGCGTGCGGGCCTCCGAAGAGGACATGCTGGCGCGGGCGGAGGCGCTGGCGGGGAAGCTTCCACGCATCGATCAGCTCTCCAATGCGCGGCTCGACTGGCCGCGGGGGTTCGGCCAGTACACCATCGGCTCCCGCTTCCTCGACTTCATCCGGGACCAGTACGGGCCTGGCGCCCTCCGCGACCTGTCGCACGACTTCGGGTCGCGCGCGATCCCGTTCGGCCTCAACTTCAGCGCCGACCGCGTCCTGGGCAGCACGTATCTGGAGGCCTACGACGAATACTCCGCCAGCGAGGTCGGGCGCGCGCAGGAGGTCCAGGCCGCGGTGCGGGAAGGCGGTGAGACGTCGATCGAGCCGCTGACCCGTCTCGGGGAGTGGGTGCGAACCCCCCGTTGGAGCCCCGATGGGTCGACCCTCTATTACACGAACGCGGGCCCCGACCGGCTGGCGGAGATCCGCGCGCTCCGCCCCGGACCGTGCTGCGGCCAGCCGGCGCCGATGGTGGATCCGGTCCGCCCTGGCGATCGGCACGTCGCCAACCTGTGGTCCGACGGCGGCGGTGACGACACGCTCTCGGTGGCCCCGGACGGCCGCGTCATCTACGCGCGGGCCCAGGTCTACCAGGAGTTCGAGATCGTCCTCGACCTATATTCAGTGGATCCAGCCACCGGCGCTTCGACGCGCATCAGCCGCGGCCTCCGCGCCCGCAGTCCCGACGTGGCGCACGACGGCAACATCGCTTTCGTCTGGCGGCACACCGGAGGCAGGACGGCCATCGCCGAGCTCGCACCCGGCGGACCTCGAGTGCTGTTCGAGGACCCCTCCGGCGGACCGGTGGACAGCCCGCGCTACTCTCCCGACGGGGCCCGCGTCGCCTTCCTCCACCACCGCGACGGCGCCTGGGACCTGCGGATCGTGGATCGGACCTCGCTCGCAGTCAGCGACGTCACGCACGACCGCGCGCTCGACCGCGATCCCGCCTGGACCGCCGACGGCCAGTGGCTTCTCTTCAGCAGCGACCGGACCGGGATCTACAACGTCTTCGCCTGGCGCCCCGGAGAGCTGCGCCAGGTGACCAGCGTGGTGCTGGGCGCGTTCGAGCCGGCGCCGTCTCCGGACGGAACGCAGCTGGCCGTCGTGACCTACAGCGAGCGGGGATACGACGTGGGCCGGCTCCCGCTCGAGGTTGCGTCCTGGCGGCCGGTCACGGCCCCTCCAGTGGCGCAGCAGCGTCCGCCGCCCACCGAGCTGCCGCCGCAGGACGTCTATCCGACTCATCCGTACTCGCCCTGGCCGACGCTGCGGCCGCACTTCTGGCTGCCCTACCTGGGCGCGGACGCCTACGGCACGACGGTCGGGGCCCTGACGGCGGGGTTCGACGCCGTGGACCGCCATGAGTATGCGGCGGCGGCCTGGTGGAGCGTGTACGGCCACGTCCCGGGCTGGGACGCCCTCTACATCAACCACTCCTTCTACCCGGACTTGCAGCTGGAGCTGACGGGCGACGTGGGCACTCCCCAGGCCGCGGGCGGAATCGACGCTCCGGGGTATTACTACGAGCGATCGGTCGGAGGGTCGATCGCGGCGACGTTCCGGTTCTCGCAGATCGAGCGCAGCCAGGCGGTGACGTTGTCCTACGAGCTGCAGAACTTCACCGTCGATCGAAATCCGCTGGGCGTGCCCACCTCGCCGGGTCTGCTCGGCGCCGCCACCTTGACCTGGGCATTCTCAGACGCGAAGCGCTTCGTGCGCAGCGTCTCCGCGGAGCAGGGACAGCGCATCGCCCTCGCGCTGCGCGTTTCCGACCGGGCCCTGGGCAGCGACTTCTCCTTCTGGCAAGCGACCGCATCCGCGTCGAAGTTCCTGGCCATGCCCTGGAACACGCGCGGCGTCCCCTGGCACCACGTGCTGGCGCTGCGCGGCTCCTTCGGCGCCTCCGGCGGCGATCTGTCGAATCGCCACGACTACTTCCTCGGCGGCTTCCAGCAAGCCGACGTGGTTCGGAGCGTCCTCAATCCCGCCAGCGCGCCGGTCCGGATCCTGCGCGGTTTCGTGCGCGACGCTTTCCACGGAACCGCCTACGCGCTGGGCACCCTGGAATACCGTTTCCCCATGCTGGACGTCGACGTCGGCGCCTGGACGCTCCCGGTCTATCTGCGCCGCTTGAACGGCGCCGTGTACACCGATGTGGGCGACGCGTTCACGTTCGACCGCCGCGACTTCAAGCTGCACGCCGGCGCCGGCGCCGAGCTGCGCGCCGAGGTGGTCCTCGGATGGATCCTTCCCACCGACCTGCGCCTCGGATGTGCGCGCGGGCTCGAGCGCTCGCCGCTGGCGATCCTCGACTGCTACGTAGCCCTGGGTGGAGTTTTCTGAGCCTCGCGACCCGATGCTACTGTCGATCGGATGCCGGGAAGGTTCGAACGCGCGCTGGAAGCCGGGCTGCGCATCCGTCCGGGAGAGCAGCGGCGCGTCGCCCTGATGTCGCTCTACGCGGCGAACGCGATCGGAGCGGTGGTGGTGGGCCGCTCGGTGCGCGACGCCCTGTACCTGGCGAACCGCCCCGCCCGGGGACTCGCCGGGATGTACATCTGGAGCTCGCTCGCCATCGTCCTGGTCTCCTGGCTGTACGCGCGCATCGCGGATCGGGTGCCGCGCGGCCTCCTCAACGCCGCCAGCGCGCTCGGCTGCGCGGCGTTTGCCGCGGCCTTCTGGGCGGTGCTGACGGTCACCGACGCGGTCTGGGTGTACGCCGGCCTCTACATCTTCGTCGAGGCGATGGGTTCGCTGGTGGTGATCCAGTTCTGGACGCTTGCCAACGACGTCTTCCACGCGCGCGAGGCGAAGCGCCTCTTCGGCCTGATCGGCGCCGGGGGGACCCTGGCGAACGTGATCTTCGGCCTGCTGGTTGGTCGGTACGCCCAGGTGCTCGGCGCGCAGAACCTGCTTTTGCTGGTGGTGGGCCAGCTGGCGGCGTGCGCGGCGCTCGCCCACGCCGGGCCGCGGCTCGCGCCCGCGACCCCGCTGCTGCTTCGCTCCCGGCCGGTGCGCAAGGCGCGGGTGCTCTCCCGGGCCGGGCTGTCGTTCCTTTCCAACAGGCACCTGACCATCGTGGCGCTGATCGGCGCCATCAGCGCGGCGGCAATCACCATCGTCGACTTCCAGTTCAAGCTCTCGGCAGCGGCGGTGCTGGAGCAGGACGACCTGGCCGGCTACTTCGGCCGCTTCTACGGGATCTGCGGCGGCGTCGCGCTCGCGATCCAGGTCTGGGTCACCGGGCGCGTCCTCGAGCGCTACGGCATCCTCGCCTCGCTCCTTCCCCTTCCGCTGGGCCTCGCGCTCGGATCGGGTGCCGCGGGCGCCATGCCGAATCCCGGGCTCTTCGTCAGCTCGCTGGCCAAGGGCTCCGACACCATCTTCCGCTACACCATCAACGACGCCTCGATGCAGCTGCTGTACGTTCCGGTGCAGCCGCACGTTCGCGGGCGCGCCAAGGCGTTCATCGACGGCATCCTCAAGCCCACCTCGGTGGCCCTCGCCGGCGGCGTGCTGCTCTTCTACAAGCAATGGGGCGGGGGCGGCCGGCCGCTGACCGGCGCGGTGCTGCTCCTGGTCTTCCTCTGGGTGGCCCTGCTGGTGCGCGCGCGCCGGGAGTACGTGCGCAGCCTGGTCGAGTCGCTGGAGCGCAGGCGTCTGGATCTCTCGACCGCCGGGTTTTCCCGAGAGAACGACGCCACGCTGCGCGCCCTGCGCACCGCACTCGGCAACGACCCCGCCACCGTCCTGCATGCGCTCACGCTGCTCCAGCAACTGGCGCAAACGGCGGACTTCACTCCCGAGCTGCGCGAGCTGCTTCGCCACCGCGAGGCGAGGATCCGCGCGGCCGCGCTGGAACAGCTCGGGGCGCTCGGCAAGAGCGAGGCCCTGCCGGAGATGCGCGCGCTGCTCCTCGACCCCGTGCCCGAGGTCCGGGCGGCGTGCCTCGGCGCGATCTGCGCCATCGAGCACGAGGCGGCGGTGTCCACCCTCTTGCCGTTCCTCGACGTCCGCACCGCGCCCGAAGCGGTGGTGCGCGCCGCCGCTGCCGTCGCGTTGATCCGGCATGCCGGCCTCGACGGCGTTCTCGCCGCGGCGGCGCCGCTACAGGAATTGCTGGGGGCCAAGGACCCGCGGGACCGCGCAGCCGCGGCCGACGCGCTGGGAAGCATCGGGGTGCGCGGGTTCTTCCGTCCGCTGCTCGCGTTCCTGCACGATCGCGAGCTCTTCGTGCGCCGGCACGCCATCGCGGCCGCCGGCAAGTTGCGCGCGCCCGAGCTGGTCCCCGCGCTGGTGGAGCAGTTCCAGCGCCGCGAAACCGCGCTGGAGGCGGCCAGCGCGCTGTCCGGATTCGGCACGGGGATCGAGCCACAGTTGCAGGCCATGCTGGTCGACGAGGCCTCGCATGTCGACTGCCGCCGTGGCATCGCGCTGGTGCTGCAGCGGCTCGGCACGCAGCAGGCGGCGGAAGCGCTGATGGGTGCGCTCACCTCGCGCCAGCCCGGCATCCGCAAGGCCGCCGCCCGCGCCCTGGCCAGGCTGGCGCGCCGCCAGCGGGGGATCTGTTTAGACCCGGGGCGGTTCGAGCGCGCCGTCCACGCAGAGCTTGCGGCGGCGCGCGCGGCGCTGGCGGTGCTCAAGAAGCTGGCCGTCACCACCCTGGGTCACGTCCCGCGCACGCCGGCCGAGCTGCTGGGGATGGCCCTGCTCGAGGAGCGAGACGCGCGGGTGCTCCAGGCGTTGGTGCTCCTTGAAGTTCTGCTCCCCGACGTGCGGCTCGACGTGGTCGCCGAGAACCTGAGATCGGAATCCTCCGCCGTGCGCGGCAACGCCATCGAGGTGCTGGACAACGCGCTGCCCGAGCCCTGGAAGCGGCTGGTGATGGCGGCGCTCGACGAGACGAAGCGCCGCGGAGACCAGGTCCTCCCCGACCCCCGCGGGACCCTGGACCTTGCCAACGCGCTGATCGGCGGCGAGTCGGGACAGTGGGTGGCGGCCTGCGCGACCCGCTGGGTGCTCGACGGTCCGGTGCCGCTCCTGCCGCTGGTCCCGGCGCTGCGGGCTGCGCTGCACGCTCCCTTCGCGCCGCTGCGTCAGGCGACGCTGCTCACTCTGGCCCGCGCATTGCCGGCGGAACTGCCGGCCCTGGCGGGACGGCTCACCGCCGATCCCGCCCCTTCGGTCCAGATCGCCGCGCGCGCCCTGCTGGCCCGCGAGTCTCCGAGGGCCAGCGCATGATCTCGACGGTGGAGAAAGTGCTGTTCCTCAAGTCGATCGATCTGTTCCGGGCGCTCCCCTCCGAGGAGCTGGCGCAGATCGCGGAGATCGCCGAGGAGCAGCCGCTCGCCTTGGGCGACCAGGTCTTCGCGCAGGGCGAGCCCGGCGACGCGCTCTACCTGATCGTCGAGGGCAAGGTGAAGGTCCACCAGGGCGACAAGGAGCTGGTCCGCCTCGGCGAGCGAGACGTGTTCGGGGAGATGGCCGTGCTCGATTCCGAGCCTCGCTCGGCCAGCGTGACCGCTTTGGAAGACGCGGTCCTGCTCAAGATCGGCCGCGACGACTTCCGCGACATCCTCGGCGAGCGCCCGGAGATCGCCATGGGCGTGATGAAGGTGCTGACCCACCGGCTGCGCGAGACCAGCAGGAAGGCGTAGGCCTACTTCACCGCGGCCGCTACCTGCGCGGGCAGGAAGGTGGCCGGGTCGTCTGTGTAGCCCTTCTTCGCCACCACCACCTTCCCTTCCCCGTCCACGATGAACAGGGAGGGCAGCTGCAGCGTCGAGCCCAGGTACTGGCGCGCGATGCGCCGGTCGCGGTCGTCGATCACCGGAAACGTGACGCCGCTCTCGCGCAGGAGCCGGGCGGTCCGCTGCGCTGCCGCCTCGTCGCGATCGAGGGCGACCGAGATGACGCGCAGCCCGCGCTCCGCGTACGCGGTGGAGAGGGTCTGGAGCACCGGCAACTCCTTGCTGCACGACTCGCAGGCGCTGCTGAAGAAGCTGATCAGCACGGCCCGCGCGGCGGGCCGTGCGCCGGGTCGCAGGAGCGCTCCCAGATCGACTGCCTGCACCCCCGCGGCGTCCGGATTCTGCACCGACCCCGAAAAGAGCGGCGCCGGCTCGCCC
>DATBZA010000180.1:0-12333 GCA_036513415.1 Myxococcales bacterium | reverse complement strand
CGGGGGTGGACCGCCGAAATCGTCAGCCGGGGCGCCGCCGCCGCGGGAGGCGCCGCGGCCGCTGCCGCGATCGCCGCCGGCGAGGAACACCACGCCGCCGACGGGGTTGGCGACGATCTCCGTCGTGTACTGCTTGGCGCCTTCCTTGTTGGTCCACTCGCGGGTCTGCAGGCGGCCCTCGATGAAGACCTGGCGGCCCTTGGAGAGGTACTCGCCGCAGTTCTCGGCCGACTTGCCCCAGACGACGATGCGGTGCCACTCGGTCCGTTCTTGCTTCTGGCCTGCCTTGTCGGTCCACGCCTCGTTGGTGGCGACGGTGAAGTTCGCCACCGCCTGCCCGCCGGGCGTGTACCGCACCTCGGGATCACGGCCCAGATTGCCGACCAGGATGACCTTGTTGACGCTGCCCGCCATGCTTGCCTCGCTTCAGGTTGAGGCGCGCACCCTAACACACGGGCCCGACAACGGGCCGCGCGGTTTCGCGGGTTACCCGCCGCCGGGGCAGGTGGGCGACGGCCCCGTACAGGACGCGGGCTTGGCGTCCGGGGGTGGTGTCGCCAGCGCGGCGGGATTCGCGCGCGCGGGCCCCGGCGGCCTCAGCAGGCCGGCCGGCTGGGGCAGAGGGGCCGGAACGACTGCGGGCGCGGGCGGGGTGGGATCGGCGGCGGGAGCCGACGAGGGCGCTGGAGCGGGCGGAGGGGACCCGGTGGAGGCGGGCGCGGACTGAGCCACGGATTCGGCAGATCGGGCAGGCCTGCGTTCCAGGACCGAGAGCCAGCCTTCGAACCGGGCGGAGGGGGGCGCGCCCTCCGGCGAGGCGCGACGGAGGGTCAGCGCCAGAGGGTATTTTGCCGGATCCGTTCCGGACTGCTCGATGCCCGTCGAGACCAGCTCGATCGCGGCCTGGGCCTGCGAACCTGGGGCCGCCCGGAGCGCCGAGAACAGCTCCTCCGGCGAGGCATCGCCCACTTCCAGCAGGCCGTCCGAGAGCAGTGCGGCGAGCTGCTCGTCTCGCTCGGCGGTGCGAGCGAGCGGAGCGACCGCCAGGAGCCGGGCCAGCGCCTCCGCGTTGCCGTCCACCGCGAGGTCCAGCAGCGACGAGATGGCGGGGATCGGCAGCGCCAGCTCCCGGCCGACGCTGCGCAGGCGCAGGAAGACGTCCGGCGACGCGGGCATCGCCTCCAGCAAGGCCCCTCCGCCCTGCTCCGGATCGCTGCGGTACACCGCGTCGGCCAGGACGATGCGCAGCAGCGGATCGCGCTCGGTCCGCAGCGCCGAGCGCAGGAAGGGGAGGTTCTTCTTGTCGGCCGCGGAGGCCAGGCCCGAGTACGTCGCGATCCGCGCCTTCAGCTCCGCGGGCTGCGCGTCCTGCGGGGGCGCCACCGCGGCCAGCGCCGCCTCCCGGATGCCGGGCTCGGGCGCGCCCAGGGCGGCGAGCATTCCTCCCAGACGATCGATCGAAGAGATGATCGGCGCGCTCTTTCCGGCCCAGTCGTTCACCAGGACCGAGAAGACGAACCGCTCGCCGCCGAGGCTCTGGACGTACCCGGAGAGCGCGGTGACCCGCTCCAGCGTTCCCGTCTTTGCCCGCAGGCGCCCCGCGGCGTCCGTTCCTTCCATGCGCAGCCGCATCGTGCCGTCCCGGGCCGCGATCCCCAGCGAGGAGACGAATTCCGACGCCACCGGGAAGCGCTTCCACACCGCCTGCAGGAGGGTGGCGATCTGCCTGGCGGTGAAGCGGTTGGTATCGTTGAGGCCGCTGCCGTTTTTCAGGACATAGGTGCCGCGCGGGATCCCCAACTCCGCCAATAGATCTTCGGCGACCTCGAGACCCTTGGGCCAGGAGCCGGGCGTTCCCTTCAGCTCCGCGCCGAGCGTCTTCACCACCATCTCTGCGATGAAGTTGGAAGAGATCTTGTTCATGTCGCGGATGATCTCGCCGAGCTCCGAGGACTCGTAGCTCTGGATCAGCACCGCCGTCTGCGGCGTCGTCCCGCGCTTCACGCGGCCCGAGACGCGGATGCCGCGCTTCTTCAGCAGCATGCGCAGCGTCTGGCCGTAGTAGAACGCCGGGTCGCCGACGCGCCGGTAGAGGACCACCGCCTCGGCTCGCAGCGGAATCCGCCCCTCCACCAGGATGCGCGTCCGGTCGCCCTCCGGAATCGTGCGCGGCCGCAGCTTGCGGCGCCCGTTGGCGCGAACGGTCACCACGCGGTTGTCGACGACAAAGTAGTCGCGGGCGTCCGGCTCCACCTCGACGCGCGCGCGCGCTCCCGTCCGGTCCCCCGGCGTGATGTAGATGGCCACCGCGTTGTGGTTCAGCGAGAGCGCGCCCACGCCGGCCGCCCAGGCCTTGTCGCTGGATTCCTGTTCCCAGCCGGCGCCGAACTCCTCCCTATCGAAGAACGAGTCGTCGAGGACGATGTCGCCCAGGTTGCGCACGCCGCGGTGCCAGAGGTCACCCACCAGGGTGTCGAGGCGCTCGGTGGTGACCGAAGGATCGGCGCGACCCTTCACGTACAGCGTTCCCAGGCGTCCGTTGTTCAGGGGCTTGTCGGACAGGTAGTCGGTGTTGAAGCGGTACTCGGGGCCCAGCCGCAAGAGGCCCGCGGCCGCGGTGACCAGCTTGGTGTTCGAGGCGGGATTGAGCAGCTCGTCGGGATTGCGCGAGTAGATGACCTGGCCGTCGTCGAGGGATTCGACCTGCATCGCGACGCGCGCATTGGACAGCGGCGGCTGCGACAGCAGTTGCTCCACCGCCTTTTTCAGCGCATCGCGGTCGGATTGACCCGCCCGCGCAGCGAGTGGCGACAGGGCGAGCATCACGACCGGCAGCAACCTTCTCACGTGGCAAACCTCGGGACGCGCGCTCCGCCAGAATCTTATCCGGCGCTTGCCCGCCCGGCAACAAAACAGCCGGTTAATCAAACGCTTGCGCCCACATCGACCCCGGAGATCCGCGGGCGGCGCCTTGCCCGCTGGCACAACAAGCCGACTTTCCTGCGGCATCCCGGCGTGCGAGAGTGCGCACCGATTTTTCCTCACCCCGAGGTGCTCAAATGGACGAGTTCGACCGCCAGGCGGCCCGCTGTGTGTTCGTGGGGATCCAGGGCACCACACCTACTCCTGCGGAGCTCGATCTGGTCCGGCGCGGCGTGGGCGGTGTGATCTTGTTCGCCCGGAACGTGGTCGACCCGACGCAGGTCGCCGAGTTGTCCCGGACCCTCAAGTCCGCCGCGCCCGGACCGCTGCTCATCTGCACCGACCAGGAGGGCGGGCGCGTCCAGCGGCTGCGGCCGCCGCACTGGACGGCCTGGCCGAGCATGCGGCGCATCGGAGAGCTGGATGAGCAAGGCGGCGTCGACGGGATGAACGGGACGGCGATCGTGGAGGCGCTGGGCCGGATGATGGCGCGCGAGCTGTCCGCCTGCGGCATCGACCTCGACTTCGCCCCGGTGCTCGACGTGGACACGAACCCGGCCAACCCGGTGATCGGCGACCGTTCGTTCTCCCGCGATCCGCGGCGCGTCGCCCGCCTCGGAGTGGCGCTGGGGCAGGCCCTGGAGCGCGCCGGCGTCGCCAGCTGCGGGAAGCACTACCCGGGACACGGCGACACCACCCAGGACTCACACGTCACGCTCCCGCGGCTTGCCCATGACCCCTCGCGGCTCTGGGAAGTGGAGCTGGTCCCCTTCGTGGCCGCCGCGCGTGCCGGGCTGGCCTCGGTGATGACTGCGCACATCCGGTTCGAGACGCTCGACCGGCTTCCCGCGACGCTCTCGCCTGTTGCGCTGGGCATGCTGCGCAAGGACATCGGGTTCGGCGGCTGCTGCATTTCCGACGACATGGAGATGCGGGCCATCTCGGAGAACTGGGGTGTTCCGGACGCCGCCGAGCTGGCGGTGGACGCGGGATGCGATGCGACTCTCGTCTGCCACACGCTTCAGCACCAGCACGACTCCATCGACGCCATCGCCCGGGGCGCGCGCTCGGGTCCGCTCCCCCGCGAGCGGCTGCTGGAAGCCAGCACGCGCGTGGAGACCCTGCAGAAGTTCGCCAGGGGTGCCAGCGCCGTCGACCCCGCCGCCGCCCCGAAGGCGTGCAACACGGACGAGCACCGCCGGTTCGCCGGCCTCCTCGCCGACGCCATCGCCAGGATCGAGCGCCCCAAGGACCCGACCGAGTACCGGGTCTGAGCGCCTGATTACTTCCGCGTCAGCGCGCCTTCGCCGAGGAGCGCGAGCGCGCCGAGCAGGAGCAGCCCGCTCCAGAGAGGCGTCCCGTGCGCCCCTTGGGCCGCCGCCGACGAAGCCGCAAACTGCGCCGATTCGGCGCCGCCGAGCTGCGCCTTCAGCTCCGCCTCGTCCACCCTGCGCAGATCGCTCTCTTTCGGGTCGAGCCCCGCCACGAACGTGAGCGTCGGCTCCTCCCGAGGCTCCACGCCGCGGGGCGCCACCAGGGCGCGATAGGGCCCCGGCGCCGCCAGCGCCACCACCGCATCGTCGGGGTGCGCGGTCTCACGCCGGAACTGGACTGCCTGCCCGTCCGGTCCCAGCACCTTCTCGACGCGCGCCCCGGCGGGCGGACTGAGCGTGCGTTCCTGCCCGACCATGGCGGGCAGCGGCTGGCGCTGCTCGAGCGCGTCGGCGAGCCAGCTCACCGTCTGCTGCAGCACGGGAAGGAAGGAGACGCGGATCGGCCAATCGGTCCAGGTGCGCGAAGCCGTGCTGGTGTAGAGCAGGACGCGCCCGCGACCCAGCGGCTTCTCGATCAGCGCCGGCGCGCCGTCGTCGTACGAGGCCAGCGTGTGCGCTGCCTGCCCCTCCGGCTTGAGCAGCGCGTACCGGAACGTGCGCGCGCTTTCCAGTCCTTCCCGCTCGGCCGGGCCGAAGACGCGGAAGAGCGGGTGCGTCCACTCCACCACGCCGAAGCGCGCGGCGCGCTCCTCCGTTCCCTGCGCGGCCGGCTCGGCAGCGGTCTTGATCAGGTGCAGCGGGCGGGGGAGCAGGTCGCCGAGCGAGTCGTTGTACGCGTCGGGATCGACGTGATCGCCGAGCGCGATGAAGATGCCGGCGCCCCGCTGCACCGCCGCCTGCCGCAGCTTCTCGGCGAAGGCCCTGGGCGGAGCGGGGACGTTGAGCAGCAGGATCACGTCGTACCCCTCGAGCGGCGCGTTGGCTGCCGCGTCGGCGTCGAGCGTCTGCGCGTGGATCCGCCCCCCTGTACGCGCGGGCGCCAGCGCCGCTTCGACGAAGAACGCCTCGTCCCTCGAACGGAGGCTGGCCGGCGCACCGTCCACGATCAGCGCTTTCACATCCCGAGGAACGTGCACGACGAAGTCCTGGCCGTCGTCTTCGTCCAGCCCCTGGGCGTCATTGCGGGCGAGCTCGACCCGTCCGCCCACCACGCCCGGCGGCAACACCGCCCCCAGCGTCTTCTTCGCAGTGCCGCGGGCGGGCACGTCCACGAACCCCTTGGCGACGGTGTTGGGCCCCACCTTGAGCGAGACCTGCAGCCCGGACATCATCTGCGCCCCCGAATTGGCGATGGTGGCGACGACCTCGTACCCTCTCGGGCCCAGCGAGGCCGAGGGACGGACCGCGGTCGCGACCACCGCCGCGTTCGGCAAGTCGCTCGCCCGTGCCGCGTCCACCAGGACGACGTTGGGCCGGATGCCCGGCGAGCCCGGTGGAGCATTCGCCGCCGGAGGGACCAGGGGCGGCGGCGCATCCAGGCGGATGGAGTGCGCCGCGAGATCGCTGAAGGCGATGATCCGCTTCCCCGCGACCGGGCTCTCGCCGAGCGCCTTCGCCGCCGCGGCCAGGCAGCCGGTCAGGTCGCTGGCGAGGTACGTCGGCTGCGCCGACTGGAGCAAGCGTCGCGCGGCCAGCCGATCGAACGAGGGCGCTCCCATCCCGCCGGCGGCGAAGCCCGCGGGGCCGGCGCAGAGCCCGACCGCCGCGGGCTCATCCGGGCCCAGCCGCTCGAGCGCGGAGAGCGCCTCCGCCCGGGCCTTCTCGAACAGCGTCCGGGTACCGACCCGGTAGCGCATGGACAGCGATGCATCGAGCACCAGCGCGGTCGCCTGCGGTCCCGACGTTTGCGCCGCCTCCACGCCGCGCGGCTTGAGCGACGGGCGCGCCAGGGCCAGCGCCACCGCCGCGATCAAGAGGCAGCGAAGGGCGAGGAGCAGGATCTGCCGGAGCCGGAGCCGCCGCGCCTTCTGGCGTTGCGAGCGGAGGACGAACTCGATGGCGCCGAAGGCGAGCGGCCTCGGCCGCCGCTGGTTGAAGAGGTGCACGAGGATCGGCAGCGCGATCGCGAGCAACCCCCACAGGTACGCAGGGTGAGCGAACTGCAGCACTAGTGGTCCGCCCCGGAACTGCGGCGCATCAGGCCGCCTCCCTGCGCGCGAGCAGCTTCAAGAGGACGCGGTCGGGCGCGGCGTCGGTCGCGATCTGCTCGACCTCGACGTCGGCGCGGGCCAGGTCCTTGCGCGTGTTCTCCAGGAAGCTCCGGAACTGCTCCAGATAGCTCGCGCGGATCTGCCGCGGCTGCGCTTCGATCTGGCGGTCGTCCTCCATGGAAAGGAAGCGCGTCGGATCGTCGAAGGGAAACTCCAGCTCCTCGCGATCGTGGGTCTGCAGGAGGAGGACGTCGTGCCGGCGGGAGCGGAGCATCTTCAGGGCGGGGATGCTCCGATCGGTGGCGTCGAACAGGTCGGTGAGCACGATCACCAGCGCGCGCCGGCCAGCCTTCTCGGCCGCGAAGTCGAGCGCGGCCGGCAGTAGCGTGGGCCCGCGGCCCTGCGCGCCCTCCAGGATGTGCAGCAGCTCCTGCACGTGGCTGGGAGAGGAAGCGAAGGGCAGGAACTCCCGCACTCCCCGAGAGATGCCTCCGTCGCCGACGAGGCAGAGGCCGACCTGATCGCCCTGCCGCGAGAGCAGATAGGCGAGGGCGCCGGCGCACACGGCCGCGTACTGCAGCTTGGTCATCGGCCCCCGCCCGTACGCCATGCTACCGCTGGCGTCGAGCACCAGCAGCGCGCGCAGATTCGTCTCCATCTCGAAGCGCTTGACGTAGTACTTGTCGAGCTTGGCGAAGGCGCGCCAATCGATGTGCCGGATCTCGTCGCCCGGCGCGTACTCCTTGTGCTCCGAGAATTCGACCGACTGGCCGTGATGGGGGCTCTTGTGCAGGCCCGTCAGCACGCCTTCCATCACCTTGCGTGCCTGTACCTGCAAGGGTCCCAGGCGGGCCAGCACGGCGGGAACGTTCGACGCCGGGAGCGTCACGCCTTGGTCTCGCGGAGCAGCTCCGCGATCACGCGGCGGGAATCCACTCCCTCGGCTTCGGCATGGAAGTTCGTGATCACCCGGTGGCGCAGGACCGGCTCCACCAGCGCCCGTACGTCCTGGACGTCCGCCGCCGGGCGCCCCTGCAGCGCCGCGCGCGCCTTCGCCGCCAGGATCAGCGCCTGGGATGCGCGCGGTCCGGCACCCCAGCTCACGTGGTCCTTCACGTGCTTGCCGGCGTCGTCGTGCGGCCGGGTGCGGCGGACCAGGTCCACCGCGTGCCGGATGACATGCTCCGCCGCCGGCACCCGCAGGACCAGCTCTTGAAGGCTGCGGATCTGCTGCGGCGAGAGCACCTTGTCCACCTGCGGCTGGCCGCCCGAGGTGGTGGCGCGGACGATCTGCACTTCCTCGTCGGCGCTGGGGTAGCCCACGTCCACCATGAACATGAAGCGATCGAGCTGCGCCTCGGGCAGGGGGTAGGTGCCCTCCTGCTCGATGGGGTTCTGGGTGGCGAAGACGAGGAACGGCTCGTCGAGGGGATAGGTGCGCCCGCCAGCGGTCACCCGGTGCTCCTGCATGGCCTGCAGCAGCGCGGCCTGCGTCTTGGGCGGCGTGCGGTTGATCTCGTCCGCCAGCAGCACATGGGCGAAGACCGGGCCGGCGACGAACCGGAACGTGCGGCGGCCGGTGGTGTGGTCCTCTTCCAGCACGTCGGTTCCGGTGATGTCCGAGGGCATCAGGTCGGGCGTGAACTGGATGCGGTTGAAGGTGAGCGAGAGCGCCTCCGCCAGGGTGGAGATCAAGAGCGTCTTGGCCAGGCCGGGCACCCCCACGAACAGGCAATGGCCGCGCGAGAAGAGGGCGATCAGGAGCTGCTCGATCACCGCCTCCTGCCCCACCACGCGCTTGCCGATCTCCTGCGCGATTCGCGTGCGCGCCCGGGCGAGCTCCTCGATCAGCTCCGCGTCCGAAGCCGTGCCCAGCGCGCCGTTGATAGCGAACTCACTCATGGTGCCCCTTTTCCGTCGTGACTCCTGCTGCCAGCGCGAGCGCCTTCCGCTCCCGCTCTTCCAGCGCCGCGTCCTTCAATCCTCGCGCGACCTCCAGATAGGTCGCGTGCAGATCGGGGTCGAAGGGGTCCACCGCAATCCCGTTGTCCAGCGCCAGGCGCGCCTTGTCCAGCGCGCCGCGCTTGAGCAGCACCCGCGCGTAGAGCGCTTGCGCCGCCTCGTCGTCCGGATCGTGCTCCACCGCGCCGCGCAGCGCCTCCTCCGCCTCCGCGAAGCGCCCGAGCTGCATCTCCGAGAACGCGTAGCGCCGCGAGAGCTGTGGAACGTCGCGCGGGAGCCTGGCGCGTGCCCGTCCATATTCCTTGGCCGCGGCCGCCCACCGGCGGCGCGAATAGAAGATCTCGCCCAGCCGCGCCGCCTTCTTCGCTTCCGAGTCCTCGGGCTCTGGCCCCCTCAGTGCGGCGGAACCGCCGTCGAGCGAGGGCGGTTCCGCGCGGCCTTTGGCGTCTTCCTTGAAGACGAGCTTCTTGGCCACCGACGGGCGCACGTTCTTCTGCGATACCGCCTTCGTCCGCGGCTTCTTCACTTCCGCCCGCCAGTCCTCTTCGAACTCCTCGAAGCTCTTTCCATACGCCTGCGCCACCGCCTGCTCTTCGGTCATGCCGGCTGCCATGGCGGAGACCAGCTCGGTGAGCGCCGTCTGGCCCCCGCGCTGGTACAGCAAGCGGATGGCGGCCTCGACCTCCGCGAACGCCAGCGCGGCCTGCTCCTGGGTGGGCAGCATGGCGATGGAGGGATGCATCTTCGCGAACGGGATCAGCTTCCCCTTCTTCGCCGCGTCCTGCAGCAGCGAGAGCGACAGGTCGTCGACGGCCATCCCGGGCGCCCCGCGCCAGCGCGTCTCCAGGAACTTGGCGAGCCCCTCCTGAAGCCAGATGGGGACGTTGTTCCGGCCCTTCTGCGTCACCAGGTAGTGGACGAACTCGTGCGAGACCGTGTCCAGCCAGGGGTACCCGCGCAGGAGCGCCTTGGGGCTCGTCACCATCAGCCGGCTGTACTTGCAGAGCGCGATGGTCCCCGAGTTCTTGATCTGCTCGACGGTGAGCGGCGAGACGTGCGCCAGGGACTTCGCGGAGTCGTAGATCTCCACGCGGATCTTGTGCGCCGGCTCGATGCCCAGGTCCTTGGTCAGCCCCGCGTACGCCTTTTCCAGGGCGTCGAGCGCGTAGGGCGCGAGCAGGGTGTCCTTCCCTGGCCGCGTGCGCACGGTGAAGTGCGCGCTCTCGAAGACCTCGGACCCCTTGGTCTCCTCCGCTGCCGCCCGCGCCAGCCGGGCATCGTTTTCGACCGCCCCCTTGCCCGCGCCGCGCCCTTCCGCCTCGGCGTACGCCTTGGCCGCCTCCTCGTACCTGCCCTGCTCGAAGAGGATCCGCCCCCGGAAGTACGCCGCCTCCGCCGACTCGGGATGTTGCTGCACCAGCTCGTCGAGCGCCTTGCCCGCGCCCTGGAGATCCCAGGCCTCGAGCTCGGCTTCCACCTTCTCCGCGAGCGCCCGGACGGGCGCCGCCAGCGTCAGCGCGAGGAGCAGCGCGATCACTTCACCAGCTCCTCGTAGTACTGCTTCACCCGCTCCTTGTACTTCTCCGGCGGCGCTTGCTTCATCGCGTCGAGCAGCTCCTTGCGGAACTCCGCGGGCGCCCGTGAAGATTCGGCGTCGGGGATTTCGACGCGGTCGTGGCGCACGCCGTCCGACTCGGGTCCTTCTTCCTCGCCCGACTCGCCCGAAGGCTCGCCCCAGGGCATGGGCATCCCACCCTGCCCTCCGCTCTGGCCTGCCTGCTTGGCGAGCTTTTCCATCGCATCCTGGAACTGCGCGAGCTTCTCGATGGCCTGCTGCTCGCCGGCCTGCGCGCCGCGCGGCTCGCCGCGATACAGGCGCTGCTCCGCTCCCGACATGCCTTCCTGGGCCTGCTGGAGCATCTGCTCGTGCTGGGGCCCGAAGATGGGCACCTTCTTGCCGACTTCCCCGAGCTGATCGCGCACCTTGCCGAGCTGCTCCTTGAGGCGCCCTTGCTCCTGCCCCTGCCCGCGGAGCCGCTGCATCTGCTCCTGCGACATGCCCTGCCCCTCGCGCGGCAGCGCGTCCTGGAGCTGCCGGACGATGTCCTGAAGCGGCGCCTGCGCTTCCGTCGCTCCGCGCATGCTCTTGCGCACCCCGGCCGGATCCCGCGAGAAGCCCGGATAGCGCTGGGCGACGTGGTCCTCCATCCCCAGCCGACCCTGCAGCGTCTCCACCGCCCGTTCGGCGCGCTCCGCCAGGTCGAGAGCCTCGTCGAAGTCGCTCATCTCCAGAGCGCGTGACAGGTCGGAAGCGCGCCCCTGGGCCATGTCCAGGGTGTCCTCGAGCCCGAGGTGCTCGGCGACCCGGGGATCGATCTGCGAGATGGCCTTGCGGGCCAACTCGGCCTTCTCTTTCAGCTCCTGCGCCAGCTGCTTCCCGCCTCTCTGCTCGAAGCGCTTCTGCGCCTGAGACTGCATCTCCCGGCGCAGCTGCCCGGTCCGCTTCTCCAACTCTTGCTCCTTCGCCTGCAGCTCCTTCAGCTGATCGGCGGCCTCGCGCAGCGCCTTCGCCTCTTGCGCGTACTGGCCTGACTGCTGCTGGCCGGCCTTCTGCTGCAGCTCCTTCTCCAGCCTCTCCAGCTGCTGCGAGAGCTTGTCGAGCTGCTTGAGCGCGTCGTCGATCTTCCCGCTCTGCAGCTTCTTCTGGATGTCGGAGAGCTGTCCGAGCAGGTCCTGTTCCTTCTGCATCGCCTCGGCGGCTTCCCGGTTCAGGTGCTCGTCCTGGATCCCCTTGGCGAGCTCCGACATGCGCGACATCAGATCCTGGATCCGCTCGCGCAGGCGATCCACTTCCGCCAGCAGCTCGCGCTTGGTGTCCTCGTCCTGGGCCTTGCGCAGCTTTTCGGCGAGCCGCGCCAGCTCGCGCCGCGACGCGGCCAGCTCCTTGGCCATCTCCTGCATGGCGTCGAGGCGCGCGCGATCGAGCAGGTCCTCCAGGTAGAGGACGTCTTTCTCCTCCTCGCGGATCTCGGCCTGGAGCGCGCCGTTGAACTGCCGCACCGTCCCGTCGCGGGCGCCCGCCCCGCGCGAGAGCGGCGCGCGGGCGAGGCTCGTTCGATGCACCGCCGGACCCAGGCCCGTGGACGCGTATCGCAGCGCGCGACCCACCGCCTTCGGCGCGAGCTTGTCCTTGAGGAGCTCGCTCCCGGCGGCGTAGAGCTCCTGCGACAGGGCGCGCGCGTCCCGGTCCCGCTGCGCCGTCTGCGCGTACCACTGCGCCGCCGCATCGGCGTCCGGGGGCGGCGGCTTCTCCTCCAGCCTGTCGCCGAGCAGCGCGACCAGGCGCTCCCAGAGCGCCTGGGCGCGGATCAGCGACTCGCGCGTGTGCTCCGCAGCGGAGAAGAGCTTGATCGCCTGCGTCGGGGAGACCCCCCGCTGCGCGCCGTCCACCGCGTCGTTGTCCTTGGCCTCCAGATGGTAGCTGACCCGGTCTCCGGGCCTCAGCCGCAGGGGGGCCATCTCCCAGGTGTATGCGCCGCGCAGGCGCTTCGCGGGAGCGGCCGGGGTCTGCAGCACGATCCTCTCTTCCTTGGCGCCGGCGCGCTGCCACACCAGTGAGACCTGGGTCAGCCCGTAGTCGTCGGCGGCGGACCAGCCGATCTGCACCCGCCCCTGCGGGTCCACCTCCAGCACCGCCTGCTTCGGCGCGTCGATGCTCACTTGTGGCGCCTGGTCGGCCACGATCTCGATCGGCCGCGAGGGCCCCTGGGCGATGGTCCGCCCCCGAGCGTCGGCGAAGCGCAGGCTCCACTCGCCTGCTTGCGTGAGCTGGAAGGTGCCGGCGAGCTGCCGGTGGCCGGCGCCGGAAGCGTCGAGCTTCACCGGCGCGCCGTTCACGACCGCGAAGGCTTGCGACAGATCGCGGTCGGCCCGTGCCGCGATTCGCACTTCGGTTCCGCGGGGGG
>DATBZA010000179.1:0-97760 GCA_036513415.1 Myxococcales bacterium | reverse complement strand
TCGAGGCCATCGCGCGGCGGGATGCGCCGCGGCTGCGCTGCTCCACGAGCGCGCGGCTCCGCGCGATGGTCCCGCGCCCACCGGCCCTTCGGACGTGATCGATCTGGTCGACCGCGCCGACCTTCGACGCGACGGCCGGATCGAGCGGGCGCGCGCGCAGCTTCTGCGCCTCGCTCCGCCGGAGGGACCGCGCAACGGGTCGAGCGACGAGGCGCTCCGGATCTCCGTGCTCGCCGGCTTTCCCGATCGCGTGGCGAAGCGACGCGGAGCGGAGGTGCTGCTCTCGTCCGGGGGCGCGGCGCAGCTCTCGCCGGACAGCGCCGTTCGCGAGGCGGATCTGATGGTGGCCGTCGATGTGGAAGAGCGGCGAGGCGCAGGCCGCTCGCGCGTGCTGATCCGGCTGGCCAGCGCGATCGAGGCGGAATGGCTGCTCGAGTTCCCGGCGACGCTCCGGGAAGAGACGCAGCTCCTCTGGGAACCGGCGCGCGAGCGCGTCGAAGTGGTCTCCCGCCTGCTCTACGATCAGCTCGTCCTCGAGGAGAGCCGGCGGTTGCCGGGCGGCGAGCACGCGGACGCGGCCGCCCGTTTGCTGCTCGATCACGCGGGAGGATTCCCGGACCCCGGGCAGATCGCCCGCCTGAGGAGGAGGATCGAGCTGGTCGCGGAGCATTGCCCGGAGTCGGGGATCTTGCCGCTGGACGACGCCCGGGTGCGCGCGCGCGCCGAGGCGCTGGCCAGGGGAGCCTCGTCGCTGCGGGAGCTGCGCGAAGCGGACGTGCTCTCCGGCCTTCTGCCGCCCCAGCTCGACCAGCTTGCCCCGGATCAGGTCGCGCTGCCGGGCGGGCGGAAGCTGCGCGTCGAGTACGTCCCCGGGCAGCCGCCCGCGGTCCGCTCGCGGCTGCAGGATTTCTTCGGAATGTCGCGGGGGCCGTCGATCTGCAACGGCCGCCTTCCCCTGACGCTCCACCTGCTCGCGCCGAGCGGGCGCGCCCAGCAGGTCACCCAGGACCTCCCGGGCTTCTGGGAGCGCCATTATCCGGCCATCCGCCGCGAGCTGATGCGCAAGTACCCGAAGCACGCCTGGCCCGAAAACGGGGCGACCGCCTCGCCGCCCTCAGTGAATCGCCGGCCTTGAGGGCAGCTCGCGCACCAGTCCGGCTTCCGCGCGCAGCAGCTCTTCCACCCGGGCTTCGAAACCGTCGGTTCCCCGGGCGAGCCGCACGAACAGCTCACCGTGGCCCCTCTCCGCGTCGGCCAGGCGGCCGTAGAACTGCCGCAGCTCGCCGTCGCGGAGCGCGCCGGCGAGGAGGCGCAACCGCTCCTCACTCCGGGTCTCGATCAGCGCGGAAACGATCAGCCGATCCAGCAGCCGTTCCCGCGGGGGCTGGCGCACCAGCGCCTGCAGGCCTTGCGCATACGGGTCGCCCGGATCGCGGCCCAGCCGAAGGCCCCGCTTCTCCATCAGCGCCAGCACCTGTCCGAGATGTCCCGCTTCCTCGCGCGCGAGCCGCGCCATCGCGCGCGCCAGCCCGGGAACGGATGGGAACGCCGCGAGCATGGAGAGCGCCTGCGCGGCCGCCTTCTTCTCGCAATGGGCATGGTCGACGAGGACCTCGTCGAACCGATCGATCGCCAGCCGCACCCAGGCGCGCGGGGTCTCGCAAAGAAGCTGCATTCGCGCTTTATACTGCAGGCATGCGCATCGGCGTCATCTCCGACACGCATGGGCTGGTCCGGCCAGAGATTCAGGAGGTCTTCTCCGGAGTCGACCACATCCTTCATGCCGGAGACATCGGAGGAGAGGAGGTGCTGGCGGAGCTGGGGGCGATCGCGCCGGTCACCGCCTGCGCGGGCAACAACGACGGCTGGCGCTGCGGCGCCGCCGGCAAGACCGCCCGAGTGACGCTGGATGGCCTGCGGTTCCTGCTGGTGCACGTCCGCGACGACGCCGAGGAGCAGCTGCGGCGCGAGCCGGCGGACGTGGTGGTGTTCGGGCACAGCCACAAGCCGCTCGACGAGCACGGCGACGGAATCTGGTGGTTCAATCCGGGAAGCGCGGGGCCGCGCCGCTTCTCGCTGCCCGTCTGCGTCGGCTTGTTCGAGCGCGTGCGTGGCAAGTGGCGAGCCCGCCACGTCCCGCTTCAGTAGTAGATGAGCCCGAGCTGCAGCCCGACGGTCTGCACCCGCATCGAGGTGCCGCTCGCCGAGAGGTCCGTGTTCCGGTAGTACAGCTCGGGCGCGAGGAAGAGGTTGGGCAGGAACCTGAGCTCGATCCCGAGTCCTCCCGCTGCCGCGAGCCCGACCGCCGTCCTGTCGGGGACCACGTCGCCGGACAAGCCGACGCCGATTCCGGCGCGGGCGTAGACCATGGCAGCGGGTCTCACCACCAGGTGGTATTGCAGGAACGCCGCGATCTGCTCGGTGCGGAAGGTCGCGCCGGAGCGGCTGCCGCCGTCCACCGCCCCGGACAGGTAGATCTGCAACGGGGTGCCGAAGCTGTATCCGACCCGCAGCTCGACGTCCCAGGCGAGGATGTTGTCCGAGGGGATGATGAGCCACCCGCCGCCGCCCGCGATCCCCGCGTAGAGGCCCTCCAGGCTGGAGCTCGACTCGTCCGCTGGGCTCGACGCCAGCCCGGCGGAGAGCGCAGGGGTGGAAGCGAGCAGCGCCGCGGCGAGCACGGAATGTCTCATGCGGGAAACCATACCTCATCGCCGGAGCAGGAACAGGTCTCCCGCGTGCGCGCCGGTGTGTCGCGCCGGGATCAGCAGCCCCAGTCGGGAGAGGACGCGGCCGGCGTCGAACTCGGCCAGCGCTCTCGCAGGGTGCAGCCCTTCGCGCTCCGCCTCGTCCCAGGTCGAGCCGTCGACCCTCGCGCCCGCGCTGGCGGTGGGACCGTCGCGGCCGTCGGTGCCCGCGGCGAGGAACGCCGCGCCGGGCTCACTCCGGAGCTTCAGCGCCATCAGCAAGGCGAGGTGCTGGTCGCGGCCTCCGGGCGGCGCCCCGGAGGGCACGCGCAATTCCAGCTCGCCGCTCGCGCAGATGAAGCCACGCTCCCGCCCCAGCGTCTCCGCGAACGCCTCCACGGTGCCGCGGACGGGAGAATCGAGCATGCGTGCCCCGGCGCGGCGAGCCGCTTCCTGCGCGGGAGAACGAAGGTCGCAGATCGCCTCGTGCTCGATGAAGTCGGCGGGCTCGCCGGGCTTGAGCGTCTCGCGCACGCGCGTCGCTGCCTGCGGCAATGCGTACTTCCTCGCCAGCGCCAGCGCGTCCGCGCAAGTGGTCGGATCTCCGATCGCCGGACCGCTGGAAACCGCGCGCACGCCGCCGACCGGCACGTCGACGGCGACCAGGGCGCGCGCCCTGGACACCCCTGCGGCGTGGAGCGCGCGGGCGATGCCGCCGCCCTTCAGCCGCGACAGGTGCGCCCGGACGCAGTTCATCTCCTCGATGGGCGCGCCCGAGGTCAGCAAGGCCTGATTGATCTCCCGGATGTCAGCGAGCGTGAGCTCCGGGTAAGGCGCTTCCGCGAGAGCGGAGCCGCCGCCGGAGATGAGCAGAAGAGCTGCGTCCGCGGGCTTGAGCGCGCCGACCGCGGCGAGCAGCGACTCTCCCGCCTCCAGCGAGCCGGCGTCGGGCAACGGGTGGCCGCCGCGCAGGACGCGAGCGCCGGAAGGCGCGGGCGCATCGATCGGCGCCACGACGATGGCGTTGCGCTCCCGGGGCATGGCGGAGACCATCTCCGCCGCGACCTTCCCGAGACCGAGGACCAGCAGCTTTCCACCGGGACCGGGCTGCGGGGCCCTCGCGGCAGCGGCCCGGGTCAGCTCCCCCGCATCGAGCGCGCGGACAACCTCCTCGTACAGGCCGAGCAGGTCGCGCATGTCACTGGGGGACGCCATTCAAGGGTGTCCCTCCGCGAAGAGCGCCGGCAAGAGCTCGCCGGCCTTCCCTAGCCGGCACTCATCGAAGCAGTGCGCGTTCTCCGGCCGCTCCGGCCCGACGTACACGCAGCGCGCGAAGTTCCCGCGGGGGCCCGGATTGTGCCGCAGGTGGGAGACGAAGCCCGCCGCCGGGTAGACCGCGCCCGAGCTGCCCACGGTGACGAACAAGTCGCACGCGTTCAGCGCCTGGTAGATCCGATCCATTCCGAACGGCACCTCTCCGAACCAGACCACGTGAGGACGCAGGAGCCCTCCACACCGTTCGCACCCCGGCAGCTCCTCCAGATGGGGTCGTTCGTCCTCGAACGCCGGCCGGTCGCAGGAGTCGCAGCGGCTCCTGAGCAGCTCGCCGTGCATGTGGTGGACGGTCCGGGAGCCGGCGCGCTCGTGGAGCGGGTCGACGTTCTGCGTGCAGAGGAACAGCCGGTCTCCGATCTGGCGCTCCAGCCGCGCCAGCGCGAGGTGCGCCGGATTCGGCTGCACGCTCCCCGCCTGTCTGCGGCGCTCGGAATAGAAGCGCCATACCATCCGTGGGTCCCGCGCGAAGCCCTCGGGCGTCGCGACGTCCTCGATACGGTGCTCCTCCCAGAGCCCGCCGGCATCGCGGAAGGTCTTCACGCCGCTCTCGGCGCTTATCCCCGCCCCGGTGAGCACGAAGACGCGATCGTCCCGCCCCACCGACAGCGGCGGAAACTCGGCTCCGGGCGCGACTCTCGGCAGCGGGACCATGGCTTTTGGCGAGAGAGTTGCGCGATGCGCGCCCGCAAGCAAGGATCTTCCGCATGGCGGTTGCCGACCTCAGGCGCGAGCTGTCGCGCCGCATGTACGTCCGATCCCGGGTCGCCCGCACGGGGGCGGTGCGCCTCGCCTATCTCGCCTACTCCCGGGCCCTGCTGCGCTGGGACGATCCGTCCTCACCGGAGGCCGCCGCGTCGCTGCGCCGCCGCCTCGAGGCGCTCTTCGACGAGGACTTCCGCGACGCGGAATCCGGGCTCTATCCGCGCCATCTGATCGAGACGCTCCCCTGGCGCGAGTATGCGCAGGCGGTGCCGCGGCTGCTGGCCGACCTGCCGCGGACGCGGGCCCGCATGGAGCGCGGCGACTTCCGCGAGATCGCCGACTCCGCCGGGGCCGAGCGCTACCCGCCCTATTACGCCCGCAACTTCCACTACCAGAGCGAAGGGTACCTGGGCCACACCAGCGCGGCCCTGTACGACCTCCAGGTCGAGCTGCTCTTCGGCGGCACCGCCGACGTCATGCGCCGCCGGGTCATCCCTCCGGTGGTGCGCGCCGCGCGGGCCCGCAACGCGTCGGCCGCGCAGCCCCTGCGCGTGCTGGACGTGGCCTGCGGAACCGGGCACCTGCTCGGGATGCTGGGCGCGGCGCTGCCTGCCGAGGCCAAGCTGTTCGGCCTCGACCTGTCGCCCCATTACATCGCCCGGGCGCGCGAGGTGCTGCCGCGCGACCTCGACGTCTCGCTGATCTGCGACAACGCGGAGCAGCTGCCGTTCCTCGACTCCTCGTTCGACGTCGCCACCAGCCTCTACCTGCTCCACGAAGTGCCGCCGGCGGTGCGGGCCCGCGTCCTCCAGGAGATGGCGCGCGTGGTCCGGCCTGGCGGCCTGGTGGTGGTGGCGGACAGCATCCAGCTCGACGACGCGCCCGAGCTGGAGCGCGAGATCCTCGCGTTCCCCTCGCGGTTCCACGAGCCCTACTACATGAGCTACGTCAAGGACGACCTCGCCGCACGAGTCTCCGAGGCCGGCCTCGACGTCAAAAGCTCGAGACTCGCGTTTCTCACCAAGCTCGTCGAAGCCGAGAAGAATCCGAAGCGCTAAGTCTTCAGATCAACCGCAGAGCGCGCAGAGACCGCAGAGATTCTGTTGGTGAAACCCAAAAAACTCTGCGCGCTCCCTGCGCTCTGCGGTTGATCTGAAGCCGCGGATTCCTTTCCATCGAGGGCGCGGGCTCGCCTCGCCCAGCTGCGCGCGATGAAGGCGATGGTCACCAGCAGCGGGACGATGAAGCCCAGCATGACCAGGACGCCCACCTTGGCGGCCTGGACCTGCTCCGAGTCCGCCGCTCCGAAGCACACCGGGCAGGCCATCAAAAGCGCCATCATAGGAAGCTCACGTTCTTGAGCTTGCGCAGGAACCAGAACCCGTAGAAGACCAGCGCAGCAGCGGCGACGAACCCGAGCACTCCGAGCGCCAGGACCCCGCCGTTCCCGGTCCGCAGGAAGTCTCCCACCGCCCAGGCGCCGAATCCGAGGGCGCAGAGCACCGATACGATCACGAAGAAGATGTGGAACGCCTTCAGCGACATCTACGTCCCCGGCAGCCCGCTGTGATGCTCGAAGGTGGTGAGGTTCGGCAAGAGCAGCAGGATGGCAAAGAAGACCGCGGTGATGATGAGCACCGCGTAGATCACCTTCCGCTCCGAGATCAGGTGCATGAACACCGCCGCCACCATCCCGGCTTTCACGGTGGCGATCACCAGCGCCACCGCGATGGCCGCCGGCCGCGCCAGGTGGAGGTAGCTGACCCCCACCGTGACCGCCGTGAGGCAGAGCAGCGCCACGAACACCACGTAATACTGCCCCATGTGCTTGCTGACGTCTTCGTGCTGGGCGGCGTCCATCGGCACCTCAGAGGAGGTAGAGCGAGGGGAAGAGGAAGATCCAGACCAGGTCGACGAAGTGCCAGTAGAGACCGGCGTTCTCGACGCGGTTGGTGAAGTGCTCGGGATCCTTCGCCCAGAGCTTGGTGCCGGGGCCGAGCAGGTAGCCGTTGACGATGATCCCGCCGACGATGTGCAGGCCGTGCAGGCCCGTCATGGTGAAGTAGACGGCGTAGAAGTTGTCGTGCGAGGGCGTGTGACCGAGGTGGAACTTGTGCGAGTACTCGAAGTACTTCACCACCAGGAACACGAACGCCAGCGCGATGGTGGCGCCCATCCAGAGCCGGAAGCGGGGCAGGCTCCCCATCTTGCAGCTCGCCCAGGCCAGGACCATGGTGATCGACGAGGTGATCAGCACCGCGGTGTTGAGCGTGGCCAGCGGCACGTTGAGGACTTCGCTGGAGAGGCCCCCTTCCGGCGGCCAGTGCGGCATCCCGGTGCGGATCAGCACGTAGCTGGAGAAGAGCGCGCCGAACAGCATCACCTCGCTGGCGAGGAAGAGCCAGATCCCGAACTTCCCGTTCGGGATTCCGGTCACCGGGTGCGGCTTCACCATGTAGGGGATGACGGTCTCGCTCATGTCAGCCCTCCGCCCGGAACTGCGGCGAATAGTCGTTGGACTTCCCCGGCACGCTGTACTCGTACGGCTCGCGGTAGACGACCGGCTCGGTGATGAAATTGCCGTGTCCGGGCGGGGACGGAGCAGCCCACTCCAGCGTGGTGGCGTTCCAGGGGTTCTCCGCCACCCGGGCGCCCTTCTTCAGGCTGAGGAAGAAGTTCACGACGAAGAAGAGCTGCGCGAGCCCCAGGCCCCAGGCGCCCCAGGAGATGAGCACGTTCAGCGCCTGCACCCCGCGGCCGTGCGCGTACACGGTCGGGTCGTAGAGCCGCCGCGACAACCCTGCCATGCCCTGGAAGAACATCGGCATGAAGACGAAGTTGATGGCGACGAAGCTGAGCCAGAAATGCACCTTGCCCAGCTTCTCGTTCAGCTGGCGGCCGGTGGCTTTCGGGTACCAGTAGTACACCCCGGCGAAGAGGGCGAAGAGCGTTCCGGGCGCCACCACGTAGTGGAAGTGGCCGATCACGTAGAAGGTGTCGTGCAGGTAGATGTCGCTCGCGGTCAGGCCCAGGGGCAGGCCGGTGAGGCCGCCGATGGCGAACATGGGCAAGAAAGCGGTGGCGAAGAGCATCGGCGTGGTGAAGCGGATGTTCCCGCCGTAGAGCGACATGATGAAGCAGGTGAGGATGACCACGCTCGGGATCGAGATGATCATGGTGGTGATCTGGAAGAACGTCGACATGGTGGTGCCCATGCCGGTCATGAACATGTGGTGCGCCCAGACCACGAAGCTCATGAAGCCGAGAGACACCACCGAGTAGACGAGAAGGCGGTAGCCCCAGAGCGGCTTGCGGGTGTTGTTGGCGATCACCTCCGCGACGATGCCCATCGCCGGGAGGATGAGGACGTAGACCTCCGGGTGGGCGAGGAACCAGAAGAGGTGCTGCCAGAGCAGCGGGTTCCCCCCGCCGGCGACCTTGAGCGGCTCGCCGGAGACCACCAGGCCGGTGGGCAGGAAGAACGAGGTGCCCGCCACCCGATCCATGATCTGCATCACCGACGCCGCCTCCAGCGGCGGGAAGGCGAGGAGGAGCAGGAAGGCAGTCACCAGCTGGGCGTGCACGAAGAAGGGCAGCCGCCAGAAGGAGAGACCCTTCGCGCGCATCTGGACGATGGTGACGATGAAGTTGATCGAGCCCAAGAGCGAGCTGGTGATGATCAGCACCATCGCGAACAGCCACATCGTCTGGCCGGTGGGGGCGATGTCGGCGAGCGGCGGGTAGCTGGTCCAGCCCGATTGCGCCGCTCCGCCCGGCAGGAAGAAGGAGGCGACCATCGCGATGCAGCCGGGGAGGAACACCCAGTAGCTGGCCATGTTCAGGCGCGGGAACGCCATGTCCGGCGCGCCGATCTGAAGCGGCACCACGAAGTTGCCGAAGCCGCCCACCGCCAGCGGGACCACGCCCATGAACACCATGATGGTGCCGTGCATGGCGCCGAGCTGGTTGTAGAACTCCGGCGCCATCACGCCGCCCGGCATGGCGGTCTCGCCGAGCAGGTTGCCGATCAGCGGAAGCGGCTGCCCCGGATACGCCAGCTGCCAGCGCATCATCATCATCAGGCTGAAGCCGAAGAACAGGAAGACCAGCGCGGTGACCGCGTACTGGATGCCGATCACCTTGTGGTCGACCGAGAAGATGTACTTGCGCCAGAAAGGCAGCTCGTGATGCCCGTGATCTCGGTTTCCGTGCCCGTGGCCGTTGCCGGTCGCCGCGGTGTGCTGTTTGACGCTCATCGAGTCGTCTCCGGATTCGGAAAAGGGCCTATTTCTTCTCTTCGGGCGCGGCGGCGGCGGGGGCTTCCTGCGGCGGCGGAGCGTTCTCCGCTTCCCACTTGGCGAACTCCTCGGGCGTCTCGATCAGCACGTCCCCGCGCATGCGGTAGTGGCCGAGGCCGCAGAGCTGGGCGCAGGCGAGCTCGAAGTGGCCGGGCTGCGTGGCCTCGAACCAGACGGGGATCTGCTGGCCGGGGATGGTGTCCTGCTTCACCCGCAGCACCGGCACGTTGAAGCTGTGGATCACGTCCTTGCTGGAGATGTCGACGATCACCGGCCGGTGGACGGGAATGTGCAGGTTGTTGACCGTGACCAGGTCGTCCTTGCCCGCCGGGTCCTCGGGATCGAGGCCGAGCGGATTGTCGCCACCGATCTGCGAGGGATCCGTCTTGCCGAACTTTCCGTCCTTGCCCGGGTACTGGAAGTTCCAGGCGAACTGCTCGGCCACCAGCCGCACGTGCAGCGCCTTCGAGGGATCCGGCACGTCGTTCTTGTAGGCGAGCCACACCGGCGTGGAGAGGCCGAAGAGCAGGAACACCTCGACCACCAGCACGAACCCCTCGATGTACTTGGTCGCCAGCGCCTTGACCGGCGTGTAGAGCGCGGCGTGGCCGGGGCGGGCGCGGAACCGGAACAGGCAGTAGACGAAGAAGATCCCCCAGCCGATGAAGAGCAGGGCCATGAACCAGTGCAGTACGGACATCAGCTGGTCGATCTTCGCCCCGTGCACCGAAACGTCCGGCGGGAGCCACCAACCGTAGATTTTCTCGTCCATGCGGCGTCCTCGAGGATCAGCGGGCGAGCTGCGCGACGGCAGGGGTTCCGGTGGGCGCGCCGCGGGCCGAGAGGGACACGGTGCACCAGAAGCAAAGGCCCGCGAGCAGCAGCGCGGGGGTCAGCGCCCAGACTGCCGCCGAGGGCGGTCGCGGCTGCGGATCGCGCCGGCGCACGTAGAAAAACAGCGCCTCGGTGGCGAGAACGGCGAGCGCGGCGAATCGGGCGATGGTCCAGATGGCGAGGGTTGCAGTCTCGTGCGATGTCACTTCCATCGGGATGCGCGTCTCCTAGCATGACCCCGAACGTGGGAGCAATCGCCTGTTTTGCTGCGACGGTTCGCCGCACCCGAGCGTTCAAGGGCCGCGATCGATCACCAGCGCGCCGAACAGCAGCGGCAGGTACACCAGCGAGAGCAGGAAGAGGTTGCGGGCCCACCTCACGCCGGCCTTCTGGCGCAGGCCGGCGAGCGCATAGCCGAGGAAGACCGCCCCGAGGATCAGGGCGGCGGCCAGGTACGCGCTCCGCGCCACGCCGATGGGCACGAAGAGCAGCGACACCGCGACCAGCGCGACCGTGTAGCGCACGATGTTCGCCCGGGCCTCGCGGTCGCCGCCGGGCTCGTTCGGTTGCACCACCAGGCCGGCGCGCGCGTACTCCGCCTTGCGGAAGAGGGTGATGGCGAGGAAGTGCGGCACCTGCCAGAGGAACATCACGGCGAAGAGCAGCACGCCCGGAAGATCGAGCCGCTCGGTGGCCGCCGTCCAGCCGATCAGCGGCGGGATCGCGCCAGGGAGCGCGCCGACCAGCAGCGCAGTCGCGGTCCGGCGCTTCATCGGCGTGTAGAGCAGCACGTAGCTCACCAATGCGATGGAGGCGAGCAGCCCCGGCAAGGCGCCCACCGCGAAGGTGAGGAGCGGGACCGAGACGACCGCGAGCGCGAGGCCGAACTTGAGCGCCTGCGCCGGCTCCATGCGATGCGCCGGCAGCGGCCGGTTCATCGTGCGCGCCATGAACGCGTCAGTGTCGCGCTCCAGGTACATGTTGAGCACGTTGGCGGCGGCGACGATCAGCACGGTCCCGAACAGGGTCAGCGCGACGGTGACCGGGGGCAGGCCATGGGGCGCCAGCCAGAGCCCGATGGCGGTGGTGAAGACGACCAGGGCCGTGATGCGCGGCTTCGCCAGCTCGAGCAGATCGCCCGCGGTCCCCGTCATGCCGCGACACCGAGCGCGTCAGGGGCGGCGTCGGACGCCGGCGAGCTCCGGGTGACGGCCAGCAGCGCGACGCAGTCGGCGAGAAGCAGCGCCGCGACCAGCAGATGCGCGGTGACCGGGACAAGCCCCTTGAAGGTGAGGATGGTGAGGACTCCGAGCGCGACCTGCGTCAGGGCCAGGGCCGGCGCCGCCCAGGCGAGCGCCCGCACCAGGCGGTTCGGGCTGCGCACCAGGCGCATCGAGGACCAGCAGACCAGCGCCAGCACGACCAGGGCGAACACCCGGTGCGCCATGTGCAGATGCACCATCGGATGCACGCCCAGCGGCCAGAGCTCCCCGCGGCAATAGGGAAGGTCGACGCAGACCAGCCCGGCGCCGGTGTGGCGCACGGTGGCGCCGAGCAGGATCTGCAGATAGACCGCCGCTCCGGTCAGCCAGAGCAGGCCACGCGGCGCCGGCGCCCTGGCCGCCACGTCGTTCAGGCGGACGGCGAGCAAGAGCGACAGGCAGAGGAAGATCATGCTGGTGCCGAGGTGCATCACCAGCACCAGCGTCGGCAGCCGGTAGAGGACGGTGAGGCCGCCCAGCAGGCCCTGGAAGAGGACGACCGCGAGCGCGGCGGCGGCCAGCTTCCCGTCCATCTCTCGCGCCCTGCGGACGACGAAGGCGCACGCCAGGTACCCGAGGGCCACCAGGACGATTGCCAGAGGCGGGAGCTCGTCGCGCACGTGCTTCACGCGTCCCGCCCAGAAAGAGCCGGCGAGGATCAACAGGGAGAAGCCGGCCAGCGCCGCGGCGAGCGCACCCTGCCGCGCGCGGCGCAGCGTCAGCGCCACCAGCGCCAGGGTGCAGAGGCCAACGGCGGTGGCGATCAGGCGGTGCGTGTGCTCGACGGCGACGTTGGCCACCATCTTCGGCATCGCGCTGCCGAAGCAGGTGGGCCAATCGGGACAGGCGAGACCGGAGTCAGTGTTGGTGACCACGCCGCCAGCCACGATCAGCACCACGGTGAGGAAGGCGGCGGCGGCGGCGAGGCGGCGGATCACTGCGACAGCGCTCCTCAAACGCGAAGGGGAGACCGCTTTTAGCCGGTCTCCCCTGCTTCGGGCAATGCTCAAGTCTTCTGTCCTGGATTCTGTCGCCAGGGGACACCAATGATGGTGTCCCCGACCCTGTACTACGCGCCGCCCTTTTCCGTGCCGTCGTACTTGAAGTCCGCCTTGGCGGGCTTGCCAGCCTCGACGGTCACTTCCTGCGTCTTGGTGCCGTACTTCTCGTGCCAGCTCTCCACCGTGTACTTGCCGGGGGGCACGTTCTCGATCTTGTAGGTGCCGTCCTTGGTGAGCGCCTGGAGCCCGCTCTTGGAGACGCCGGTGTACCCGCGCATCCAGGGATGAACGTCGCACTTCCACTTGATCACGCCCTCCTCCTTGGCGACGTACTCGATGGGCGGGACCTTGTCGTTGGGCATGCCCTTGTTGAAGAGCGTGGCCGAGCCCAGATAGGTATGCACGTTGTGGAGGATCGGGTCGCCGTTCTTGGCGACGATCTTCTGGCCGACCACGGCAGTGCTGAGCCGCGGGTCGTACATGCAGTCCTTCTGGTCGACTTCCACCGGGGTGGACGGCGGCTTCGCCGCCTCCTTCGCGCCCTTGGTGACGTGCACCCAGACGTTCTCCAGCTTGCCGTTCTTCACCAGCACGGCGGGGTCGGTCATCGGCTTCTTGGCGCAGAACGGATCGGCCTCGCGGTGCAGCTTGCCGGGCGTGGGGGGCTTGCCCGTGTAGTCCACCGAGCCTTCGATGGTCTCGGCCATCGCGGCGGCTGGAAGGATCAGGGCGGCGGCGACGGCCAGCAGTCTCGAACAGGTCATCTGGGCTCCTCTGCGTTGAACGTCCGCGCTGCGACTAGCAAACGCATCCTCGATGGTCAAGGCTTTGACCGCACAGGGCGTGCGTTTCTTCAGATCAAACGCCGAGCACGCAGAGCACGCCGAGGTCTGGGTTTTTTCAACCCCAAAAAACTCGGCGTGCCCGGCGTGCTCGGCGTTTGATCTTCAGCCTCGGTTCGGAGTTACCGAGGCTGTCTTCGTGGGCGTGGCCTTCAGTTCCAGGTGCATCAAGTAGTCGCGCAAGGCGTCGATCTGCTGCTTGGCGTCGCCGTTGAACAGCTTGCTGGGCGAGGTGGGGTGCGCCTCGTCGCTGAAGTCCCAGAAGCTGGGCATCCGGGTGCCGTCGAGCAGCGCCTGCGGATTCTTCAGCCAGGGAACGATCCAGTCTGGACGGAGGCGATCCTTCGCCAGCAGGAGATTCGGCGCCGCGCTGCCCGGGTCCTGGCCGGGGCGAAGCTCCCCCACCACGTGGCAGTTGATGCACTGCAGATCCTTGAAGAGCTGGTCGGCTTCCTTGGCTCGCGCCCCGGTGAGCTGCTGCGCTTGCGCCGTCAGGTACGGGAAGCTCTTGTTCGAGGAGGCGGCGAAGTAGTGCACCAGGGTGGTCGCGTCCGCGTCGGTGAAGTGGAACGTCGGCATGCGCACCGAGAACCAGGGACGCAAGGTGGTCGGCGATTTCAAGAACGCGAACAGCCAGGCCGGCTGCACTTTCGCTCCCTCGCCGGTGAGCACCGGCGGCGCGAAAGTGACGTTCTCGTCGTTGTAGAGATCGCGGATCTTCCCGCCGCGGTTTTCCACCACGTGGCAGTTGCGGCAGCCGTTCCAGAACACCAGCCGCTCGCCTTTGAGCACCGCCGCGTGCAGGGGGTCCGTCCCCGCGCGGTATTCCGGCGGCGGCGTCTCGCCGGTCTGGCCTTTGAGGAAGGTGAGGATGGAGAGCGCCTCCTCGTCGGTGAAGTCGAACTGCGGCATCCGGGTCTCGACGCGCTCGTAGCCGAAGATCCGCGGGACATGCAGCTTCTCCCAGACCCAGTTGGCATAGGTCTGGTGGTGCTTGGGGTCCTCGGTGAAGTACCGCACGTCGCCAAAGTCGAGCAGCTCCACGGCTTTGCGCCCGTGCTCGGTCAGCTCGGTGCCGATCTTCTGCGCGTTCTCGAATCCCTTGATGCTGTGGCAACCGAAGCAACCGTACTTGGCGATCAGCTCCTTGCCCTCCGCCGCCAGCTTCTGCTGCTCGCCTTTGCCGTACTTCGGGGCGGGATAGGCCTGATCGCCCTTGAGGGTCATCAGATACGCGGTGACGTTCGCCGCTTCCGCGTCGCCGAGGCGCAGGTCGGGCATCTTCGTCTCCGGCCACAGCGCCTTGGGGTTCTTGACCCAGGAGTAGATCCACTCCGGCCGCGCCTTGTCGGCGATGTTCCAGAGGTTCGGCGCGTAGTCGCGCTCCTCGCTGGCCTCGCTGCGCCGGGCGGTCGAGTCCTTCTCCGTCACGTGACAAGCGAGGCACCCGACGCTCTCGAACGTCTCCTTGCCCTTGGCGGGGTCGCCCTTCGGCGCGGACTGCGCGAGCAAAGGCGCCTTGTCGCTGTTCGACCAGAGGTAGGCGACGATCGCGGAAACCTCCTGGTCCCGCAGCTGGCGGTGCTGGGCCAGAACCTCTTCCGGCTTCTGCGCCTCGGGATGAGGCACCGAGCTCGCGTCCACCGCGCCGGGCCAGAAGTTCGGCATCCGGGTAGCCGGTCTCCAGCCCTTGGGGTACGCGATCCAGGTCTGGAGCCAGCCCTGCGTCGTCTTGCTGGCGATGTTGGTGAGCGTGGGCCCGCGCTTCGCCAGCTCGTTGTATCCCTCGATCGGGTGGCAGCCCCAGCAGCCCACGTCGGTGAAGAGCTTCTTCCCCTTCGAGAGCAGCGGCGCATGCGAGAGCGTCAGCTCCTGCGCGTGGCACTTGTCGCACTTGGACTGCATGAACGCGCCCTTGTACTTCTTGCCCATCACCGTCACTTCGTCGGTGAGGGGGTCGTTCCAGTGGTGATCGTCCTCGCCGTGCCGGAAGGCGCGGTGGAGGACCCCTTTGGTCTGCGCGCCCTCGCCGCCGTGGCAGGTGGTGCAGCCGAAGTTCTCCGGAACGTGGCTCTTGACCAGAAGCTCGAACCGGTGCGGGTGCGTCCGGAAAACCGGCTTCACGTCGAACGGGTTCGCCTTCACCACCTCGTCGAACGCCGCCAGCGTCTCCTTGTCGGTGCAAGCCTGCGCCACCCGCTCCTCGACAGGCTTCTCCTCGCCCTTCAGGGCCTCGAGAGCGGGGTTGCGCGAGATGCCCTTCCACTCGGTCTTCTGCTCCGTGAGCACCGCGCCCGCGCCGTCCTTCAGCACCGTCTTCGTCTTCGCGAGCGAGCGCGCGTGCGGGCCGCAGTAGACGGCGCCCAGCTCGGTCCACTTCTCCCAGTCCGCGCGCGGGCGGCACTCGGTGGCCTGCGCCGGATCCATCGGCGAAGGCTCCGCCGGCGGCTTGAAGCCTCCGATGGGCACCGCCTCGGGCGGACGGGGCACGTCCTCGCAGATCGCCTCGTGGATCTTCTGGTAGGACTCGATCACCTCGGGGTCGAGCGCGAACTGCGCCTTCATCTCCGCCTCGGGCAGGTTCGCCTTCTTCGCGGCCAGGACTTCCCAGGGCTCCGAGAACCCGCCCTTGCTGATCCCGACGTGGCAGTTCTGGCAACGGTCGACCGTCTCCGACCCCCAGGAGTTCTTGAGGTTCGCGATCCAGTACTGCTCCATCTGCGGCAGCTTGCCGAGCCCGCTGAACGCCTGCAGCCGCTTGTCGATCTCCTGGATCGGCTTCTCGATGGCGCCGATCTTCGCCTGGGCCGCCTCGCGCCGCTGCACGAAGGCGAGCCGCCGCTCGGTGGCCGCTTTGTGCGCGGCGATCGCCGCAGTGTAGATCCTCGTCTTCTCCTCGATCTTCCTCTGCCAGTCGTCGAACGCCTTCTGCAGCTTCGCTTCCACGGCGGCGTGGTTCTCGTGCCGGGCCTCGCGCAGCTTGTAGTAGACGGCGTCCTGGTCGGACTTGTCGAAGCCGAGGTAGAGCTTGGCCTCCTCTTCTTTCACCCGCGCGGCTTCCTCGGCCTTGAGCGCGGCCTCGTACTCCTTGCGCTGCTCGGGATTTCCGCTGATGGCCTCGTCGGCGGCCTTCAGCTCCGCCCGGGCGTTCTCGAGCTGCTGCTTGATCTCCGGCGTCTCCAGCCGCTTGCGCGCCCGCTCCCGATCGGCCTTGAGGTGCGACTCCTCCAGCTTGAAGAAGTCGCGCTGGTAGTTCTTCCACGGACGGCGCGAAACCACCTCGTCGTAGACGGCCCAGGCGGTACTGAGCGCGAGGAGCACGGCGAGGCCGACGAACGGCCACTTCAGGCTCTGCAGCTCGAGGGGTCGTCTCGCCATGCTACACCTCAGCCACGCACGAAGTGAGGCGCGTATGTTGGGGGTTCGAAGGGAGAGCGAGCTCCCCCTTCGCCGAGGCGCCGCAAGCGCCGGATCGAAGAGCGGTCACGGAAGGGTGGCGCGCGATCACAGCAGAGCGACTCATCAAATATTCAGGATGTTGGGGATGACGAGGATGTACTTGATGTTGAAGAGCAGGCGCAGGGCCATCTTCACCAGCACTCCCGTCATGATCATGAAGAGCGTGGCGACGAGCCCGTAGCGGAGCATGCCCAGTTGCCGCATCACCGGAGCGTCCTTCTTCCACTGCCAGAACGCGCCGGGGATCGCCACCAGCCAGCCCAGCACGCAGATGGCGCCGAAGAGCATGGCGCCCATCTCACTGCGGATCCCGACGATGTACGGCAGATCGATGTTGACCAGCGGGACGACCTTGTGCGGGTCCCAGTAGTCCCAGGGCATGAACAGGTTCCAGCCCGGGCCGCGGAAGAAGACGCCGATGGTGATCATCCCCACCCACATGCCGAGGAACCCGACCAGGAAGGTGGCGATGGCGAACTTGCGCTCGCTCCAGGTGTAGTAGCCATTCCCCCTCGGGTTGACGTCGACGTAGGGGATCACCATCAGCCCGACGATGATCAGGGACGGCAGCACCACACCGGCGATCCAGGGGTCGAAGTAGACCAGCATCTCTTGAAGGCCGAGGAAGTACCAGGGCGCCTTGGAAGGATTGGGCGTCTTGGTGGGATTCGCCGGGTCCTCCATCGGAGCGTCCACCGTGATGCTCCAGACCATCAGCACCAGGAGCAGGATGCAGCCGGCGATGAACTCCGCGCGCACCAGATACGGCCAGGTGTGCACCTTGTCCGGCAGATCGGCGGCGGGCAGCGCGGCGCGCGCGCGTCCGGCCTGGACCTTCGCTTCTTCCTGGTCCTGGATGACCGCCGGGTTGACGTTCTCAGCCATGGAGGGTCCCTCAGAGAGGTCCGCTAATGCCGCCGTCTTTCCGGATGCGCCAGAAGTGCAGGATCATCAGGATCGAGGCGATGATCGGGATGAAGATGCAGTGCAGGACGTAGAAGCGGAGCAAGGTCGGCGCGCCCACCACCGTCCCCGCGGTCAGCAGCGCCCGCGCATCGTAGCGCGGGGTCATCCCCAGCTGCGGCCCGAACGGTCCTTCGTTGCCGAGCAGCGGCGTGGCGCGGGCCATGTTGGTGCCGACCGTCACCGCCCAGATCGCCAGCTGGTCCCAGGGCAGCAGGTAGCCGGTGAACGAGAGCAACAGCGTGAGCGTCAAGAGGTTCACGCCCACCACCCAGTTGAACTCCCGGGGCGGCTTGTAGCTCCCGGTCATGAAGACCCGGAACATGTGCAGCCAGATGAAGATGACCATGCCGTGCGCCGACCAGCGGTGCATGTTGCGCATGATCATTCCGAAGGGGACGTCGAAGTCGAGGTACTTGACGTCCCAGTACGCGTACTCGCCGGTGGGGCGGTAGTAGAACATCAGCACCACGCCGGTGACGACGGTGCACAGATAGAGCAGGAAGGTGAGCCCGCCGGCGCACCAGGTGTGGCGGTAGCGGATCCCGTGCCGGCGCATCTTCGAGGGATGCAGGTGCAGCCAGACGTTGGCGCTGACCTGAAGGACGCGGTTGCGAGGGGTGTCCGCGTAGCCGTGGCGGAAGATCGAGCGCCAGACGTAGTTGTTGGTGAGCATCTCGCCGAGCGAGGTCCTGCGCTTCTCGGTTTCTGGCACGTTCAAGCTCCGGTGTACTTGGCGAACGCGTTGGGGTCGTCCCACTGGCCGAGCTCGTACCGGTAGCGGAACGCCTTGTCGACGATCAGCTGGCCGTCGTCGCCGAGCGCGATCTTCACCCGCTCGAGCGGCCGCGGCGTGGGGCCTTCGAAGTTGACGCCGTCCTTGGTGTAGCCCGAGCCATGGCACGGGCACTTGAACTTGTTCTCGGGTCCGAGCCAGCGCGGGGTGCAGCCGAGGTGCGTGCAGATCCCGAGGAGCGCGTAGAGCCCCTGCTGCGTGCGCACCACCCAGACGCGCTGCGACTTCATCCACTTTTCCGAGACGTCGCCCACCGTGTACTCGGTCGGGTAGCCCGCCTTGAAGCTGGTGGGCGGCTCGAAGAGGACGCGCGGGAAGAGCAGCCTGAGAATGGCTCCGCCGGCAGCCGCGAAGCAGGTGAGGATGGCGCCCCATCCCGCCAGGGAGATGAGGTCGCGCCGCGACCAGATGAAGTTTCCGCTCTCTGCTTCGGGGATGCCTGGATTTCCGCCCGGCATTCAACTCCTCTGTTGCAAGCCGCTGAGAAGAGAGGCCACTTCCTGACACGAACGCTCGCGGCCGGTCAAGCAGCCGGTCCACTCGTGCGGCAGGTTGCCGCACGTTGACCATCCGTCCCCGGCTCGGGTACTTGTGCCGCCATGGGCCCGCTCCTGAACTTCTGGGCGATCGTGTCGGTCCCCGACAACATCCCGATCGTCTTCATGCTGTTGCTCGTGGGGTACTTCACCTATCTGAGCTTCGACGAAGCGCGGAAGAACGATCGGTTGATCCGCGAAGGGCGGAAGGACCAGATCCTCCGCCGCATGCAGGACTGATCGCTCCCTGCACGCAGGACTGATCGCCCGCTGCTTCCCATCCGCCCGACGTAGCTAGGCGTTTGTCAATTTACCAGCGTCGCTGGAAAATTTCCGTGCTGACGGAGCGGCGGACGACCGTGTGCGTGCCCCGCGCACCCTCGCCCCGGACGCACCATTCCCCCTCCCAGCGGCCCCGCAGGTGTCATTGACGCGCCGTGCGAGCCCTTGCCAGCATCGCCGCAATTCCCGCAGTGAGGGTGAAAAAAATGCTGACCAACTCGTTCCGGTCCTTCGTGGTCTTCGCCGCAATGGCGCTCGCGGCGCCTTCGACGGCGTTCGCACTGCGCATGCGGACCCCAGGCTCTCCGCTCTCCCCGGTCAACGGCGTGATCTCGGCGTGCGTCGACCGTGAGGGACAAGTGAGGGTCATCAACCCGAACTTTGGCGGCCGCTGCCGGAGCAGCGAGTCTCCCATGTCCTGGAACCAGGTAGGTGCGCCTGGCCCGCAGGGGGATTTGGGCCTGACCGGTCCTGCTGGCTCTCCCGGTCCGTTGGGGCCCCCCGGTCCTGCTGGCTCTCCCGGTTCGTTGGGGCCCCCCGGTCCTGCTGGTCCCCCCGGTCCTGCTGGTCCAGCTGGTCCTGCTGGTCCCGCCGGTGCTGCTGGTCCCGCCGGTGCTGCTGGTCCCACTGGTCCTGCTGGTGCGGTCGGCCCGGCTGGTCCTGGGGGTCCTGCTGGCCCGGCTGGTCCTGCTGGTCCTTCCGGTCCCACTGGCCCTCAAGGTTCGCTGGGTATGGAAGGTCCCCCGGGCCCCACGGGTCCGACGGGTCATGATGGTCTCCCGGGCGCCCCTGGCGCCACGGGTCCGCAGGGCGCTCAAGGTCCCGCGGGCGCAGTGGGCGCAACGGGTCCGCAGGGCCCGATCGGCCCGCAGGGTCTTGCAGGCGCGACTGGTCCGCAAGGCGCCACTGGCGCACAAGGCGCGACGGGTGCGCAGGGCCCGATCGGCCCTCAGGGCGTAGCCGGTCCCACCGGTCCGCAAGGGCTGGCCGGGGCGGACGGCGCCAAGGGCGCTACGGGTCCCACCGGTGCGCAGGGCGCTACGGGTCTCACCGGTGCGCAGGGCGCAACCGGTGCCACCGGCCCGCAAGGTCTGGTCGGTCCGACCGGTCCTCAAGGCCCGGCTGGCATGCCGCAGATCCTCAGCGCCGTGGGCGCGACGAAATGGAACAGCAACAACACCAACGTCTGGGGGCCCGTTCCGGATCTCCAGTTGACCTGGGTGATGGCGAACGCCGGCCCGGTGGCGATCTCGTTCAACCTCTCGGTCCCGATGAACGGTTCGATCGTGACCCACCTCAAGCTCGACGGAGTCGTCCTCACCAGCACGAACGTGGTGGTGGGCAACACGGCCTACGCGGCCAACGTGGGGACGTACTACACGACGCTCGCGAAGGGATCGCACACGGTCGTGCTGGAGTACCGCACGAACAGCGGGTTCCCGTTCGACCCGGCCGCGGACTTCGAGGCTTCCCGCCTCCAGGTGATGTCGTTCGATCAGTAGGCTGAGCGACCGAAACGACCGAAAATCCCGATCCCCGGCGGGCGACGCTGCCCGCCGGGGATTTTTCTTGCTCAGATCTTCCGCTGTGCAAACGCCTGGGGTAGGTGCTTGCGCACCAGGCGCGCCAGCTCGTCGCCGTCGACGAGGTCCACGGGATTGCCGCGGGCGGCATCCCGCGCGTCCGAGGTGAAGGTGTCGAGCGTCACCAGCACGCCCTTGCCCACGAACTCCGCCCGCGCGGTCTCGATCATGTTCCGGACTTCGTCGGCGTCGGCAGGCGCCCCGGGCAGGCCGAAGAGTCCGTGCACGTAGAGACGGCCGCCGCGGATCGGCGTTGGATCGTTGGCGAAGAGGTCGACGGTCGTCGAGCCCCGCTCGCTCCGCTCGGGGTTGAAGCCCATCTCGGTGAAGAGGGTCAAAAGCAGGCGCTGGAATCCCTCCACCCCGAATCCGCGGACCCAGGCCATCTGGCCCCGCCCGTCGTGCGCGAGGTTCTCCGGCGCCGCGGGTGAGACGGGCTGCCCGCGGCCGATGAGGAAGATCAGCAGAAAGCCGACCGCCGTGGCGACTACCGCGACGATCAGGATGCCCATGCGCCCTCGTCTCCCCCGGGGCCGCCCGCGAGTCAAGCTGTCCTTGACACCCGGGGGCTGCAACGGTACAAGCCCCGTCCCTCGCCGCTACGGATCTCCCCCGTGCGGCTGGGGATTTTGCACCGGAAACGGGCCTGTAGCTCAGCTGGGAGAGCGCTAGAATCGCACTCTAGAGGTCACCGGTTCGATCCCGGTCAGGTCCACTTGATGGGGCGTGGCTCTTGGTCCCAAGCACCGAGATGTAGTGGGTAGCTCTTCGATCCGGCCCCTGCGGGGCCTCTACCAGGGGGCGGCTGGCCTCGACAGTTTGATGGGTCCTTGGGCTTGGGAGCGAACGTTCGGGCGGTAGTGGTTGGCTCTTCGATCCGGCCCCTGCGGGGCCTCCACCAGGGGGCGGCTGGCCTCCTCCCCCTGGACCCCCAGGCCCTCATGAAGCGGACTCTTCCTGAAGTGGACTCTCCCAGGCCTTCCTGAAGTGGACCAGCAGAAGCTCAAGACGGAGATCCTGCGGCGGCGGACGTTCGCCATCATTTCGCATCCCGATGCGGGCAAGACGACGCTCACGGAGAAGCTGCTCCTGCACGGCGGGGCGATCCATCTCGCGGGAGCGGTCAAGGCGCGAGGGGCCCAACGGCACGTCACCTCCGACTGGATGGAGCTGGAGAGGCAGCGCGGCATCTCCGTGACCAGCTCCGTGCTCCAGTTCGAGCACCAGGGCTTTCGCATCAACCTCCTCGACACGCCCGGCCACCAGGATTTCTCGGAGGACACGTACCGGACGCTCGCCGCGGCCGACGCGGCAGTGATGCTGATCGACAGCGCCAAGGGAGTCGAGGCGCAGACGCGAAAGTTGTTCCAGGTCTGCCGGCGGCGCGGAATTCCCATCTTCACCTTCGTCAACAAGCTCGACCGGCTCGGACGCGAGCCGTTCGACAATCTGCACGAAGTGGAGGAGGTGCTCGGGATCCGGACCTGCCCCATCACCTGGCCGCTGGGACAGGGGCAGGACTTCAAGGGCGTGGTGCAGCTCTTCGACGGCGGCTGGCAGCGCCGCGCGGCGGACGGCGGGGTGCCGGCGAAGGTGCGGGAGGAGATCGAGCTCCTGGAGGCGGCCGGCGATCCGTTCGACCACCAGAAGGTGTTGAAGGGCGAGCTGTCGCCGGCGTTCTTCGGATCGGCGATGACCGAAGTGGGAGTGGACGAGTTCCTCGACGCGTTCGTCCGGCTGGCTCCTCCGCCGGGCCCCCGTCTGCGCATCGACGGGAGCGCGGTGGTTCCGACCGAGCCGGAGTTCTCCGGATTCGTCTTCAAGATCCAGGCGAACATGGACCCCGCCCACCGCGACCGCCTCGCTTTTCTGCGGGTCTGCTCGGGCCGGTTCTACCGGGGGATGGATGCGCGCCTGCCGCGCGAGGAAAAGCCGCTGCGGCTCTCCATGCCGCACCAGCTCTTCGGCGCGGAACGGCAGGTGATCGAGGAAGCCTGGCCCGGCGACGTGATCGGGCTGTTCGACACCGGCGCGCTGCGGATCGGGGACACCCTCTGCGAGGGCACGGCGTTCGAGTATGCCGAGCTCCCCAGGTTCTCTCCGGAGATCTTCGCCCGGGTCCGGGCCAAGGATGCCCTCAGGCGCAAGCAGTTCGAGAAAGGCCTCGAGCAGCTCTCGCAAGAGGGGGCCATCCAGATCTTCCATGCGCGCGGCGGGGGAATGCGCGATCCGATCCTCGGCGCCGTCGGCGCGCTGCAGCTGGAGGTCCTCCAGTATCGGCTGCTGCACGAATACGGCGCGGACCTCCTGCTGGAGCGCCTCCCCTACCAGGTCGCCCGCTGGGTGGGAGGCGCGGACTTCGATCCGGGCCGCTTCGAAGCGGAGGTGGACGCCCTCTGCGTCGAGGACCGCGACCAGAACCCCATCGCCCTGTTCAAAAGCGAATGGAACCTGAATTACGCGATCGGCCGGCACCCCGCCTGGACCTGGTCGCCGACCGCGCCGGTGACGCCATTGTCGAAACGTAAGTCAGTTCGCGCCTGATGGGCTTCCCTACAGGCGACCGCTGACTACCTTGTCCGACGTGGAGTCCCGGAATCTCACCATCGTCTTCGCCGGGCTGTGCGGCTACGCGGACCGGCTCGGGGCGCTCACCTGGGAGGAGTCGCAGCGGATGCTGCGGATCCACGAGGCCCTGGTCGATCCCGCCTTCCGCCGGTTCGGAGGGCGCAGGATCAAACAGACCGGCGGCACCTTCCTGGTGGCGTTCGATTCGCCGACCCAGGCGGTGCTCTGCGCCTCTGCCCTGCGCGAGCGGGTGCGCCGGTTCGACGAGGGCGTGCCACCCGAGCGAAGGCTGCAGGCGCGGGTCGGGATCCACCTCGGCGAGGTGCGGATCGACCGGGGGGACGTGTTCGGCGAGCCGGTCAACATCGCCTCGCGGATCGAGGCCCTGGCGGGACCGGGAGAGGTGCTGTTCGGCGAGTCGGTCTGGCTGTCGATGAACCGGGCCGAAGTGCGTGCGGAGGACGCCGGAGAGCGCCAGCTCAAGGGTGTTCCCGAGCCGATCCGCGTGTTCCGCCTGCTCGGCGCGCTCTCGCGATTGCCCGAGCTGGGTCCCTTGCCCTCTCCGGACGGCACCCAGGTGCACGGCGAGATCTCGCGCCATCTGCGCGCGGCGGCCCAGGCGGCTGCGCGGCAGGCCGAGGATGTGCTGCCGAGACTGCCCGACAAGGTCCGCGTCTTCGTCGGCGCCGGGCTCGCCGCCATGATGGCGGTCGCCACCGCTTTCTTCGCGCTGGCGAGGCTCGGGGCGCTGCCGTGAAACGGTCCGAGAAGAACCTCGTCCTCCTGCTCTCGGACATGAAGGAGTTCACGGCCCGGACCAGCCGGCAGACCCGCGACGAGAATGCGCGGATGCTGGCGCTCCACGACGCGCTGCTCCTGCCCGTGGTCCGCGGGTACCGCGGGCGCAAGGTGAAGGGCCTGGGCGACGCGCTGCTCGCCGCCTTCGTCTCGCCCACCGACGCCGTGCTCTGCGCCATGGCCATGCAGGACCGTCTCGCGGCCTGGAACGCGCATGCGCAGCCCGGCGAGCGGATCGAGGTGCGGATCGCGCTCAGCCAGGGCGAAGTGCGGCGCTCCCGCGGCGACCTGCACGGCGAGGCCATGCAGCTGGCCTTGGAGGCCGAGGCCCGCGCCGAGGCGGGTGAAGTGGTGCTCACCGACGCCGTGTACCTCTCGATGAACAAGAGCGAGGCGCCGACGGAGGTGGTGGGCGAGGTGTCCCTGCGCGGGGGCGGACGCGTCCGGCTGCGGCGGGCCCTGCGTGGCAGCGATCCCGCCGCCCCGTACGGCGGGCGGGCGCTGGCGCGGCTCCGGCGACTTCCGGATCCAGCGCGGTCCGTCCGACTGCGCGTGCTTGCCGAATCCGCCCTCTCGATCGCGCGCAAGCGCGCGGTGTGGGCGGCGGCCGGGCTGCTGCTGGCGGCGGCCGCCGCCGGCGAGCACGTCACGCGGGGCGGGGACTCCGACGCCCTCGCCCGCGCGAAGGCGCTGCTGGAAGCGCACGAGCCGTTCGCGGCGCTCCTCGAGCTCGACCGGCTGGCCGATGTGCCGCGCGCGCAGGATCCGGACGTGCAAGTCGTCCGCGGCAAGGCGGAGCACGCCCTGGGCCAGCTCGGTCCGGCGTTCGCCGATTTCGCCGCCGCGGCCAAGCAGGATCCCGACGCAATCGACGCCGAGGCCGTCGTCGCACTCGTCGATCTTCTCCAATCGGAGGCGTTTCCGTCGCTCTGGCGGCCCGCCCTGGTGAGGGTGCTCGGGGAGGACCTGGGCCAGAAGGCCGCGCCGGAGGTGCGCCGGCTCCTCCCGGCTTCGCGGGCGACCACCCGCGGCTACGCGCTCCACGCGCTGGAGCTCGCCGGGGTGGCCACCGACGACGACCGCCTGACGGTCTCCCGGGCCGATCTCCTCGACGCGCACGCCTCCTGCGCCGCTCGCAAGTCCGCCGTGCGGCGCCTGGCGCTGGTCGCCGGTGGCGAGGCGGAGACACTCCTGGTCAGGGCCGCCGCGGAGGCGAAGGCCTGCGGGGCGGCCGAGGCCCGCGATGCGGTCCGCAGGCGCCAGAGCACCCGGATGGCGGAAGCGCGGTAGCCCCGACCCCCGCTCAAGCATAGGCCCTGAGGTGTAGCGGCGCCGGGGCTACTCCAGGGGCTTCGCCTTGCGGATGCCCCGCGCGATCAACCCGTCGACGCCCAGGGCGGTCCCGGCGCGTCCGAAGAACAACACGGGATAGGTCAATAGATCGACGAACCCGCTCTGCCCGCGCAGGTAGCTGGCCGAGAAGAGCTGGCTGCTCGCGAACTGGAAGTTCACCACCATGAAGAACGCCAGCAGCGCTGCCAGCGGGGTGAGGAAGCCCATGATGAGGAGCGCCCCGAGGCCGAGCTCGCCCAACGCGACCAGGCGCGAGAAGAGCGCGGGATGCTGCGAGACGAATGCGAGGTACTTCGCCACCGCGGGGTTGGCCGGGTGCGCGGCCCACTCGGCGAGGCGCTGCTCCAGCGGCGGATCGCTGAGCCAGGAGAGCTTCTGCAGGCCGGAGGTGAGAAACGCTTGAGCGGCAGTCGCCGCCGGCCGCCGACTGCGGTGGATTGACAAGTTTGAGCGCGAGTCCGCGGGCAGTTCGGGTTATGAAGCACGCTCTGGACGAGGAGAGCGGATGCTGAAGGGAGCGATCGTCGGGTTCGGGTTCATCTCTGCGAAGGGACATCACCCGGCGTATCTGGAGCGCGAGGACGTGGACATCGTCGCCGTGGCGGACGTCTGCCCCGCGCGACTGGAGGCGGCGCGCGCGGTGGCGCCAGGAGCGCGCCTGTACGCAGACTGGCGGGAACTGCTCGCTCGCGAGACGGACCTCGACTTCGTCGACGTCGCAACCCCGCCGCACGTGCACGCCCCGATCGCGCTCGCGGCGCTGGAGCGCGGCGTGCACGTGCTCTGCGAAAAGCCGCTCACCACCACCGTGGCGGAGGCCCGCACGCTGGTGGATGCGGCCCGGGCCCACCGCCGGGTGGTCTTCCCGGCGCACAACTACAAGCACGCGCCGGTGGTGAAGTTCGCCCACCAGATCATCCAGTCCGGGCGTATCGGGACCGTCCGCGCGGTGACCTTGAACACGTTCCGGACCACGCACGCCAAGGGCGTCCCGGAGTGGAACACCGACTGGCGCAGGGACAAGAAGCTCTCCGGCGGCGGCATCGCCATGGACCACGGGTCGCACAGCTTCTACCTGACCTTCGCCTGGCTCGGGTCCCTGCCGACGCATGTGACCGCGAAGACGCTGACCTTGGAGCGGCAGTGGGACACGGAGGACAACCTCAACGCGGTCCTCACCTTCCCCAGCGGCTACGCCCACACCTTCCTCACCTGGACCGCGGGCGTGCGCAAGGTGGTGTACTCGCTGCAGGGATCGGACGGCGCCCTGGTGATCGACGACGACGATTGGGAGCTGACCACCGGGAAGTCCAGCGGGAAGCCGGCGATGGAGAAGGGCGTGATCGAGAGCGACTGGATGGATGCCTCGCACACCAAGTGGTTCAACTCGCTCTTCGACCAGTTCAAGGCGGCCATGCGCTCGGGCGACTTCGTCAATCGCGAGCTGCGCGAGGCGGTCGCCTGCGTCCAGATCATCGAGACCTGCTATCGATCCAGCGCCGAGGGCAGCCGGGAGCTGCCGTTGGCCGTGGACGTCGCGGCGCTATGAGCGCGAAGGGTCTTGTCGTCATCACCGGCGCGAGCTCCGGGTTCGGCGCGGCCACTGCCTTGCGATTCGCGCGGCTCGGGTACCCGCTCTATCTCGGCGCGCGGCGAGTGGAGAAGCTGCGGGAGGTGGCGCGCCGCTGCCTGGAGGCCGGAGCGCCGCAGGCCGAGGTCCGGCCGCTGGACGTGCGCTCGAAGGAGAGCATCGAGGCCTTCTGCGCCGGAGCGGGAACGCCGGAGATCCTGCTCAACAACGCCGGCCTCGCCCTCGGCCGGGACACCCTCGACCGGATGAAGGACGAGGACCTGCTCGGGATGGTGGAGACCAACGTGATCGGTCTGGTGCGCGTCACGCGCGCGCTCCTGCCCCGGATGATCGCTGCCAGGCGCGGGCACGTCATCAACCTCGGGTCCTACGCGGCCCGCGGCGTGTACGAAGGTGGCGCGGTGTACGCGGCCACCAAGCACTCCGTGCGCGTGATCTCGGAGACGCTCCGGCTGGAGCTCACCGGCACCAACATCCGGGTGACAGAGATGGACCCGGGCCTGGCGGAGACGGAGTTCTCCATCGTCCGCCTCGGCGACGAGCGGAAGGCCGAGGCCGTCTACCAGGGGATGGAGCCGCTCACGGCGGAGGACGTGGCCGACGCGATCCTCTGGGTGGCTACGCGCCCGCCCCACGTCAACATCGCCGAAATGGTGATCACGCCGACGGCGCAGGGCTCGCTGACCAAGGTCCACCGCGGCTGACGGACGAGCCGCTCCCGATCAAGGCTTCGCGGCGCCGCCCGGCTTCGGTCCGCCGCCCGGACCGCGCCCGCCCCCGCCGGTCCGGCCTCCACCGCCGCCCGGACGTCCGCCGCGGCCGCCACCGGGGCCAGGCCGACCGCCGGGACCACGGCCGGCCCCCGGGCCACCGCGGCCGCGACCGCCGCCGCCCCCCGGACCCGAGCGCTCGCTGCGCCGGTCCTGCATTACCGACTCCATCGAGAAGCTGCCCTCGAGCGAGCCTTCCGCGCCCTTCTTCCCGCCGCCCGAGGGCCGGCGCGGACCGCGGCGCGCGCCGCGCTCGTCGCGCTCGAAGCTCTGCTTCATCGACTGCGGCATCAGATCCACGATGTACTGGTGCTCGCCGATCTTCTTGGCGCCCGCGACCTCTTCCTCGGATCCGAAGACGCGGACGAGCCGCACCCGGTCCGCCTGGCGTCCGACGGCCTTCAGCGCCTCGCGCAGCCGCTCCAGCCGCTCTGCCGTGGTCCCGGTCGCTTCCGAAACCGCCTTGTCGAGGATCTCCTTGATGGCGGAGTTCTCCTCCTCGAGCTCGCCCTTGGGCTGGCCTTCCTCGTCGGCGTTGACCTCGGAGGGCTTGGCCCCGCCCGGCGTTGCCCGCATCTGCGGCGATCCCTGGCCGGACAGATCCTGGTCGGCGACGGCTTCCTCGCGGTCCTCCTCCTCGTGCGCGCCGGGCTGGACTTCGTCCTCGCTGGTGCCCGCCTCGCCGGGCTTCTCGAGATGTGGCTCCTCGCTGGCGCCCAGCACGGGGTCACCTGCTCCGGCCGCCTGCTCGGCGAGACCGAGGGAGGCCGAGTCGGTGGGGCTGTCGCCCCCGGGGTCGACGATCACCGCCGAGGCGTTCTCGTTTGGCTTTGCAGTGACGCCCTCGGACACGACGGGTGGCGGAGCGATCCGCGTCAGCTCCGGAGGGAGCGTCTTGCGCGCCGCCGCTTCCGCCCTGGCCGCCATGCGGATCAAGGTCCCGCTGAACTCCGTAAGAGTTTTCATCTCGACACCCGGTGCTCGCGAAAGGGGGCGCCTTCGTACCACAACTTGCGGACAAGGGAAGAATGGTGCGGAGGTTGTGCGGAGCGCTGGAAAAAAGACGTGCATTTCGCGTCTTGGGCCTGTGCGGAACCGATCCACAAGCTGTGGGTAACCCACTAAGCCTTGCGCATTGTGCGACGCGTCACCACAATACGTAGTGGGTTTCATTTGACAAGGCAGCCCCGGTTGCCTCACTCTCACCACACTTCCGCAGGGCCGACTCGACTGCGGAGTGGAGGGAAAAACCTCGATGGCCAAGACCGGCAAGAACGATCCCGCAGCCTTGTCCGCCCTGCCCGCAGGCGCGCCTGTCACCGGTTCCCGGTCGGAGGGCCCAAGGCCCGCCCGCCGTGCGAAAGGCCTGGCCGTGCCGCGGCGCGTCACAGCCGACGGTCTGAGCGGGCAGCAGGTGCTCGACCAGGTGGAATGGACCCGCCGCCCGGCCAAGATCTCCGGAGCGGACGGGGAAGTCGTCTTCAAGATGGACGACGCGGAAGTGCCGGCCGGCTGGTCCCAGCTTGCCACCGACGTCGCCGTCTCCAAGTACTTCCGCAAGGCAGGCGTTCCGACCGGAAGCGGCGCCGAGGAGTCCGTCCGGCAGCTGGTCCGCCGCGTGGCGCACACCCTGCGCAGCGCCGGCGAGGAGATGGGCGGCTACTTCGCCACCGCCGCGGATGCGGAGGCGTTCGAGGCAGAGCTGACGTACATGCTGGTGCACCAGATCGGCGCGTTCAACAGCCCCGTCTGGTTCAACTGCGGCCTCTTTCACGAGTACCGGATCAAGGGATCGGGCGGGAACTACGCCGTGGATCTCGCCACCGGCAAGGCGTACGTCACCGAGGACGCCTACTCGCGGCCACAGGTTTCGGCCTGCTTCATCCAGAGCTGCAACGACGATCTCGGTTCCATCTTCAACCTGGTCCATGACGAAGCGCGCGTCTTCAAGTACGGGTCCGGCAGCGGGACGAACTTCTCGAAGCTGCGCGGCAAGATGGAGCGCCTGTCGGGCGGCGGGACCAGCTCGGGCCTGATGAGCTTCCTCGAGGTGCTCGACAAGGCGGCCGGCGCGACCAAGTCGGGCGGCATCACGCGGCGCGCGGCGAAGATGGTGGTGCTCGACGCCGACCATCCCGAGATCCGCGACTTCATCCAATGGAAGGCGCGCGAGGAGAAGAAGGTCGCGGCGCTGATCGCGTCCGGCTACTCGTCGGACTTCAACGGGGACGCCTACCGCACCGTCTCGGGCCAGAACGCGAACAACTCGGTCCGGGTGACCGACAGGTTCATCGAGGCGGTGATGAAGGACGCGGTCTGGGAGACCACCACCCGTACCACCGGCGAAGTGGTGGAGCGCCTCTCCGCGCGCCAGCTCTGGCGGGAGATGGCGGAGGCCGCCTGGAAGTGCGCGGACCCGGGCCTGCAGTTCGACGACACTATCAACAAGTGGCACACCTGCAAGGCCACCGACCGCATCTACGCATCGAATCCCTGCAGCGAGTTCGTCTTCCTCGACGACACCGCCTGCAACCTCGCCAGCCTCAACCTCCTCAAGTTCCTGGACGAGAAGAGCGGAGCATTCGACGTCGAGGGATACAAGCACGCCTGCCGCATCTTCTTCCTCGCGCAGGAGATCGCTGTGGACCTGGCGAGCTACCCGACTCAGCGGATCGCCGAGCGGAGCCACCAGTTCCGACCGCTAGGCCTGGGCTATGCCAACCTGGGCACGCTTCTGATGGTCGAAGGCCTGCCCTACGACTCGGACGCGGGCCGGGCCATGGCGGCCTCGTTGACCGCGATCATGACGGGCGAAGCGTACGCGCTCTCGGCGGAGATGGCCGCTGCGAAGGGACCGTTCCAGGGGTACGCGGTCAATCGCGACGGCATGCTCGAGGTGATGCGCATGCACCGCGACAGCGTGAACAACATCGACCACGCGCTGGCGCCCTCTGAGCTGATCGACGCCGCGCACGAGTGCTGGAATCGCGCGGTGCAGCTCGGCGAGCAGAATGGGTATCGGAACGCGCAAGCCACCGTGCTGGCGCCTACGGGCACCATTGGCCTCTTGATGGACTGCGACACCACCGGCGTGGAGCCGGACTTCGCGCTGATCAAGTTCAAGAAGCTCGCCGGCGGCGGCAGCTTCAAGATCGTGAACCAGTCGGTGCCGCGGGCGCTGAAGAAGCTCGGGTACAGCGCGGCGCAGGTGCAGGCCATCGTCGACTCCGTGCGGGGCACCGCCACGCTGAAGGGTGTCGCGGAGTTCTCGCCTGCCGAGCTCGAGTCGCGCGGGCTGCTCCCGGCGGAGATCGCCAAGGTGGAGAAGTCGCTGGAGTCGGTGTTCGATCTGCGGGCGTCGTTCGCGCCCCACGTGATCGGCCCGGCAGCGCTGCAGCGGCTAGGCCTCGAGGCGGGGAGCAAGGGCAAGCAGGTCCTGTCAAAGCTCGGCTACACCGACGAGCAGATCGACAGCGCCACGCTGGTCGTCTGCGGGCGGCAGACGGTGGAGGGCGCGCCCTTCCTCAAGCCCGAGCACCATCCCGTCTTCGACTGCGCCAACCGCTGCGGGCCGCTGGGGACGCGCTACATCGAGCCGATGGGACACGTGCGGATGATGGCCGCGGTCCAGCCGTTCCTCTCGGGCGCCATCAGCAAGACCATCAACCTGCCCCAGGACGCCACCGTCGAGGAAGTGGAGAAGATCCACTGGGAGTCCTGGCGCCTCGGGCTGAAGGCCATTGCGCTGTATCGCGACGGCTCGAAGCTGTCGCAGCCGCTCAGCGCGGGCGACCAGGCGCCGAAGCTGCCGCTCCCCAAGGACGCGAAGGAGATGGCGCAAGCGCTGCAGAAGCTGATCCCGGACCTGGGCAAGGAGCGGGCCCAGCGCATGGCGGAGGTGGCCTTCGAGGCGAAGGCGGCCGCGGCGCCGGCCCAGCTGGCCGCCAGCGTGCGGCGCAGGCTACCCCCCAAGCGGCACGGAATCACGCAGGAGGCGAAGGTCGGGGGAAACAAGGTCTTCCTCAGGACCGGCGAGTACAACGACGGGGAGCTGGGCGAGATCTTCATCGACATGCACAAGGAGGGCGCGGCGCTGCGCAGCGTGATGAACTGCTTCGCGATGCTGGTTTCGATCGCGCTGCAGTACGGCGTGCCGCTCGAGGTGCTGGTCGAGCAGTTCGTCTTCACCCGGTTCGAGCCCCAGGGTCCGGTGCAGGGGCATGACCGGGTGAAGTTCGCCACCTCGGTGATCGACTACGTCTTCCGCGCGCTGGGCGTCGAGTACCTGAAGCGCGACGACCTGGCGCACGTGACGCCGGAGGAAGCCGCGGAGACGCCGAAGAGCGCGCAGACGGCGGACCCGCTGGTGGCGGCGCCGCACGCGGCGAGCCCGGCGAACGCGGCCAAGGCGGCGCAGAGGTCGAATCCGCCGGATCCGGCGCGCGCGGCAGCGCGGGCACAGGACGAGCTGCTGGGCAAGCTCTCCGGTGACGCCCCGTTTTGCGATACCTGCGGGCACATCACGGTGCGGAACGGCACCTGCTACAAGTGCCTGAACTGCGGGAACTCGATGGGCTGCTCGTAGAGCGTCCCCCCACGCTCGCAGCAGCCGGGAGCGGCGGACCCCTTCGCGGGATCCGCCGCTCCATTTTTCTCGGCCCCTGGCATCCGCCTGCTCCCTCCCCTGTCCTCCGAGAGGGATGCGTCTTCCTGCCGCCATGCGGATCTTGAATCGTGAGGAACCTGCCGCATGGACGGAAAGGGCTGGAAGCCGGAGTACGGAATCTCCGCGGAAGGGATCGAGGTCCTCGGCTACCTGGAGGCCCTGCCCAAGGATGTCCGGCGCGAGCTGACCGACGCCATCGCAGCGCTCTGCCGCCGCGAGGGATATCTGTCGCTGCACGACGACGTCCGCAAACGTCTCGCCCCGAAGGTGCCCGACGAGGGCGGCGATCTGGCGAAGGTGATCCCGCTCTTCAAGCGGTCCCAACCCGGCTGATCGCGGGAGCGAGATCGAAGACCTCGCGGCGGGCCTGGACGGGGAGCCGGGCCACGAACGAGGTCGCCCAGCCGGCCTCGTCGCGCAACGCGATCGTTCCATCGTGCGCGACCGCGACTAGCCTGCAGAGGTAGAGGCCAAGCCCGAGGTTGTGCTTCTGGCGCGATCCGCGCTGCACGGCGCCCTTCTGGAACAGCCGGGCCCGCGCTTCCGCGGGCACGGGATCGCCGGTGTTGCGCACGGCGAGCACCAGCTCCTGGGCTTCCTGCCAGGCGGCGACCTCGATGCGGCCCCCGGGGCGCACGAAGTCGAGCGCGTTCAAGACCAGGTTGTCGAAGAACCGGTGCACCATCTCCCGGTGCAGCGACGCGCTCAGCCCTGCCTCGACGCAAGCGGTGATCTGGGCGCCGGCACGGCGGGCGCTGATCGAGTACGCGTTGGCCAGCGAGACCAGCAGCGCGGACAGATCGATGACCTCCGGCGCGGAGCTGAGGACGCCGCGCTCCAGGCGCGCGATCGCCAGCAGATCCCCGACCATGGCCTGCAGCCTGCGACCCTGCTGCTCGATCATCTTCACGTCCAAATGCAGGGGGCCGGTCAACTCGCTGGCCACCACTTCCGCCAGGCCGATCAGGCCGGTGAGCGGACCCTTCATGTCGTGCACCAACAGATGCGTCAGCGTCTCCGCGTCGCTCTGCGCCCGGCGCAGCTCCTCGTGGCTGACCTCGTTGACGACCAGCCGCGCCACCACCCGATCGAGCTCCCGCACCACCGCTGCGGAGACCATGCCCACCAGCGCGAGCACGACGCCGCCCATGGCGATGCTCACCCAGCTCACGCCCCCTCGGACCTCGAGAGCGGTGAACACCGCGAAGGCCAGCGCGGCGGTCGCCGAGATCACTGGCACGCGCAAGGACAAGGCGGAGAGCCCCACCAGCAGGGCGAACGCTCCCAGGGTCCATCCCGCGTTGAACGGCTGGCCGTCGACGCGGGGACCGAAGCTCCAGAGGAGCAGGAAGATGAAGACCACGTCGAACATCGGCGACGAGATGGTGAGGTTCTCGCGCCAGCCTCCTCCCCGGCGCCAGCGCAAGAGCAGATATCCGCTCACCGCGTACGCGAGCAGAGGCCACAGCTCCGCGCGCGAGCCGGGATGGCCGGCAGCGGCAAACGCGACGGCGACCAGGCAGAACGCCGCCAGCGCGATGGCACGGATGCGCGCCAGCGACTCCATGGCGTGCACGCGAAGCCCGGCGAACGCGCGGGAGCTCGACTCGGTGAGGAGCCGGCCGCGGGTTGCCTCGTCGGTCAGCATTCGGAAATTCGATTGTCGACCAAGCGGCCGCTGCCGCCAAGCAAAAGAGGAAGGCCAGCCCGAACTGGTGACCCACCCCTCCTTCGAAGCCGCGCAGGCATGCGGGTCGAGTTGTGCGTGAAGGTGTGACCCGCCGATGCGATCCGCGTGCCGGAGACGCCTCCTCCACAGCCGCCGCGGCGGAGTTTGTCCCGGCCTGTGGACGGGGCCAAAAGCGCCTTGCGTTCCGCGCGGAACCGGCGCTGGGCCCCTGTGGGAAACCTGTGCCCGATCCGGCAAGATTCCTTAGTCTTGACGCATGGTTAGCGGCAGTGCTAGCACGCCTCCGCGACGAGAGGACGACCGCTGCTGTCGGACCCGTCGGGCAGTCTTTGAGGGCGACCGCGAGGGCACACCGGACTTGACTGCAAAAGAGTACATCGAGACCGTCGCGCAGGAGCTGGGCAGGGTCCGCGGGCGCGGCCTGCTGCTTTCTCCGGCCGATGCGCAGCTCGCGCTCGCCTGGCACGCGTCGCGGGTCCCCGTCGCGGCCGTCATCGCGGAAGTGCGCAGGGCGGCGCGGCTGCGCACGCGGACCACGGGAGTGCGCGGAGCCGCCGAGATGCTGGTATCGCTGCAAGCCATCGCTCCCATCATCGACCGGCTCACCGCGCGCCGTCCGCCCCCGCAACCGAAGCCCGAGGGCTTGCGCGCGCAGCTCCGCGCCGCGGCGCAGGCTCCGGGCCTTTCGGCCCGAGCCGCGTGGGAGTCGCTTGCGGATGCGGCAGAGCAGCTCCTCGCGCAGGACGGCGGAAACGGCTACTGGACCGCCGCGGTGCGGGCGTTGAAGGCGGCCCTGCGCGAGCTCCCCCGCTCCAAGGGGCTCCAGGCCGGGGCCGCTCTCCGCAGCCGCATCGCTCCACGGCCGAGCGGGATGGATCGGCGACGGTACCAGCGCAGCCTGCAGCTCATGCTCTTGTCCGCATCCAGCGAGCGCCTCGGCCTTCCGCCGCCGGCGTTCCTCCTCTAGGAGTCCCGTCGATGGCAGAGCCGCCGTCCGCCGCGAAGACCGCCTGCGCACTCTGCGGCGGTGAAGGATTCGCCTTCCAGCAACGCGACGACAAGGGCATGGCAGTGGCATGCTCCTGCACGGCGCACTGCCCGGCCTGCCGGGGTCAGGGACGCCTCTACGCGCGCGACGAGCGCGGCTATGAAGTGGTGCGCGGCTGCGCCTGCGGCGCCGATCCGCGCAGGCTCTCGCTCCTCACCGGCCTGCGGCTGCCGCCCAAGTTCCTCGAGCGCACCCTCGCGGGGTACCGCGCCTACAGCCCGGCGCAGCAGCGCGCGCTGCTGCGCGCGCGACGCTTCGTGGACGAGTTCCTCCCGGGCGCGGCGGGACAGCGGGCGCTGCTCTTCTGCGGGCCGCCCGGAACCGGCAAGACGCACCTTCTCTCCGGGATGCTGCGCGAGCTGGCCGCGAAGAAAGGAGTGCGCGGCCGGTACGAGGAATTCTTCCTCCTCCTCTCCGACATCCGCGACGGATTCTCCCGCGGGCTCTCGTCGCGCGAGTGGCTCGAGCCGCTGCGCCAGGTCGACGTGCTGGCCATCGACGAGATCGGCAAGGGCGGGAGGAACCGGGAGTTCGAGCAGGGCATCCTCGATGAGGTCCTGAGCGTCCGCTACAACGCCGGCCGGCCCACCCTGCTCGCCACCAACTACCCGCGCCCCGGCACCGTCGGCTGGGAGTTCAAGGCGGATGCCCAGTCGGCCGAGAACCTGGAGCAGCGCGTGGGGCCGCGCATCTACTCCAGGCTGCACGAGATGTGCGATCTGATCGACGTCGTTGGAGATGACCAGAGGGAGGTGCAGCACGATGCACGCCAGGCGCGCGACAGCGCAACGGACGGTCTTGCTCGTGGGCCGCGACCTGCACGAGGCTGAGCGGGTCCGAAGGCTCCTGCCGGCGCGGGTCGGGATCGCGCACGCGCCTTCGCAGGCCCTCTGCGCGCTGGCTGGCGCCGACGTCGTGCTGCTCGAGGACCGGAGCTGGCCCTCCGCGGAGGGCGACGCGCTGGCGGAGATGCGCGAGCTGTCCGCCGCGCGGCGGCTGGCGTTGATCCTCTCCCGCTGCCGGGGAGAGCACGGCGACGCGCCAGGCGTTCCGGTGGTGGAGCGGCCCTACCGGATCGAGGAGATCGTTGCGGCGATGCGGCTCGTCTTGTTGAGGAGGTGGGCGTGACGCGATTCGGCGTGCGGCGGCGCGGCGAGAAGGTGTCCGGCATCCTCCCCCGCGCGCTGAAGGAGCACGGAATCTGCCGCCGGCTCCCACGCCGGATCTCGCCGGAAATCTGGGAGAGCGCGGTGGGGCCGCAGATCGCCGCGCGCGCACAGCCTACGGTCCTTTCCTATGGAACGCTTCACCTTCTCGTCCAGGACCACCGCTGGCGCGACCAGTTGGACGCCGCGCGCGGAATGCTGCTGGAACGCCTGAACCGGAAGCTCGGAGCCGGCGCGGTCCGGGCGCTGCAGTTCGGCCTGGCGCACGTCGGGGCCCTGGACGATGGGCGGCGGCGCGCCGGCCTCGGCGCGGCCAGGCGGCCGGAGATCAACGTCGAGCCGCAGCGCGTGCTCGGTGCAGCGCGGCTGGACCCCGGGCTGCGCGAGGCGGTCCTGCGCGCGGCGGAGGCCGCCCAGCGCCGCCGTCCGTGAAGAAGAAGCCCCGCCGGGAGCCCAAAGCGCTCCCGCCTCCCGGACCGGAAGCGTGGAAGGCGCTGGGGCCGTACGCGCGCGGGAGGCTGGTGGAGAGGGCGCCGGGGTTCCCCACCTTGTCGCTGGACGTACCCTGGGACGTCTTTTCCTCTCAGCGCATCGATGAAGGGACGCTCCTGCTGCTCCAGCATCTCCCCGCCGGAGATCCGGCCTCGTTGCTCGATCTGGGCTGCGGCTACGGCGCCCTCGGGCTTCCGCTGGCGGCGCGCTGGCCCCTGGCGCGCTGCGTCCTGCTCGATCGCGATCTGCTGGCGGTGGCCGCATCGGCGCACAACGCGCGCGCTCTCGGGCTCCGCAACGTCGCCGTCCGCCCGGGCCTCGGCTATCGCGGCCTGTCGGGGGAGCGCTTCGACTGGGTCCTCTGCAACGTTCCTGCCCGGATCGGCCCTCGCGCCATCCGTTACCTGCTGGAAGGCGGCCGCGCGCTCGGCGCGGAAGTGCGCGCGGTGGTGATCCGCGATCTGGCGCCCACGGTGCGCGAGCTCGGCCTGCCCGGGCTGACGCACGTGGCGCGCGGCCCCAGGCACGACGTCTTCGCCCTGGCGCCTGGCCCGGCGCAGGTGGCCCTGGAAGACGAGGAGATCTACGCGCGCGACGAGACCCGCTTCGCGGGCCTGCGGCTGGTCCGGCCGCACGACGCCTCCGAAGATCCCGGGCACCAGGACCTGCTCGCGGCGCTCGCCGAGTCCCTGCCGCGCAACCCTCCCGCGCGCGCCCTCGCCTTTCGCGCGGGGTACGGCGCTCTCCCACTTTGTCTCAAGTCTCGCTACACCGCGGCGCAAGTCGTGGCCCAGGAGCGAGACTTGCTGGAAATCGCCTTTCTCCGCCGGAACGCAGGCGCGCTCGGGCTCCCCGTCGAAGCGCGCGCGACCCTCTTTCCGGCGGACGGGCTCGAGCGGGGCAGCTTCTCCCTCGTGGTCGGCGAGCTGTCCTCGCCGGCGGGCCCGGCGGTCGCTGCGCGGGAGCTGCAGGACGCAGCGGATCTCCTCGCGCCGGGAGGGGAGGCGCTCGTGGTAGCAACCGAGAAACAGGAGCGGGAATGGCTCCCCGCAGCCGCCCCGCAGGACCTGCCGCTCACCCTCCTCCTGCGGCGGGGAGGCGCATCGGTGCTGAGGATTTCAAGGCCGAAGGGCGGTTGAGTCTCCCTGCGGCAAACTTCCGTCGAGGAGGGATTCGACGGTTCCAGAGGGAAAAATCGCTGGACGCAGCCGATCGGCTTCTGTCAGAGTGCGCGCTGTTTTCGAGGGGAGACCGCTCCCCCTTTGGGAGGAAAAACGGATGGCCGCCAAGAAAGCCGCGAAGAAGACCGCCAAGAAGACCGCCCGCAAGCCGAACGCCGCCTTCATGAAGGCCATGCAGCCCAGCCCGGCGCTCGCGAAGATCGTAGGCGAAAGGCCGCTGCCTCGCACCGAGGTGGTGAAGAAGCTCTGGGCGTACGTGAAGAGGAACAATCTGCAGGACAAGAAGGAGAGGAGAAACATCAACGCGGATGATCAGCTCCGCGAGGTCTTCGGCGGAAAGAAGACCGTCTCCATGTTCGAGATGACCAAGCTGGTGAACGACAACCTGTCGTAGCTCGTCCGCTCAGGACGTTCACGCGAGGGCGCGGGTCCCAGAAGGGCCGGCGCCCTTCGCGTTTCAGAAGCCGATCTGCGCCGCTCCCCACTCTCCGTGCGTCTGCAGCAGCGCGCCCAGCTCCGGCAGCGCCGCGGAGATCGAGGCGACCGCCTCCTTCGGCGCCGCTGCGAGGATCAGGCCCGCGCCGTTGAGCCGCTCGCGCCGGAGCCGCAGCGGCGTCCAGTGCAGCTCGACGGCGGTGCCGTGGACCCCGAGCCTGGCGAGCTCCGCGATCAGCGCGCGCGGCCGGGTCAGCGCCTTGATCGGATACCAGAGGGCCGACGGCACGCCGCGGATCCGCTCCAAGGCCCGCGCCGCGTCGGTCCATTCCTGCTTGCCGCTGTACGGCGGATCGATCAGCACCAGCGCACGGCCCTCTGCCGCGGGGGGGAGCGCCGCGAGCCCGTCTCCTTCGTGCACGTCCGCCTCGGGAGCCGCCCGCCGCAGCAACCCCGCCGACCGGGAGTCGATCTCATGCAGCAGCATCCGGTCCTGTGGCCGCAGGAGGGCGCGCGCGATCAGCGGCGAGCCCGGCACCGCCTGGGGCCGCTGGGCCCCGGACAGCGAGCCCCCGCGCACGATCGCCGCATACCGCCCGAGGAGTCCGTCTTGCGCGTTCCAGACTCGCAGGACGCCGCCGCCCCATTCCCCGGCGGACCCGAGCGGGTAGAGCCCGTCGCCTGCGTGCGTCTCGACGTAGGTCAGCGGCGCGGGATCGCGCAGCATCGCCTCGAGCAAGGCGACGAGCGCCACGTGCTTGAGCACATCGCCGGCGTTGCCCGCGTGGCGTGCGTGCGCGTAGTCCGTCAAGGCTGCGGGACCAGCTCCCCGCCGTCTTCATCGAGGTCCGGCAGCTCCACCTCGGCGGGGACGAACGGCAGGGGGCCGCCTTCGGGCACGATGCGAGCGATCCCGCGCCGGTTGAGCACGATCACCGCTTCCCGCTTCTCGGCGCCCGCGGGCGTCGACACCAGCAGGCTGAGGGGCACGCGGTACAGCCGGGGAGCATCGGCGAAGCGTACCCCGGGTCCTGCCTGGACCGGAACGCGTTTCACGGAGTCGTCCAGGCGCGTGAGGATCGGAGCGAGGTCGTACCGGAAGACGATCTTGAGCCGCTCGAAGGTCTCCGCACCCGGACCCTTCAGCCGCGTCACCCGGGCGCGCTGCTTGTAGTCGAGCGTGACCACCCGCTGGACGGCGCCGCTGCCGGGGTTCAGCGGGTCGGCCCGCGCCACGCGCGCCTGGGCCAGCGACTCGCGCGCGTGCAGGACGACGTTCCGGCCGCGCTCGAGCCTTTCCGGCTCGCGCAGGATCAGCACCCGGTTGGCGTAGAGGTGGGAGAGCTTCCCGGCCAGCCACTGCCGGGTGAGCTCCTTCGCCCGGTCCTTCAAGGCATAGGCGACCGCCCCGACGGTCATCAGAGTCCAGAGGCCGAGGCCCGCTGCCGCGCTGGTTTGCAGCGCCTGCAACCCGAAGTAGATGACGAAGGCCGTCGCCGCGCCGGACAGCCCCACCCAGTTGCGCAGCGCCTCGTCGATCATCCGGGTCTGCGGCTCGAGGAAGAGGACCTCCTGGAAGTGCTTCTTGAGCTGAGCGGCCCGGTCCAGGAAGAGCGCGAGCGCCTCCACGTCCTCGCCGTCGGGCAGCATCTCACCCTTGCTTTCGCGCACCCGCAGCTCGGCGGCGAGAGCATCGGCGATCCGCTGGCTCAGCTTCTGGGCCACCGCGCGGTATCCCGGCAGGCCCGCCGGCGCGAGCATCCGCGCGCAAGTCTCCTCGGCGACCGTGAGCAGCTCGAGCAGCTGACCGGAGAGGAACTCGTCGGCGAGCACCCGTTCGCGCGAAAGCTGGGGAGGATCGTCGGCCTGCGGCGCGGAGAGGCTGTGGCGTGCTTGCTCCAGCGCGGCGATCGCCTGGTCGAGGATCCGATCGAGGTCCTTGAGCAGCGACGGGGCGACCGGCATCGGGTTCAGGGAGTGCGCCACCGCCACCCGCGGGATGCTCTCGCGCAAGAGCTTCAGCCGCCGCGCGACCCCCAGCGCCGACCGCCGCAGCCCATCCGCCGTCAGCGGCTCGGCCGCGTGCAGGTCCTCGTCAGGGCTGGAAAGGCGGGCGAGGATCTGCAGCTGCTCCCAGCCGTCGTGCGGGACGTAGGCGTTCTCCGGGAATTCGAGGCGCAGGGAGACCTCGGCCTCGTTGATCTCGCTGCCCCGTGGGAGCGGGATGTAGATCGACCACTCGACCCGGCTGGCGTCGTGGGCCTCGATCTTCAGGCGGCGGTTGGCGCTCTCGTCTCGCATCCTTGTTCAATGTAAGGTCGCAAGGAGTTGGGCGCTCAGCTGGAAATGAACACTGCCGGTGCGGCGGAAGTGAACTTCAGCTTGACGTAGCGAATCCATTTTGGAGAATGATTCTCCAACACGACGATACCCCCAGGAGGCAGCACGCATGGCAAATCTGAAGAACAGCAAGACCCACGAGAACCTCAAGGCCGCGTTCGCCGGCGAGAGCCAGGCCAACCGGCGGTACCTGTACTTCGCCAAGCAGGCCGACGTGGAAGGCCGCCCGGACATCGCGGGCCTCTTCCGCGACACCGCCGAGGGCGAGACGGGCCACGCCCACGGCCACCTCGAGTACTTGCAGGAAGTGGGCGATCCGGCGACTGGCGAGCCCATCGGCGACACCGAGAAGAACCTGAAGGCCGCCGTGGCCGGTGAGACCTACGAGTACACGCAGATGTACCCGGGATTCGCCAAGCAGGCGCGCGAGGAAGGCTTCGCGGAAGTGGCGGAGTGGTTCGAGACCCTCGCCAAGGCCGAGAAGTCGCACGCGGGCCGCTTCGCGAAGGGCCTGCAGCAGGTCAAGGCAGAGGGCTGAAACCGGGCTCACGAGGGTCACCGGGATGAGGCTGCCGATCGCCGGCCAGCAGGACTGGTCCGCCGACCCGCACGGGATGGCGTACGACAACCCGCGCTTCTGGGACACAGCGCACGTGGAGTCCGAGCTCCACCGCGTGTTCGAGATCTGCAACGGTTGCCGGCTCTGCTTCAACCTCTGTCCCTCGTTCGACGTCCTCTTCCGGCGGGTGGACGCGCTGGATCCACACCGCGAAGAGGCGGAAGGCAAGCACATCGAGGGGGGCAAGATCGTGGAGGAGCACGAGGCGGCCGAGTTGCTCAAGCACGTGACCGTCTCCACCGAGAATCCGGTCGGCCTCCTCCACGACGAGGACAAACAGCGGGTGGTGGAGCTCTGTTACGAGTGCAAGCTCTGCTTCCCCAAGTGTCCGTACGTCCCGCCCCACGAGTTCGCGGTGGACTTCCCCAAGCTGATGCTGCGCGCGAAGATGATCCAGGCGAAGGAGGACGGCATCGCCTTCCGCGAGCGCTTCCTCGGCGCCACCGACCTGGTCGGCGGCGTGATGACCCGGATCGCCCCGCTCGCCAATGCGGCCGCGCACAACGCCTTCAACCGGACGTTGATGGACAAGACCATCGGCATCGCCAGGGATCGGCAGCTGCCGGCCTATGCCGAGGAGAGCTTCGCCACCTGGTGGGCGCGCCGCGCGCCGGCGCCGGGCGGCGAGACCCCCGTCGCGCTGTTCGCGACCTGCTACGTGAACTACAACGACCCCGCGATCGGCCGGGCAGCCGTGGAAGTGCTGGAGAAGGCCGGGTGCGACGTGGACTGCCCGGAGCAGGTCTGCTGCGGCATGCCGAAGCTGGACGGCGGCGATCTGGAAGGCGCCCGCGAGCTGGCGCGGCGCAACGTGGCAACGCTGCTTCCGGCGGTGCGCGCGGGGCGGAAGATCCTGAGCCCGGGTCCAAGCTGCACGCTGACGTTGCGCACCGAGTATCCGGAGCTGGTGCCGACGGCGGAAGCTCGCGAAGTGGCCGGCGCCGTGATGGACCTGAGCGATTTCGTGCTGCAGCAGGCCCGGGCGAAGAAGCTGCCCAAGCCGGAGGCAGGCGCGGTGGGCAAGGTCGCGTTTCACGTCGCCTGCCACAACCGGGTGCAGAACTTCGGCTACCGGGGGCGCGATCTCCTCAAGTGGGCCGGCGGAGACGTCACGCTGGTCGATCGCTGCTGCGGCATGGACGGGACCTGGGGCATGAAGAGCGAGTTCTTCGCCGAGAGCCTGAAAGTGGCCGAAGGGGCCGCGCGGCGCGTGGAGAGCGCCGAACCCGAGGTCGTCTCCAGCGACTGCCCGCTGGCGGGGCTGCAGCTCAAGCAGAAGACGGGGCGCCCTTCCTACCACCCCATCCGCATCCTCCGCGCCGCTTACGGCGACGAGCCGCTGCGGTCGCCGAGAACCGACAAGGAGAGAGCCACTTGATGCAGCCGCTGACGCCGAAGGACCTCTGGCCCCTGCCCGTCTACGAAGGCGTGCGCGATCAGTTCCGCAAGGAAGTGATCGCGGCGAAGAAGGACCGCCGGGTGCAGGTCGGGCCCTCGATGACGTTCGTCTTCGAGAACCGGACGACGGTGAAGTTCCAGGTGCAGGAGATTTTGCGCATCGAGCGGATCACCGGGCCGGAGCAAGTGGCCGAGGAGCTCGAAGGCTTCAACACCATGCTTCCGGGCCCCGGGGAGCTGTCGGCGACCCTGATGATCGAGCTGACCGGAACCGACGCGGAGGTCAAGGCCCGGCTGGCGACGCTCTTCGGCCTCCGGGATCGGATTTGGCTGGAGGTGGGCGGCGCGCGCGTCAAGGGCGAGCTGGAGCCGGACCGCGAGGAGCCGGGCCGGGTCTCCGCGGTGCAGTACGTCCGCTTCAAAGTGCCGGATGCGCCTTCGCTCTTGCGCGGACCCGCCAATCTGGTCATTGATCACCCCAACTACGCCTACCGCACCGAGCTGCCTGAGGTGGCACGGCGCTCGCTGGCCCAGGATCTCTCGTGAAGAAGCAGAAGGACGACGTCGGGACGTTCGCGGAGCATTGCCGGGCGCACGGTCTTTCCGTGACGCACCAGCGGCTGGCGATCTTCGCAGTGCTCGCTTCCTCGCGCGAGCACCCGAGCGCCGAGCAGCTGCACAGAGCCGTGCAGCGGCGCATCCCCACGCTCTCGCTGGCGACCGTCTACAAGAACCTGGAGGCGCTCAAGGCCATCGGCGCAGTGGCGGACGTCAATCCGCTGCACGAGGAGGGGCGGTACGAGGCGGCGCTGCCGGGCACGGGAGCGGGCCGCCCGCACCACCACCTGGTCTGCGTCTCGTGCAAGAAGGTGCGCGACCTGCACGATAGCGAGCTGGACGGGTTGCGGGTGAAGAACGCGCAGGGCTTCGACGTCCGCGCCGTGCGCGTGCAGGCGGAGGGGCTCTGCCCGGACTGCCGAACGCGACCCGGGCGGATGCGCGCGTAGAACGCATCTCACAACCGGAACTGTCGAATGACGTCGCTCAAGCGAAGCCCCCTCCAAGCCACCACCGGTGGCCGGGGCGGCGAGGTCTAGGCGAGCCCGACCTGCTGTCCCTGCCGCTTGGCCTTCACGTCCACGCCGTGCCCGTCGCTGAAGACCACGATGGCGCGTGTCCAGGGACCTGCCGCGCGGGTGGTCGGGTGCGCTTCCACGGCGCGGTTCACCAGCGTGAAGACGGCGTCGCAGGCGCTGCAGACGCGATAGTCCTCGGCGGGAATGAGCGGATAGGGCTTCGGCATGCCGGGCGCGAACACCAGGATGACGGAGACCGGGGCGGTGAACTGGCCGACTTTGCGACAGACGCCGCAGCTCAGGCTCTCATCGCTTTCGTTTTCGACGTCCGCCATTCGTGCCACCCGTCCCCGGCGCCCGTGGGCGCCCCTGTGAAGGACCATAACCACTCGGCCATTGGCGCGCCGATCGCCACTCTCCTGTTTCGCAAGAAGCGTGCCTGCAGGCAAGCCGCATTGCGCAAGCCCGGCTGACGGCTTGCGGTTTTACCGGATCCGTGACACCTCCGCCGTTACAAAGCCGGGCCCGTTTCCCATGGCGAAGGTGCTTGAAAAGCCGGAGTTGCTCGCGCCCGCCGGCGACGAGGAGAGCCTCAGGGCCGCGGTCGCCGCGGGCGCGGACGCCGTCTATTTCGGCCTGCGCGGCGGCTTCAACGCCCGGGCGCGCGCGGACAACTTCGCGGCCGCCGACCTGCCGCGCATCTTCGAGTTCCTCCACTCCAAAGGCGTGCAGGGCTTCGTCACCTTCAACACCCTGGTCTTCGATCGCGAGCTGCCCGTCGCCGAGGAGGCCCTGGCGGACATCGCCCGCGCCGGCGCCGACGCCATCATCGTGCAGGACCTCGGGATCGCGCGGTTGGCGCGCCAGGTCTGTCCCGAGCTGCCGCTGCACGCGTCGACGCAGATGACCATCTCCTCCGCCGAGGCGGCGGCGATCGCGCAGACCCTCGGCGTCACCCGCGTGGTGCTCCCGCGCGAGCTCTCGATCGAGGAGATCCGGGCGATGTCCGCCCGCACCGATCTCGAGCTGGAGTGCTTCGTCCACGGCGCGCTCTGCGTCAGCTGGAGCGGCCAGTGCCTGACCAGCGAGGCGCTCCAGCACCGCAGCGCCAACCGGGGGCAATGTGCGCAGAGCTGCCGCATGCCCTACGACCTGATCGTCGACGGACGGGTGGAGACCGCGCGCGGCGATGCGCAGCTCAAGTACCTGCTCTCGCCCCGCGACCTCGCGGCCTACGATCTCCTGCCCGAGCTGCTCGCGGCCGGCGTGTCATGCTTCAAGATCGAGGGCCGCATGAAAGGGCCCGAGTACGTGGCGAACGTGGTGGACAAGTATCGCCGGGCGCTGGAGGCCGCGCTGGAACAGCGGCCCTTCCCGCTCACGGACCGCGACGAAGAAGAGCTGCGCTACAGCTTCTCGCGCAGCTTCTCCCATGGGTTCCTGAAGGGTGCGGACCATCAGGATCTGGTCCACGGCCTCTATCCCGGGCACCGCGGCGTGCTGGTGGGCCGCGTCGAGGAGGTGCACGCCCGCGCCCGGCACGTGTTGGTGCGCGCGGAGCCGGGCGCTCCCCGGCTGAAGGCCGGCGATCGGATCCTCTTCGACCAGGGAAAGCCCGAGGACGACGAGCCGCGCGGCGGCCTTCACGCTTGCGACGTTTTGACGGACGGACTGCTCAAGCTGGTCTTCGGCGGCCCCGACCAGAGCACGCTCGATCTGCGCCTGGTCAAGGCGGGAGACGTGGTCTGGAAGGCGAAGGACGCCGAGGTCACGCGGGGGATGAAGCGCATCGCCGCCCGGGATCGGAAGATCGGAATCACCCTGAGCGTGCGGGGCGGCCCGGGCATGCCGCTCCACGCCGAGGCGCGCGATGACCTCGGGCGCACCGCGCAGGTCCAGAGCGCGATGCCGCTGCAGGCGGCGCGAGACAAGCCTTTGCACGAGGCGCTCCTCCGCGAGAAGCTCTGTGCCTTCGGCGAGACGGAGTTCGAGCTGCGGCGCCTCCAGATCGAGCTGGAGGGCGCGCTGGCGCTGCCTCCTTCGGAGCTGAAGCGGATGCGACGCGCGCTGACGGAAGAGCTCGCGGGCGCCAGTCCCGGGCGGCGCCCGCGGCGCGCGCGCACAGGCCTCGACACCGACCCGCTGGCCGTGCCTGTCCCAGGAGGGACCGCAACGGGAGTCCCGAAGCTGATCCCGCTGCTGCGTACGCTGGAGCAGGTGGAGGTCGCCCTGCGCCTCGGGTTCGATGAGCTGCAGCTCGACTTCATGGAGCTGGTCGGGCTCGGCATCGCGGTGGACAGGGTGCGCGCGGCCGGTGCGCGCGTGATCGTCGCGACGCCTCGAGTCCAGAAGCCCGGCGAGGAAGGCTACGACAAGCGTTTCGAGCGGCTCCGGCCCGACGGCATCCTCGCGCGCCACCTGGGCGCCGTGGAGCATTTCCGGCGCAACCCGCACGCCGAGACGGTGCACGGCGACTTCTCCTTGAATGCGACCAACGCCCTCACCGCTCGCACCCTTCTGGCCCTGGGTCTCTCGACGCTCACACCCGCATACGACCTCGATCTGGCGCAACTCCTCGATCTCGCCGCGGGCGTCCCCGGCGAACGGCTCGAAGTCACCATCCACCAGCACCTGCCGCTCTTCCACAACGAGCACTGCGTGTACTCGCATCTGCTCAGCAACGGGCACGACTACCGCGACTGCGGCCGGCCCTGCGAAGCACACCTGGTCCACCTCCGGGACGGCCAGGGCCTGGAGCACCCGGTGATCGTGGACGTGGGATGCCGCAACACCGTGTTCAACGCGCGCGCGCAAAGCGCCGCCGGATGCCTGCCCCGGCTTCTGGACGCCGGCGTCCGCCGCTTCCGGGTCGAGCTGGTGCGCGAGGGCGCCGCGGAGACCGAGCGCGTCTTGCGCGCCTACTCCGGGCTATTGGACGGGGAGCGCACCGGGCGGCAGGTGATCGCGGAGGTGGGAGCGCTGGAGAAGTACGGAGTGTCGGCGGGCACGCTGGTTGTCGTAACGCAGCCGCACGCCTGAGCCGCCTGCGGCGGCCGGCGGTGACTGCCGCTCAAGCATAGGCCCTGAGCCGCCTGCGGCGGCCGGGCCTACGGAAAGTCCTCGTCGCGGTGCGCGTTGGCGATGGCGCGGCGGACTCCTTCATCGAGCTTCTCGGTGTCGACGATCACCTTGCCCTCGATCACCTCGGTAACGGCGGACAGGGGAATCATCGTGTCGCCCGCATCCTCGATGTAGACGACGAGGTCCTGCGGGCGCACCTGCCGCACGGCCCCGAACTCCTCCTCCGACCCCTGCGCGAACGCCTGGTACCCCACCTCGATCGGCGGCAGTCTTTTCTTTGCCATCCACGCATGATGCCGTGGCCGGCGATTCGGCGCATCGGTCGTAGTTCGACGCGACCCGCCAAGCGCACCGGCGGGCGAGAAAGCCCTTTACACCCTCGCGACGCGCCTTTATGGTGCGCCGCGCCGCGCCGTACCGGTCGCGGATAGCGCTTGGAGAAGTGCCGGATGGATCAGTACAAGTCGAAGGTCGGCCCTGCCGACGGCAAGCTCGCGGTGCTTTTGCCGGGCATGGGGGCCGTAGCCACAACGTTCATCGCCGGCGTGGAGGCGGTGAAGGCGGGGCTGGGCAAGCCGATCGGATCCCTGACGCAGATGGCGCACATCCGGCTCGGCAAGCGAAGCGAAAAACGCTGGGCGATGATCAAGGACCTGGTACCGCTCGCCGGCCTCGATGACCTGGTCTTCGGAGGCTGGGACCCGATCCCGGACGACGCCTACACCGCCGCCGCCAAGGCCAAGGTGCTCTCGTCCGAGCACCTCGCTCAGCTCAAGCCCTCGCTCTCGCAGATCAAGCCGATGGCCGCGGTATTCGACAGGAACGTGGTCAAGCGCCTCGAAGGCGCCAACGTGAAGAAGGGCACCAAGCGCGAGCTCGCGAACCAGCTGATCCAGGACATTCGCGGCTTCATGGACAAGAACAAGTGCTCGCGCGCGGTGATGGTCTGGTGCGCGTCCACCGAGGCGTACCAGGAGGCCGGGCCCGAGCACCAGAGCATCGCGGCGTTCGAAAAGGCGCTGGACGCGGACCATCCGAACATCTACCCGTCCCAGCTCTACGCCTACGCGGCGATCATGAGCGGGGTGCCCTACATGAACGGCGCGCCCAACATGTCCTGCGACTTCCCGGCGCTGGTGGAGCTGGCGGAGAAGCGCGGCGTGGCCATCGGCGGCAAGGACTTCAAGACCGGGCAGACCCTGATGAAGACCATCATCGCGCCCGGCCTGAAGGCGCGCATGCTGGGGATGGAGGGCTGGTTCTCCACCAACATCCTCGGCAACCGCGACGGCGAGGTGCTGGACGATCCGGCGAACTTCAAGACCAAGGAAGTCTCGAAGCTCTCGGTGCTGGAGCAGATCCTCGAGCCGGAGCGGTACCCGGATCTCTACAGCAACCTGCAGCACAAGGTGTCGATCCACTACTACAAGCCCCGCGGCGACAACAAAGAGGGCTGGGACAACATCGACATCGTCGGGTGGATGGGCTACCCGATGCAGATCAAGGTGAACTTCCTCTGCCGCGACTCGATCCTCGCGGCGCCCATCGTGCTCGACCTGGCGCTGTTCGGGGACCTGGCGGCGCGCGCCGGCATGAAGGGCATCCAGGAGTGGCTCAGCTTCTATTTCAAGAGCCCCCAGCACGCGGCCAGCGTCTATCCGGAGCACGATCTGTTCGTCCAGAAGGTGCGCCTGGAGAACAACCTGCGGTACCTGGTGGGCGAAGAGTTGATCAACTACCTCGGCTCGGATTACACGAACGAGTAGATGCTCGCGTTCCTGCTCGTCCTGTTCGCGCAGGCCGCGCCCCAGAAGGGGCTCACGCTGCGCGACCTGCAGGAGCGCGCGCGCAAGAACGATCCCCGGGCGATGCAGGCCGTCGCGCAGCTGGAGAACGCGCAGGGCAAGCACGACGAGGCGAGCTGGGCCTGGTTCCCCAACTTCCAGACCACGGCGTACGTCGGTGGACCCACCCAGGAGCACCGGCTCCTGGGCGGCGACCGGGACTCTAACCCGTCCGATCCGACGCACCTCACGCCGGGAAGCATCGGCGGCTGGTTCCACGGAACGCAGGGCGTCCAAGCGCACGTCGACGTGCAGGTGACGCTGCCGCTTTGGACATTCGGAAAGATCAACGCCGGCAAAGCGGCCATCGGGCACCTGGTCAAGGCGACGGAGGCGATGTTGCAGCGCGCGCGCGACCAGGCCGCCTACGACGTGGCTCGCGCGTACTGGGGATATCAGACCTCGCGAAATGCCGAGGCCGCGGTGCAGAAGGTCCGCACCCGTCTCAAGGACGCTCAGGAGACAGCGCGCAAGCTCCTGGCCCAGAAGAGCGAGCAGATCAGCCGCTCGGACGCGATGAAGCTGGACTACCTCGCCGAGGAGATCGAGGCCCAGCACGCCTCGACGCTGAAGAGCCGTGCCCTTGCGATCACCGGCCTGCGCCTGCTGGTGGGCGCGCCGCCGGGCGAGGAGCTGACAATCGCACAGCAGGACGTGCCCGCCGCGCCGACCCCGCCCGACGCCGATCAGATCCTGCGGCGGGCGCTGGAGCAGCGGCCGGAAACGCGGGCCGCGATCGAGGCCGTCGGCGCGAGACAGGCGCAAGTCAACCTGGCGCGCGCGCAACTGTGGCCGGACTTTGGCCTGGTGGGCGGCGTCAACTTCACCGCCACCACCAACGCGGACAGCCCCGCCTCCCCGTTCGTGAGCAACCCCGACCAGGCGGCGAGCGCCTACATCGCGCTGGGATTCCGGGGAACGTTCGACGTGCCCCAGAAGCTGGCGCGGATGCGCCAGGCCGAAGCGGATCTGCACGAGGCGGCCGCGATGCAGCTCGGAGCGCAGCAGTTGGTCCGCCTCGACGTCCAGCAGGCTGTCGGCGATCTGACGGAAGCGCGCGTACGCGTAGAGCGGTACACCAGGGAAACGGAGATCGGGAAGCAACTGGCCACCCAGGCCGGAGTGGCATTCGACACCGGGCTCGGGGAGGCCCGTGAGTTCCTCGAGGACACGTTGCTCTATACCCGGGCCGACGGCGAGCGGATGAAGGCGCTGTACGACGCCCAGCTCGCTTGGGCGGCGCTGGAGAAGGCGGCGGCAGGGCCGCTCTCGCAGTAGTGCCACCTTGAATACCCGTTTTGCGGCGCGTTCAACCGCGAGGAGTCATTCGTGACGTCGATTGCCGTCGCCCTGATCGTCGCAGCGGTCCAGGCCGGCTCAGCCAGCGAGGCGGTGCAGCGCACCCAGGAGAAGGTCCGCGCGTCCTTGACCGCCTGGGTCAAGAGCGAGGGGCCAGCGCGCACCCGCGCGCGCGAGCAGGCGCGCAAGGCGGTGGCCGAGCTGATCGACTTCGATGCGCTCGCCAGCTCGACGCTGGGCAACAAGTGGGACGAGTTGAAGCCGGCGGATCGCAAGCGCTACACCGCCGCGCTGCGCGGTGCGATGGAGGCGAACTACCTGGCCAGGATGCGAAAAGGCAAGGCCAGCGACGTGGAGCGGATCCGCACCGAGGTCACCGGAGAGGAGCCGCAGGATGGGCGGGTCGTGGTGCACACCCGCGTCCATACCGGCGAGGATACGGCGGCCATCGACTACGTGATGGTCAAGGGCCCGAAAGGCTGGCGTGCGGTCGACGTGATCACCGAGGGCGTCTCACTCGCGGAGACGTACCGCGAGCAGGTGTCGAGGATCCTGGCGAAGAAGACGCTCAACGATGTGATCGCCGCCCTGGACCGCAAGCGGAAGGCGCTCGAGGCAGAGCTGGACAAGCCGCAGCCGAGCGCGGAGCCGCAGAATTAGAACGCGTCTCATCACCGGAACTGCCGAATGACCTCGCTCAAGCGTAGCCCCTCCAAGCCACCTCCGGTGGCCGGGGCTGGAGCCCTCGAGGTGGTCGCGGCCTTCGGGCGGCGGTAGAGTGCCCGGCATGTTCCGCTATTTCGCGTACGGATCCGCGCTGTCGAAGCGACACATCGGCGAATGGGCCGCCGAGCACGGCGTGGACGCGCGTCTGTTCGCGCGCGGCGCCCCCGCGCTGCTGCGCGGGTACCGGCTGGTGTTCGACGTGGAGAGCCGTTTCTGGGGCGGCCGCGTCGCCGACCTGGCCGAGGACAAGGACGGCCTCGTGCACGGCGTGCTGTTCGAGATCCCGCTTCCTGCGAAGGAGGCGGTGCTGCGCAAGGAAGGCGTCGCGACCGGCCTCTCCGAGGAGATCGACGTCTCCGTGGAGCTGGAAGGAAAGCCGGTGGCGGCGAAAGCGTTCGTGGCCCGACCGGAGAAACGCGTGGAGGCGGGACCCGCCAGCGGCCGGCTCCTCGCGTACCTGGTCGAGGGCGCCCAGGAGCGGGGACTGCCGGAGAGCTGGGTCGCGCATCTGCGCCAGCAGGTGGCGGAGATGCCGCAGCCGCCGGCTGGGCGGGTCGGGCTCAGGGTCGAGCAGAAACAGAAGCCCTGAGGCGGGGCTAGAACGCGTCTCATACCCGGACTGGCGAGTGATCGCGCTCAGGCGTAAGCGCTAAGAAATCTCATGTCGCCGCGCCTAGGCGTATCCCCAGCGGCGGCGCAGGGTCCACTCCGCGCCCACCACCAGGCAGAGCAGCACCAGCACCTTCCAGTTGTCCCACAGCGGCTTGCTGGTGCGCTGTCCGACCTCGACGCGCTCGGGATCGCGCCAGGGCAGCGTCGCCAGGGAGTCGGACGCCTCGATCACACGGCCCTTGGTGGCCGCGGCGACCGCCTGGAGCACGTCCGGGCGCGGCGCTGCCTCGATCAGCTCGCGGGAAGCCGGCGCGACGACGAACGCGTCCTCCGCCTCGCCGATGGTGGTGCCGTCCGCGCGCTTCGCGGTGACGGTCGCCTTGTACGCCCCGGCCGGCAACGGGGGCAGGACGATGCGGGCGTTTCCGTCCGGTCCTGCCATCGCGGCGCCGGTGGGACGGGGAACCGGGTCCGTGGCGGACGAGGTCACGACCACGATCTGCGCTCCACCCGCCGCCCCGTAGTCGCTGCCACGGACCTGCACGTCCAACGCCGGAGGTTCGCCGCCAGGCTCGAACGACGGACGCTCGGCGGTGACGCGCATCGGGGTCAGCGCCGGATCGCGCACCAGCCAGCGGATGGCGGAGTGCCAGAATGTCTCGTACGCGCGCGGGCCCAGCTGGGCTCCCGCGGCCACGAAGCTCCAGAACCAGGACGAATCGGAGAGCAGCGCGAGCACGCGGCCCCGGCCTGCCTCGCCGACCACCAGCACCGGCCGCCCTTCCGGCGATTGGAGCAGCGTCTGCGCGCCGCCCTTGAGCGGCCCGGTGGTGTTCAGGCCGGGCAACCTGGGCAGGGCCGTCCACAGGCTCTCGTTCTGGGCGGCGCTGCTGGCCAGCTCGGTGACGGGGTGGCGGCGGCCGGGGTCGGTGAGCCGCACTTGCGCGGGCGTCTCGTCCACCGCCGTCGGCCCGGAAGGAAGCAGCGTCACGGGCAACACGTCCTCGATCGGAGTGCCCGCGTAGTCCCCGGCGGAGAAGCTCTGGTCGCCGCCGATCATCGCGAAGGCGCCGCCTTCGCGAACGTACGAGGCGATGCCGTCGAGGTACTGCGACATCCGGTAGGGGCGGTGGTTGAAGTTCTGGAAGATCACAAGATCGAAGGTCTTCAGCTGCTCCTGGAAGATCTCCTGGGTGGGAAACGGGATCAGCGAGAGCTCGTCCTGCGAGCTGTGGGGATCGTCGCCCGGCGTCCGGAGGATGAAGAAGCTGATCAAGTCGACGTTGGGATCCTTCTTCAGGAGCTGCCTGAGGAACCGGACGTCCCAGGACGGGCGCCCCACGACCAGAAGGACGCGGACGCGGTCCCGGATCACCTTGAGGACGAACGACCGCGAGTTGTTCTGGGCGATCGCCTCGCCTTCGTAGACCGGCACGCTGACGGTGAACGCGAACTTCCCGGTCCGGTCGGGGACGAATGAAAGCTTCACCTCGTAGCGCGACCGGCTTCCGTCGATGTGGAGGGTCTTCTGCGCGACCACCTGGCCTTCGCGCCGCAACACCACCGGAACGTCGGTCGAGCCGAACCCGCGCGCGGCGATCACCACGTCGAGGGTGACCTGGTTGCGCACGAAGGCGAAGTCGTCCACCGCGACCTTCTCCACCGCCAGATCCTTCAGCGCCTGCGCTCCCACGGGAAGGGCGAAGACCGGCGCATTGAACCGCCGCAGCTCCGCGGCCGCGGCCGGCGAGACTCCCTGCGAAAGCTCGGCATTGTCGGCGCCGTCGCTGGCGACGAACAGTCCGGCCAGCGGGCGGCCGCCGCTGCCTCCCGAGGCGGCGGCGCCGAGGGCGGCGAGGATGTCCGTGGAAGCGCCCTGCGGGTCGGCGGGAAGCCTGCCGGGATCGGCCGGCTGCAGCTCCTTGTCGAACCCGTACACGTCCACCTGGAACCGGGAGGCGAGCTGCGCGAGATCGTCCTGGTGCTGTGTGGCCCAGCGGCGCAGCTCCTCCGCGCGCGAGGGGCCCGAAGGACCGGCGGGGAACTTCATCGATCGGCTGGTGTCGAAGAGCAGCGCGACGCGGGCGCGCACGCGGCTCTCCGCGCGCAGCTCGATGCCCGGCTCGAGGAGCAGCACCAGCACCAGGAGCGCCGCCGTCAGACGGAATCCGAGCAGCGCCACCCGGCGCGCGCCGGCTGGGTCGGAGCGAAATCCGCGGAAGGAGAGCCACACCGCGGCTGCCAGGGCAGCCACGGCGAGCGCGAGCACCCAGGGCGGAAGCGTCGAGAGCGAGGTGATGCGCCACGCGTTGTACGCGCTCTCCGGAATCTCAGATCCTCCGGCGCTTCATGATGAAGGGGATGTGCACCTGGTCCTCCTTGTAGTCGAGGCACAGGGCATACATCGCTACGTTGACCCCCAGGCGGATGGACTTCTCGCGCTGCAGCTCCCCCCCCGGCGTCACCTCGAACTCCCAGGTGCCGAGCGAGTCGCGGGACAGCGCGCCGACGAGGTCGTTCCCGGAGTACAGGACAGCAAGTCGTCCGCCCAGCTCGAGCGCTTCCAGGTCCGGGCTGGAAGCGACGCGCCCCGACGGCCCGTCGAGCAGGTAGAACGACTTGTAGAGCACGTGGTCGCGTGGAACGCGCCCGAGCTGCGCGCCCGGAACGATCCGGGAGACGATCTGGCGCGCCGACTGCTCGAATCCGCCGCCGCGAGTCGCGCTGGCGTCATCCAACAGCAGGAAGCCGCCGTAGCTGAGGTACCTGCGCAGCTCGGCCACCTCGTTGTCGGCCGGCGGCGGGACCGCCTGGTCCGAGGAAAGGACCGCGAACGGGTAGCGGAACAGCTCCGGATCCGCGAGCGCGATCGATTTGATCGCGGGAGAGGTCTCGATGCTGGTCCGCTTGGCGATTTCCCATGCCAGGCGGGAGAGCCCGTCGGGCCGCGGATCCCACCGGCCGCGGTGGCGGACTTGCGCAAACGAGAGGCGGGCGGCCTCGCCGAAGGCCAGCGCGCGGCGTGCGGCAAGGGCGAGCCCAACTCCAAGCAATGTCCGGCGCGAGAGCATCGGGCGAGGGTCAGGGTAACCGCATTTACGCGGGATCACTGCAAGAACCCGCGAATGGCCCAGGCATTCCCACCTTGCGACCGGAGGCACGCTCGGGTAGCTTCGCCGGCACATGGCCCAGAACACCCAGTCCAGCACCGCGGCCCGCAACACCGTCCCGGGGACCGCGAACGACGCGCCCGTCACACCGGAGCTGTTCACCCAGCCGGCGAGGCGAGAGTACATCCCCGACGCGAAGCGCGTCGGCGACGGAGCGCAGGCCACCGAGCTGGCCCAGGCGCGGGAGCTGTTCGCCGCGGGCGATTACCACGGGGCTCGGGCCGAGGCGAAGCGGGTGCTCAAGAGCAAGGACGCGGGCGCCCAGGCGAAGATGGAAGCGGCCGATCTGCTCGACACCACCGACATCGACCATGGGCCGGTCGCCGCGGCGGTCGCGTTTGTGATCCTGCTCGGGCTGATGCTGATGTATTTCGCCACGGCCGGGAAGTAGCCACGCACCGGCTGCACGAGACGCTGCAGTACGCTCTCGACGATGCTTTGCGCGCGCCTGCCTGGGTCGCCTGGGTGCTCCTGGCGCTCGCCGCCGCGGCCATCGCGCTCGGTCCGCGCGGCCACCGGCCGGTGAACGCGGCGATGCTGGGCGCGGGAGCGTTCGCCGCTACGTTCTTCGGGCTGCGCGGCGTGGGGCATCCCTGGCTGGCAGGCAGCTTGGCGGTGATCGCCGCCATGCTCGGCACGATGTTCGGGGCGATCGCCGAGGCCTGGGGCACGGCAGCGCTGGTCGCCGCGCTCCTCGGGACCGCGTCTGGCGCCGCCGTCGCGGCGCTGAAGCACGCCTGGGTTCCGGTGGCCGCGGTGGCCGCGAGCATCGGGCTGTTCGTCGGGATCACCCGCCAGCGCAAGCTGGAGATCGTGCTGCCGCCGGTCTTTGCCGCGGCGTTCGCCGCCCTCGGAGCGGCGATCGGATGGGGCCCGCACTGGCGGGGAGCCGCGCTCTACCAGCTCAATGACGTGGCCTGGGTGCTCGGGCTCATGGCAGCGCTCGTGGTCCCGCTCGAGGCGCTCGCGGTGTATCGGGAGCGGCTGACAAAAGCGCGGCTGGCCGGGCGAACGCGGGAGATGGACGACGACGAGCTGAAAGAGAAGATCGCGGCGCGGCAGGAGGAGTACGAGCGCGCCGCCCAGGAGGCGCAGGAGAAGTCAGCGGCCGCGCTGGACGAGCCGGATCAGGGGAGCTGAAGTCCTCCGCGGCTGATCTCAGAGCGAGGTGATCCGGAGGTTGTCGAAGTAGGTGTCGTTCGCCCAGCTCGAGAAACCGAATCGGTCGTTTCCCTTGCCGGAGAGCGGTGCAGGATCGGTCATCTCCAGCGCGAGCTGGCCGTCGATCTCCCAGCGGATCCGCCCGCCCTGCTTAGTCACCGCCATGTGGTAGGTGCGGCCGCGCTCGACTTTCAGGTCGCTCCGCTTCACCACGAACGGCGTGTCGCGCTGCCAGTACCCACCCTTCTCCATGCGTTCCAGATCCCGCCGCGCGCTCCACCGGGCGAAGGGAGCCCCGACGATCTCTACCAGGTTTGTCTGTCGCGGCAACGGGCGCGCGGTCGCCGCGACCTGCGCGCGGACTTCGTCCTGCGTCAGCGCATGCTCCTCGAGCTTGCAGATGCGCGACTCGCGGTTGCGCCAGGCGCCGAAGAGGAACACGTAGCCGGTGGAATGATTGCGCCCGTCTCCGTACATCTCCCATTTCACGTCGCCGTCCGGCCCTTCGCTGCGGACGTCGAACTCGACCCGCGCGTCGGGCGGGAGCCGCGCCTTCAGCCAGAGCGGGTTGTTGCCGACGCCCGGCGAATACAGCTGGCCGTCCACGATCCGCCAGAGGCCGCCGTTCGACCACCACGCTTCTCCGAGCGTGACGCGGTCGAACTTGTCCTCGTACGGAACGGCGGCAGCGATGGGAGCCGCGCCCCGCAGGAGGGCGTGGAGGAAGGGCGCCTGCACGGCGACGATCGCCAGCGCCACGGGGACGGCGATGCGCGGCGCGAGCCACGGGTGCCGGCGGGCAGCCCTCGGGCCAGCCGCTTTCGCGTCCAAGACCGCTTTCACCTCGGAGGCCGGCTTCGCGGCCGCGGCGCGCTCCGCGCTCACGGCTCCTCCGGCGGGTTGACGGAGAGCTGCCCGAAGTCCGGCAGCTCGCGCCGCAGGTATTCGCGCAGCCGGTCCGTCAGGCGCGCCTCGAGCTGGCGGGCCCGCTCGCGGGTGACGCCCCAGAGATCGCCGATCTGCTGCAGCGTCATGGGATCGCGATCATCGCGCGGCGCGATCCGGTTCTCGAACAGGTACTTGTCCTTCTCCGCGGTGAGCGTCTTGCCGAACTCCTCCAGCTTCTCCTTGAAGATGCGCCGCAGCTCCTTGTCCGCGAGCTGCTCGTCGACCGGCGCGCCGGACTGGACCAGCCGGTCGCCATGCGTTTGCCGCGTCTCGTCCTGCGCTCCGAGGACCGGCGCATCGATGGAGAACTCGTCGTTGGAGAGCCGTTGATCCATCTCCCGCACGTCCTGCTCGGTCACGTCGAGCCTCTCGGCGAGCAGCTTGGGCGCGGCCTCGAAACCCTGCGAGAGCAGCCGCTCCTGCTCCTTGCGCAGGTTGAAGAACAGCTTGCGCTGCGCCTGGGTGGTCCCGAGCTTCACCATGCGCCAGTTGTCCATCAGGTACCGCAGGATGTACGCGCGGATCCACCAGGCCGCATAGGAGGACAGCTTCACGCCGCGAAACGGATCGTACTTCTGCACGGCGTGCATGAGCCCGACGTTTCCTTCCTGGATCAGGTCGAGCAGGTTGAACGCGGCGCGCCGGTACTCGTGCGCGATCTTCACCACCAGCCGGAGATTCGCGGTGACCAGGCGGTAGGCGAGATCGGGATCGCGCGTCTGCTGGAACTTCACCGCCAGCTCGTGCTCTTCCTCCCGCGACAGCAGCGGATGCCGGGCGACCTCCGCCATGTAGCGCTGCAGCGCATCGGCGCGCGCGAGGTCGCGCTCGACGGGCACCGGCAAGGTCGTGTCGGCCGCGGGAGCTTCGTCGCCGGCATCGAGGGCGACCGCCTCCGGCTCCAGGACCTCAGGCTCGAGCGGCTCCTCCTGCTGCCGCTCCTCTTCCTCTTGCCCGGACCGGGCAGGCGCGCGCACCTTCGCCGTCGCCTGCGCCCTTCGTGGGGCGCGGACCTTCGCCGGCTTCCCTGGCTTCCGCGCTTTGCCCTTTGGACTCATCTGTATTCCCGGAAGGTGCGGTGCTATACAGGCTAACTTTTTCGCGTTCAAGCAAACATGAGCGATTACGTTGCCACCACCAGCTTCGCGGACCTTCCCATCTCCGACGAGCTGCGCAAGGGGATTTCCGAGCGAGGATACACGGCGCCCACCCCCGTGCAGGTGGCGGTCTTCGCCCCCATTCTCGCAGGCCGCGACTTGATCGTCCGCAGCAAGACGGGCACCGGAAAGACGGCCGCGTTCGGCATCCCGCTGCTCGAGCGCATCGCCGCCGGAACGCGGAAGGCCTCGGCCCTGGTGCTCTGCAACACCCGCGAGCTCGCGCTGCAGGTGGCCCAGGAGATCGAAGCCCTGGGCAAGTACAAGGACCTGCGCGTAACGGCCATCTACGGCGGCGCCGGGATGGGCGCGCAGACCGACGCCCTGACCGAAGGGGCGGAGATCATCGTGGGCACGCCCGGGCGCGTCTACGATCACATCCGCCGCGGCAACCTCAAGCTGGATTCCACGCGCATCGCCGTGCTCGACGAGGCGGACGAGATGCTCTCCGCCGGCTTTTACGAGGAAGTGACGCGCATCCTCGACCATCTGCCCAACGATCGCCAGACGCTGCTCTTCTCCGCCACCGTGCCGCCGGACATCGAGCAGCTCGCGCAGAAGTACCTGCGCAACCCGGAGATCATCCTGCTCTCGGGCGACGTCTTCACGGTGGAGCACATCCACAACGTGCTCTACCACCTGGTCGATCAGTATCCGAAGCCGCGGAACCTGCTCTACCTGATCGAGCGGGAGGACCCGGAGAGCGCCATCATCTTCTGCAACCTCCGCACCGACACCGAGCTGGTGGCGAACGTCCTCAACCGCAACGGGCTCGATGCGGAGATGCTCAACGGCGATCTGCCGCAGAAAGAGCGCGAGCGGGTCATGGCCAAGGTGAAGCGTGGCGAGGTGCGCTTCATGGTCGCCACCGACATCGCGGCGCGTGGAATCGACATCAGCGACCTCTCGCACGTGCTCAACTACTCTCTGCCGGAGGATCCAGCGGTGTATCTCCACCGCGTCGGCCGCACCGGGCGGATCGGGAAGAAGGGAACGGCCATCAGCCTCGTCTCCGGCGCGGAGCTGAACACGCTCTCGGCGCTGGAGAAGAAGTACGGGATCCAGTTCGAGGTGCGGAAGCTGCCTACCCCGGACGAGGCCCGCGTGCTCTGGACGGAGAAGCACATCCGCGAGCTGCGGGACGTGATGCAGAGCGGCGTGGCCTTCGAGGCCTTCCTTCCCCTGGCCCAGGATCTGATGGCGCGCGATGACGGCCGTGTGCTGCTGGCGTATGCGCTCCGGTACTTCTTCACGCACCACCGGATGGAGAAGGCGCAGATCCGGGCTGCCGGCGAGAAGCTCCTCGAGAGCCACCAGGTGGAGAAAGTGCAGAAGGAGCAGAAGGAGGCGCGCCGCAAGCGCGACCGGGACCACCGCAAGCCCAGGCTCGAGGCGGCTCCGCCACCCGCGCGGCTGCAGGCGGAGGCGCCGACCGACCGGGTGAAGCTCTACGTCGAGCAGGGCGCCGACCAGGGCTGGACGGCCGAGTCGCTGATGTCCGCCCTCGCCGATCTGGCGGGACAGCCGCGCGACACCGCCCTGGCGGTCGATCTCAAGGGGCGCTACGCCTACGTGCTGATCCGGCCCGACGCGCGGGAGGCCTACGTGGCGGCGAGCGGAAAGCCGCTCAAGGACAAGCCGGTCCGCATCGAGGTCGCGCGCCCGAGGCGCAGGTAGGATCTGGTGTCTTCCCCGACTGCGGCGCTTCGCTGCGAGAAGCTGGTCAAGCAGTACGGCGAGGTCACCGCCGTGGATCGGCTCGATCTGGAGATTGCCAGTGGGGAATGCTTCGGCCTGCTCGGGCCCAACGGGGCGGGCAAGACCACCACGGTGGAGATCCTCGAGGGCCTGAACGAGCCCACGGACGGGAGGGTCGAGGTGCTCGGGATGGCCTGGGCGCGCGACGAGCGCGCCCTCCGCCAGAGGGTGGGCGTGTCCCTTCAAGAAACGCACCTGCCCGATCGCCTGACGGTGGAGGAGAACCTGCGCATGTTCCGCTCCTTCTACGACCGGGGCCGGCCAGTCGACGAGGTGCTCGAGCAGGTGGCCCTCCAGGACAAGCGCACCTCCTGGACGGAGCGGCTCTCCGGCGGGCAGAAGCAGCGGCTGGCCGTCGCCTGCGCTCTGGTGAGCGATCCCGACGTCCTCTTCCTCGATGAGCCCACCACCGGGCTCGATCCGCAGTCGCGCCGGCAGCTCTGGGACGTGGTGCTGGGCTTCAAGGCGCGGGGCCGGACGGTCCTGCTCACCACCCACTACATGGACGAGGCGGAGCGTCTCTGCGATCGCGTCGCCATCGTCGACAAGGGCAAGGTGATCGCGCTGGGAACGCCTCAGGAATTGATCGCCTCGCTCGGCGGGCAGCAGGTGGTCGAGCTCGCCACCGAACGCCCGCTGGGGCCGGAGGAGATGGACCGACTTCCATCCGTCCGTGGCGCAAGACGCAGCGCCGACGGCATGGCGCTCACGGTCGAGCAGCTTCACGTCGCCTTGCCGGCGATCCTCGCCCGCGCCGAGCCTTTCGGTCTCACCCGCCTTTCCACCCACCATGCCACCCTGGAAGACGTGTTCGTGCACCTCACCGGAAGGCGGCTGCGCGAGTGAACGCCCCTCGTCCGAGCGCGACGTCCGCACCCGTCAGCTCCCCGCTCTGGGAGCTGACCCTGGCGCGCCTGCGCATCTTCTTCCGGGAACCGGGCGCCGTATTCTGGACCTTCGGATTCCCGCTCTTGCTCTCCATCGCCCTGGGCATCGCGTTCCGGAACCGCGCGGCGGAGCCGTCCATCGTCGCCGTCGTGTCGCCGGAGCTGGAGCGCGCGCTCGCCGCCGACGCCCAGCTGCGCCCGCGCCTCCTGGACGAGCTGGCCGCGCGGGAGGCCCTCCGCACCGGCAAGGCCGACCTCGTGGTCCTGCCGGGACCGCCCATTTCGTACCTCTACGATCCGGCGCGCGCCGAGAGCCGGCTGGCGCGGGCGCTGGCCGATACGGCGCTGCATCCCCGCGGCCCTCCGGCCACGGTCGACAAACCGGTGATCGAGCCCGGTTCCCGCTACATCGACTTCCTCATCCCGGGGCTCCTGGGAATGCAGCTGATGTCCGCCGGGATGTGGGGCGTCGGCTACGTCATCGTCGACATGCGCACCAAGAAGCTGCTCAAGCGGCTGGTGGCCACGCCGATGTCGCGGGCACAGTTCCTCTGGTCCTTCGTGGTCATGCGGGCGCTCTTCCTGTTGATGGAGCTTCCGGTCCTGCTCGGCTTCGCCTACCTCGTCTTCCAGGTCGGCGTCGCGGGATCGATTCTGCTGCTCCTCGGCATCTCGCTGCTCGGTGCCCTGGCGTTCGCGGGGCTGGGGCTCCTGGTCGCGTCGCGGGCGCAGAACACGCAGACGGTGAGCGGCCTGATCAACCTGGTCATGCTGCCCATGTTCGTGGCGTCCGGGGTCTTCTTTTCCACAGCACGCTTTCCGGAGGGCGTGCAGCCTCTGCTGAGAGTCCTCCCGCTCACCGCGCTGAACGATGCCCTGCGCGCGGTGATGATCGACGGCGGCGGGCTGCGCGCGGTCGCGCCGCAGTGCGCCCTGCTGGCCGGGACCGCCGCGATCACCTTTATCGCCGCGCTGCGCGTGTTCCGCTGGCGCTGACCCGCGTCGCACTGATCAGCCCGCGATCGCGAGCTCGTTCTTGCTCTTTTCCTTGCTGCGCAGCATGAGCAGGGATGCGACCAGCGCCACCACCATGAACGTCAGGAGGGCGATCTCCAGCATCCCCTCCTTGAATTTCTCCGGGTTCGCTTCGCCCTTGACGGAAAACTCGGCGGTGACCACCAGGATGCGGCGGGTGGCCGCGATCAGGCCCACGATCAGGAAGGGCTCCGGCAGGAGCGCATGCTGCCGGAAGGAGACGCGCACCGTGTACAGCAGCTCCACCAGCATCAGGACCAGCAGGGTGCGATCCAGGAGCCCGATCACGGCCTCCAAGGGCGCGCCCCGGATCGTCGCGTTCCACAGCGACAGGCCGCCGGAGATCAGGAGCGCGACCGCGCTGAACGCGAGCAGCACGCCCATGCCGATGTAGACGGCGTCCTCGGTGAGGCCGAAAGCCCGCGCGACCAGTCCCCGCAAACCTTTCTCGACCACGGGGCCGGTCCCCGGCATCAGAGCTCGACCTTGCGGTCCGTGTGATCGCGCCCGTCGTATCTCATCAGGACGCCCTTGCCGTCGACGCGGGTGACGATGCCCACGGGCCGCCGCCACATCGCCTGCAGATTCGTCAGCGTATCCTTGGCGTAATCGATGCGGAGATCGACGCCGTCGTGCCGGTGCGCGAGCAAGAGCTCTCCGCGGTTCTCGAAGTTGCCGTCGATCACCTCGATGATCGGCTGCCCGAAGTTGGTGAGCTGCTGCAGCAGCTTGCGCTTCACCTTCTGGAACTCGCGGTCGAGGATCTCCCAGCGGTTCGCCTTCTCGTTGAAGCCGTAGACGAACAACTTCTGCTCCACAGCGAAGTCGGCCGTGAGGAACTCGTCGATGAAGGTGACGTCGTTGTAGTGCTTGCGCACCTCGAAGATCTTCTGGCGGCCCAGGCCCAGCTTCTTGTCCCACGCGCGGCGGGCGCGCAGGTCGTCGCACTCGTCGTACTCCTTGCCGAACCGCCCCTTGTTCCAGCGCTCCTCGACGTGACGCCAGAGCTCGATGCCCAGCTTGTACGGGTTGATGGCGCCCGGGCGCGTTCCCATGGTTCCGGAGTGGTGGTCGGCGTAGTCGATGATCTCGCTGTCCTTGAGGGCGCGAGTGGTCATGATCGTCGAGTGCCAGTAGGAGTTGTGGTTGATGAAGCCGCAGGCGGCGTAGCGGTGGGTTTCCTCGACGGAGATGTCGTAGACGTCGGCGCGGCCGTGGGTGATTTCGACGATCTCGTCCTCCCACTTCTCTTTCTTGAACCACTTGCGATTGGACACGTATTCGTTCAGCGCCCGTTGCTTTCGCTCAAGCCCGAATCCGATCTCCTCCGCGAACTTCGCGGCCGACGCGCCAAGTACCATTACGTGCCAGCACCCATCCTTCTGCAGGTGCCGCCCTGAAAGGATGCCAAAGTTGAGCAGGAGCAGTTGGACCTGCTCGCTCATGATTTCGCTCGACGTGCTGAGGATGACCCCGCTCTTTCCCGCATACCCGTCGCAATCGAAGTAGGCGCGCAGGAATGCGGCAACTACTTCCTTCGGAGAACGCAGGACACATTCCGGGATCTGCTTCGAGCGCGCGCTGGGACCGTGCGTCAACCCGAGCCCATCGACGAGGAAATCCGCGAGGCTCTCGGAGTGCAGCAGAACGCGGTAGCGATTCTCGTCCAACCTGAACGTACAGAGTAGGTCGAAAAGCTCGTACGAGATTTCGGCGAAGTGACGCGCTTGCGGTTCATCGCCTGACGTGAGGCCCAGGCACCGCTTGACGCGGCTGATGTGACCATCTCCGACCATGTAGCCAAGAAATGCTGCAAGCTTGATATCGACAACTTTCGGAACGCGGATGGCCTTGCGGCGAACACTCTGGGCCGGCATCGCCTGCTGTTCCCACTGTTCGACAGGGATGCGCATCGCCGCTGTTGGAGCGCCCGATCGATACAGGTAACTCGACACCTGGTTGAGGGTCGCATCTGACAGCTCAGCGACATCCTCCAACGTCATCCTGCGCTGCGGCTCCCATTTCACCTGAACCGACTCGGAAGGCCACAGTCCTGCGCCTCCCGCAATCGCGATGCGATCTCCCAACGCGACCTCGTCGAGGCGCCGCCACGTCTGCCGATCATCGGCGAGAATCCGATGGTTGTTCGAACCGCAAAGCTGTAGACCGCGGCGCGTCAGAATCGTAACTGTCGCGTGATCGCGGATGATGTGATGGTCGTAGACCCGCCGCGGCGTCTCTCCGTCGGACACCATGCCGGACTCGCCGGCGACTAGCTGCCCCATGGTCAAGAGGCCGCGGTCGGTGTAAGTCCTTGAATTCACTTTCAAACAGGCCCAACCTTCATTAGCTATCTTCGTTTGAGCTTGTGGCGCAAAGTAATAAGCCTCTTCCCGGATCACCGCGAGCACGTCGGCTTCCCACCGCTCCAGCGGCGCGTTCTCGATCAAGAACGCCAGCACGTCGCGCTCGGGCTTCTCCGGAAACTTCTTCTTCTGCGCGCGCTCGTCCTCGAGCTTCTTGCGCTGCTCGTCGAGGAACTCCTTGGGATTGATGAACTGCGCCATGTACTCGCGGTTCGTCTTGAACCCGCGCACCTCGATGGGCTGCTCCACGACTTCTTCGCGGCTCTTGGCGGGGAAGTGCGGCGCGTGCTGGTTGATCAGGTTCTCCAGTGAGAGGCAGCGGTCGATGAACGTCTCGACCGGCTCGATGCCCACCTTGTCGATGATGCGCCGGAGCCGGGTGGCGTGGTTCGCCATCTCGTCCATCATCTTGCGGTTGGTGTGCTGGAAGGAGAAGTTGTTCTTGAAGAAGTCGACGTGGCCGTAGACGTGGGCCATCACCAGCTTCTGGTCCACGTCCATGTTGGATTCGAGCAGGTACGCGTACGAGGGGTTGTTGTTGATCACCATCTCGTAGATCTTCGAGAGGCCGTACTCGTACCCCTTGGAGAGCTGCTCGTACTCCATGCCGAACCGCCAGTGCGGATAGCGGTTGGGGAAGCCGCCGTAAGCGGCCACCATGTTGATCTCGTCGTACCCCAGCACCTCGAAGATGGTCTCGTAGAAGTCGAGGCCGAACGCCTTCGCGTATCCTTCGATCTCGCGCTGGATGTCGCTCAGGTGGGGTGGAAGACGCGTGTCCCTGTTCTCGTTCACGCTAGGAGCCCTTCCCCAGGAAGTCCTTGATGGAGTTGTAGATGGCGTCCTTGTTGGCGATCTCCGAGAGCGCCACGTTCTCGACGCCGTCGAACGCCTCGCGCAGGTCCTTGATGAACTGACCGCTCCCGTACGGGCTCTCGACCTGCCCATACGCGAACTGGTTCACCTTGGTGAGGATCTCGCCCTTGAGCAGCCCGACGCAGGTGCGGGTGTCGTCGGCGCTCCAGTTGTCCCCGTCGGAGAAGTGGAAGGGGTAGATGTTCCAGGATCCCGAGTCGTAATCCGCGTCCATGATGTCCCGGCAGAGCTTGTACGCCGAGCTGATCATGGTCCCACCTGATTCCCGGGTGTGGAAGAACGTCTCGCGGTCCACTTCGCGCGCCACCGCGTCGTGGATGATGTAGCGCGTCTCCAGACCCTTGTAGTTGGCGCGCAGCCAGGTATCGATCCAGAAGCTCTCGATGCGGACGATCTCCTTCTGCTCGTCGCCCATGGAGCCCGAGACGTCCATCATGTAGATCACCACCGCGTTCGACTGCGGCAGCTCCGTCATGCGCCAGCTCCGGTACCGCTTGTCCTCGCGCGTGGGAACGACGATGGGGATCTTGGGATTGTAGGTCCCGGAAGCGATGCTGCGCTTCAGCGCCTGCTTGTAGGTGCGCTTGAAGTGGCGCAGGGACTCGGGGCCGGTGGTGTGCACGCCGGTGTACTTCACCTTCGGCGTCGTCAGGTTCTTCTTGCCCTTGCTCTGGATGCGCGGGAGCGCCAGCTCCTCGCCCAGGATTTCCGCCAGCTCGTCGAGCGAGAGATCGACTTCCAGCGAGTGCTGTCCTTCCCCCTGCCCCGCCTTGCCCTTCCCGTCGCCTTCGACGGCGCCGGGAGCGAGCACGGTGCCGGGCTGGCCGTCGCCCTGCCCCACCCCCCCCTGGTCCTTGTGGCCGTAGCGGAAGTGCGGGATGTCGATGGACGGGACCGGGATGGTGATCAGGTCCTTGCCCTTCTTCCCGATCATTTCGCCCTTCTGGATGTACTTGCGGAGATTCTCCTTGATCCGCCCGCGGATGATCTCGCGAAACCGGGAGTGGTCCTGTTTGATCTTCAGCGGCACCCGGACCTCCAGCTCGTCAGTGTAAACCCCAAGTGCACGCGATCAAAGTTGTTGTGCGGGCCCTCGACCAGGAACGCGTACCCCGTGAACAGCAGGACCGCGGTGAGCGCCGAAAGGTGATGCGCCGCGGGCTCCCCGACGGCCGCTTGATCCTGACCTCGCGGATGGCCCCGTTCACGAAGGCAAGCACGAAGAAGCCCAGCCAGATCAGCGTGGCCCGCTTGAGGAGCTCCAGGATCATGTGCCCTGCGCTTGCCCCGAAAACCGAAGGGAGCATCCCTTGAGCCCCATTCGGGGCCGGGGCTAGTCCTTCGCGTCGCCCCGGGCGAAGATCGACGCCACGAAGTTGAGCACGTCGGTGCTGCAGATCTCGCAGTACCCGTAGGACTTGATCATCCGGTCCTTGACGATGTCGATCTTCTCCTGGGTGTCCTTGTCGACCACGCTGGAGACCAGGTTCTTGAGCTTGATCGAGTCCTTCTGGTCCTCGAAGAGCTTCAGCTCCAGGGCCTTGTGCAGCCGCTCGTTGGTCCGGTAGTTGAACGTCTTCCCCTCGATGGCGAGGGCGCCGATGTAGTTCATGATCTCGCGGCGGAAGTCGTCCTTGCGCGACTCGGGGATGTCGATCTTCTCCTCGATGGCGCGCATCAGGCGCTCATCCGGCTCCTCGTACTGGCCGGTGTACTTGTTGCGGACCTTCTCCCGCTGCGTATACGCCTTGATGTTGTCGATGTAATTGCCGCAGAGCTTGGCGATGGCGTCCTCGTCGGCCGAGATGGCGCGCTGGACCTCGTTCTTCACGATGTCCTCGTACTCGCCCTTCACCACGCTCAAGAGCTCGCGGTCGCGCTTGCGCACCTCTTCGCTGGAGATCAGCGAGTGGTGCCGCAGCCCGCTCTCCAACTCGTTGAGCACCATGAAGGGGTTGACGCAGCCCTCTCCCTTGTCGCTCACCAGCGCGTTGGAGATCTTGTCCTGCACGTATCGCGGGCTGATCCCTTCCATGCCCTCCCGGTTCGCCTCCTTGCGCAGCTCCTTGATGTTGTCCTCGGTGAAGCCGGGCAGGGTCTTGCCGTTGTAGAGCTTCAGCTTCTGCAAGAGCGTCAGGTTGTGCTTCTTCGGCTCCTCGAGCCGGGTGAGCACCGCCCACATCGCCGCCATCTCCAGCGTGTGCGGCGCGATGTGCTTGCCGCGGATCTTGTGCGAGTTGTAGTCCTTCTCGTAGATCTTCACTTCCTCGTTGAGCTTGGTGATGTAGGGGATGTCGATCTTCACCGTGCGGTCCCGGAGGGCCTCCATGAACTCGTTGTTCTGGAGCTTCTTGTACTCGGGCTCGTTGGTGTGCCCGATGATCACCTCGTCGATGTCGGTCTGCGGGAACTTCTTCGGCTTGATCCGGTGCTCCTGCGACGCGCCCAGCAGGTCGTAGAGGAAGGCTACGTCGAGCTTGAGCACCTCGACGAACTCGATGATGCCGCGGTTGGCGATGTTGAACTCGCCGTCGAAGTTGAAGGCGCGCGGATCCGAGTCCGACCCGTACTCCGCGATCTTGCGGTAGTTCACGTCGCCGGTCAGCTCGGTCGAATCCTGGTTCTTCTCGTCCTTGGGCTGGAAGGTGCCGATGCCGATGCGGTCCTTCTCGCTGAGCAGCAGGCGCCGGACGCGGACGTGCGACATCACCTTGGCGAAGTCGCCTTTGTACTCGGTCATCAGCTCGCGGAAGATGAGCCGCGAGGCGGGGCAGAGATCCCCGCGCACCGGGACCTGGAAGCCCGCGTCGGGCGAGGCAAGGTCCGCGAACACCTTCTCGCGCCACTCTTCGGGAATGAGCAGCAGCGGGTCCTCGTTCATCGGGGAGTTGAACACCTCGCGGTGCGTGGTGCCGTCGTCGCGCTTCTTCTCCAGCACCCAGGAGAACGTATAGAGCGCGCCTTCCGGCGTGCGCGAGTACTCCTCGAGCCCTTTCTTGAGCAGCCGCACGATGGTGCTCTTCGAGGAGCCCACCGGCCCGTGCAGCAGGATCACGCGCTTCTCGGTGCCGTATCCCTGCGCGGCGCTCTTGAAGACGTTGACCAGCTTCATCAGCGGAACGTCGAGGCCGTACACCGCGTCCCGGCCGCCGCTCGGCTCGTCGTGGAAGAAGTGGTAGCGGATCAGCCGCTTCTTGTTGTCGATGTACTCGGTCTTCCCATGGCTGAGGATCATGTCGTAGATGCGCTGGAACGCGGTGCGCGTCACGCGCGGGTTCTCACGCACGATCTTGAGATAATCCTCGATCGACCCGTCCCAGTGGAGCTCCTTGAAGCTCGTCTTGTCCTGGAGTGCGGCGATCCTCGTCACGAGGTTCATGTCGCCGGAGTCGCGCAGCGTCGGCATCTTGACTTATCCCCTCTGGCGCCCGCAGGCGCCTCGGAACGTGGCGAACCTAGCTCCGCAGCATAGGGCCTGCAACGCGCTCTGACAAAAACGCTTCCGGGGTGACAGCCGTTGCTTTTTGTCCGTCGTCATGCTGCGAAGGCGTCGTACATTGCATAAAGGTGGACCGGGCGGTGCACAACTTCATTCACTGGAACACTTGAAGCGCGATCTGCTGTTCCCGCTCGCGGTCGCCGCCCTCGCGCGCGCCGCGCCCTTCGCGTACGGATACGAACACTACGGCGACGCGCCGGTGCGCATCGAGCTCGCCGAACGGTGGGCGGCGGATCCCCATCTCTGGCACGGATTCCTGGAATCGTATCAGTACGGCCCACTGCACCTCACCCTCATCGGCGCGCTCGTGCGACTGCTGGGCGACCGCATCTTCGCGGCGCGGCTCCTCTCGCTCGCCTGCGGGCTGGCGGGCGTCTGGCTGCTGTACCGGATTGCCGGGCGCGAGCGCGGCCCTGGGGCAGGCTTCTGGGCCGCCCTCGGCCTCGCGCTCTCCCCGCTGCACATCCAGGCGAGCGCGACCGGGGCCAGCGAAGCGGTGTTCCTGGCCCTGCTCCTCGGAGCGCTGCTGCTTGCGCTCGAGGACCGCGTGCCCGGCTCCGCGCTGCTCCTGGGGGCGGCGGGGCTGGTCCGGTACGACGGGTGGATGTACGTGCCGCTCTTCGGCGCCCTCCTGTTCTGGCGCCACCGGAAGGTCGCCACCGCGCTGGGTTTCTGCGCCCTCGCCGCCGCTCCCGCGCTGTTCTGGATGTGGGTGAATGCGCGCTGGGCCGGAGATCCGCTCGCGCCCATCCACCACATCGACCGCGACCACGCGCAGCTCGCGAGGATGGCGCTCGACAGCTCCGGCCCCTTCTGGACCCGACTTGGCGCGCTCGTGTACTGGCCCCTGGCGGCTTGTGTCGTGGCGACGCCGGCGCTCGGGTTCCTCGGGCTCTGGGGCTCTGCGCGGGCCGTCCGCCGGCGAGAGCAGGGGTGGGAGCTGGTCGCGCTCGCCTGGATTCCGGCCGTCTACTTCACCTTCCGCGCCGCCGTGATGGCGGACTTCTACCCCATGGCCCGCTTCACGATGGTCGCGGCAGCCCTGTCGCTCGTGTTCGCCCATGATGCGTTGGCGCTCCTGGCCCGTCCGGCCCGCGCAGTCGCGGCCGCCCTGGCCCTGGCGACGCCCTTGGTCCTCGCGGCGCTGTGCTGGAACCGGACCGGAGGGCTGGCGGAATGGGCACGGCCCATGGCCCCGATCGGCTCGCTGCCGCCCGGCATCGCCGAGGCCGCGGACTGGCTCAAGGCACAGGCGTCGGGTGACGACCTGGTGCTGGTGGACGAGAGCACCTACTACCTCGACATCCCCCTGGTGCTCGCATCCGGGCTTCCGGAGGCGAAGTTGCTTCGCTCCCGCTGGAGAGAGGATCTCGAGCGAAGGATCGCTTCGCGCGCACCCACCCTCGCCGTCCTGGTCGAGCACGGGCGCCTGGGCCACTTCAAGGAGGATCGCTTCGAGTTCCGCGAGCTGCCGTTCTGTGCCGCGCAGCGGTACACCTACGCGACCGTGTACCGCCGTTGCGCACCTGCCTCGCTCAAGCGTAGCCCCTGAGTTGGCTGCGGCGCCGGGGCTAGCCGGCCGGGATCACCCGCGCCGCCTGCGGAAGTAGTCGACCTGGAACTTGCGCACGTTCGCCTCGTGGCACTTCAGGTCGGGACAGAAGACGTGCGTGTGGTCGTTGCGCGATACGAAGAAGAGATCGTCGCAGGCGACCGGATGCAGCGCCGCCTCCAGCGCCGCCAGTCCCGGGTTGGCGATCGGACCCGGTGGCAGCCCCTTGATGAAGTACGTGTTGTACGGGTGTGGGAGCGAGAGATCGTCCTTGTGGATGTTGTGGTCCCATTTGAAGTCGTGCGAGAGCAGGAGCGCATAGACCACCGTCGGGTCCGTCTGCAGCCTCATCTTCTTCTTCAGCCGGTTGTGGAACACGCAAGAGATGCGCGGCCGCTCCTCGGGCCGGCCAGTCTCCTTCTCCACGATGCTGGCCAGGGTCACGGCCTGGAGCTCGTCGAGCGTCACCGAGGAAAGGCGCCGGGCATCGGCGTCCTGCCAGGCTTTCTGGAAGCGGGACACCAGCGCGTGCACGACGCCGCCGCAGCCGGCGCCGCGGGGGAGGGAGTAGGTATCGGGGAAGAGGTAGCCCTCCAACGACGGCCCGGGAACGCCGTACTTCTTCGGGGAGGAGGGATCGCGGGCGATCTTCAGGAACTCCGCCGCCGGGCACAGCCCGGTAGCAGCGATGACCGGCGCCATCTCGTCGGCGCGGAGCCCTTCGGCCACGGTGAAGCGGTACAGCTTGATGTCGCCGCGCACCAGCTTGCCCAGCACGTCGTCCGGAAGCAGCGCTCCCTCGAACTGGTACTCGCCCGCCTTGGTGTGCGCGTTGCGCCGGAACCAGTGGAGGTGGGTGAAGAAGCGGTTGGCGTCGGAGACGACGCGCGCGTCGGCCAACAGCTTCGCCAGCGCGCGGGGGCCGGTGCCGGAGGGGATGCTCACCGTCCGCGAGCCCTCGCCGTACGGCGTGGCCGCGAACCGGCGCTCGTCGGCGAGTCGCCAACCGAACAGTCCGAGGCCCCCGAGCATCGCCAGCGCGAAGACCCAGAGAATGGCGCGCTTCATGGCCCACAGTATAGGGGCGGCCTCGGCGGCGTGGAATTTCCCGCTGCAGCGCGGCAAGGTCGCCGGTGTGCATTCCTGGGCGGTGGTGGTGCTCGCGCGCCAGCGCTCTCACGCGATCCCGGACTCCGCCGCCGCAAGCTCCTCGTTCTTGTGCTCCCAGCGCGCGTACAGCTCCTCCAGCTTGCGCGACGCGTCCCGGTACGCGGTCACCAGCGGCGTGCTGCGCGCCGGATCCGAGAACAGTACCGGGTCGGCGAGCTGCGCCTCCGCGGACCTCTTCTCCTGCTCGAGCTCCGCGATCCGCTGCTCCAGGTCGGCAATGGCGCGCTTGATCGGCCCGAGCACCTTGTCCCGCTGCTCGCGCTGCAGCGCCCGCTCGCGGCGCGCCTGCGAGCCTTGTCCTCCGGGCACCGCTCTCACCTGTGCCGCGGGACCGGTCCCCGGCGTTTGCGCAGCGCGCCGGCGGGACCAGTCGTCCAGGTCGCCGGGCTGGGCGTCGATCTGCCCGTCGCGCACCTCCCAGACCTGGGTCGCCAGCCCGTTCACGAAGCTCCGGTTGTGCGAGACGAACAAGAGCGTGCCCTGGTAACGCGTGAGGGCATCGATCAGGGCTTCCGACGAGTCGAGATCGAGGTGGTTGGTCGGCTCGTCCATGAGCAGGAAGTTGGAGGGCACCACCAGCAGCCGGGCCAGGGCGACCCGCGCGCGCTCGCCCCCGGAGAGCACGGAGATGCGCTTGTCGACGTCGTCGCCGGAGAAGAGGAAGGCGCCGAGCACGCCGCGCACCCAGCTCTGCGGCTGGGTGGGCACCAGGCCATGCACCTCTTCGAGGACCGTGCGCGAGGGGTCGAGCCTCTCGGTGTGGTGTTGCGCGAAGTATCCCGTCACTACGTTGTGCCCCAGCGCCAGGGCGCCCCCGTCGGGCGCGATCTCCTGCGCCAGCAGCTTGAGCAGCGTGGTCTTCCCGGCGCCGTTGAGCCCGATGACGGCGATGCGGTCTCCGCGCAGCACCTGGGCCGAGAGGTCCCGGTACACGGACCTTCCGCCATACCCCTTGGAAACGCGATCGAGCCGCGCGACCTCGCGGCCGCTGCGCAGCGCCTCGGGAAAGCGGAAGCGCACCGTGGCGCGCTCCTCGCGCACCTGCACGATCTCTTCCTTCTCCAGCAGCTTGACGCGGCTCTGCACCTGGCGGGCCTTGCTCGCCGTGGCGCGGAACCGCTCGATGAACGCCTGCATCTGCGCCCTGCGGCGGGACTGCTTCTCGGCCTGCGCCGCGAGCAGGTCCTCTTCCTGCGCCCGCGCCGTCAGATACCGCTCGTAGTCGCCCGCGTAGCTGCGCAGCCCTTCGGGCTCCAGCGAGAGCACGCGGTCGATCTGGCGGTCGAGGAACTCCCGATCGTGCGAGACGAGCAGGAGCGCTTTGCGCGACCGGCGCAGGAAAGCGTCGAACCACTCCATTGTGGGGACGTCGAGGTGATTGGTGGGTTCGTCCAGGAGCAGGAGCTCGGGATCCTGCAACAGCAGGGATGCGAGCGCGGCGCGCATCTTCCATCCGCCGGACAGCTCGGAGGCGGAGCGGGCGAACGCCGACTGCGGAAAGCCCAGCCCGGAGAGGATCTCCTCGGCGCGGTGGCGGCCGTAGAGCTCCTCGTGGTGGCCGAGCTCCTCGTGCAGCTCGGCCAGCTCGCCGCCGAGCTCCACCTGATCCTCCTCCGAGCGCGCTTCCGCCAGCGCGGCCTCGGCGGCGGCGATGCGGGACTCGAGCCAGGTGCGCCCGGGGACGCTGGAGAGAACGCCTTCCAGGATCGATCCCGGCGGCAGCTCCGAAAGCTCCTGCGGCAAGTACGCAGCGCGCGCCCTGCGAACCAGCTGCACGCTCCCGGCATCGGGCTCGATCTGGCCGGAGAGGATCTTCATCAAGGTGCTCTTGCCGCTGCCGTTCGGGCCGATCAGGCCCACCCGATCGCGGTGTCCGAGCGAGAAGCTGGCGCCGTCCAGCAGCACCTTGGGGCCATAGCGGAGGGAAAGACCGCGCGCGTGCAACATCGACATGATCAGTCCGGCCCGGGCAGCGCGGTGCGCAGGCGCTCCGCCGCCACCCCGTGCTTCACCCCATCACCGTCACGACGAGCTTCCGGTTGCGCGGCCCGTCGAACTCGCAGAAGTAGATGGCCTGCCAGGTGCCGAGCCCGAGCTTGCCGCCCTGGACAGGGATGGTCTCGGAGAACCCCAGCACCGCCGCCTTCGCGTGCGCGTGCGCATTGCCTTCCTCGTGCTTGTAGTACTTCTCGTTGCGCGGCACCGCTCGTTCCAGGGCGTTGAGGATGTCCGTCTGCACGTCGGGGTCGGTGTTCTCGTTGACCGTGATCGCGCCAGTGGTGTGCCCGCAGAAGATGGAGCAGAGGCCGGACTGCACGTTGCTGGCGACGACGATCGCGCGCACCCGCTTGGTGACGTCGATCATCTCCTGCTTCTTGGTGGTGGGCAGCTCGATGGTCGCGGTGTGGAACATCACTCGTCTCCCAGGTACTCGACGATCTGCCACAGGGTGGCCAGGTCATGCACGTCCTTCCGCAAGCGGGGCACGGTGAACAACGGAACGCCGCGCAGGGTGTCGCGCAGCCGGTCGACCTCTCGCCGGTCCAGATCCGCCAGGATGGTCTGCTCGGCGAGAGTCTGGCAGAGGCGCTCCGCGAGGTTGTTCTCGTCCTTGATCTGCGCGAGCTGCAGCGCCTCGCGCAGCGCAGGCAGGCTGTCGGCCCCTCCGTGCCGCCGCGGATCGCGCTGCACCCTGTTGACCACCACGGCCGCGGCTCGGATGCCGTCGGTTTCCAGCGCCCGGTGGAAGAACAGCGCTTCCTGAGTGGTCAGGGGATTCGGGCTGGTGACCAGCACGAAGCCGGTCCGCGGGGAGGCGAGCAGGTCCTTGACCTTCGAGGCCCGCTCCTTGAAGCCTTCGTACATCCCTTCGAACGCGACCATGAAGGCGGCCAGGTCGGTGAGGAAGCTCTTCCCGGTGAAGCGGGCCAGCGTCCGGAGCACCAGATTGGAGGGCCCGGCCAGGAGCCGCAAGCCGACCTTCCCCGCCTTGAGCACGGGCCCGAGCACCAGGCGCATGGCGTTGTTGTCGAGCACGTCCAGGATGCGGTTGGGCGCGCGCAGGAAGTCGAGCGCGTTGCTGGTGGGCGGCGTGTCGAGCACGATCACGTCGAAGCCCCCGTTGGAGTAGACCTCGTACACCTTCTCCATCGCCATGTACTCCAGGCTGCCGGCCATGGCGGTGGAGAGCATCTGGTAGATCTTGTTGTTGAGGATCGCCTCGGCCTGCTGCGGAGTGCGGGCATCGCGGCGCACCAGCTCGTCCCAGGTGCGCTTGAGGTCGAGCATCATCGCCCACATCTCGCCGCGCGGCGAAAGGTTCGCCTCGGCAAAATGCGCCGGTTCGATCCGCGTCTCCTGGTTGCCCAGATGCTTGAGCCCGAGGCTGTTCGCCAGCCGCCGCGCAGGATCGATGGTCAAGACCAGGGTCCGCTTCCCCTCCATCGCGGCGCGGAGCGCGAGCGCCGCGGCGGTGGTGGTCTTTCCCACCCCGCCCGATCCAACGCAGCAGATGACCTTGCGCCCCTCCAGCGGTTTCACAGCGCCCCCTCGATGGCGTGGGCGACCTTGTCGATCGCCTGCGCCCCGAAGCTGCGCTCGAACAGGAAGGGCACCTTCATCAGCTCGCGCGGCACGGTGTCGCGCAACACCGCCTCATAGTGCCGGGAGAGCTCCGCGCGCGATTCGTGGTTGTCGGCCGCCTCGCCCGCGGCGGCCAGGAGCGGCCCGCCGCGGGTCACGGCCGCGACTTCGTATGGCGTGAACCGCGACGCGAACACCCCGTTGAGGAACAGCGGGCCCGCCGGGAAGTGGTGCTGGCGGAGCGCACGATCGAGCTCGATGGCCTCGTTGGCGGGCATCTCCTCCGGAAGAGTGACGATGCAGATGCTGCACTTCGCCGGGTCGGCCAGGAGCGACATCATGGAGCGCATGTCGCGCGCGAGCGGCCCTTCGTTCACCAGACGGAGGAAGGTCTCGGGCACCGTGAGAAAGGTCAGGCCGTGCCCAGTGGCGGGAGCGTCGAGGACCACCAGGTCCCAGCGGGTCCGCCCGCGCTCGACCTCCTGGGTCGCATGCCACCAGACCTTTCCGAGCATGACGATCTCGGCGAGCGACGGGGCCGCCGCGAGGAAATAACGCGCGGCGGGATTCTCGAAGGCGAGTTTGTAGAGCGTCTCGTACTTCAAGGTCATCAGCGCGTACTCGCGCATCGCCTCGCGCGGCCGGACGTGGACGCTGTACAGGTTGGGGACGAGCTCGCGGATCTGCGGTCCAGAAGCGGGCTTCCCGAAGAAGTCGGCCACGCGCTCCTTGGCCACCACCTCGCAGACCAGCACCCTTTTTCCACGCCGTGCAGCCGCCAGCGCCACGGCCGCCGACATCGTGCTCTTACCGGTGCCGCCCTTGCCTGTCACCACGACGAGGCGGCGATCGAGGAGGGCCGGCATGGGGCGCGCGACTGTAGTGTCCGCTCGGAGGTGCGTCAACCTCGCTTGACTTGGAGCGGCACCTCATTAGATTGGCGCGGGAACACCCGCCGGGAGACGTGCCCATGCTCCGCGACAACGAAGTGCTGAAGAAGATGATCGCGACCGGGGAAGAGCGGATGAGCAAGCTCGCCTCCCAACTCCTCCAGAACGAGACCTTCATGGGCGCGCTGCAGAAGACCATGAGCGCCGCGCTGGAAGCGAAGGCGACGGCGGAGCGCGCGGCCCACACGGCCCTGGGGGCGATGAACATCCCCACCTCCGGCGACGTGAAGAAGCTCGAGGGAAAGATCGAGGAGCTGGAGAAGGTGTTCGAGGGGCTGTCGGCGAAGATCGCGGAGCTGCAGCAGAAGAAGGACGCGCAGGCGCAGCAGCAGCAGACGCACTGACCGCGCGAGCGGCAGCGAGGCGAAGGCGCGCGCTCGCTTGGGGGGATGTCCGCCCTTTCAAGTTCCGAGCGCAGCGAACTGTCGTGCGCGGCTTGAATGGGCGCACATCCGGCGCAGCGGGGAGTTTCGTCGTCAAGCCCGCTCAGCTAGCGGTTCTGGGGTTCTGCGCAGCTTCAGCAGCGAGCGCCCCAGCAGAACGATGCTCAGCACCGGAGGCCCACAAAACAGGATTCCGGCAAGGGCGTCGAACCAAGTATCGCGTCTACGAAGTACGAGTCGACCTGATCGTCTGCCCGTTGCTGACCAAAAGGGCGGCTGTCCGTGCCCCCGGCGAAGTACCTGTCGGAAACCTGCAGGATGCGAACGTCGAGTACGGATCGCGGTGAAAAACGGCAACGTTGATCAACGGTCCGCCAGCTCAGCATTGACCGTAGCCTTGAATCCACTGTTCGCGATGCGGGCTGATTCAAAGGCTTCGGAGCTTCTCGGACTTCACACGCCAGATTCCGATTCGCAGCAGCCAGAACTCCGCGCGCCGGGTTCCTACGGCATCGGGTGCTGCTGAGCTGTAAGGGTCGGCGCCGCGAGGAACGAGCCGGCCTTCGCGTTCCGCATGAACACGCCAGTTCGAGAGCACGTAGTCGCAGGCGTTCCGCGCCTCTCTCGGCATGGTCAATAGGTGTGCGTGGTAGCGATCGGCGAAGACCGGTCCACGCCGGCACATGACGCGGTTCAGGGCGCGGGCCATGCGAACCTCCAGGCCCTTCATGGCGCGCGTGAGCGCGAGCTGGTCGGGCGCCTCGACGATGAAGTGGATGTGGTTCCCCTGAACCGAGAAGTGAATGAGGCGAAAGCCGAACCGGGCGCAGCCGCGTTCGAGGGCACGCCGCAGCTCACGAAAGCAGCGATGCGTGCGGAGGTTCCACACTTCCTGCCGCACGCGCGTGGTCACGTGCAGGGCGCCGCGGCTGAAACCGGGACGCGTGCGATGAACGACGTTCCGTCGCGCGCTCTTGCGCTTCCGCCCTGCACCCTTGCGCGCACCGCCCCAGAGAGGAAGAGGAAGCTCCTGCTGCTTTGCGATCATTTTTAAAGCGTACGCGCGGGGTCTGACATGTTCGGCCACGACCCAGGACGGTGAGGGGAACAAACGGAATGTCCGCCCTTTCAAGTGGCTTCCGGGCACGAGCCGGGATCCTGCCCGCTTCCTGTCCACGCCCCTGCTGTTCGCGCCGGCCGTGCACGGGGCGCTGGCATGCCGGACGCCCGCCCCGGCAGCGGCTTCGATGTACGGAACATCGGGCGATCCGACCAGAGCCGGCGGCACTTGAAAGGGCGGACATCCGCAGGCGAACGCACAGAGTGCATCCCTCTCCAGTCCGGACCGGGTAGATCATGGACCCTTTGGACCGACGACTTCGCTGACGCAGACCCAGGGCATCGCCGACAGACTCGTGCCGATGAGGAGGACCCCGGTACCATCGAAGAAGACCGTCCCGGCACGACGCGGTCGGGAAGCCGATGTCCGCAGGCGAGCGCGCCACCAACCGCCTCAAACAAGCTCAAGCACTCCGCAGCGCTGCCCCGTCCTCCGGCACGCCGTCCACGTACGCGACGCGGTTCTGCGGCATGGCAGGCACCCGGGCGCCCGGGGTGAGGATGCCGACGAGGTTCAACGGATCGCAGGCGCTCAGCGAGACGCGCTCTTCGCCCGACTTCGGGATCTTCCGCACGGCGCGCATCGCGTCCACCGCCTCCGGCAGGGCGAACTGCTCGCCCGAGAAGGCCTGCGCGAATCGGCCGCCCCGGATCTCCCCCCGCGCCTCTAGCCGGCGATAAATCTGGAGGAGCTCCCTCCAGGGAGGACTCCGCGGCTCGCGCGCCAGCAGGTCGCGGAACACGATTCCGTACCGGCGCAGGTACTGGCGCGCCAGCTTCTCCAGCCACCCCGGCTCCCGCTGCTCCGGCTCGTACGGCCTCAGCAGCGACCAGCGGCCCGACGCGGCGTGGGCCTTTCCCTCGAGGAGCCCGCGAAGGGCTGCGAACCCGTCGCAGGTCAGCCGCCCGCCGGACACCAGCTCCCAGAGCGCCCCGTTCAGATCGCGCCCGGAGAGGCCTGTCTGCGCGCGGAGCTCGTGCGGGAACAGCGCGCCGCGCTGCTCGAGCAACGCCAGGAGCAGGCGCGCCCGGTCACCCAGCGGCTCGCCGGTCCCGCGGGTCGCGTCGAGCAGCCAAGGCAGATCCTCACGGCGCACCAGCGCGATGGGCGTGGCGCGCCCCGGCGGAGCCCGGCGCGGCGACTCATCCGCGCACGCCAGCCGCCCCCAGGCGATCTCGCCCGAGAGGCAGAGCTGATCGAGCAGCGTACGGTCGTAGCGGGCCAGCCGCGCCGCCAGCACGTCGCTCTCCCAGGAGGCCGCCGCGGACTGGAACCCCTGCAGCTTCCCGACGATCTCCGACAGCCCCTGCGCACCATGCAGCTGCGTTCCAGGGTGCACGTGCTGCCAGCGGAACAGGAAGCGGAAGAAGTCCTGCGTGGTGGCCGGCTCGATCTCCCGCCGCAGCCGCCCCAGCGTGAGGCCGTGGATACGAGACAGGAGCGTTCGCTCGCACCACTCCGTCTCGCTGGCGCCCTGCCGGTAACGCCCGCGCAGCACCAGGCCGTCGTTTTCCAGCGCCGCGAGCTCCGCCTCGACGCTCGCCACCCCGAGCTTGCGGGCCAGCTCCGGCGCGGTGATGGGCCCGGTGATCCCGACCCAGCCGCGCACCGCGTCGAGAAGCTCGGCGCCGGAGCGCTCCACCGCACGCCAGAAACCGTCGCGCAGCACCGCCCGGCCGGCCGCGCGCAGCTCCTCGAGCCAGGCCTCCCAGCGCGTCGCCTCCCCCACGGGCAGCAGCACCAGCGTGAGGAGCAGATCGTGCAGCTCGTCCGCCGAGCGCAGGTCCGGGGTCGCCTGCGCCACCACCTCCGCGATCGCGTCCCGGTCCAGCGCTCCGAGCGACGCCGCATCCCCGGGATCGAGCGTGCGCCGCAGCTGCACCGCGCGCGAGCGGCGCTCCTCGAGCGGGGCGTCGTCCAGGTAGGCGTAGGGCGCCGAGTTGAGGATCTCGTGCGACAACGGCGACGGCTCCGGCGTGTCGCGCGCGATCAGCCGCAGCTCGCCGCGATCGATCCGGGCGAGCAGCCCGCGCAAGCCCTCGATGTCCATCGCCTCGGTCAGGCAATCCCGCAGGGTCTCGCGGACCAGCGGATGGTCCGGCGGCTCGATCACGCCCGTATCGTGCTCCTGGCACTGGGCCTGGGCGGGGAACACCTGGGCCAGCAAGTCGTCCGTCCGCATGCGCAGGATGTTGAACGGGATCCTCCTCCCGCCCCGGCTGCGCAACACCGCCAGCGAGCGGGTCGCGTTCCACCGCCAGCGCACGCCCCACATCGGCGCCCGCAGCGCCGCCTGGGTGAGCATCTCGTCGATGGTGCCGGGCGCGAGGAACTCGAAGATGGACTCCAGCGGAAAGCTGTTCTGCGGTCCCATCGAGAGAAGCACGCCTTCGTCCGTGGCCGCTGCTTGCAGCTCGAAATCGAAGGTGCGGCAGAACCGCTTTCGCAAGGCCAGCCCGAAGGCACGGTTCTGCCGGGCGCCGAACGGCGCGTGCACCACCAGCTGCATCCCGCCCGCCTCGTCGAAGAACCGCTCCGCGATCAGGGTTTGCTGGGTGGGCAACGCGCCCAGCGCCTCGCGGGCGACCCGCAGATACCGCACGATCTGCTCGGCGCCTGCGGGTGGCACCGCGCACTCACGCACCAGGAACTCCTCGGCCAGCGCTGGATCGTCCAGCATCGGCTCGAGCTCCTGGCGGAGGCGGGAGACCTCCTCCGACAGCTCCGGCGTTCGCCCCGGGGCCTCGCCGTTCCAGAACGGCACCGAGGGGGGGGCGCCGTGGGCGTTCTCCACCCGCACCCGGCCCGCCTCCACACGCCGGATCTTCCAGCTCTGGTTCCCGAGCAGGAAGATGTCCCCGGCCATGCTCTCCACCGCCCAGTCCTCGTCGACCTGGCCGATGGTGACGCCCTCGGGCTCGGCGACCACGGCGTACTGCGCGGTCTCCGGAATGGCACCACCGCTGGTCAGCGCCGCGATGCGCGATCCCCGGCGCGCCTTCACCACCCGGTTCACGCCGTCCCGGTGGAGCCTCGCGCCCTGCGCCCGCCCGGCCCGCCGCGCCACGCCCTCGGCGTGCATCTCCACCAGAGAGTCGAACTCGCCCCGAGGCAGCTCCCGGTACGGCCAGGCGCGCCGCACCAGCGCATATGCCTCGTCCTCCCGCAGCTCCTCGCAGGCCGCCATCGCCACCAGCTGCTGGGCCAGGACGTCGCGGGGCCACTCCGGAATCCGCGTCACTTCCAGGTTCCCACGCCGGATGCCCCGCACCAGCGCCGCGCACTCCACCAGCTGGTCCCGCGTCGCCGGAAAGAGCCGGCCCTTGGGAGTGCCGCCGCGGTGATGCGACGCCCGCCCGACGCGCTGGACGGTCACCGAGAAGCTGCGCGGCGACTCGAGCTGCACCACCAGGTCGACGGCGCCGACGTCGATGCCCAGCTCCAAGGACGCCGTCGCCACCGCGCAGCGCACCTGGCCGCGCTTGAGCTTCTCCTCGGCAGCGAGCCGCATCGCGCGCGACATGCTGCCGTGGTGCGCCACGACCTGGTCCTCGCCGAGCCGCTGCGCGAGCTGGTGCGCCACGCGCTCGACCTGGCGCCGGGTGTTGACGAAAACCAGCGTGGTCCGGTGCGCCTGGATCAGCTCGGCCACGCGCTCGCAGGTCTCCTCCCGCTGCTCCTTGGAGGCGACCGCGTTCAGCTCGTCGCGAGGCACCTCGACCGCGATGTCGAGCGCGCGTCCGGATCCGCTCTCCACGATCGCGCAGGCCCGCCCGCCGGTCAGGAACCGCCCGATCTCCTCGATCGGCCTCTGGGTGGCGGAGAGGCCCACGCGCACGCACCGGCGCCCGCAGAGCGCATCCAGCCTCTCGAGCGAAAGGGCCAGGTGGGCGCCGCGCTTGTCGCGCGCCACCGCGTGGATCTCGTCGACGATCACGGTCCGCACGGTGCGCAGCGTCTTGCGGCCTCCCTCGCTGGTCAGCAGCAGGTAGAAGCTCTCCGGCGTCGTCACCAGCACGTGCGGGGGCTTCCTCAGCATCGCCTGGCGCTCCGCCTGGGGCGTGTCTCCCGTGCGCACCGCAGCGCGAATCTCGGGGACTCCCGGCAGCCGCCGCAGCTCCGCCAGCGGCTCGAGCAGGTTCATCTGCACGTCGTTCGCCAACGCCTTGAGAGGCGACACGTAGAGCACCTGCGTCTCGTCGCGCAGCGCTTCACCGGCATGGATCATCGCGTCGAGGCAGGCCAGGAACGCGGCCAGCGTCTTCCCGGAGCCGGTCGGCGCTGCGATCAGCGTGTCTTCACCGCGCTGGATGCACGGCCAGCCGAGCGCCTGTGGCTCGGTTGGCGTGCCGTACCGCGCCTCGAACCAACTGCGAACCGAGGGGTGAAATCCTGCGAGCATGGGGGCGTTCTATATGCGCTGAAGGAATCCGTGGATCAACCCGCTTGCGCCTTCCCGCCGATGCGGACGGACGCGAGCAGAGCACGCTGATCGGCATATCCGCCCAGGGCGGCGCAGAGCGCCTCCACCGAGGTTGGTGGGCAGGTGCCGAGATCCAGCACCGCCCACAGCTCGTCGCGGCGCAGCTCGATCCGGACCCCGTGCGCCCGCCCCGTCCAGCGGTCCGTCCGCTGGGCTCCGGAGAAACCGCCATACCAGGCGACGGTGGCAAATCCTCGCAGGAGATCCGCTAGCGCCTCGACCTCCTCGGGCGAAGGCTCGCGCTCGAATGCGCAGACCACGGGCAGCTCCTCCCAGTTTCCGGGGTCGAGCCGAACCAGGAGTCCCGCCACGTGGACCTCAGTGGCGAGCGGCGCGTCGGGCCGGGCACCGTGGACTTCATAGGTGTGCCCGTCGCGCGCGTCCGCCACGTCGAAGCGGAGGGGGAGGCCGTCGCCGCCCAGGGCGAGCCGGCCATCCACGGCGGGAGTCGTGCGCTCGGTGAGCGCCGCTCCGTCAGGAAGGCGCGCCACCATCTCGTCGAGCCTGCGGAGGTAGCTGCGGTAGAGCGGTTCGAGCGCCTCCGCCAGCGTCATGCATCCTTCGTCAGCTCGGCGATCTTCTTCTCCAGCTCCTGGATGCGCTTCTGCAGCCGATCGATCTCCACCGCCGCCGGAGCGCCGAGGGATTCGACCACCGACTTCACGGCGGTGTCCACGCGGCCGCGAAGCTCGTCCACTGCCCGCTCGCCCGCAGCCATCACTTCCTTCACGGGGCTCGCACCCTCGCCGGGGCGGAAGATCCCGGCGACGCCCTTCACGCGCTGCTCGATGTCCTCGCGGATGCTCTCCGTCTTGCTGCGCAGCTCGCCAAGCTTTCCGGCGATGGTGCCCGCCTTCTCGGCGTAGAACCCCGCTACCGCTTCACCGCCGTGCCGGATGATCTCGCGCAGGACCCCCAGTGGCATCTGCGAGCGCTTCTTCTCCTCCTCGAAAATGATCTGGGCCAGGGTGACGGAGGTGAGGTCTTCCTTGGTGCGATTGTCTACGATCTTCACTTCCGCGCCGCCCTTGATCATCAGGGCGATCTCGTCGAGCGTGACGTACCGGCTCTCGACGGTGTCGTAGAGCTTGCGGTTGGTGTACCGCTTGATGACCTTGGGCTCTTTCCGTTCGGCCTGCGGAGCGCCGTTGCCCACCTCCGGCGCCGGGGCCTGATCCTGCTCGCTCATCCTGAAAACTCCACGGTTCTGGGGGGCTGAGAGCGTTCTTGACGCGAAGCGCTGCGAAGGCATCTGTCCACAGGCGCCGGTACGTGTCAAGGCGCGATCCACCTACCTGTTCCAGAGGGCGATTCCTTGTCAGCAAGGCGAGCTGCAAGGGAGAATACGACGGTGGTCGTCCAGTGCCCCACCTGCCAGTCGAAGTTCCGGATCGCCGACGATAAGGTCACGGACCGCGGCGTACGGGTGCGCTGTACGTCATGCAAGAACGTCTTCCAGGTCAAGAAGGCGGGTGCGGCCGGGGCGGATCCCGGACCGGGAACGACCATCGACCTGTCCGCGCTGGGCGCGTCTGCGGTCGCGAAGGCAGGGGCCGGATCGCGCCCCACGACCGACCCGCTGCGGAAGGGCGCCGCGCGACCCACGACCGACCCGCTGCGGAAGGCCGCGGCCCGGCCCACGACGGATCCGCTGCGCAACGTCGCGGCCCGGCCCACGACGGATCCGCTGCGCAACGTCGCGGCGCGGCCCCCGACGGATCCGCTGCGCAACGTCGCGGCGCGACCCACGACGGATCCGCTGCGCAAGGCTGCCGCGCGGCCCACGACGGATCCGTTGCGAAAAGCCGCGGCGCGGCCGACCACGGACCCGCTGCGCAATGCGGCAGGGGCTGCGACGCAGCGCGAAAACGGGAGCGGCCGAAAGCTGGACGTGGATGACCTCTTCGGGATGGCGGAGCTCACAGGCGAGGCGCCGCTCTCGTCCGGCCTCGACCCGGCTCTGCCTGCGCCCGCGAAACCTCCCCCAGCGCCCTCACCGGACTTCGGCGATCTCGACTTCGAGCTGAACGAGCCGCCTGCGACGAACGCGGCGCGACCGCCCCCTCCTCCCGCGGCGGCCGAGGCGGGGGTTCCCTCACTCGACCCGCTGATGCCTCCACCGCCCCCTGTCGAGAATCCGGCCGAGCCGATGGCACTGGAGGACGACCCCTTCGGCTCCACCTCGCCCGCGGCAAGCTCCGCCGCGGAGCTGCCCGTCCTGGATCTTACGTCGGGGGGATCGGCCGAGCCGAGGGCCGACGCGCCGGCACCGCGCACACCCCGTCCGCCCACCACCGGGCCCGTGGAGCCGGCGCCCGCGCCCGCGCGAGCGCTTCTGTCCAGCGCCCTGACTGGACTGCTCGGTGCGGCGCTCGCCCTCGTGGTCGTCATCGCTGCCGCGCTCTCCGACGAGACCGCTGCGGGATGGCTGGGGTTCGGGCCCGCGGCGCAGGTGATCGCCACCGGCGTCGTCAGCGGGCTCTACGATACGGCTTCCGGCAAGCCGGTGTTCTACGTCCGCGGCCGGGTCGAGAACCGCACCAGCAAGGTGCGGGGCCCGGTACGCGTGACCGCCGAATTGGTGGCGGATGGGACGTCCGAAGCGAAAGCGGAGGCCATGGCAGGCGCGGAGCCCACGCCGGAAGACGTGTGGTCGGTCCGCTCTCCCGCAGACGCGGACCGCCTGAGCCGGACGCTCCAGTCGGCGCGGGTCGCGCGCAAGCTGGAACCCGGCGCCAGCCTGCCCTTCTTCGCGGTCATGGCCGAGCCGCCGGCGGACTTGCTCCGGCACCGGCTCCAGATCCGCGTGGAGGCGGTGGACGCGTGGACGCCGCCCGCCGCCAAGGCGGCGCGGGACAAGTAATGGACGCATCGGAGCTGGCCCGCACCCTCGCCTCGCTCGAGGCGGGGGAGCTGCGGGCGCACAAGGCTGCCGCGGTGCTCGCCGAGCTCGCGCCAGGCGACGCCGTCGCCGTGCTCGGCCAGCTCATCCGCCGCGCTGACCGCCGCAGCGATCCGGAAGCGGCCGCGGTGGAGGGGTTGCTCCGCGCGGTCCGCGACCTGCTCGACGAGTCCCTGGTGGACGCGCTCTTCCAGGCAGCAGAACACGATCATGAGGTGCAGGCGTTGTTCGCGCGCACTCAGCCGGCGCGCAACTTCGATCACGACCGCGAGGAGTGGATCGACCGGGAGATGCGCGCGCGAACGCTCGGCGAGCGGCGAGCGCTGGCCCGCACGCATGACCGCGACCTGCTGGCGCGGCTGGCCACCGACCCCGATCCGACGGTGGTCAAGCACGTCCTCCAGAACGCGCGCTGCACCGAGCGGGAAGTGCTGCTGGCCGCGTCCCGCCGCCCGCAGCGCGCCGAGGTGCTGGAAGAGATCTTCCGCTCGCGCCGCTGGTCGTCGAATCGCCGCGTCCGGCGTGCGCTGGCGCTCAATCCCTACAGTCCGCCGGCGCTGGCCTCGGCTGCGCTCGCCCTGCTCACCGCGCCCGACCTGCGCGAAGTGGCGGGCGACCTGACCATCTCCGCCGAGGTGCGCGTGCAGGCCCGCCGCCTGCTCGGAAGCCGTGGCGACGGCGTGTAGAGCGGCCGTGTCTGAGGCTCAAATGTAGCGCCCGAGCCGCCTGCGGCGGCCGGCCGTGTCCGAGGCTCAAGCGTAGCGCCTGAGCCGCCTGCGGCGGCCGGCGCTAGCTCTTCTTCTCGGCGGGACGCTTCTCGGCCGGAACGCCGGTCTTGTCCTGCGGGAGTGCGTCCTTCTTCGGCGTGACGTCGATCTCGTCGTTCCCCGTGACCGACCGCTTGAAGTTCTTGATGCCCTTGCCCAAGGCATCGCCGAGCTGCGGCAGCTTGCTCGCGCCGAAGATGAGGAGGATGACGATGAAGATGAGCAGCAGCTCGCCGAAACCGAGATTCATCGAAAAAGTCTCCTCTTCTGGCAAGCTAGCACGGAGATGCTCCCCGCGCACTTCAACCACCCCGGACGCCCCCTGATCTGGGCGCATCGGGGGGCTTCCGCCGAGGCGCCCGAGAACACCATCGCCGCCTTTTCCCTCGCTCTCGCAGAGGATGCGGACGGCGTCGAGCTCGACGCCCAGCGCTGCGCTTCGGGAGAGGTGGTCGTGCTGCACGACGAGTCGCTGGCGCGGACCACGGGATTCGCGGCGCCGGTCATGCACGCGTCGTACTCGGTCCTGCGCACGCTGGACGCAGGATCCTGGAAGGCAGATCGGTTCCGGGGCGAGCGGATCCCACTGCTCGCGGAGGTGCTGGAAGCGTTCCCGCGGCTGGTGAATGTGGAGCTCAAGTGCGAAACCGTTGATGACGGCGGACTCACCTCCGAAGTGGTGCGCGTAGTGCGGGCGGCCGCCGCGGAGGACCGCGTCCTGCTCAGCTCGTTCAACGCCGCCTGCCTGTGGCGGGCCCGGGCGCTCGCCCCCCGGATTCCCCGAGCGCTCCTGTTCGAGAGCGAGCAGCGGTGGCCCCTGCGCTCCGCCTTGTTCGCGCCCTTGCTTGGCGTGGCCGCGGTGCACCCCGAGCACGTGCTCGCCACACCGGACCGGGTCTCGCGTTGGCGGCGGCGGGGCTACTCCGTCGCGTGCTGGACGGTCGACGACCCCGAGGGGGCGGCGCGCCTCCACCAGAGCGGCGTGACGGGCGTGATCACCAACCGGCCGGGGCCGATGCGCGGCCGGTGGCCGGCATAGCCACTGAGCCACCTCCGGTGGCCGGGGCTAGAACGTAGCGCCGAGCCGCGCGGCCAGGCTCCACAGGCGCACGAAGTTCGTCGCGGCGGCCGGGCCGCTGTCGACGGAGTTGTTCCCCCAGGCGACCGCGCCTTCGAGGCCGAGCACCGTCTTCCCCGCCACCATGCGCAAGCCCGCGCCGGCGCGCCAGTAGCGATTGTTCTGCAGCGAGATCGGATGAAAGACCTGGTCGTCGCGCCCCGGCCGCGACTGATCCTCCGCCGCGGGCTTGAAATCCACCACTGAAGAATAGGCGTTGATCATGGCCAGGCCCAGGGAGCCATACGGCTGCAGCTTGATCATGCCGGCGACGCCGAAGGTCTTCGACACCATGGCGTCGGCCCCCGCCGAAGCGAGATCGAGGTCCTGTGAGCCGATCACCCGCGTACCCCAGAGGCGGAGCGCGACGTCGGGTGCGGACGCCAGGCCTTCCACGGCCGCCCATCGCAGCTCGCCGGAGATGGCCACCATCTCCGAGTTGGTGAGCCATTGGACCGCGAAGCCGAGCTCGAACGAGCCGCCCAGGCCCTTGCGCACCGCGAGCGCCGGGAGCACCAGCAGACCCGGCGGCGACGCGCTCGCCTGCGTGCCGGCGGTCGGCCAGGCATCGGCGCTGATGCGTAGGAAGGCTTGCGACGAGCTGAGCCCGACCTCGAAGCCCGCCTGGCCCGTGGTCGCGGCCGGCTCCTGGAAGGGCGGCACGAAAGCGAGGCCGAGCGTGCTCGCAAGCCGGTGGAACCGTGCTTGCGCGCCAGGCGTCCCGGGTTCCGGGACGTCCAAAGGGCTCCCGTCGCAGAGCGTACAGCCGATCGCGTCCGGATGCCCAAGCCGCCAGAGCTGAAGGTCATTGGCGCCGGCGCGGGCCGCGCCCGAGAGCAGGAGGATGGCCGCGCCGATGCGCACGGAAAATCCGTACCAGCGAATGCGGAGTCCTCCAAGAAAACCGGCCCCTGAGCCGCCTGCGGCGGCCGGGAACAAGAACGCGTCTCAGAACCGGAACTACCGGATGACCTCGCTCAACCGTAGCCCCAAAGCCGCCTGCGGCGGCAGGGGCTAGTTGATATTGACGCGAGACGCTTTGAGGTTGAGCTGGGGACCCGCCTTGACGCTGGCCTTGTCCTTCACGGTCAAGTCGAAGGTGGTGCCGATGTCGATCTTGCCCGTCTTCTTCGTCTTCACCTCGAGGTCCTCGCAGTGGAGCACGATCTTCTTCTCCGCGTGGATCTCGACGTCTCCTTCCTTCGCGTCGATCACGAACTTCTTGTTCTTCACGTCGAAGGTGAGCGTCCGCTTCCCGCTCTTGTCCGCAATGACGATCTTCTCGCTGTCCTTCTTGTCGTCGAGAGTGACCTGATGACCGGACCGGGTCTGGATCATCACGGTGGTGTTCTCGTCGGCGTACGCCGCCTGCATCGGCTTGTCCTTGCCGTTCCAGAGCGAGCCGATGATGTACGGCCGGTGCGCCTCGCCCCGCTCGAAGGCGATCAGCACCTCGTCATTGACGTGCGGGAGCCAGTAGAACCCGCGCCCCGCGCCGGCCGCGGGCTGCGCGACGCGGCACCAGTCCGACTCCGGCTTCCCCGGCAGCCTGGGAAAGCAGACCTTCACCCGTCCGAGCTTGTCCGGGTCCTTGACGTTGGTGACGATGGCGATCTCCACGCCGAACTGCTTGGCGTCGGCGGTGGAGGCGGTTTCGTGCGCCTTCTCGATCAGCTTGTACAGGTTCTCGGACACGGGTTCCCCGCGGCTAGAGGATGGGCGGCAGCGTCAGCACGGTCCCGGGCTTCACGTCGCGAGGATCGACGATGCCGTTCGCGTCGGCGATCCGGCGCCATTCGGCCGGATCGTCGTATTCCTCGTGGGCGATGAGGGCCAGGGTCTCACCGGTCTTCAGCGTACGCCGCTTGGTGTGGTCCGGGGAGTTGCGCGGCTTCTTCTCCAGCTGCTCCTTCGCCGTCAGCAGCTCCTTCAGCGAGACGTTCGCCGTGGCGCGACACGGCTTCCCGTCCGGCAGGAACATCGTGTAGCGCACGGTCAGGGTCTCGATGAAGCCGGTGAACTTGAACCCGCCCCAGGTGAACATCACCTTGGGTGGCCGGTGCTTGTCCTCGTTCACCGCCGCGAGCCCGAGGATCTTCTCGGTGTGCTCGGTGCGGACGTCCTTCCTCTCCTCGTAGGTGTCGAAGAACAGCTCGACGTTGAGCACCGCCGGGTTCCCGCTGGTGAACTCGTGCTCCGGAGTGTCGAGGCCCGGGGCCTTGTGCGGCTCCCACTGGACGCTCTTCTGGACCGAGTACTCCTTGGGATTGAAGAGGACGTCCCAGGAGTCGTTGGTGTCCACGTTCATCAGCTTGGCCTTCTCCAGCGTCGCCATGGCGACACCCTCCTTCCGTTTACCCGCCGAACCGCTCGCGATCGCTCTGGATGCGGCGGCGGATGCGATGGTAGATGCGCTGGGCGATGGCGTCGACCGAACCCTCGATCTTCGAATGGCTCACGTCGTCTGTGTCCTTTGCCTGCCCTTGAGAGGCGTGATCGCCATGCCCCCTGCCGCGGGCGTGGGGCGCCTCGGCGCCTCGGGTCGCGGACGACATGCTCTCGAGCGGTGGCGGAGCGGGTGGGATGGCGGCCACGATGGACATCTCCACCGCTTGCGCCCGCGCGCGCGCCGCGGCGGTGCCGGAGATCGGCCCCGCCCGGCCGGAGCTGCTCATCGCGATATAGGCCGGGGCGGAACCGGACGGCTCGGGAGACGCCACGACCGCTGGAGGGGGCGCCGCGTCCAGCTTGCGAACGACGCTGCTCATCGCATCGGCCGATCTGTCGCGGCGGCTATCCATGCCCCCGGTGACGTCTTCCTGCCCGGCGCTGGCGACGAGGATCGATCGCCAGATCGAGGCCGCGGAGTTTGCCGCTTGAAGCCCCAGGACCATCGCTCCGGAAGCCGTCGGGGTTTCGCCGTCGGATTCGAACGGCGCATGACGCGCGCCGGTGGACCACCACAACGGTGCACCGACGTAACGGAAGCGCAGAGCGATCGGCAGCTGCGCGTATGCCGGACGCGAGAACCCCGAGAGGACCACGCCTCCCACCGCCTGTGGCTCATCCCGATGGCGCCACGAGTACGTCCACGGCTGGTGGTCAACAGTGGCGGTCGGGCGGTGGCCACTCCACGTCCCCAGGGGGAGCCCGGTCACGAGGCTTTCGGAAACGGCTGCCGACGGACGAGCGGTGTCCGTCGCGAGCGCGGCGCGGGAGACCGCAGGCCCCGAGCCCGGCGTCGCTGCCAGCGACGCCTTGGACGCGACGTTCGCCGCGGCGCGCTGGGTCGGCTGAGTCATGGAGGGGCGCGATGTCGGCGCAGCCGGCTCGGCGGCGGCGGGCGCGTTGGAGACGAGCCCGCTCAGGTCGATGCCCTGCATGGGCGCTCCGACCCGGATACGGCTGCGGCCTCGATCCGGGTGGCCGCCCGGATCGAGTGGCACACGTCCGAGGAAATGAGCCCCGCCCAGCGTCGTGGCGCTCACCGTGCTCGACGGACGCGGTGCGAGCCTCAAACCCGTCGGCCCGGACAGCTCGATCGCCGGCGTCTCCGGGGGGGCGCTCCCGCTCAGATCGAAAGGACCGCCTCCGGGGACCACGAGCCGGTACACACCGAGCGGCGGCGCGTATCCCCTCCCAGCCAGGGGCGCGGCCATGATCCGGTCCGTCTCGGACATCGCTCCGCGCCCCATCTGCGCCCAGAGCGGCAGGGGAATGACGATCTCGTCCTCCCCCGGCCCCAGGGGCCGCGGCGCCGCGGCGACCGGGATCTCCAGTTCGCCCGCGAATGGCGCGCGCAGCGCGAGCTCGCGAATGCCGGAAGGCAGCGCCACTGCGGGCGCCGCACTCCACTCTCCACTCTGCACCACCGCGCGGTGGAGAAGGAACGGCAAGCCGGAGATCGAGGGATCGCCGCCGAGCAGCGGCCGCACCGCGGGAAGATCCAGGGTCTGGACCGCATCCTGCGCGCTTCGCAGCGCCCGGCCGTGCAGGGTACGGAACGCCTGGGGCGGAACAGTCGAGCCCGCGGACTCATCCCGGCGCAGATCGAGCGGGATCGCACCCGGCGGCGCGGGAACGGCCGGCGCGCCCAGCCAGGTGTCGAGCGCGGCCGCGAGATCGCTGCCTACGTGCAGCTCGCCGTGGTTCGGAAAGGGCATGGAGAGAACCAACCGCGCCGTGCCGGCTGCCGTCGCTACGGGGGCGGCAAGCCTGACGGTGTCGCGCCGCTCGTCGAGCGGATCGAGCCGGAGCGCCGTCCCGGCGCCGATCGCATCCGGAGCGCAGTCCAGTCGCGCAAGCGGCAGCCGATACGCGCCCGCGGCCGCGGTGCGCTCGAGCGCCATGTGCAGCGTCCGCAGCGCGGTGAACGGCACCGCGCCACTCCGGGGCAGCGGGTCGGCGCTGGTGGACAGGGCGACGGGCGCCTCGGGCCGATCGACGGCGGCGCGCAGCGCCGTGCGCATGCGCGCTCCGGAGGCGGTGAGCGCCCAGTCCGCCCAGGGGTCGCCGGTGATCTGCCCCAGCTGGAGGGGCGCCGCAACCATCGCCTTGGGGGGAGCTTCTGCCGCGTCCGGCAGGAACGCCTTCTCCGGCTGGATCCAGAAGCGCTCCCCTTCGCCGACGGCCGGCAGGACCCGTGCTCCTGAAACCAGCGCGCGGGCGAGCCCGTCGCCGGCGAGAGCGCGCACCGGAGCTCCCGCCGAGCGGACCGTCGCGACCGCGTCGCCCTGGGCCAGGGCACGTTCCCCCGCGCTGCCGCGGACGACCCCGTTGATGACCGCGACGACGTTCCCTGTCTCGATGGACACGCTTTGCGCGGCGGCCCGCGCGTGCTGCCCGAGCATCTGTTCCCAGCGATGGGCCGAGCCGATCCGCGCTCGCGCCAGCGATCCGTCCGGCATCAACAGAATCAGCGCGGTGGGCAGCGTCTGTGGTTCGATCGGCCGGGCCTTCGGGAGCGGCGCCGGATCGGACAGCCGCGGATCCTGCCGAAGCGCCCGCTCCTCCCGCACAGCGGTCATCGCCCTGCGCACGGGGCTGAAGGCGGCCAGCCGCTTTGCGGGCGCCTCCACCGCCGGCGCCGAGACTTGCTGGAGGATCAGCCGCTCCAGCGTGCGGGCCACCTTGTTCACGTCGACGCCCACCAACTCCCCGCTCTTGCGGACCAGGTAGCCGCGCGGCTCCCCGCCGCCGCGCTCGGGCGCTTTCACCACCGCCGCTTCCAGCGCCCGGCTGACCGCGTCGTCCTTCCGCAGGACGAATTGGCCGAACTCCGAAACGACGACGAGCCTTTCCTTCTCCTCGACGATCACGTACTCGAGCCTGTTCAGGTCGAACTCGTACGCGTGCAGCCGCTGCTGCGCCCTGCGAACGACCGTCTCCGCCTGGCTCTTCGGCCGCTGGTGCAACCTGCCGGCGTCATCGAAGAAGCGCTCCGCGAACGTCTCTTCCGGCACCATTCCCTCGAACGAACGGGCGATGTGCTCGGCGAACTCCTCCGCGTCGAGGAGGGCGGGCTCCTCACGCCAGCGATCCATCGAGCGCCAGAGGATCTGCTCCAGCGAAGGGCCGCTCGTCTGCGTCGCGCTTTCGGGCACGCCCTATCCCTTCGAGAGCTTCTCGACCGCGAGCTCGAGCACTTCGCACACCGCCTGCCCGGTGCTGGCGTCGAACTCGGTCATCTCCCAGCGCACCGGCCAGGCCTTCTGGAAGTTCCAGCGGCCGACTTCAGTCTTGCCGTCCGGTGCAAGCGCCACGACCGAGCCGTTGCGGCGGGCGATCTTCTTCGTCCCCGAGGCGGCGATCTCATCGCGCCACTTGAACAGCGCCGGATCGGAGATGTAGCCCTTGGTGAGGACGAGATTCGAGGCCTTGGTGGGCCCGATCAGCTTCCGAACGGTGTCGTTGTCGCCGCCTTCCTGGTACTCGAAGACCTCGCTCTCGCTCTTCAGGCCTCCGCACTTGCGAAAGGAGGCGCTGTCGATCGAGTCGATCTCCACGCGGAAGAAGGCGACCGGGTGGTGGTCCTTGCGGGCGGCGCCGGCCATCGGGGCTCCTCGGCGAGCGGACAGAACTTCATCGTGTTGAGTTTATCAGATTCCAGGCAGCCTGCCTAGGGGACGCTTGCCTACCCGGCGACTGCGGACGCCGCCGCGGGCGCTTCCGCCGGCTTGTCGGCGTCCGTGCGCTCGCGAGTCCATTGGTGGATGCGCACCACGATGAACTCCGCCGGTTTCACCGGCGAGATCCCGATCTCGCAGATCAGCTCGCCCGCGTCGCGCGCCTCCGGCGGGTTCGTCTCCTCGTCGCACTTGACGTAGTACGCCTCGTCCTGGGCCGCGCCGACCAACGCACCTTGCTTCCAGAGATCGCCGAGGAAAACGTCCACCGAGCGGATGATCCTCTTCCACAAGGTCGGCTCGTTGGGCTCGAACACCACCCACTGCGCGTACTTCTCCACGCTCTTGCGGACCAGGATCATGAGCCTGCGGACGTTGATCTGCACGAACGCCGGATCGGAGCTGAGCGTGCGGGCGCCCCAGATGCGGATGCCGCGGCCGGGGAACGGCACGAGCGTGTTCACCCGACGGTCGAACGCATGGTCTCGCTGGCGCTTGCGCACCCGCTGCGCGACGTCCACCAGGCCTTGCAGCGGCTGGTTGGCGGGAGCGCGGTGCACCCCTTCCTGCCGGTCGTTGCGGGCGATCATCCCGGCGATGTGCCCGGAAGGTGGAATGGGCGCCAGCACCTCCTCGCCCTTGCGCACCTTGATCCAGGGGAAATAGAAGCTGGCGTGCGAAGAGTCGAACCCGGCGCGCCAGCGGAGGGCCTCCTCGAGATCGTGGCCGGGGAGTGGATCGAGCAGGCAGAAACGGTCGTGAAGCCTCTCGCAGTGCTCGACCATCGCCCGCTGCACCGCGAGCACGTGGGCCGGCTCCTGGAAGCCGACCGAGCGCCGGTAATGGAACATCAGATCCGGCGCCACGACCAGATCGATGTCGTCGATCGGCTCGAGCGCCTGGAGTCCGCGCGCCTCGGTGCCCTGCAGCCCGATGAAATCGTCCGGGGTGGGGTCCAGGTCGCCTCCGGCAGCGACGTTCATTAGGTAGGCAGTGCGCCCGCCGTTGTCGAAGAACCCGCGCAGCGCGTGCGTCATGTAGCTGTCCGCCGCGCCGAAGACGCTCTCGTACTGCTCGAACGATCCGACGCGGGTGGGCTGGTTGCGCGGCCCCCGTTCGGTGACGCCGAGGAACGCGGTGACGCCCGTCTCCACGCGCTCCAGCGGGACATAGCGATCGCCGGCCGATTCGACGTGGACGCCAGGTGACTTGTAGAGGCTGCTCATCCCGCGCTCCGGGGCTAGAACGAAGTATCGCCGCCGCCCTTGGACGACTCGTTGATGCGCTTGTTGATCTCGGAGATCTCCTTGATCCACATGTGGCGCTCCTTGTGCTCCATCTCCAGGATGTCGTCCATGCCCCAGTGAAAGTGGTACGCGATATAGGCTACCTCGCCGGAAAGCTTGTCCAACGGGTAGCTTACGATTCCCCCAGCGCCGTGGCTCCCGTCCCGATGTCGACCTGGAACTCCTGGCCGCAGCCCGGGCACTTCGCGCCCACGTTGGCGGTGCCGCTCTCGTTGATCTGACGGTAGAACTCCTGCAGGTAGGAGAGGTCGGCCGAGAACAGGCCCTCGACTACTCCGGGATTCACCTCGCCCTCCTTCAAGTCGCCGAGCTTCGTGATCACGCGCGAGAGCAGGATGATGACCAGGTAGGCGCGGTTGTTCTTCACGCGGAAGTCTTGCAAGGGAACGATCTCGTCCTTGGCCGTGGCCAGGCGCATCACGCCTTTGCGGTGAAGGTTGCCGTGCTCGTCGACGAATCCTTTCGGCAGCGTGAACTCGAACTCGGTCTTGAACGCCATCGCGGAAAAGTTCCTCCCCGGTGATTGCTGCGTCGTTGAATGCGGGCCGTTCCAGGCCCGAGGGCACTCTTCCGATTCCACCCTCGGGGCCAGGACCGTCTTCGCTACGAAGGGCTACTGCCTCACTTCATCTCCAGCCCTTCGAAGGCCAGCTCGATCGACTCGGTCGCGTGCGCGCTGTTGCGCGAGTTGAGCGCCGGGCCGTGGTACTTCGTCGGCCAGCACTCGAACAGGTTGTAGCGAAGGGCCTCTTCTCCCGCGTCGTTGAGCAGGATGATGGAGACGCTCTTGCGCGACACCTTGCCGTCGGTCACCGTCTTGCGCCAGTTGAAGAACTCCTTCGTCGCCGAGAAGTCCCGGGTGATCTTTACGCGGCCGGCCTTCTGCCGCCCGGGACGGTAGTGCGTTTCCTTGTCGTCGCCATCCTGGAACTCGACCACCTCGTGCTCGTGCTCGAGTCCCTCGACGGTGTGACAGCCGCCGACCAGGATGCCGTCCATCTCCACGTTGAACCGGTGGGCGAGGTTGAAGTCGCCCTGGGTCTTGGTGCTTCCCGTCAGGCTTTGGCGAGTCCACTTCACGGGCATGCTGCTTCTCCAGGCTTCGGCCCCCATCGAGGGCCTGGTTCACTGCGATCCGGACCGTGGGTCCGGTGCCTCACTGCTCATCCTTGCCGCCGACCCCCGCCGGAGAGCCCGGGGCCCAGAGATCGGGCCCTCGGGCTTCCGCCCCCCCCCCGCGAACCTACTTGGCCTGCCCTGCCATCTGGCCGATGCGGAAGATGACGAACTCCGCCGGCTTCACCGGAGCGATGCCGATCTCGCAGACCATCTGGCCGGCGTCGACCACCTCCGGCGGGTTGGTCTCCGCGTCGCACTTGACGTAGAACGCCTCCTCCGGAGTCTTGCCCATCAGCGCGCCCGAGTTGTAGATGCGCAGCAGGAAGGCGGAGATGTTCCGGGAGACCCGCTTCCAGAGCGTCTCGTCGTTGGGCTCGAAGACCACCCACTGCGTGCCGATCTCGATCGACTGCTCGACCATCAGGAACAGGCGGCGGACGTTGATGTACCGCCACGATGGGTCGCTGGAGACCGTGCGCGCGCCCCAGACCCGGATGCCGCGGTCGCCCATGTTCCGGATGCAGTTGATCCCGCGCGGATTGAGGAAGTCCTGCTCCGCCCGCGAGATGGAGTATTTGAGGCCGAGCGCACCGCGGACGATCTCGTTCGCGGGGGCCTTGTGCACGCCGCGCTCAGAGTCGCTGCGCGCATAGATGCCGGCCATGTGGCCCGAGGGCGGAACGAAGATGTTCCCTTTCTCGGGGTCGTACACCTGGATCCAGGGGAAGTAGTACGCCGCGTACTGCGAGTCGCGCGGCTTGGGCATCTTTGCGATGCCCTCCTTGCCCAGCTCCTCCGCCGAGTCGAGGATCGCGAAGCGGTACTTGTTGTTCTCGCAGTGCGAGATCACCGCATCCTGGATCGCGGAGTCCGTCTGGCCCGGTGCGCAGACCAGGGAGATCTCCGGGATGTCGTTGAAGACGTTCAGGCCCGTGCGGCGTCCGGGGCCCTCGTCCTTGCCGATGTACAGCGCCGGGCTCGGGGCCGCGCTTCCCAGCGGTGCTGCCGAGGGTGCGGGGGCCGCAGCCGGCTTGCCGCCTTCGGCAGCCTTCTTCGACTCCGCTTCCTTCTTCTCGGCTTCCTTGGCGGCCTGCTCCGCCGTCACCGTCCTGGGAGAGACGTTGCAGACGAAGGCCTTGGTGCCGCCGTTGTTGAAGAACCCGTAGACGGCGTGCGCGAGCAAGGTCGAGTGCGAGAAGTCGCCGAAGGTCCGGGTGTACTGCGCCCAGTTGGTGATCAGCACCGCCTCGTTGGTGGGGCCGACCGACGACTCGCCGATGAATGCCGCCGTCGAAGTCCCGACTGCCTCGATGGGCTTCGAACCGCGGTCGACCTCCTCGATGTACACGCCTGGAGACAGATACGACGTTGCCATGGACTACTCCTTACCGTTCGGTGGTTGGAGACCGCACAAGGGAGGCGGCCTCGCGTGGGAGATTGCGTTGGTTCCTCTTCTCGATGACCACAGGTCGAACGAACTTCCCCTCTGTCCAGGGAGTCACTTCCGCGGCGGAGACACGATCTTCGGTGGCCTCGCCTCCACCCCCAGCTCCCTGGCGCTGACGCTGCCCGGGGGTGGTCTCAGCTGATCGAACACGTCGATGTGGCGCTCGCGGACGCGCTTGCTGCGCCCGATCTCGCGGCCGGAGAAGAGGCGCGCGTCGGTGCGATAGCCCACCGCCACCCGCGCGCTCTGGCCCAGGCCCGCGAACACGCGGCCGGCGGTCTCCAGCGTGAACTCGGTGTCGTGGTGGAGCGCCAGCGCGTCCTGCCGGAAGAAGGAGTCGCCCGCGAGCTGCTCGCCCTGGAGCTTCGGGTGATCGAGGAACGCCTTCATGCCGAGGGCGAGGATCTCGTGCTCGTCGGCGAGGTCCTCGGCGGCGGCGGTGAGCAGGTAGTGCAAGCCGATCTCGAGAGGCCGCGCGTAGCGGACGACGTGCGTCTCGCCCTTCTCGTCCGTCACTTCCTCCTCGAGGAGCCAGCTTTCGTTGGTGCGCACGTCGACGGAAGGCCGGATGTCGTAGAGGTACAGCACCAGGCAGGGCACGTTCTTGCGCAGGAACTCCGCGGTCGGCGCTGCGAGGTGGGCCCGGGCCTTGCTCTTCTGCGCCGACAGCTCGGCGCGGAGGACGCCGAGAAGGCTCTGGCCGGCGTCGCGGATGACCTGGTGCTTGGGCATGAAGGACAGACCGCTACCTTAGGAGTGACTCTCCCGAAGTGAGTGCACAGGTGAGGGGGTTGCGCCCATTCTGGGAGAATTCCCTCTAGAGTCAAGCAGCGCACAATGAATTCCGCTGGCGCGCTGAGTCCTTTGTGAATTTCGGTAATGAATTCAAGCACCGGGCATTCTGCTCGCGCGGCCTATTCCTCGATGTCCGAGCTGTCGTCGTCCTTGCCGGCCTTTCCAGCCGTCTCCTTCGCGCTGTCGGCCAGGTCCGCGCCCGCTTGAGCCGCGTCCTCTTGGAGCCCCTTCACCTGCGCGAATTTCTCTCCGCCCTTGGTGCCCAGAGCGGCGGCCTCGCCCTTCTGGTTGGCCTTGTCCCGCGCAGCGTCCGGCAGATCCTTGCCGGCCGCGATTCCTGCCGCGCCCTCATGCGCCGCGTCCGCCGCGGCGCCGACCCTGCCGGAGGTCGCCGATGCGACCACGCCGGTGCCGGCGGCGACCACGGCCGCTGGCTGCGCTTCACCCTGCGCGGCGGTTCCGACGGCAGAGACGGCGGACACCGTTGCTCCCGCGGCGCTTACCGCTCCTTCGACCACTCCGATGCCCGCCGGCGCCGCCACCGCTCCTTGCGCCTCGCCCGCTGCTCCTTCGGCCTTGGAGATGATCCCGGCGCCCGGCACCTCCGGCACTTCGGGCATGCGGGGCGCGACCTCGGGAGCTGACGGAACATCAGATGGGGCCGGAATTCCGGGTGATCCGGTCGGCACGGCTCCCGACGCTGGCACGCCGGGGGGCGCTTGCCCTGGACTCGCGGCGGCTGCTGCTTGCG
>DATBZA010000178.1:0-28026 GCA_036513415.1 Myxococcales bacterium | reverse complement strand
TCGCCCAGTTGCCCCGCCGCGCGCGCCAGCCCGGCGCAGGCTTGCTCGAGCGTGCGCGCCGCGGCCTGGTCCCGGGCTAGCGCCGAGGCGGCCGCGCGCTCCAGCGCGGGCCCCGTGCCGAACGGTTCGGGCGCGCGGAGGCGGCGCCACAGGCCCCAGCTCTCGAGGACTTCCAGCAGCGCCGCGCCGTGCTCGCGCAGCGCGCCGTGCGCGGGGAGCCGCCGGAGGGCGGCGATCACCCGCTGGACCCGCCCCGCAGTCTCGTCGACGTGCGCCGCAGCACGGCCCTTGCGGCCCAGGCGCTGCGCCAGCGAGGAGAGCGCCGCGGCGTATCCGCCCTCGCTCGCATCGTCGCGGACGTGCGCTTCGCGCAGCACCCGCGCCAGCGCCTGCGGAGGCAACCTCTCGCCGTCCTGCCCCATCCAGAGCAGCCGGGAACAGAGCAGGTCGATCAGCGGCTCGCGCGGAAAGTCCTCTTCCACCAGATCCAGCAGCGCGAGCGCGAGGCGCACGGGAGCGGCCGCCAACGCGGGCCTTCCGCGGCGCTCGCGCCAAGGCACGCCTGCGCGGTCGAACGCCGCCGAGAGCTCCTCCGCAACGCCCGACGCGAGGCTTCGCGCCGCCACCGCGATGGAGTCCGCCGCCACCCCGGAGCGGATCAGCGCTGCGCAACGCCGGGCCACCTCGTGCGCCTGCGCAGCGGGCGACGCGCAAGAGACCAGCTCTACCGGAGCTTCCGCGGCGCGCCCTTCCGTCGCGAACAGGCGGCGCAGGAAAGGCGCCAGCGCGGGCGACGTTTCGGCCGGGTCGAAGAGCTCCAGCTCCGGCGCGGGTTCTCCGAGCCTCTCCAGGGCGCGCAGGGTGGGCTCCAGCGCCTCCGTCAGCTCGGGTCGGCCGGCGGACCACGGCAGGCGGATGCGGACGCGCATCCGGCTGGCCAGGGCAATGGCGAGGCGCAGGCGGAGCGGCGTCCAATCGAGGACGCCGTCGAACTCCAGCTCGGCGGCGGCGACGTGCGCGGGCAGCGTTCCACCTCGCTCGACGTGCTCGATGGCGAGGCGCAAGGCAAGGTTCGGGTCGGTGAGGCCGGCCCTCTCCAGCGACTGGCGCGCGGCGAGCAGGGTGCGCCCGAGAGCGACGGCGCGCTCCGGCGCGTCCGGGGCGGCCAGCTCGAAGGGCGGAAGGAGGCCGTGCGTGAGCGCCGAGAGCAAGTCGCCGAGAGCGCGCGCATACCCCGCATGGTTGCGGATGGCGAAGTAGGGCCCGGGAGAGTGGTTCCGCGCCGCCTCCCGGAGGGCGAGCTGGAGCGCGAACGGAGATGCGATTTGCGGGCACGCCCCGGCCTGCTGGGCCTCGCGGACCAGCCCCCGCTCCAGCTCGGCCAGGCTGCACGCGACCTTGCCGGCGACGAAGCCGCGCTGGCGCGCCAGCCGCGCGAGCCGCTCCTCGACCCGGGTGGCATCGGGAAGCACCGCGATCTGCATGGTCCCCTCTTACCCGAGGGGTCCGACAACGCGCACTACTTCTTGTCGGGTACGGCCTGGACGTCGGGAGCGGGGGACGTCGCGCTGGCCGGCACGGCCTTGGGCGCCGCTGGCGCCGGCGCCGCCGCCGCCGCCGCCCTCTTCTGCGGGGGCCTCACGCTGGCCATGCCCCAGAGCGACTTGCGCGCGTCGCTGAAGTTCTTCGCGATGCGCGGCGAGGTGTCCGGCGGAACTTCCGCCCAGGGCCGGATCGCCAGCGCTCGCTTGAACTGGTCCGACGCCTCGCTCAGCTTGCCGGTCTCCGAGTAGATCAGCCCGCGATAGATGAGCACCTGGACGGTCTCGTCCTGGCTGTCCTTGGCGTCCACTTCCGCGAGCTGCAGCTCGGCGAGCGCCGCGTCCAGATCGAGCTTCTGGTAGAGCCGCATGGCGGCGGCGAGGTGCGCGTTGGCGGAGATGTCCTTCACCGTCACGCCGGAGCCGGCGGCCGGAGCGGGAGTCTCTTCGGCGGCAGCCGCGGACAAAGCGGCCAGGAGGGCGGCGGAGAGGAAGAGGCGCATGCTTGCAAGGCTAGCAGAGGCTCCTGTGTTCCGCGAAAAACGGAATTGGCCCCCCGATAGGGGTCGCTGTAAGGTCGCAGCATGTCTCTGAAAGCCTGGGGCGGGGCGCTCGCCCTGCTGGTCGTCGCCCAGGGGTGCGACAAACTGCGCTCCTTGCCCGGTCTCGAGCTGGCGCCGGTAGTTCCCGCTCCTCCCCCACCACCCCAGGTCTCGATGGGGCCCTGGCTGCTGAATCCGCTGCCCGGCCAGACGACGGTGGCCTGGACCACGCTGGAGCCCAGCCTGGGGCGGGTCTGGTACGGGAGCCCCGAGCCCGACCGCCTCGCGACGGAAGAAGGCCAGCCGTCCACCGATCACCGGGTCGTTCTGCCCTCGCTGCAGCCTGGAACGCAGGTCCGCTACCGCGTCGATGGGGGCACGGAGACCGGGTGGTTCACCAGCCCGCCGAAGCAGGGCGGCGAAGGCCCCATCCAGGTGCTGGTCTACGGCGACAACCGCACCAACAACGGCGATCACGCCCTGGTCGCGCGCGCCGCGGCGGCGGAACACCCGCAGCTCCTGCTACATACGGGCGACATGGTGGTCAGCGCGCGCGAGGAGCCCCTCTGGCGAGTCTGGTTCCAGGAGGAGCATGACCTGGTCGCGCACGCTCCCATCCTGGCTACCGTGGGGGACCACGAGGTCACCGACAACGGCGCCGCGTACATTAGATTCTTCCAGCATCGCGACAGGCGGGCGTACTGGTCGGTCGACTACGGACCCGTGCACATCGTCGTGCTCGACTCCTTCGACACGTCGGCCGGGGCGACGCCGCAGCGGGGCGGCATCTCGGAGGTGCAGAAGGCCTGGTTCGAGGAGGACCTGCGCGGCGTGCCCAAGGATCGCCACGTCTGGGTGCTCGTCCACCAGGGTCCTTACGCCCATCCAGAGGAGAAGCGCGAGGGGCACGGTGGCAGCGACGAGGTCCGCGCCGCCATCCTCGCCGGCCACCGCGTCCACCCCATCGAGGCCGTGTTTGCCGGCCACGAGCATTTCTACGAGCGGGGAGAGATCGACGGCATCCGATACTTCGTCCTGGGCGGAGGCGGTTCGCCGCTGGAGGACCCCGATCCGCGCGGCAGCGGCGTCCAGTCCGCTGCGCGCGCTCTCTCCTACGCCACCGTACAGGTGTGCGGCTGCCACACCAGTGGGAGGGTGAAGGACATCGCCGGCAAGGTGATCGACGCCTTCACGCTGGCGGACTGCTCCACCCCTTGCAGCGTTCCCGGTTGGGCCGCGGCGGTCCTGGCGGCGAACGTCGTGCCGGCCGCGCCGCAGGCGACCGGCCAGGACGACTCGCGCCGCAAGCGGCGCCGCAAGCGGCGTCGAGCGTCGGCCGAGAGCGGAGACGCGGCCGAGGAGAACCTGCGCCGATGAGAATCACCGACATGTTCCGCTTCGCGGCGGAGCGCGGCGAGCCGGTCTTCTCGTTCGAATTCTTCCCGCCCAAGAACGACGCGGGCGTGGCCTCGCTGTTCGAATCTCTCCGCGCCCTGCGGCCGCTGGGACCGTCGTTCGTCAGCGTGACCTGGGGCGCGGGTGGGTCCTCGCGGGGGCGCACGCTGGAGATGGTCACGCGCATCAAGCGCGACACCGAGATCGAGGCCATGGCCCACCTCACCTGCGTGGGCGTCTCGCGCAAGGAGCTGGAGGAGCAGCTCGGCGTCATCTGCGATGCCGGGATCAGCAACGTGCTCGCGCTCCGCGGCGATCCGCCGCGCGGCCAGCGCGAGTTCGCCGCCCACCCCGACGGGCTCGCGCACGCCTCCGATCTGGTGACGCTCGCGCGGGAGGTCGCCGACAAGCGCGGCGTCAAGCTCTGCATCGGCGCCGCCTGCTATCCGGAGGGCCATCCGGAGACGCGCGACCTCGTCCAGGATCTGCGGTACTGCAAGAGCAAGGTGGACGCGGGGGCGGACTTCCTCATCACCCAGCTCTTCTTCGGCAACCGGAGCTATTTCCAGTTCCTGGGCCGGGCGCGGGCCGCGGGCATCGAGGTGCCCATCCTGCCCGGGATCATGCCCATCACCAACGTCGATCAGATCGAGCGCTTCACGGCGATGTGCGGCGCCCATCTTCCCTCGGGTCTTTCAGCGGCGCTGCGGGCCCGTCGCGACGACCCGGACGCGGCGCTGCAGCTCGGCGTGGCGTACGCTGCGCTGCAGTGCGCCGATCTGCTGAAGGGCGGCGCGCCGGGCGTCCATTTCTACACGCTCAATCGCAGCACGGCGACCCGGGCCATCCTGGCGGCGCTGCGGGCGCAGGAACCCTGGCGCGAAGCCTGACCGGCGCGCGGCGCAGTCCCAGGCTTGGCTTGCAATTGAAAGCCAGCCCAGATATCTTTCAATTGAAAGGAAGGCCCCGTGCGCGCGGCGCTGCGAAAGGAGATCCGTCCCGCAACCGTCCTGGCGAAGGCGCTGGTGCGGGCGGCCCGGACGTTCGCCCTGACGCAGGCCGAAGTCGGCGCCATCCTCGGCGCCAGCGCGGCCAGCATCTCGCGCACGTTCGCGGGCGAGCGCGAGGTGGACCCGGGTTCCGCCGAAGGAAGGCACGCGCTGCTCTTCGTGCGGGTCTTCCGCAGCCTCGACACGCTGGTGGGGGGCGATCGGGAGAAGGCGCGGCTCTGGCTGCGCGCGCCCAATCGTCACCTCGGAGCGCCGCCCGTGCAGTTGCTGGCCCGGACGCAGGGGCTCGTGCACGTCGCGGAGTATCTGGACGCGGTGCGCGGGACCCTCTGACCCGGCACTCCGGGGCTGCGCATGCCCACGCTGCACATCGGCGGCCACGAGGTGGATTGCGAGCCGCAGCGGCTGGCCGGGCGCTTCCGGCGCGTGGTCGAGGCGCAGTTCCGCAACTCCACCCGCAAGCTGGTCGATTCCGACGAGGAGCAGCGCCTGCTGGAAGAGCTGCTCGACGCGCGCGCGAAGCTGCCGGTGCCCGCCGGCTTCGAGGGACTGCACTACCTGCTCTACACGCCGTTCCGCCATCCGCCCTTGCGCAACGGCTCGCGCTTCGGCACGCGGCGGGAGCGGGGCATCCTCTACGCAGCGCGCGACCTGCCCACCGCGTTCGCGGAGGTCGCGTACTACCGGCTGGTGTTCCTCGAAGGAACGTCTGCCGCTCTCGCGCCGGTGCTGGTGGAGCTGACGGCGTTCTCGTTCCGCATCGCCGCGGCGCGCGGGATCGATCTCACGGAGGGTCCCTTCCGCGAGCTCCAGGATCGGATCTCGTCGCCGGTCTCCTACCGGGACTCGCAGCGCCTCGGGGCGGAAATGAGGGAGTTGGGCGTGCAGGCCTGCCTCTACGTCTCGGCGCGCGCACGGGAGCGCGGCGTCAACCTGGCGGTGTTCGAGAACGTCTTCAAGCCGTCCCGGCCGCTCGACGAGGAACGCTGGGCCTGCACTGCGGCGCCGGACCGGGTGGAGTTTCGCGCCCAGCGGCTGGTCGGACGGGACGAGGCCTTCGCATACGAGCGCGGGCAGTTCCTGGTGAATGGAAAGCTGCCCGCGCCGGCGCTCTGACTAGAGCCCCGTCCCAGGCATCGCTCTTCAGCTCATCTTGCGGGCGAGCGTCCCGACACGTTTCACTGCGAGTGTTACAAATTGCGACCTTTGCCGCGGATTCAGGTCCATTTCCAGCGATGGCCTCGTAGAATCGCCTGGATCGCCGCTCCTTCCCCCGGCGCCCGGAGAGCGAATGACCGAGGTGCAGCCACACCCCACCCATGCTGATCCTTCGAGCCCCGCAGACCTTCGTCTGATCGAGCGAGATCCCGCCCGTCACATCGTCCAGTTCTACGAGGATGACCGACTCCTGGCCGATGCGGTGGGGGAATTCCTGGCCGCCGGTGTGGCGGCCGGGGAGGCGATGGTGGTGATCGCCACGCCCGAGCACGCGTCGATCATCGAGGAGAAGCTCCGGGGCAGGGGAGTGGACGCGCCCGCCTGCAGGGCCGCAGGGCGGCTGCAGACGATCGACGCCGCGGGCGCCCTCGAGCAATTCATGGTCGGCGAGGAACCCGACTGGGGTCGTTTCCTGTCGGAGGTGGGAGGCGCGGTGGCGCGCGGCATCGCCTCGTCCACGACCGGCCGGGTGCGGGCCTACGGCGAGATGGTGGATCTGCTCTGGCGCAGGGGCCACCAGCCCGCCGCCCTCCAGCTGGAGGAATTCTGGGAACGGCTGGGCGCGCAGTACCCGTTCTCGCTGCTCTGCGCCTATGTGATGGGGAACTTCTACAGCGAGTCCCATTCCGCCGGCTTCCGCAAGATCTGCGACCTTCACGACGGCGTCGTGCCGGCGAGATCGCTGGGGAACGATCCCGATACCCGCCTGCGGGAGATCACCCTCCTGCAACAGCGAGCGCAGGCCCTGGAAGCGGAGCTGCTGCACCGGAAGGAGCTGGAGGAAGCGCTTCGCATCGCGCGGGAGCAGGCAGAAGCCGGAAGCCGTGCGAAGGACGAGTTCCTCGCCGTGCTCGGCCACGAGCTGCGCAATCCGCTCTCGCCCATTCTCACCGCGCTGGAGCTGATGAAGCTGCGCGGAGACGGCCACGTCACGCGAGAGCATGCGGTGATCGAGCGCCAGACCCGCCACCTGATCCGCCTGGTCGACGACCTGCTCGACGTGTCGCGCGTCACCCGGGGCGTCCTCGAGCTGCGCAAGAAACGCGTCGACCTGCGCGACGTGCTGGCCAAGGCGACCGACATCGCCAGCCCGCTCCTCGAGATGCGCCGCCACGCATTCGAGGTGCAGGCGCCGGCGCGGGGAGCTCTGCTCCTGGACGCGGACGAAGTGCGACTCGCGCAGGTGGTCGCGAACCTGCTCACCAACTCCGCGAAGTACACGCCGCCGGGCGGCCACGTGTCGCTGCGCGCTTTCCGGGCGGGCTCCGAGCTGGTGCTGGAGGTGCGGGACGACGGCCAGGGCATCGCGCCGGAGCTGCTCCCGCGCATCTTCGATCTCTTCGTGCAGGGCCGGCAGTCGCTCGATCGCGGCACGGGCGGGCTCGGCATCGGCCTCGCGCTGGTGAAGAGCCTGGTGCAGCTGCACGGAGGGACGGTCACCGCGCAGAGCAACGGCCCCGGGCGAGGCAGCTTGTTCACCGTGCGCCTGCCGGCGCTGGAGAGGTGCGAGCTGGACCGGTACGCGACCGCGCCGCTGTCGATCGTGACCCGCGGCTGCCGCATCCTGCTGGTCGACGACAACGAGGACGCCGCGGCCATGCTCGGGGAGATCCTCAGGGCCGCCGGGCACGACGTGCGCACCGCGGCCGACGGCCCCGCTGCGCTGGAGCTGGCCAAGGAGTTCCGTCCCGAGCTGGCGGTCCTCGACATCGGCTTGCCGGCGATGGACGGCTACGAGCTGGGCTCCCGCTTGCTGCTGCAGCTGGGCCCGCCCGCGCCGGTGCTCTTCGCGCTCAGCGGTTACGGGCAGGAATCGGACCGCGCCAAGAGCGAGGCGGCCGGATTCGCGCTGCACCTGGTCAAACCCCTGGACGCCGCGAGTCTCCTGTCCGCGATCGAAGACCGCTTGCAGCCCTGACCCATCAATCGAGCGCGAGCTGCGCCCTCGCGGCCTGGATGGTGTTCGACAACAGATAGGCGATGGTCATGGGGCCCACTCCGCCCGGGACCGGAGTGATGGCCCGGGCGCGCTCCGCTCCCTTGGCGAACTCCACATCGCCGATGAGCTTGCCGGCCGCGTTGCGGTTGATGCCGACGTCGATCACCGTCGAGCCGGGCTTCACCCAGTCGCCGCGGATCATCTCCGGCTTGCCGACCGCCGCGACGACCACGTCGGCGGCCGCGACCACCCCGGCGAGGTCCGCGGTCCGCGAATGCGCCAGCGTCACCGTGGCGTGCCGCTCGAGAAGCAGCATGGCCACCGGCTTTCCCACGATGTTCGAGCGGCCCACCACCAGCGCCCTCGCCCCGCTCAGCGGGGTCTTTGCCTCGTCGAGCAGGCGCATGATCCCCAGAGGGGTGCACGGCCGCAGCCCCTTGCGCCCGGTGAACAGCGCGCCGGCGTTGTGCGGGCCGAAGCCATCGACGTCCTTCTGCGGAGCGAGCGTGTCGAGCACCTCGTCCGGCGAGATGTGCTTCGGTAGCGGGAGCTGGACCAGCACCCCGTGCACGTGCGGGTCCACGTTCAGCTTGCGCACCAGGGCCAGCAGCTCGATCTCGGAGGTGGTCTCCGGAAGGATGTGCTCGAAGCCGGCCATGCCGGTCTCCTGACACGCCTTCGCCTTCCCGCGCACGTAGACCTCGCTGGCCGGATCGTTGCCGACGCGGATCAGCGCCAGACCCGGCGTCACGCCCGCGCGCTGCTCGATGTCCTTGACGGCCTGCGCGACCTCCGCCCGCACCTTGGCGGCGATGGCTTTGCCGTCGATGATCATGGGCGCGCCTTCTAACATCGTGGCAGGAAGCGCGCCACGGCGGTCAATGTCGGGCAGGTAGATTCCGGTTGAGACCCCGCTGATCCAGCAGCCACTGGATCGTGCGCGCGGAGATCGCTTTCGAAGGGCCCACCGAGGTCAGCTGGATGCCCGCGAGCTGCCCGCGCGAGTCGAACAGCGGGCCGCCCCAGAAGCGCGAGTCCATCATCCGCTTGCTGATGAGCGTGAACAGATCGCCGTTGACCGACGAGACCAGCACGCCCAGGACGCTGACCGAGCCGTCACCTACGCCCATGGCCACCAGGGACTCGCCGGCCATCGGCGTCTCGGACGCGAAGGGTGCCCCTTCGACCGAGGCGGCCGGTTCGGGGAGGGCGAGGATGGCGATGTCCAGGTCCGGCGCGCCGGCGATGACGCGCGCGTCCACCGATCCCAGGTCGGGCACCAGCACCTGCACGTCCTGCAGCGGGATCATCTTTCCGCTCGCCGAGGGTTGGGCGACGGCGTGCAGCGTGGTGACCGCGAGGCCGTTCCCGATCAGCACTCCGGTGCCGAAGGTGATGGTCTCCATCTCCAGCGTGCCTTCCGGGCCGGGCGTGGAGGGAGGGGCGAGGCCGCGCACTTCGATGACGGTCGAGTGCAGCCTGTCGGCGACGGCCTTCCAGGCGGCGGCGGGTTCGGAGGGGATGATCACGGCGGCTGGAGCGGCGCCGGCGGCGATCGCGATTGCAATGGCTGGCAGATGAAGGTCCATGATCGCCCAGTTTGACGGCGCCCATTTGCGCCGGATTCGCTTTCAGGTGTCGAAAGATGAAGCATCGGCGCCTGCCAGCATGTAACCCGCCCCGCGCACGGTCTTGACCAGACGGGGATTGCGCGGATCGTCCCCGAGCTTCTGGCGCAGGTGGGAGATGTGCACGTCGATGGAGCGATCGAACGCTTCCTCCGCGCTCCCCCGGACGAGATCGATCAGCTGCTCGCGGCTGAGGACGTGGCCGGCCCGGTGGGCGAGGGCGCGCAGGAGAGCGAACTCGTAAGTGGTGAGCTGGATCGGGCGTCCCTCCAGCGTGGCTTGCATGGCCTGCGGCTCGATCTTCAGGGCGCCGACCACGACGGCCTGCCCGGACGGTCCCACGCGCGCCCTTGCCCTGCGGGCCTGCACCCGGATCCGCGCGAGCAGCTCACGCGACGAGAAGGGCTTGACGATGTAGTCGTCGGCGCCGCCCTCCAGCCCGACCACCCGATCGGGCTCATCGCCATGCGCGGTGACCACGCGGACGCCATGCGACTCGAGATACTTCGCCGTGAGCTGGGCGAGGCGGTCGTCGTCCTCGACGTAGAGGACGAGGATGCCCGCGTCGGGGACGGTCACGGCGCGATCATAAGCGCGGGGACGAGCGCGAGCGACGCCTTCATCAAGCGAAACAAAATCGACACGCGCCCGCAACCTTCGCGCAGCAGTCTTGGCGAATCACGCGCTCCCAATGTGGAGCGGGTGCGGGGGCGGCGCCCCACGTCCCCTAGGGGCCCGCCCTCGTTTTTTGTGCGGAGCGCGTTTCAGCGCGGCGACGGAAGGGTTGTCTTGCCGTCCTCGCCGCTCACGCCGCCTGCGCGCGTTCGCTGAACTTCTCGATGCCGACGCGCAGCATCCACCAGAGCGGCTCCGCAACCAGCGGCGGCCCGCAGGCCAGACAGGCCGCGGAGTAGAACGGGTCGACGCCCGAGGGCGCCGGTTGTCCTTCGCGGGCCGCATGTACCTTCCAGTTCTCGAGCACGTACCGGACAGCGTTGGCCGCCTGGCGAGGCGAAGCGAGCAGCTGCGCGTGGTAGCGGTCGGCAAACACGGCGCCCTGCCGGCCCATCACCTTGTTGAGCGCGCGCGCCATCCGCACCTCCAGTCCCTTCATCGCCCTGCCCAGCGCCTGCGCGTCGGGGGCCTCGACGATGAAGTGCGCGTGGTAGCCCTGCACCGAGAAGTGCACCAGCCGGAACCCGAACCTCTGGCAGCCGCGCTCGAATGCGCGGCGGAGCGCCCGGAAGCAACGGTGGTGCGCAGGTTCCAGACTTCGCGGCGGATGCGGACCGTGCGGAACCGGCGGCGAACCCGATGCGGAACGTTCTGGCGCGCCGAAGTGCGCTTGCGTCCGGCGCCGCGCCGCGCGCCTCCCCACTGCCGGAACGGGAGCTCCTGCTGCAGCTTCTTCATGTACGAAGCATAGGTGCGGGGTCTGACATTCCTCCGCGCTTGCCCGACGGATCGCGCCGCCACCCCACTTGCGATGTCCGCCCTTTCAAGTGGTCTCCGGCAAGGCTCTTGCGATTGCCACCAGTCGCCGATCTGCCCCGGTCGTAAGCGAGCTTGGTGCCGCGAGGAAGAGAGCAATTGATTTGGGCACACCTTCCTGCGGCTTCCGAAAACGTCACCGATGTGATGTCCGCTCATTCAAGATGAAAGGGCGCACATCGCTCGCGGCCGCGATGGCCTCGGCGGAGATCCGGGCGGCGGCGGATGATCGGGCCTGCAGAACAGCTTCTGCTCCGGTCCGCTCGCGCAGGTGCCTGCCAGCTCGCGATCGCCCAGCTGGACGGAACACTTCTCGCCTGCCTGCTTCAAGGTGCACGATGCGAAAGCTTCCGCGGGCGGAGCGCGAGGTGGATCGGCGACCGCGATCAGCGCCGCGCTGATGCCGCCCGACCACTCGGTCTTGAGCGTACCGGGCCCGTGGCGGCGCTCCGGCTCGGACCCGGCCACCACGTTTCCCGAGTGGTCCTGGAGGAGGACTTCCATTCCGGTCCGCTGGCGCAGCTCCCGCAAGCGCGCGTCGAGGGTCGCCCGGTCGCCGGCATGCGCGGCGATCTCGTCGATCAGGAACCGCCTCTCCTCGGCGTGCGGCGGCGGGGGACCCCGTCCCCATTCGCGCGCGATGGCGAGCGTCGCCGCGAGGGCCGCGACCTGCGCAAGCCCGATCGCATGGATGCGCAGGACGAGGCGGCTGCCGCGGATCATGGCCGAACCATGGTCCCACCGCCGGCGCGCAGCGCGCGCCAAACAAACTCACACAATCCATCCCGATGCGGTTTCCGGATTGTCGCCATTTCACTCCCAGTGCGTGGCGGTCCAGCGGGTCGCACGGAATGGTGCGCTCTCCATGCACGAGCCGCGACCGACGGCGAGCAGACATCCATGACCGCGCCCCGCATCCTCGTCGTCGAGGACTTCGTCGACTCTCGCGAGATGTACATGGAGTTCCTGCTCGCGCATGGTTTCGAGGTGGTCGGCGCGGAGGACGGCCTCGCCGCGCTCCGATCGATCGAACAGCATCCGCCCGACGTGGTGGTGCTCGACATCGCCCTGCCCAAGCTCGATGGCCTCTCCGTACTGCGCAGGCTCCGCGAGGATTCGCGCTTCGCGGCGCTTCCCGTCCTCACGCTCTCGGCGAGCCTCGGGGCGGACTACCAGCGCGTCGCCCTCGCCGCCGGCGCTACAGCCGCCCTGGAGAAGCCCTGCCTTCCCGAAGAGCTGCTGGAGGCGGTGCGGAAGTTGTTGCCGGCGCCCGGCTGAGCACCCGATTGCCCGTTGAATCGTCTTCCAGTCAACGCTTCGGGCGTCTCCTGCCCTGCACTGGTTGCAGAGGGTCTTGCGCCGTGTCGTCGCGCAGCGCACCTTCGGCGCGGAGGTAGGTATGGCCGTCGTATGGTCCGCAGTGTGCGCCTTGGCGGCACTCGCGGCCGGCGCTCAGCAAGCGCCGGCCTCGGAGGAGGCTCCGCAGATGCGGACCAAGGTGCTGCCCGGGTACGGGTACATCCGGTACGAAGTGCTCCCCGGCGATGAGGAAGCCCCTCCGGGGGAATTGATCGTCATGCATGAGGAGCGGCGGCTGGCGCCACCTTCCGATGCGGTCGCCGTGGACGAGCCTCCGCCGCGCCCGCCGGCGCGCCGGGAGGAGGGCGCCTGCGCCGGCCCGCGCTCCAAGCTGGTCGCGCGGCTGTTCGAGTTGCAGGGGCTGCAGACCGAGCCGGAGTTCGCGGCGTGGCTGGAGAAGAACCTCACTCTAGGCCGCCGCTCCGACGCGGTGACGCTGCAGTTCCTCGGCGGGGATCCCTTCCTGGTGAACGCCCTGAGGGCGGACGCCATCGCGCGCGGGCTCGCCGAGGACCTGGCGGCCTGCGAGCGCGCGCACGCCCGCTGATCTCAGCGCGCCGCCGCCGCGCGAAGGCGGTCGGCCGCGCGCCGGCCCGCGTCGTCGCGGACCGCGGCGCGCACCAACTCGTCCAGCTTGCGGTCCAGGCCTTCCGGCTTCTGCCTGGACTCGTCGGTGGCTCCGCGCAGCGAAAACGGCTCGTCCCGGAGCTTCGACTCCGCCAGGGCGCGGAGCGCGACGCTGGCCTTCACCACCGCCGGTCCGAGACCCGCTTCCTCGGCCTTCGGCCCCAGATCCAAAGGAGCCAGGCCCAGCGCCGAGAGCAGGTCGACCGTCGCTCTGGCCTCGTCGAGCAGCGCCTCCGCCCGCGCCACCTCCGCGCGGGAGCCAAATGCGCGCGGCCGCCGCTGGCCAGGTTCGTGAAACGCCGGCCGCTCCCGCAGTAGCGCTTGCACCACGCTCTCGAGCGGCTCATCGAGCACGGTGGACGACTGCGCCTGGGGCAAGCGGGCCGAGCTCGCGATCGGCCGGGCCCGGGATTGCAGCCGGTAACCCTCGCCCATCGCGGCCTGGAAGACGCCGCGGATCGGCGCGTCGGCGAGGACGCGCGCAGCGCGTCGGGGGTCGCCGCCCGAGAGCAGCTCGAGGCCCAGGGAAAGCGTGGCGCGCGCCTGCGCAAGCTGGTCGCGGACCTCGTCGGGGTCGTCGAGCGGCACCCGGTTGGCCACCAGGGCGGAGTTCGCCGCGTAGACGATCGATTCCTCGGCCCGCTCCAGCTCGTCGCCCGCGAGCTGTTCGAGCGCCTCGTCGAGCGCCGGGCGCGCAGGCGGGGCGAGGGCCCGCGTCCCGGGCGCGTCGAACCCTTCTTCCCTCTTCTGCTGCGCTGGCCGGGCATAGAAGGAGATCGCTTCCTCGAACTCGGGGACGCCGGCGTCCCGCAGCCGGCCGTCCCGCCACCGGCGGGCGGATTCCTCCAGCTCGGTGGGGACCTCCCAGCGAACGCTCTCGATCAGCCGCCCGGCCCCGAACGGGTCCTGCGCGTAGAGATCTTCGATCAGCTGGCGCAGCGTCCCGTATTCGCCCGAACCTTGGAACTCGAGCAGGAAGCGGCGGTCCGAGGTGTAGTACGCCATTCCCGGATCCTGCGGCGAAGGCTGCTCCTCCTCGGTGAGATCGTGCACGCGCAGCTCGCGGCGCAGCACCAGCGCCAAAAGCTCGATGTCCAGCGACCAGAGCTGCTTGCGGAACTTCTCCGGATCGTCGTCGCCCTCGCGCGCGAGCCGCAGCCAGCGGATCACCTCGGGCGTGCGCGGTCCTTCCTCAGGCCCGTGCCAGGCCGCCATGTCCACCAAGTGCCGGAATTGCTCCGGCGAGGACATCGCCACCAGCTCGGCCGCGTCGTCCGGGCCGATGTCGACCAGGGCGAAGTAGAGCTCCTGGGGCGGCAGCGCCTGGACGAGCTGCTCCGGATCGGGAGCCGAGAGGATCAGATCCAGCTTCTGCTTGCCGCGGGCCGCCTGCAGCGCGCGCCGCACGCCGCGAACGTCGAGGATTGCGCTGCCGTTGCCCTCCGTCACCGGCACGAGGCCGCCTCAGGCCGCCTTGGTGACCTTGCCCGCCTTGAGGCAGCGGGTGCAGACGCGGAGGTGCTTGTGCGTCCCGTCGACCACCGCGCGAACGCGCTGGAGGTTGGGGAGGGTCCGCTTCTTCGTCTTGTTGTTTGCGTGCGACACCTGGTTCCCAACGAGGGGCCCCTTGCCGCACAGATCGCACTTGAACGCCATTGCAACGCCTCGGTCCGAAAGGAACGCGGCATTGTGCTCAAAAGTTGCGCTGCGTCAAGTCGCGCTGACGGTCTTGCGGCCGGAAAGGGCGAGCGCCTGCCCGGCCGCCGCCCGGCCGGCCAGGATCTGCCCCTCGAGGCCGAACCCCGGGTAGGTGGCCGCGGAGGCGAACAGCACGTGCTCGTTCGACTCGGAGATGGGGCGCAGGCCGATCGGGTCGTTGCCCTCGGGCGCGCGCAGGATGGGATGGGGTTGGGCCGGGTTGACGTCCGCGGCCTGGTGCACCACGTGGCGGTCGAAGAAGGGAAAGATGGGCTCGAGGGTGGCGCGGATGCTGCTCAAGAGCCCTTCCGCGTCGGAGAAGCCGGCGTCCGAAACGCGGCCCACCGTGAGCAGCTTCTCGCCCGAGCTTTCGCCCCGCGCCCGCCGGGCAGGGAGATTGGTGAGAAGCAGGGGGCCCATCGCGTTGCCGAGCAGGAGCGCGGCGTCCTCCAGCGCGAGAGGCAGGCCTTCGGGGCGGACGACGTAGTGGGCGAGCGTGATCTTCCGCTCCACGGGCAGCGCGGCCTCCTCCGCGATCTTCCTCTCCAGCCGGCCACCCTCCTGCACCATGGCTGCGATCCGCTCGGCGGAGCAGGCGAAGACCACGCAGGTCGCGCGCACCTCGCTGCCGCCCAGCTGGAACACGACGCCTTTCTTCTCCAGCCGCAGATATTCCGCCGCCACGTCGGGAATCAGGTCGCCGCCCGCCGCGGCGCACTTGTTCCGCAACAGCTCCGCCAGCTGGGCCTCGCCGGCGAACACCCGCAAGGGGGAGCGGAGGAGCGCGGCTGCCTCGCGCGCCAGCGATTCGGGCGCGAAGTCGCCCGGGAGCGCGGTGACGAAGGGAGCGAGAGCGTGCAGGCACTCTCCGATCAGTCCCTCGGGGAGCTGCGGGGGTGGGGGAAGCATCTTGCGGACCCGCCTGCCTTCGAGGAACCCGCGCGGCGGCCAGGGCGGGGCCTCGCGCAGGAACTCGTCCCAGCCGCGCCCCAGCATTTCCAGGCTGACCAGGCCGGCCTCGGCTTCAGCGGCGCCGACGTCGGAGAGCTCGCGGCGCAGCTCGGACCTTCGCTTGGTCGGGTCCGCCGGCAGGGACAACCGCAGGCGGTCGGTGAGGATCTGGAACGATCCGGGCCCGCCGCCCTGGCGCTGCAGGTCGGTGCCGAGGCCGGCCTCGTCGAGCGTCCCGACGGCGCCGGTGAGCTGCCGCAGCGGCGGGAGGATGGAGGGAGCCGCCGGGATCAGCCACCCGTCGCTCTCGCGGGCTGCGGCGACCGGCGCCAGCGGACAGAGCAGGGCGCGCAGGCCCCTGCGCGAGCAGAGCGCCGCGGCGGCCGCGCCGCCCACGTCAGGCCCGAGCACCGCCACGTCGTAGACGCGCTTGGCGACCGGCTTCGCAGGGAGCGTTTTCACGGGCAGGGCGGGCATCAGTCGAGGAGCTCCGGAGAGGAGACGGTGCGGGCGGGATCGGGGTCCGCGCCCGCGATGCGCACGCGCCGGTCCTCGATCTGGACGCGGCCCTGGGCAAAGAGCGCGATCGCGCGCGGGTAGCAGCGGTGCTCCTGGGCCAGGATGCGCGCCGCCAGCGTTTCTTCGTTGTCGCCCTCGAGCACCGGGACGGCCGCCTGGATGACGATGGGCCCGGTGTCCGTCCCCTCGTCGACGACGTGGACGGTGCATCCCGAGACCCGCACTCCCGCCGCCACCGCCTGCCGGACGGCGTGGAGACCGGGAAAAGCCGGCAGGAGGCTCGGGTGGATATTCAGTATTCTATTCTGAAACGCGCTCAACAACACCGGACCGAGCAGCCGCATGAAGCCGGCGAGGCAGACCAGCTCGACGCCGTGCCGCCGCAGCATCGCCACCAGCTCTCGATCGTACTCGTCGCGGGAGCTGAACTGCTTGTGCTCGAGCAGCACGGTCGGGACCCCGGCCGCCCGGGCCCGCTCCAGCGCCCTGGCGCCGGGGAGGTTGCAGACCACCACCGCGACCTGCGCCGGGATCTTCCCGGAGGCGCAGCCGTCGAGAATGGCCTGCAGATTCGAGCCGGAGCCCGACGCCAGTACGCCGAGGCGCATACTAGGCGACGACCACCTCGGGCTCCGGAAGCCCGGGCGCGGCCTCGATGACGCCGATCTCGAAAGCGGGCTGCCCCCGCCGGATGAGCAGCTCGAGGGCGCGCGGCGCATCCGCGCGGGAGACCACGGCGCACATGCCGATGCCGAGGTTGAACGTCCTCAGCATCTCCGCGTCGGTCACCTTGCCCGCCTTCTGGATCCGCTCGAAGATCGGGGGGACCGGCCAGGAGCCGCGCCGGAGGATCGCGCGGTGCCCGCCGGGCAGCACGCGGGGCAGGTTTCCCGGGATCCCACCGCCGGTGACGTGGGCGAACGCGTGCACGTCGAGCGCATCCCGGAGGGCCAGGCAATCCTTCACGTAGATGCGCGTCGGCTCGAGCAGCTCGCGCGCCAGCTGCGGCCCGAGATTGCTCTCGAACGCCTTGCGCGCCAGCGAGAACCCGTTCGAGTGCAGGCCGGAGGAGGCCATGCCGATGACCACGTCGCCCGCCTTCACCCGTTTGCCGTCGAGGATGCGGCTCTTCTCCACCACGCCGACGCAGAAGCCGGCGAGGTCGTACTCGCCGCGCGAATAGAACCCGGGCAGCTCCGCCGTTTCCCCGCCGATCAGCGCGCACCCCGCGCGGATGCATCCTTCGGCGATGCCCTTGATCACCTGCTCCGCCTCCGCCGCGTCCAGGCGGCTGGTGGCGAAGTAGTCGAGGAACACCACCGGCTCCGCCCCGCAGACCACGACGTCATTCACGCTCATGGCGACGAGATCGATGCCGACCGTGTCGTGCTTCCCCGCCATGAACGCGAGCTTGAGCTTGGTGCCCACGCCGTCCGTCCCCACCACCATCACCGGCTCCCGGTAGCCATCCGGCACCTCGAACAGGCCGCCGAACCCACCGATCCCCGACAGCACCTCCGGCCGGCTGGTCCTGCGCGCGTGCGGCTTGATCCGCTCGACAAGGGCGTCGCCCTCGTCGATGTCCACGCCGGAGTCGCGGTAGGTCAGCCCCTTGTCCGCCATCGGGCGCGCACCTTAGACAGCTTCGGTCCCGGGGTCTACACGAGACTTCGGAGTGGGACGGGGACGCGGCGCGGAAGTGCTCGGGGCTCCCCCGGGGTGGTGGTGTACCCTGCGGGCCATGCGCCGCCTTGGAGCCTGGCTCACACGCCTCACCGCGTTCCGCATCGGCCTGTTCACGGGCCTCGCGTTCGCCGCGCTCCACCTCCTCCAGCTCGCCGGGCGCGCCGACGTCCCCCTGCTCACGCGGATGGAGGGAGCGCTCACCGATCTCCGGTTCCTGCAGCGCGTGCAGCTGGGGGGAAGCACTCCCTCGGGCCAGGTGGTGGTCGCGGCGGTGGACGAGGCCGCGATCGCGAAGTTCGGCCGCTTCCCCTGGGACCGGCGGGTGATCGCCGCCCTGATCGACAAGCTCGACGCGGCGGGCGCGAAGGCCATCGGCTTCGACATCAGCTTCTCCGACGAGGACCTCGGCGGACAGTTCGCCGGCGCCAAGCGCTACCGGAAGCGCTTCGAGGACGTCTCGCTGGCCGCGCCGAAGAACCGCGCGGCGGTGGAGAGATTCGACGAGGCGGAGGCGGACATCGCCGGCGCCGCCTCCGCCCTGCAGCTCCTCGACCGGAAGGTGAAGCCGGAGGCGGAGCCGATCTACCGGACCGCGAAAGGCCGGCTCGGCGACGGCGCGCAGAAGCTCGCCTCCTCCCGCGAGACCTTCGCCGCTCTGGTCAAGCAGCACCAGGCCTACGGAGCCGAGCTCGATCAGGATCTGGGCGGGCAGGATCCGGACACCGTGATGAGCGAGGCGGTGGGGCGCGCCGCCGGCAAGGTGGTGCTCGGCGTGGTGATGCTCACCGCGCCGGAGCTGGGCGAGATGAAGCCCGCGGAGATCGAGGACGAGGTGCAGAGGGTGGCGCCGATGCAGATCCACCCGCCGGAATGGCGCGAGCGCCCTGAGGCCCCGACGTCGACCCCGGTGAAGCTCACCTGGGCGAAGCAGTACGCCGGGTTGCGCGCGCCGCTCGCGCCCATCGTCCGCGGGGCCAGGTGGATCGGGTACTTCAACAACCTGCCCGATTTCGACGGCGTGATTCGCCGCACCGCGCTGACGATGCGGGTGGGCGAACGCTACTTCCCCTCGCTCGACACCGCGCTCGCCGCCATCGCGCTCGGGCTCGAGCCCCGGGATGTGATCCCGCTCACCCAGACGCCGGAGGAGGGCGCGCTGCTCGAAGCCGTCGATTTCGGAGGCAAGGTCCGGGTGCCGGTGGACGGCCGCGGGCTGATGGCCATCAACTACCTGGGAAAGGATCAGACGTTCGAGAACCTCTCCATCGCCGACATCATGAACGGGAAGAAGGACGCCGAGCTCAAGGGCAAGATCGTGATCGTCGGCGCCACGGCCCAGGGCACCTTCGATCAGCGCGTCACGCCCCTCAACAAGATCTCCTCGGGCACCGAGACGCACGCGAACGCGGTGGAGACCATCCTCTCCGGCCGCTTCCTCCGCCGGGGGCTGGCGGTGGATCTCGGCGAAGTCGCCGCCGCCCTGGTGCTCGCGCTGCTGTTCGCGCTCATCTTCGCGCGGGTCAAGGTGGGGCATGCGCTCCCCGCGCTCGCGATCTCGACCGCCCTGCTCTGGGCCGCGTCGAGCGCCGCCTTCTGGGCGGGCTACGAGGCGTTCGCGGCGCTGCCGCTGGTCGAGCTGGGCTCCATGTTCGTGCTGGTCACCGTCTTCCGCTACGCGACGGAGGAGAAGGACAAGCGCAAGCTGCGCAAGGCGTTCCAGCTCTACCTGAACCCCGAAGTGATGGAGGAGATGCTCGAGCAGCCCCAAAACCTCCAGCTCGGGGGAAAGGAGATGGACCTCACCGTGATGTTCTCGGACATCCGCGGGTTCACCGGCATCTCCGAGAAGCTATCGCCGGCGGCCCTGGTCCACCTGCTCAACGAATACCTCTCCCCGATGACCGACATCGTCTTCCGCCGCCGGGGCACGCTGGACAAGTACATCGGCGATGCGGTGATGGCGTTCTTCGGCGCACCCGTGCAGACCGGGGTGCACGCGGCGAACGGCTGCGACACGGCGTTGGAGATGATCGAGACGCTCCAGCGCTTGCGCGAGAGGTGGCGCATCGAGGACCCGTCCATTCCCTTCCTCGACATCGGGATCGGGATCAATTCCGGACCGATGGTGGTGGGCAACATGGGATCATCGCAGCGCTTCAACTACACGGTGATGGGCGACAACGTGAACCTGGCGAGCCGGCTGGAAGGGCTCAACCGCGAGTATGGGACGCACATCCTGGTGAGCGGGCAGACCTTGGTGGCGGCGCGCAAGGGCCTGGGCGACGAGGCCGCCTACACCGCCCGCGAGCTGGACTCCGTCCAGGTGCAGGGCAAGGACGAGCCCGTGCGCCTCTTCGAGCTGCGCCGGCGCGGGCCGCCCCTGACCGAAGAGCTTCCCCTCTTGCACGGATACGCGGAAGGGCTTCTGCTTTATCGCGCGCAAAAGTTCGCCGAGGCGCGGCTGCAGTTCGATTCCCTGCTCGAGCGGTTCGCTGGCGACGGGCCGTCGACGCTCATGCTTTCGCGCTGCGAGGGCATGCTTCTGGCCCCCCCGGAACCGGGTTGGGACGGGGTCTTCAAGATGGATCACAAGTAGGCAAAAGCTGTGACTGCCGTCACGTGTCGTGAAATTGACCGGTACTCGATTCCGCTGATAGGACTTTTGGACATGGCGGGTGAGGACGCGCTGTTCCAGCGTTTTGGGAAGGAGTTCAAGCGCGGAGAGGTGCTGTTCCGAGAGGGGGAGCCAGGCAAGGAGATGTACGTCGTCCAGGCCGGGAAAGTGAACATCACCAAGACAGTGCGGGAAACCGAGAAGATTCTCGCCACTTTGGGCGCCGGAGAATTCTTCGGCGAGATGAGCATCCTGAACAACAAGCCGCGTTCCGCCGGGGCGGTGGTCGCCGAGGATGCCAAGCTCCTGGTGATCGATCCCAAGACTTTCGAGGCAATGATCCGCGGCAACGTGGAAATCGCGGTGCGCTTGATCAAGAAGCTCTCCGACCGGTTGCAGGAAGCGGACGAGCAGATCGAAAACCTGCTCCTGCGCGACCCGAACAGCCGGGTGGTGCATTACCTCTGGCAAGCGGCGGTGAAGCGCGGCAAGGACACTCCGCAGGGCAGGCTGGTCACCGTCAACCTCAACGAGTTGCACGGCCGGATGGGCGTCACCGCGCCGGAGGTCCAGGAGGCGGTCAACAAGACGGCCAAGGCGCGCATCATCGCGCTGGTGCCCGAGGGCGTGGTGGTTCCCGACACTGGCAAGATGCAGAAATATCTGGAGTTTCTGGAGATGAAGGAGCGGTTCGGAGACTGAGAGACAGTCCCGCGGACCCTCCGGTCGCCGGAAAGGAGCGATGCGCAGAACGATGACAGCTCGGCCGACTGGCGGCGCATCGCGGCTGCACTCCCCGCGGGCGTACGATCGGGTACGCCTGCGCGCCGTTCGTTGCGCCTCGGCCGCCCGGCCCGGTCCGGGTCTGCGGGACGGGCTCTGATGCGCATCAAGGTCCTCGGGTGCCACGGCGGCGAGCTTCCCAGACACCGCACCACCGCCTTCCTGATCGGGGAGAAGCTGACCATCGATGGCGGGGCGATCACAGCCGCCCTCGAGCTCGACGACATCCTCAAGATCGACGACATCTTCCTCACCCACTCGCATTTCGATCACGTGAAAGACGTCCCGCTGATGACCGATCTGCTGGTCGGAAAACGGGAGAAGCCGGTGATCGTTCACGGCGCCGCCGAGACGATGGAGGCGATGGACAAGGACGTGTTCAACAACCGCGTCTGGCCGGATTTCCGCACCATTCCTACCCCCGAGAAGCCGGTCATCGCCTTCGACACCATTCCCGTCCGCGAGCCGGTGACCTGCCAGGGCTTGCGGATCCGCGCCATCCCGGTGCATCACCCCGTCTATTCGGTCGGTTACATCCTGGAAGGTCGCGACGGCGCGGTGGTCTTCTCCGGCGACACCGGGCCTACCGACGAGCTGTGGCGCGTGGTCAACGGCACCCCGAATTTGAAGGCCGTCTTCATCGAGCTGAGCTTCCCGAGCACCATGCAGTGGCTCGCCGACGTGTCGGGGCACCTGACGCCGAAGACGGTCATGGGCGAGCTGGGAAAGCTCGAACGGCGGGGCGCGAAGATCTACCTGTACCACCTCAAACCGGCCGTCATCGACGAGGTCAAGGCTGAGGTGAAGGCCCTGAGGAAGGACTTCCTCCACGTTTGCGAGCTGGACGAGGTCTACAACATCCAGTGAGAGCGCTGATCCTCCTCTGCCTCGCGCTCTCGCTCGGGGCCCGCGCGGCGCCGCCGGACCCCAAGGCCGCCGCGCAGCAGAAGCAGCAGAACAACGCGGCCGCCGTGGCGGCCGGCGCCGGCGCGGTGATCGTCGCAACCCAGGTGAACCCGGGCGAGGATCCCTTCGCGTTCCAGGCGCCCAACGCGCGCGCCCGGCAGTGGCTCGGATATGCGTCGCCCTGGACGCTGCTGATCCTCGCCTCGATCCTCGTCATCCTGGCCGCGCTGGTGCAGAAGGTCGACCCGCGCCGGCGCAAGCGCATCCGGCGCGCCTCGATCCTGTTCATGCTCTACCTCACCACCTTCGCCTTCGCGGCGACGCTCGGGCTGGTGAACGCCGACGGGTGGGCGAGGCGGGTGTGGTTCCTCGCCGATCTCTTCGAAGTGCTGGTGATCATCGACTTCGTCGCCATCCTGCTCTTCGACCTGGTGCTGGTGGCGCTGCGCATCGAGGTCGCCAACATCGTCCACGACCTCGCGCTGGGCGCCGCGTACATCCTCGCCTTCATCGGGATCCTGCACCGGAGCGGCGTCCAGCTCTCCGGGATCATCGCCACCTCGGCGGTGGTGACGGTGGTGCTGGGACTTTCGCTGCAAGCCACGCTGGGCAACGTGCTGGGCGGCATCGCCCTCCAACTCGACGACTCGATCCACATCGGCGACTGGGTCCAGCTCTCCTCGGGCCAGCAGGGGCGCATCAGCGCAATCCGCTGGCGGCACACGGTGGTGGAGACGCGCAACTGGGACACCATCATCGTGCCCAACTCCGTGTTGCTGGGCGACAACATCACCATCCTCGGACAGCGGCAGGACCAGCCGGTGCAGCACCGGATGTGGGTCTACTTCAACGTCGATTTCCGCTACTCGCCCGAGGACGTGATCCACGTGGTCGAAGACGGCCTGCAGGGAACGCCCATCCCGCACGTGGCCGCCTTTCCCCCGCCGAGCTGCATCTGCTACGACTTCGCCCGCCAGGGCGCCGACAGCTTCGCGTACTACGCCGTCCGCTACTGGCTGACGGACCTGGCCGCCGACGACCCGACCTCCTCCGCCGTGCGCGTCCGCGTCTACCTGGCCTTGAAGCGGGCGGGGATCCCGCTGGCGGTGCCGGGCCAGGCGATCTGGGTCTCGATGGACGACCCGCAGCACCGCGAGCGCAAGGTCCAGCGCGAGCTGCAGAACCGGGTGGCGGCGCTGGAGCAGATCGAGATGTTCGCGCATCTCTCGCCGGACGAGCGCCAGCGGCTCGCGGAAGGAATGCGTCCGGCGCCGTTCGGACGCGGCGAGATCATCACCCGCCAGGACTCCGCCGCCCACTGGCTCTACGTCCTCGGCAAGGGCGAGTGCGAAGTCCGCGTCCGCGGAGAAGGCGGGGCGGAGAAGCTGGTGGCCCGGCTCGCGGCGCCCAACGTGTTCGGGGAGATGGGCGTCATGACCGGGGAGCGCCGGACCGCCTCGGTGATCGCCGCCACCGAAGTGGAGTGCTACCGGATCGACAAGGACGTCTTCAAGTCGGTGCTGCGCGGCAGGCCGGACATGGCCGAGCTGATGTCGCAGGTGATGTCCAAGCGCCGCATCGAGCTGGAGACGGTGCGCGAGGGCCTCGACGCGGAGACGCGCAGGCGGCGGGTGAAGGAAGAGCGGAGCGAGATCCTGTCCTCCATCCAGACCTTCTTCGGACTGGACGACGACAAGGTCTAGCCCAGATCTAGCCCCGGCCAGCGAAGGTGGCTCAGGGCTACCCTTGAGCGAGGTCATTCGGCGTTCGGGTTTTGAGACGCGTTCTGGTCAGGACAGGTCCATTTTGAACTCGTTCCGAAATTCCGAAACGAGTTGGCGAGCCGCCCATGAGCGGCCGGCACCAAGAGCACGCTGTCAACACACCAATTGATTTGGGCAGACCTTGCGAAGGTCCGTCGCCACCGCGGCCGCAAACGCTCGTGGTCCAGCCCGGGACCAACAAACGCGCCCGCACCCCCGCCCCCATGAAACGCAGAAATTGGATACGGCGCCCCACCGGCACGGCGATCGGGTGGAAAAGCGCAGAGGAGCCGGCTAGCCGACGGCTAGCCTGACCGCCGAAGGCGACTCAGAGGCTATGCCGCATTGACACCCTTTTTTCCAAACCGCTAACCTCCGCCGCGCCAGACCGGACCGGGGGGTCTTCCATGCGCTCGATGCGGATTGCGGCCGCTTTCCTTTCCGCCCTCTTCCTCGCTTCCAACCCGCTTCGCGCGGACGACCGCTGTCGCACGTTCTCCGGCAACTTCACCGCGGTCCCGCCGGCGACTTGTCCGTCGCCGGTCGGCATCTGCACGCACGGCATCCTCACCGGTGGATTCCCCAGCACGTACGACTTCGTGATGGACACGCTGGTGCCCATCGGGGAGACCGGCTTGTCCCGCTACACCGGGCACAGCGTGATCACAACGGCGGGCGGGCAGCTGTTCGGCAGCGACAGCGGCATTCTCAGGATCACCGGGCCAACGACCGCCTCGTTCGTGACGGTGGTGCGGATCGTCCGCGGAACGGGCGAGTTCGTGGGCGCCACCGGCGGGATCGTCGCTCCAGGCCAGCTCGATTTCGTTACCGGGAACACCGTCGGGACGTACTGGGGCGCTGTCTGTGGGCCCGACGCCGACTGAAGCGACGCGCTCGGACTTAGATCGAAGTGGCTGAAGGTGGAGGCTTGCGTCAGATTGGAGACGCCGACGAGAATCTCGATGTCCAAGGTGACGCCAGGGGGAGCACCCACGCCGCTGAAGCCACACGCCACCGTGCATTCCGTCCCCGCCGGCACGGTGTAGAACCAGGTGACAGCGCCGCGATCCAACGCCCGGGCATCGGTGAGCACGAAGGGACCCTCGGCGACGCCACAGCTCCCGATGCAACCGCGCGCCGAACCGGTGGCGAGCCGGGTGCCATCCGTCGAGGCGGTCGCGATCGAGCCGGCCACGAGCGTGACGCCTCCGTCGGCGGGCGAGAAGAGCTGTCCGGGGGGCCCATCGGGCCCTGGTCGCCCACGGGTCCGCGATCGCCCTTCGCGCCAGTCGGGCCGGTTGCACCGACGGTACCCGCTGCGCCCGTCGGCCCGGTCGGTCCCATCGCGCCCATCGGTCCGGCGAAACCTTGGAGCCCTGCCGGACCCTGAGGGCCGGCGACTCCCTGAGGACCAATGACGCCTTGGGGACCCATAGTGCAAGGGAGCCGCGGCGCAAAACGGGCCCCTCTGACGCCGCCGCGCGGATGCGGCCGCCCGATTGCTGGAATCAACCACTGCCCTCTGTTAGAACCGGCCCGCAGATGGCCTGGTACCACCGCGTTCCCGCCCCGAAGCTCCCTCCCGAGCAGCGCAAGTCGCGCATGGAGGGCCTGTGGATCAAATGCGACGGCTGCGGGGAGATCATCTACAAGCAGGACGTCGAGAAGAACCTCGAGGTCTGCCCCAAGTGCGACGAGCACTTTCCGCTTCCGGTCCGCCGGCGGCTCGAGCTGGTCCTGGATCCGGGCACGTTCGCCGAGCACGACCTCGGGCTGGAAAGCACCGACCCGCTCCAGTTCTCCGACTCGAAGAAATACCGGGACCGCATCAAGGCCAGCCAGAAGTCGGCGAGCGAGGAAGAGGCTTTCGTCTCGGGACTCGGGCGCATCGCGGGGCGCGAGGTGTCCATCGGAGCCTTCCACTTCGGGTTCATGGGCGGCTCGATGGGCAGCGTGGTGGGCGAGAAGGTCACCCGCGTCTTCGAGCGCGCCACCGATCGCCGGATCCCGGCCATCATCTTCTCGGCGAGCGGCGGCGCTCGCATGCAGGAGGCCATCTTCTCGCTGATGCAGATGGCGAAGTCCTCGGCGGCGCTGGCGCGCTTCAGGCACGTGCAGAAGCCGTACATCAGCGTGCTGCTCGACCCGACCACCGGCGGCGTGGCAGCCTCCTTTGCCTTCCTCGGCGACGTCATCCTCGCCGAGCCGCGCGCGCTGATCGGCTTCGCCGGACCGCGCGTGATCGAGCAGACCATCCGCCAGAAGCTGCCGGAGGGGTTCCAGCGGAGCGAGTTCCTCCTCAAGCACGGGATGGTCGACGGGATCGTGCACCGCAAGGAGATGCGCGAGCGGCTGGCGCAGCTCCTCGGCCTGCTCGGGTGAACCGGCGCGTGATCGGGCCCCGATGAACTTCGCGGAGCTGAAGGAGCTGCTCTTCGCCCGCGGCAACTTCGGGGTGAAGCTCGGGCTCGAGCGCATGCAGGAGGCCTGCGCGCTGCTCGGCAATCCCGAGCGCGGCGCCCCCGCGCTGCACGTGGCCGGCACCAACGGCAAGGGCTCCACCTGCGCCTTCAGCGAAGCCGCTCTCCGGGCCAAAGGGCTGAGGACGGGGCTCTACAGCAGCCCCCACCTGAACCACTTCTGCGAGCGCATCCGCCTGGACGGCGTCCCCATCTCCGAGGAGCGCGCGTGCGAGCTGCTGGAGGAGGTGCGCTCCGGCGTTCCCTGGGCGCTCGCCGACCCCGGGCTGACGTTCTTCGAGATCGTCACGCTGATGGCGTTCCTCGCCTTCCGCGAGGTGGACGCGATGGTGATCGAAGTCGGGCTGGGCGGGCGCCTCGACGCCACCAACGTGGTCAGGCCTCGGGCTTGCGCGGTGAGCTCCCTCGGGCTCGAGCACACGCAATACCTGGGGCCGACGCTTGCGCACGTCGCCGCCGAGAAGGCCGGAATCTTCAAGGCCGGCACCCCCGCGGTGAGCGCCGGACAGCCGCGCGCGGCCGCCGAGGTGCTGCAGCTCCGGGCCGACCAACTGGGTGTTCCGCTCTGGCGCCCTGGACGCGACTACCGATTCGAGAGCCGGGACGACCGCCCGTTCTGCTACGCGGGGCCGCACTGGACCGTGCGCGCGGAGCCGAACCTCCCCGGGCACCACCAGCGCGCCAATGCCGCGCTCGCCTGCGCGCTGCTGGAGGCGAGCGGGCTATGCGAGCCCCGCCACGCCGAGGCCGGCCTCCAGACCGCGTCCTGGCCGGCCCGGCTGGAGCGCTTCGGGAACGTCTACGTGGACGGCGCCCACAACCCGCACGCGGCCCGCGCGCTGGCCCGCGCGCTGCCGCGAATCTTGCAGCACCGCCCGTTGCGCCTCGTCTTCGGGGCGCTGCAGGACAAGGACGCGAAGGCCATGCTCGAGGCGCTCGGTCCCCTCTCCCGCTCCATCCATTACTGCGCTCCGGACTCCCCGCGCGCGATTCCGCCAGAGCAGCTGGCGGGTATCCGCCCGGGCCAGGTCCACGGGAGCTCCGCCGCCGCCCTGGACGCGGCGCGCCGGGAGGGCGGGGTCGTCCTCTGTTGCGGTTCGCTGTACCTGGCCGCCGAGATCCGTGCGCTCCTGCTCGGTGTTGAAAAGACCCCGATGCCGAGCGAGCGCCTGTAGTTGAGTTTGCCACCCTGGTACACACACCCTACATTTATGTACGCGCGGACCCAGGGGGTCGAGGCCGCGACGCCCGAAGGACCCATGCGCCGCCTCGATTACCACTCCCCGCCGGCCTCGTTCGACCTCGACCGCGTAGCGTTCAAGTCACTGTATTCGAAAGAGATTTACGACGCGCCCACCAGCGACGGCTGGGTGCTCCGGGTCTCCCGCTACAAACCCGTCCCCCAGGCCTGGCATCAGCCCATCCTGGGCCAGCCGCTCCTGCTCGTCCCCGGCTGGTCGCAGAACCGCCACGCCTTCACCTGTGGGGACTTCGTCAAGCAGCTGCTCGCGTACGGCGCGGACATCCACATCATCGAGCTGCGCGGTCATGGCCTCTCCAACCAGGAGCTGCAGATCCTGCGCGGCCTGCGTCCCCGGGACCTCGATTGGGACTGGGACATCGACAGCTACTTCCTGCACGACATTCCCGCCGCCGTCGAGGCGGTGAAGAAGAGGACCGGGCGCGCGAAGATCTTCTACCTCGGCGCCAGCATGGGCGGGATGCTCGGGTACGGTTACGCCGGCTCGCACGACGACCTGGCCGGGCTGATCGCGATCGGCGCGCCCAGCGACATCGGACGGGGCTTTCTGGGCCTGCGCGCGGCGGCGCTGTTCGGGCCCGCGCTGATGGGACCGCTCCTGGACGCGGCGGCGCG
>DATBZA010000177.1:0-132535 GCA_036513415.1 Myxococcales bacterium | reverse complement strand
AGCCGAGGCGATCTCGCTCTGCGCCCCGGTCGAGGCGGAGATCTCGGAGCTCGATCCCTCCGAGCAGCCCGACTTCCTGCAGGCGATGGGCCTCTCCGAGCCTGCCCGCGCCCGCTTCATCCGCGCCGCCTACAAGCTGCTCGACTGGATCAGCTTCTTCACGGTCGGCGAGGACGAGGTGAAGGCCTGGACCATCCGCCGCGGCGACCGCGCTCCGCGCGCCGCCGGCCGCATCCACTCCGACCTCGAGCGCGGCTTCATCCGCGCCGAGGTGATGCATTACCCGGATTTCATCTCCTGCGGCAGCGAGGCCAAGGCGCGACACGACGGCAAGCTGCGCGTGGAGGGCAAGGAGTACCTGGTGCAGGACGGAGACATCCTGCACGTCCGCTTCGCGGTCTGACCGAACCCTGCGCCTGCCGGGCCGTCGTCGCGTGCGCGCGCGCGGTGCCGATTTGCTACCATGCTCGCGTCGATGACGACGCGAGCCAGGGACTACCTCAAGCAAATCCTCGGCGCTCGCGTTTACGACGTGGCCATCGAGACCCCGATCGATGAGGCTCCCGGCATCTCCGCGCGGCTCGGAAACCGCGTCCTGCTCAAGCGCGAGGACATGCAGCCGGTCTTCTCCTTCAAGCTGCGCGGCGCCTACAACAAGATGTCGGGGCTCTCCAAAACGGCGCTGAAGCGAGGAGTGATCGCGGCGTCCGCCGGCAACCACGCGCAGGGGGTCGCGCTCTCGGCGCAGCGGCTGGGATGTCGCGCCGCCATCGTCATGCCGGTCACCACTCCGCGCATCAAGGTGGACGCGGTGGTGGGACGCGGCGCGGAGGTGGTGCTGGTCGGCGATTCCTACGACGAGGCGTACCGGCACGCGAAGGTCCTGGAGCGGCGCCGGGGAATGACCTTCGTCCACCCCTATGACGACCCTGACGTCATCGCCGGCCAGGGCACCATCGGGATGGAGATCCTGCGCCAGCATCCCGGCCCCATCCACGCCATCTTCGTCGCCGTCGGCGGCGGCGGCCTGATCGCGGGGGTCGCCGCCTACGTGAAAGCCCTGCGGCCGGAGATCCGGGTGATCGGCGTGCAGCCCGTCGACTCGGACGCGATGGCGCGTTCGCTGAAGAAGGGCAGGCGCGTGACGCTCGATCAAGTGAGCCTCTTCGCCGACGGCGTGGCAGTGAAGAGGGTGGGCAGGGAAACCTTCCACCTGGCGCGCAAGCACGTCGACGCGATGATCCTGGTCGGCACCGACGCGATCTGCGCCGCCATCAAGGACGTCTTCGAGGACACCCGCTCCATCCTCGAGCCTGCCGGCGCGCTGCCCGTCGCGGGCGCCAAGGCGTACGTGGAGCGGACCGGAATCGAGGGCGAGACGCTGATCGCGGTGTCGTGCGGCGCCAACATGAACTTCAATCGGCTGCGTTTCGTCGCCGAGCGGGCGGAGGTCGGCGAGCGCCGGGAGGCCATCCTGGCGGTCACCATTCCCGAGCGGCCCGGCAGCTTCCGGCGCTTCTGCGCGGTGCTCGGCCCGCGCAACATCACCGAGTTCAACTACCGCATCGCCGACGCCAACGACGCGCAGGTCTTCGTCGGCGTGGGCATCCACAGCCGCGAAGAGACGGCCGGGATCGTGCGCACCCTCGAGCGGCACGGGCTGCGCACCCTCGACCTGTCCGACAACGAGATGGCGAAGCTGCACGTGCGCCATCTCGTCGGCGGGCATGCGCCGCTCGCGCACGACGAGCTGGTCTACCGGTTCGACTTCCCCGAGCGTCCCGGAGCGCTGCTCCAATTCCTCTCCCGCATGCGTACCGACTGGAACATCAGCCTGTTCCACTACCGGAACCACGGCTCCGACTCGGGACGCGTGCTGGTCGGGATGCAGGTGCCCTCGCCCGAGCTGCCCGAGTTCCGGCGCTTCCTCGGGACCCTCGGCTACCCCTGGGTGGACGAGACGCGGAACCCCGCTTATCGATTGTTCCTCGGCTGAGCGCAGATGTGGACACCGGAGCGGGAGCCGCTATCGCCGCGGCGCGCTCTGGGCCCAGCCCACGCCGGGAACCCGATCGCCATCGCCGGTGAGCTCCCATCGCACGAGCGAGATGGGGACCAGGCCCGCCCCATCGAGCTCGTCCATGAATCGCCGCAGCGTGAAATCGCCGCCCAGCGCACGGTGCCGCGCGGCGATCAGCTGGTCGACCTCGAGCTTCCCGATCACGTAGCTCGTCCCGTACCCGGGTTGTTGCAAGTACAGGTGCTGCTCGAACCAGACGGTCTCGCCGTCCAGCCGCAGCCAGCCACGCGGGGTGTTGCTGGAGGCGAATCGCGCTGCCTGCTCGATCGACCACTCGTTGGCGTGCATGCGGAGATCGCCGATGGCGCGGGCCGCTCTCTGCGCAAGCAGGATGTAGACGAGCTCCCGCGAGCGGGGCCGGGTGTCGCACAATCCGGCCTGCATCATCAGCTCTTCCATCGCGGTCGCGAGCCCTTCGGTGCGGCTGTCGAAGATGTTGTAGAGCAGCGCTCCGCGACGAATCGGGCTCGGGTGCGGCTGGCGCTGCATCCGGGCCAGATCGAACCAATGGTAGCCGTGGGTGCGCATCAGCACCGGGTCGCGATAGTCCACCTCCGTGAAGAACTCGAGTGGCCGGGTTGCCGTGTACTGCCCGACTCGCGCGCGCAGCGCAGCGTCCATGTCCGGCCGGACGCTGAGGATGTCGCGCTGCGCGAGGAACGCCATGTACTCCGTCACCGCGCCGCCAAATCGGCGTTGGTGTTCTTCCCCGCTCGCCACGGGCGCCTGCTTTGGCAAGCCGCGGTTCCGGTGCTCCTCCAGCGCCAGCGCGGCGGTCGCGCGCGCAAGCTCGCGCTGCGTGAGCGTCAGCTCGCCGGCCCAGGTGTACGGGAGGAGCTGAACGTTCGCGAGGTACCAGTCGTAATTCTCGACCCCCACGCCGGAGGGACCATCCTTCGACGCGGCCTGTGCCTTCAGCCAGCGGACGAACTCTTCGGTCGCTTCCAGCGCGCGCGCGACCGCTGCCCCGAGCGCGGGGTGCGGAGCGGCCTGGTCGCGCAATTGCGCGAGGACGTTCCGCTGCTGCTCCTGGGCGCGGATTCCCTGCCTCCACAGATCGCGCGCATTCCCGGTGAGGTTGCCGCGCGCTTGCTGCAGCAGCGCTGGAACCGGCGCGAGACGTGCCGCGAGCTCGTCGGCCTGGGCTTCAGTGAGGGGGAACCGCCAACGGAACAGCTCGACGGTGCCGTAGGCGAAGGGGCCCTCCCGCGCCGGCTGATCGCTCTCGTCGGCAACCACCGTCACGTAGAAGGCGGGATTTCTCGCCCAGGGCTGCAGGACGCGGTGATCGAAATCGAGGCCGTTCATTTCGGCTCTCACGACCTGGTAGTCGACCTTCTGCGGAACGGGCCAGCCGGTGGAATCGATCGCGGCCAGCCGCTTCCGGTAGCCTGCCAGCGCGCGACGCTGCGCCGCCATCGCCGCCGGCGTGTAGTCGGGGACGCCCCCGGCGAGCGTCGGCTTCTGGAACGATCGCCAGTCCTCGAAGAGCGTGAGGAGGTCGTCGTACGTCGTGGCCTGCCCTGGGGCCTTTGGAGCAACGCCGATGGCAATGGCGACCAGAACCGGGATTCGCAGCGCCTGAAGAGAGCGCATTTCAGTGTCTCCGGAGATGGAACCGATCCGAGAGCAATCGAATCGATTTCCTGTTATCCTATCTTCAGCGCCCGTCTGGCTTCATCATTCTGGTTTCCCGCTGAAACGGCCTGGCGTCTCGGAGGAAGCCATGAGAAGGATGATCTCGATTGTCGATCTGACCACGGGCCAGATCTCGGTCCGGCCGAGCGATACGCCGACGTTCGATCTTCCCCGAGATTTCGACCGTATCACCGCGGTCGCGGCGCTCGACGCCCGATCCCAAGCCCGCTACTCCGCGACAGGCGGCAAGAACGTGGTCCGCTCCGTCCACTCCCGCCCGCTCTCCTGGCGTGTGCGGGGGGAGGAATGTCTCGTCGCCGACGACGGCGAAATGCCCACCGTTTCGGAGCCGAGCCACTACACGCTCTGCGCCATCGAATTCTAGCCCCGGCCGCCCCAGGCGGCTCAGGGGCTACGGTTGAGCGCGGTAACCCGCGGCCGCCGGTCGTTCGAGCTTCGGGCCCGGTTGGACTATGCTGATGCAGCCCGCATCCCCGAGGGGTCGCCATGGCGGTTCCCGCAGCGCCGCTGACGCAGATCGGCTTCGGTCACACCGCGCGGCGCGACCGCTGGTGGGCGCAGCCTCTCCTCACCGTCGTCGTTCTCGGCACGTTCGTGGTCTACACGACCTGGGCCGCCTTCCAGGGAGAGCACTACAGATTTGGAAACTATCTGTCCCCGTTCTACTCGCCCGAGCTCTTCGGATCGGCCAACGCCTGGTTCGGGCCGCGCCCGGCATGGTGGCCGGCATGGCTGGTCTTCTCGCCGGCGCTGGTCATCCTCTGGGCGCCCGGCGGCTTCCGTCTGACCTGCTATTACTACCGGGGCGCCTACTACAAGGCCTTCTGGGCCGACCCGCCCTCGTGCGCGGTGAGTGAGCCCCGCGCGCGCTATCGGGGCGAGGCTTCGCTGCCGCTGGTCCTGCAGAACGTCCACCGCTACTTCCTCTATTTCGCGCTGCTGTTCCTGCTCATCCTCGCCCACGACGTCTGGAAGGCGATGTGGTTCGAGGGCCCTTCGGGGCCCGCTTTCGGCATCGGCGTGGGTACGCTGGTCCTCCTGGCCAACACGATCCTGCTCGGCGGGTACGCGCTCGGATGCCATTCGCTGCGCCACCTCGCGGGCGGCGCTCTCGACCGGATGGCCGGGGCGCCGGTGCGCAAGGCCGCCTACGACTGCGTCAGCTGCCTCAACCGCCGGCACATGGCGTGGGCCTGGACGAGCCTGTTCGGCGTGGCCCTGGCCGATCTCTACGTCCGGCTATGCTCGATGGGCGTGATCCGCGATTGGAGGATCATCTGACGGCCCAGGTACAGACGCACGAGCACGACGTGCTGGTGATCGGCGCCGGGGGCGCCGGCCTGCGCGCGGCCATCGAGGCTTCGACGGCCAAGGTTTCCGTCGGCCTGGTGTGCAAGTCGCTGCTCGGCAAGGCACACACGGTGATGGCCGAGGGCGGCATCGCTGCGGCGCTCTCCAACGTCGACGAGCGCGACAGCTGGAAGGTGCATTTCGCGGACACCATGCGCGGCGGCCAGTACGTCAACAACTGGCGGATGGCGGAGCTGCACGCCAGGGAGGCCCCCGCGCGCGTTCGCGAGTTGGAGGCCTGGGGCGCGCTCTTCGATCGCACCCGGGACGGGCGGATCCTCCAGCGCAACTTCGGCGGGCACCGCTACCCGCGGCTGGCGCACGTCGGGGATCGCACCGGACTGGAGATGATCCGCACGCTCCAGGACCACGGCATCCACCAGGGCATCGACGTCCACATGGAGTACACGGTGGTTTCGTTGCTCAAGGACGGAGAGCGCGTCTCCGGCGCCCTGGCGTACGATCGCGAGAAGGGGCTGCTCCACCTCTTTCGCGCGGGCGCGATCGTGCTCGCCACCGGCGGAATCGGAAAGGCCTACCGGATCACCAGCAACAGCTGGGAGTACACCGGCGACGGGCAGGCGCTCGCGTACGACGCGGGCGCCGAGCTGATGGACATGGAGTTCGTCCAGTTCCATCCCACCGGGATGGTCTGGCCGCCCAGCGTGCAGGGCATCCTCGTCACCGAGGGCGTCCGCGGCGAGGGGGGCGTGCTGCTCAACAAGGAAGGCCGGCGCTTCCTCTTCGACGCCATTCCGGAGAACTATCGCAGCCAGACCGCCGACAACGAGGAAGAAGGCTGGCGCTACACCCAGGGCGACAAGAGCGCGCGCAGGCCGCCGGAGCTCCTGACCCGCGACCACGTCGCGCGCTGCATCATGCGCGAGATCCGCGAAGGGCGGGGGAGCCCGCACGGCGGCGTCTTTCTCGACATCTCCTGGATCAAGCGGCGGTTGCCGGACGCCGAGGCGGTCATCCGCAAGAAGCTGCCGAGCATGTACCACCAGTTCCTCAAGCTGGCGGACATCGACATCACCCGGCAGCCGATGGAGGTCGGGCCGACCACGCACTACATCATGGGCGGAGTGCGCGTCGACGCGGAGACGCAGATGTCGAGCGTCCCGGGCCTCTTCGCGGCGGGAGAGTGCGCCGCCGGCCTGCACGGCGCGAACCGGCTGGGTGGGAACTCGCTTTCGGACCTGCTGGTCTTCGGCCAGCGCGCCGGCGCGCACGCGGCCCGATACGTCAAGGATCGCCGTGCCGGGCAGATCGACCAGGGCCAGGTCGATGCGGCGGCGCGCGCCGCGCTAGCTCCGTTCGAGGGGGAGGGGAGCGAAGGCGGCGCGGAAGCCTACCGGGTGCAACACGACCTGCAGGAAATGATGCAGGACATGGTCGGCATCGTACGCCGCGAGAGCGAGATGGCGCTGGCCCTGGAGCATCTGGCGAAGCTGCGCGAGCGCGCCGCGCGCGTGCGCGTCGACGGCAATCGCGCCTACAACCCCGGTTGGCACACCGCCCTCGACCTGCGCAACCTGATCATCGTCTCCGAGGCGGTGGCCCGCTCGGCGCTCGAACGGAAGGAGAGCCGAGGTGCCCACTTCCGGGACGACCTTCCCGGGCCCGATCCGGCGTTCGCCCGGGTGAACGTGGTGGTGATGAAGGGTCCCGGCGGCGAGATGCGCGTCGAGCGCCGGCCGATCCCGGAGATTCCCGCGGAGCTGAAGCAGATCATCGAGGAGATGAAGTGAACGCGACATTCTCCATCTGGCGCGGCGACGCCCAGGGCGGCGCTTTCCGCGACTACACCACCGAAGTTTCCGAGGGGATGGTGGTCCTGGACGCGGTCCACCGCATCCAGGCGGATCAGGCCGGCGATCTGGCGGTGCGCTGGAACTGCAAGGCCGGCAAGTGCGGCTCGTGCTCGGCGGAGATCAACGGCCTCCCGCGGTTGATGTGCATGACGCGGATGAGCGATCTCCCTCTCCAGCGCCCGGTCGCGCTCGCGCCGATGAAGACCTTCCCGCTGATCAAGGACCTGGTCACCGACGTCTCCTGGAACTTCCAGGTGAAGAAGGGCATCAAGAGGTTCAAGCCCCGCCCGCCCGACGCGCCCGACGGCACCTGGCGCATCGACCAGGCGGACATCGAGCGCGTCCAGGAGTTCCGCAAGTGCATCGAGTGCTATCTCTGCCAGGACGTCTGTCACGTGCTCCGTGAGCACCACCTTGAGGAAAGCTTCATCGGCCCCCGGTTCTTCGCCTACGTGGCGGCGCTGGAGATGCATCCGCTCGACACCGAGGACCGGCTCGCGGAGCTGAAGGAAACCCAGGGAATCGGGCTCTGCAACATCACCAAGTGCTGCACGCGGGTCTGTCCGGAAGAGATCAACATCACCGACAACGCCATCATCCCCCTCAAGGAAAGGGTGGTGGACGAGATGTACGATCCGCTCCGGAAGCTGTTCCGGCTCTTCCGCGGCAGCTGACGGAAGAGGAGGGCATCATGTTCGAGCTCAAGCCGATCTCCAGCGCGGGCATTCCCAGGGCCATTGCCAAAGCGGAGCGCTACCGGCTGCTCAACGAGCCGGAGGAGGCGGAAAGCATCTGCCTCGACATCCTCCAGGTCGATGCCGACAACCAGGAGGTGCTGGTGATGCTGCTCCTCGCCATCACCGACCAGTTCGGCAAGAACCACGACGTGGGCGCAGGCGATGCCAACCGGGTGCTGGCGAAGCTGCGAGGGGAGTACGAGCGGGCCTACTACTCCGGGGTGATCGCCGAGAGGTGGGGCAAGTCGCGGCTGCGGCGGGGAGCGCACCCCAGCCTCGCCTCCGGCTTCTTCCTCGAGGCGATGGATGGGTACGCGAAGGCGATGGCTTCCAGCCCGGCCGGAAACGACGACGCCATCCTGCGCTGGAACGCCTGCATCCGCTTCATGGAACGCAATCCACACCTCAAATCGGAAGCGGGAGAGGAAGCGAGCGAGTCCGGCTTCCCGGACGGAGCGCCCGCCGGCTAGTTTAGAGAACGTGTCTCATTACCGGAGCGCGTTTGTTGGTCCCGGGCTGCGACCACGGAGGTTGCGGCTGCGGTGGCGACCGACCCTCGGAAGGTCTGCCCAAATCAATACGTGTGTCGACAGCGTGCTCGTGGTGCCGGCCGCTCGTGGGCGGCGCGCCAACTCGTTCCGGAGCTCATGATCCCTCACATCTCCCGGGCGCACGATTAGCTTGAGATGGCCGTAAACAGCGATCATCTCGCAGCTGCGCTGGCTGGATAGTCGAAGCACATTTTGTGGTTGGCCCGTCTGTACGGCCGATGAACCAGGTTCAACCGGTCGAACCTGGTGTTGACAGTTGAACTCGTTCCAGAACGAGTTGTCGCGGGACCAGCACACCTGCGCGCTCTGCCGCTCCACGAACAGCCAAACACAGCTCGCGTCGGCAGAGCTCGTTCGCATCCACGCCCAGGCCGCTTCGCCCAGCTCGTTCCGGAACGATAGCCTGGATCGAATCCGGCAAAGGCCCGGCGGTACCCCTCGCGCTTGCGCAGGATCGTGCTCCAGGAGAGCCCCGCCTGCGCGCCCTCGAGCGTGAGGAACTCGAACAGGACCCGATCGTCGTGCACCGGCCGACCCCACTCCTCGTCGTGGTAGGCGCGCATGGCCGGGTCCGTGCCCGCCCATGGGCAGCGCTTCCGCTCGTCCGTCCTCATCGATTCCTCATCTCAGCGAGAACCGCTCGAGCTTCATCACCAGCGACTGGACGCCCTCCGCGAAGGTGGGATGGACGAACTCCGCGTCGACGATCGCCCGGGCGGAGGCCCCCGCCTGCATCAGGGCGACGAAGACGTGGACCAGCTCGCCGGCCTCGGCGCCGACCAGGGCCGCGCCCACCACCCGCTCCGTCTTTGGATCGACGAGGACCTTCATCAGGCCGGCGGTTTCGTCCACCTCCACCGCCCGGGCGATGTCCCCGAAGGGCATGCTGGCGCTCTCGAAGGGGACGCCGCGCTCGCGCGCTTCTTTCTCCGTCACTCCGACCCCGGCAACTTGTGGATCGGTGAAGGCCGTGTAGGGGATGAAGCGCTCGAATCGGCTCCGGCGCGATCGGCCCCGCAGGATGTCGAAGAGCAGGCGATGATCGTCCCAGCTGGTGTGCGTGAACTGCGGTCCACCCAGAACGTCGCCGACGGCGTAGACCCCTTTGGCGCTGGTCCGGTACTGGTCGTCGGCGACGACGAAGCCCTTCTGGTCGAGAGCGATGCCCGCCTTCTCGCAGCCGAGGTCGTCGGTATTGGGCCGCCGGCCGACCGCGACCAGGAGGTGAGACCCCCGCAGCTTCTTGCCGTTGCCGAGCGTCAGAGTGATCTCTCCAGCGCGTCCTTCGACGCGCGTGGTCCTGGCGCCCAGCTCCAGCGTGATCTCCTCCGCCCGGAAGACGTCCTCCAGGGCCGAGGAGATCTCCGGGTCCTCGCGGGACATGAGGTGCCCGACTTGGTCGACGATGGTCACCCGCGACCCGAGCCGGCGGAACATCTGGCCGAACTCGCAGCCGATGTACCCGCCGCCGAGCACGAGCAGGTGCGCGGGGAGCTCGCGCAGCTGCATCACCGTCGCGTTGTCGAGCGACGGCACCTGGGCCAGACCGTCGATCGGCGGCACCAGCGGCCGCGCGCCGACGTTGATGATCACGATCTCCGCGCCGTGCACCTCGCCGCCGACATCCACCTGCCGTTCGCCGACGAACCGCGCCTGGGCCCGGACGACTGTCAAACCGTTGACTTCAAGTCGCTTGCTCACGCCCTCGCGCCACCGCCGCACGATCGCATCCTTGCGGTCCACCACGGCCGCGAGGTCGACGTCCACCTGCCCAGTGCGCACACCCAGTCGGCCTGCGGTGCGAGCGACGTGGGCGGCGCGGGCGCTCGCCATCATCGTCTTGGTCGGCGTGCAGCCCGTGTTGATGCAGGTCCCGCCCAGATCGGCGCGCTCGGCAAGGAGCACCCGCTTTCCGGCGCCGGCCAGCCGATTCGCAAGCGGCACTCCCGCCTGACCGCTTCCGATCACGATGACGTCGAAAGTCACGTCATGCCTCCTTCCTCACCTGCGCGGCGGCGCGCGGCTCGTCCGCACCTGGCTGCCAAGCTCCGCCAGGAGGCGTCGCAGCGCTGCTCTCTCGCGCGCTGGAGATACCACTCCCCGGCGCGCGCGGCACCGCCGGCGCAGCTCCGCGAGGAAAGCGGGGTCCCGCTCGGCCCGGCTGAGCAGGCGTGCCAGCGCCTCCGTCGATCCCAGTGGAAAAAGACCCGGATAGGACCGGCCGAGGATCGCCTCCATGGCGGGGATGCGCGACGCGATCACGGGGGTATCCGCCGCCAGGGCTTCCGACACCACGTTGGCGCCGCCCTCCATCTCCGACGTGACCGCCAGAAGCCGCGAACGCGCGATCAGTGCCCGCGCCTTCCAGCGAGGCAGCTCGCCCAGCCAGCGGTAGCGCGGATTCGCGCGCTGCTCGAGGAGGGCGTCGCGCTTCATCTCGTCGTCCAGCGGCCTGCCCGCGTGCAGGACGCGGATGCGGGAATCGGCGGGCAGCAGGCGTGCCGCGCGGGCAGTCCGGAGGGGATCTTTCACCTTCCGCATGTGCGCCACCACCGCCACGTCGAAAGTGCCGGCGGCGGGACGCGGCTTGCTTCGCACCTTTGGCGCCGATTGAGGCACCAGCCGGACCTTGTGCCGCAGCCGGGGCGGCAGCTCGCGCTGCGCTCCGCTATGAAGCACGATCAGCCAGTCGGCAAGCTGGAGCGACCGCTGCGCGGCGAGGTCATGGTGGATGTCGTGGTACAGGTCGGTCCCGGTGAGCGCCACCGCAACGGGCCGCGCCGGGTGCGTTTGCCGCGACGCGCGCACCGCCTCCGCCGACTTGCGGGCGTGAAGGGCGATCATGCCGTCGAAGTCCCGCGACGTATCGGCGGTCGCGATGAAGGCCCGATGCCCCAGCTCGCGCAGGATGCGCTGCCAGCGAAGCGCGGTGACGCGATTGCCAAGCCGCGACCTTGGTGGGACGGGACAGATCAGCGCGACGCGCACGGGCACGCAGACTATGCTCAGCGCCGAGATGGATCCAATGGCCGCCGCCCTGCGCGACGCCCGCGCGCGCACCTTGGAGCTCGTCATCGACCTCGACGATGCCCGCTGGATGGGCCCCCGCCTCGAGATCGTGAACCCGATTCTCTGGGAGATGGGTCACGTCGCCTGGTTCCAGGAGTTCTGGATCCTGCGCCACGCGCGCAGCCGGCCTCCGGCGATCCCGGGGGTGGACGCGCTCTATGACTCCGCCGCGGTCGCGCACGAAACCCGCTGGGACCTTCCGCTGCTGGCCCGACCGCGGGTCCTGCGCTACCTGGCGGAGACTCTCGAGCGGTCGCTCGAGGCTCTCGGCGCGGCCCCCGATGAGACGGGCTATTTCCACCGGCTGGCGCTCTTCCACGAGGACATGCACGGCGAGGCGTTCGCGTATACGCGGCAGACGCTGGCCTATCCCGAACCCGTGATCGCGCGCGTCGCGCCGGAGCGCGGGGCCGGGCCGCTCCCCGGCGACGTGGAGGTCGAGGGAGCGCGCCTGCTTCTCGGCGCCAAAGCGGGCGAGCCGTTCGTGTTCGACAACGAGAAGTGGGCGCATCCGGTCGACGTCGCCTCCTTTCGCATCGCGCGCGCGCCCGTGACCAACGACGAGTACGCCGGGTTCGTCGAGGATGGCGGGTATCGCGACTCCCGCCTCTGGAGCGAAGCGGGCTGGCGCTGGCATGATCTGGCCCAGGCCCGGAGGCCCGTGTACTGGGAAGAAGGGCGCGTCCAGCGCAGGTACGACTCGCTGCAGCCGTTGGCCCCGCACGAGCCCGTCATCCACGTCTGCTGGTATGAGGCCGAGGCGTACTGCAACTGGGCCGGACGCCGCCTCCCCACCGAGGCCGAGTGGGAGCTCGCGGCCGCCACGCCGGCCAAGCGGCGCTTTCCCTGGGGAGATTCCCCGCCGGACGCCCGGCGCGCCAACCTCGACGCCCGCGCCGGCGGTCCGGTCGACGTCGCGGCCCACCCCGAAGGCGACAGCGCGTACGGCTGCAGGCAGATGGTCGGCAACGTCTGGGAATGGACGGCCACCGACTTCGCGCCTTATCCGGGCTTCGTGGCCGATCCCTACAAGGAGTACTCGCAGCCCTGGTTCTCCTCGCCTCACAAGGTGCTTCGCGGCGGCTGCTGGGCAACCCGGGGGCGGCTCTTGCGCAACACCTGGCGCAACTTCTATCCGCCCGATCGGCGCGACGTGCTGGCCGGCTTTCGCACCTGCGCAGGCGCCGGGCCCGCAAGCGCCCGCCGTCCACGCTGACCTCGGCGCCGGCGCTCACAGATCTCCTGGATCGACCGCGACCGCGATGCGCTCCTCCGTCCAGGTTCCTTCGCGCAGGAACCGGCCGAGCGCTTCTCTCAGCTCGTCGGCGTCCGAGGCGCAGCGGAGCAGCGGCGGGTTCCCGCCGCCGCCGATGATGAAGGCCACCGTCGGCCGGCGCCTGCACAGCCGGTCCCCTTGCCGGGCTCCGCACCGGATGGCGGGTTCGCGATGCATCATCGGGCCCTCCACTACCCAGACTCACCAAGCATGGCCGCACTCGCACTCGCAGTAAAGGACCGCAGCGACAGAACCATACGTTTGGGTCAGATGTAGGTCCCTAGCCCGGATCGCGCGCGCAGGTCCCGCTGGGGCACCGCTCGTCTCCTTGAAACCTACTGTAAGCGGCCGGTACGACGGGAGAAGCCGCAGGGAGGCGCCATGCAGCGACCAGTTCCGGCTCACCGCTATCCGGCCTCGTTGAAGGTCGCGTTCTCGGGGGTGCCAGGGTCCGTCTCGGGAGAAGCGACGAACATCAGCAGCACGGGCATGTTCGTCCGCACGGATACGGAGCTTCCCGTCGGCGCGGTGGTCTCCGTCGCGCTCGAGCTGCCGGACGGCGAGGGTCCCGTTCCGGTCCATGCCAAGGTCATCCATGTCAGGACACCTTTCGTGTCGCGGTCGCTCCGGCTGGCCCCCGGGGTCGGCGTGCAATTCGTCGGCGCCGACGACTCCTTCCGCGCTCGCGTCGACCAGTATATCGAGTCCATTCCCCGCAAGAGCAGGGTGCCCTCAGTGCGGCTGCTGTCGATGGCGCGCGATCTCTTGCGCACGCACGGATGGACCCAGCTCCTCGAGCGGGAACCCGGAGGGAGCTACTGTCTCACCGGGGCGCTGCTGGCGGCGGCCGGCGAGGATGAAGCGCTCTACCGGAGAGCGCTGCGGTCCGTAGGAGAGCGCCTGAAGGTCCCCGCGTGCTCGCTCGGCGGCTATGGATGTCATTGCGCGATCGTGAGCTGGAACGACCAGGAAGGCCGCACCAAGCATGAGGTGATCGCGAAGCTCGAGGAAGTGATCCGCGCCGAGCTGGTCGCCGGCACGGGCTGAGCTTTATTCCTTGAGCGCCGCCGTCAGCTTCACCATCGTCTCCTTCGCATCGCCGAAGAGCATCAGTGTCTTGTCGCCGTAGTAGAGCTCGTTGTCGATGCCGGCGAAGCCGACGGCCAGGCTTCGCTTGCAGACGATCACGACCCTCGCCTTCTCGACCTCCAGGATGGGCATCCCGTAGATGGGACTCCCCCGCATCCGCTTCGCGGCCGGGTTGACGACGTCGTTCGCGCCCACCACCACCACCACGTCGGTCTCCGGGAACTGGGAGTTGATCTGGTCCATGTCGTACAGCTCGTCGTAGGGCACGTTGGCCTCGGCGAGCAGCACGTTCATGTGCCCGGGCATCCGCCCGGCCACTGCGTGGATCCCGTAGCGGACCTGCACGCCCTTGTTCTTCAGCATGTCGGCCACTTCGCGGACCCGGTGCTGTGCCTGGGAGACAGCCATTCCGTACCCCGGAACGAAGACCACCGATCGGGAAGTCCCCAACAGCTCGGCCGCCTCCTCCACCGAGATCTGCCGGATGGGCTTCTTGCCCTCCAGCTCGGCCGGGTTGTCCTGCACCTTGCCGAAGGCCCCGAAGAGCACGTTGGTGATCGACCGGTTCATCGCACGGCACATGAGGATGGAGAGGATGAAGCCGGACGACCCGTCGAGCGAGCCGGTGATGATCTGGATCTTGTTGTCGAGCATGAAGCCCATGGCCGCGTCGGTCAGGCCCGCGTAGGAGTTCAGCAAGGCGATCACCACCGGCATGTCCGCCGCGCCGATGGGCAGGATGAAGAGAACGCCGAAGAAGAAGGCCAGCCCGACCATGGAGTAGAACGCCGCCGTGGAGCTGGGGACGAACATGAGCGCGACGATCAGCGCCAGCATCGCGCCGAGGATCGACAGGTTGGAGAAGTTCTGCCCCCGCCAGGTGATGGGGTACCCGCGGATCAGTCCCTGCAGCTTCCCCGCCGCCATCAGGCTGCCGGTGAAGGTCAGCGAGCCCAGCATCACCTCGACGCCGATCACGCCTACCCGGACCGAGCCGAGCGCGGCGCCATGCCGGTAGTACTCGGAGATTCCGATCAACGACGCGGCCAGGGCGCCGAACGAGTGCGAGAGCGCGGTGCGCTGGGGAACGGCGGTCATGGGAATCCACATCGCCATCGGCACGCCGATCGCCGTTCCGAGGACGAGGCCGGCGGCGATCCACCGGTAGTCGATGATCTCGTGGTGCAGCAGCGATCCGATGATCGCGAGCAGCATGCCCAGCTCGGCGAGGAACATGCCGCGGCGCGCGGTCTTCGGATGGCTGAGCCCCCGCAGGCCCATGACGAAGAGGATCGCGGAGACCAGGTAGAAGAGCTGGAGCAGGTCCCGGCGCATGCTATTTGCTTCCGGAGGCGGTGCCCTTCGCGCTCCCGCCGCCTGGGGCAGGGCCGGCGCCTGCCGCGCGGAACATCTTGAGGATGCGGTCCGTGATGAGGAACCCGCCCACCACGTTGATGGTGGAGGCGGTCACGGCGACGAATCCCAGCAGGGTGCTGATCTCGTTGTATCCGGCGCCGGCGACCACCAGCGAGCCGACCAGCGAGATTCCCGAGATGGCGTTCGTGGCCGACATCAGCGGGGTGTGGAGCAGGGGTGAGACCCTGGAGATCACCTGGTAGCCGAGGAAGCCCGCCAGCACGAAGACGTACAGGTCGCCGATCAAACCGATATCGATCATGGAACCCCCTCACACCGCCTGGAGCACCTCCCCGGCGTGCGCGATCAGACAGCCTTTGACGATCTCATCGGCGGCATCCAGGGACATCTTCTTTCCCTGGCGGTCGTAGAGATGGAGCAGCAAGTTGAGCACGTTGCGCGAGTAGAGCTGCGAGGCCTGGAAGGCCATCTCGCTGACCAGGTTCACCGGCCCGAGGATGCTGACCCCTTCCCGGACGATCTCCTTGCCCGGTTCGGTCCATTCGCAGTTGCCTCCCTGCTCGGCGGCGAGATCCACGATGACCGATCCGGGCTTCATCGCTCTCACCATCTCCCCGGTGATCAGCGTCGGCGCGCGCTTGCCCGGAACCAGGGCGGTGGTGATGCAGGCGTCGGTCGTTCTCAGCTCGTCGAGCAGGAGATCCCTTTGCTTGCGGGCCGCCTCGGCAGAGACCTCCTTGGCGTAGCCCTTTGCGTCCTCGGCATGCTCGTCGAGGCCCACCGCCACGAAGCGCGCTCCCAGGCTCTCCACCTGCTCCTTGACGACCGGCCGGATGTCGAAGGCGCTCACCAGCGCCCCTAGCCGCCGTGCGGTGGCGACGGCCTGCAGGCCCGCCACACCCGCGCCGAGGACGAACACCTTGGCGGGAAGGACGGTCCCCGCCGCGGTCATCAGCATGGGGAAGAACTTGGCCAACGCGTTGGCGGCGAGGAGCACGCTCTTGTACCCGGCGATGTTGGCCATGGAGCTGAGCACGTCCATGCTCTGGGCCCGCGCGATCCTGGGCAGCAGATCCAGGGAGAGGGCGCTGATCCGGCGGCGCTTCCAAGCCTCGGACACCCACGCATCTCCGCGCGCTTGCAGGCTGTACGCGACCAGGACGGCGCGCTCGGGGATACGGTCCAGCTCCTGCGCCGACGGGCGCTGCACCTTGAGCACGACGTCGCCGTCCGAGAGCGTGGTCTCGGGCCGGGCGTGCACCTTCGCGCCGGCACCCCGGTAGTCCGCGTCGGAGAAACCGGAAGCGACGCCCGCCCCGGCCTCGACCAGCACCTCGATCCCGGCGCCCACCATCTTCTCCACCGTCGCCGGAACGGCGGCAACCCGCTTCTCGCCTTCCACGCTCTCTTTCAGGACGGCCACTCTCATGGGGCCCGGGGGGAGGCCGCTAGCGGCCGGAGATGTAGATCTGCAGCTCGTCGATCAGCCACTGCTTCTCGTCCAGCATCAGCTGAATCACGTCGCGCATGGAGATGATGCCGACCACCGCGCCTTTCTCCCCGACCAGCAGGTGGCGCGTGAAGTGGACGCGCATCAGGTCCGCGCACTCGGTCTCGGAGGTGGCGGCGGGGATGAGGGGGAGGTCGCGGCGCATCGATTTCGCGATCGGTTGATCGCACACGCCGCCGCTCGCCAGCACCTCATAGACGAGCTCGCGCTCGGTCACCAGACCGATGGTCTTGCCCCCCTCCTTGACCGCGACGGCGCCGATGCGCTTCTCCGCCATCAGCCGCGCCGCTTCGCGGCAGCTGGTGGAAGCGTCCAGACCGAGCACTTCCCGCGTGACATGGCGTTCGATGCTCGCCATCGGGCGACAGTAGAGCGACTCGGCGGGGCGAAATGCAAGCCCCCGGCCTGCGATCGCGTTCACACGCGCCATCCCAGCGGGTCTTCAGGGGACGACGGCGGAGAGGGGGCCTGGCGAACTTCCCCGGGCGCGTGCGATCGCCGCCGCCGCTTCATCGAGCTCCAGAAGAGTGCCGCCGTCGACGGGCACCGCCTCGGCGCGCTCCATTCGCGATCGGCGCTCCGGATCTCCGGGCATCAGGATGGAATCGATCGCCCCGGTCAACGGCGCCGAGCGCACCCAGTCGATGAAGCTGCGCGCTTCCGCCTCGAACGAGGCGCCGGACCCGAGCCTTCTTGGATCGAAGACGATGGCGAGCATGTTGTTCCAGATGGCATGCTTCATGGTCATGTTCGCGGGCCGGGTCGTCGGCCCGCCGGTGAGCGCCGCGCCGAGCAGCTCGCAGATCATCGCCAGCGCATACCCCTTGTGTCCCGCGAAGGTGACCAGCGCGCCGCGCGGGCCTTCCTCGGGCTCGAACAGGACCGCGGGGTCGTCCGTCGGCCGGCCCTGCGCATCGATCAGGCACCCGGGCGGCACCTTGTCCCTCTTGTTGTAGGCCACCCGCACCTTGCCCTGCGCGACGGCGCTGGTGGCGAAGTCGAGCACGATGGGCTCGCCGCCCGGTCCCGGGATGCCGACCGTGAACGGATTGGTGAGGAAGCGCGCCTGCGCTCCGCCGTGTGGCGCAACCATCGGCGGGGCCGAGACTGCGTTGGTGAAGTGGATGGACACCAGCCCGCTCGCCACCGCCTGCTCCGCCCAGTGGCCGACCCGCCCGATGTGGTGCGCATTCCTCAGGCCCATCACGCACACGCCGCCCCGGCGGGCGCGATCGATGGCGATCTCCATCGCCTGGAACGCGACCGACTGGCCGAGGCCGCGGTGGCCCTCCACCACCAGAAGGCCGCCGCTGTCGGCCGCGATCTCCACGGTCCGGTTCAGCTCCAGCTCGCCCCCCAGCAGCGCCTTCATGTAGCGGGGCGTCATTCCCACCCCGTGGGAATCATGGCCGGCCAGATTCGCGGCCACCAGGTGGTCGGCGACCCGCGTCGCTTCGAGCTCGCTGGAGCCAGCGGCCCTCCACAGATCCATCGTCCAGCGATGGAGCGCCTCCGTCTGGATCAGGCGCCCGGTCATGCGACGTCTCCGCCCAGGTAGGCCGCCTGCAGCCGCGGGTCCTGGGCGAGCTGACCGGCCGGCCCCTGGAGCGCGACTTCGCCGCGCTCCAGCACGTACGCCTGCTGCGCCGTCTGCAGCGCCATGCGCGCATTCTGCTCCACCAGGAGGATGGTGGTGCCCTCCCGGTGGATGTCGCGGATGATGTCGAAGATCTGCCGCACCAGCACGGGCGCGAGACCCATCGACGGCTCATCGAGCAGGAGGATCCTGGGCCGCTGCAGCAGGCCGCGCGCGATGGCCAGCATCTGCTGCTCGCCGCCCGAGAGCGCGCCGGCCGGGACGTGGAGCCGGCGCTGCAACGAAGGGAAGCGCTTGACCTGCGCGTCGATGGCGGCCCGCGCCTCCTCGCGGCCGCCGGGCCAGGGCCGCGCCTCGGAGCCGACGAGGAGGTTCTCCGCCACGGACATGCGCTGCAGGATGGCGCGGCCCTCCGGCACCAGCACGATTCCGGCCGCTACCGCTCCGTGCGGGGGCAACCCGGCGAGCTCGCGGCCCTCGAGACGGACGGACCCGCCTTTCGGGCGCACCAGGCCGGCGATGGCGTTCAGCGTGCTGCTCTTGCCCGCGCCGTTGGGGCCGATGAGCGCGACGATCTCGCCCGCCCCGACGGTCAGCGACACGCCGCGCACGGCCTCGACATGCCCGTACGCGACGCTCAGGTCGCGCACCTCCAGCGCTGGCGCGCTCACGAACCATCTCCGAGGTAGGCGGCGATCACGGCCGGGTCCTGCGCGATCTGTGCGGGCGCGCCGCGGGCGATGACCTTGCCGAAGTTGAGCACCGTGATCCGGTCGCAGACCTCCATGACCAGGCGGACGTTGTGCTCGATGAGCAGCACCGTGCGCCCTTCGCGCGCCACCTCGCGCACCAGCCGCGCGACTGCGGCCGCCTCGTTGGGGTTCATGCCCGCGGTCGGCTCGTCCAGCAGCACTAGCGTCGGCTGCGACGCCAGGGCGCGCGCGATCTCGACGCGACGCTGCTCGCCGTAGGAAAGGCTGAATGCCGGGGTGCCGGCCCGCTCGCGCAGTCCGACGCGCGAGAGCAGCGCCTCCGCGGCCTCGCGGGCCGCGCGCTCCTCGCGCTGGGCCGAGGGCAGGAGCAGCAGCCGCGGCCAGAACGGCGCGTGCCTGCGCAGATGCTCGCCGACCACCACGTTGTCGGCCGCGGAGAGCCCTGCGAACAGCCGGATGTTCTGGTAGGTGCGGGCCACGCCCAGCGCGGCCACCCGATGGGGCGGCAGCCGGTCGATGCGGCGCCCGTCCAGCTCGATCCTCCCGCTGGTGGGCTGGAGCAGACCGGAGATGAGGTTGAGCAGCGTGGTCTTGCCCGCGCCGTTGGGACCGATCAGGCCGTGCACCTCGGCATCCGCGACCGTGAACGTCGCATCGTCCACCGCGCGGACGCCGCCGAACGCGCGCGATACGCCGGCGAGACTGAGGCTCATGCCATTCCCCGCGCGCGGCGCCGGAACCGCGCCGGCAGGGAGACCAGGCCGTTGGGCAGGTAGAGGATCACCGCGAGGAGGATGGCGCCGTTCAGGAAGAGCCGGAACGGTCCGGGCGCAAGTCCCAGCCGCGCTCCGGCTTCGCGCAGGACCTCGGGCAAGACGGTCAGGAACGCCGCGCCCACCACCGGCCCGTAGAAGGCCGCGGTGCCGCCGACCACCGCCTGCACCAGCATGTCGACCACGCGCCCGAAGGCGAACCCGCCGGGAGCGACCATGAAGGTGTGGTGCGCCTCCAGCCCTCCGGCCAGGCCCGCAAGCGCGGCCCCCAGGACCAGCATCGCGAGCTTGTGCCCGGTGGTGTAGATGCCCATGGTGCGCGCCGCGGTCTCGTCCTCGCGGATCGCTTCCAGCGCGTATCCAGTGCGCGAGCCGCGGAGCCGTCCGAGCACGTACAGGGCGAGAGCGAGAGCCAGCGCGATGGTCCAGAGGTGCGTGCGCTGCGGGATCGCCACCAGCCCCAGCGCGCCGTTGGTGTAGTCCCAGTTGACGAAGAAGAGGCGCACCACCTCGCCGAAGCCCACGGTGGCGATGGCGAGGAACACGCCGCGAAGACGCAGGACCGGCAATCCGAGCGGCACCGCGATCAGCGCCGGCGCGAGAGCGGAGGCGGCGAGCGCCGCGATGAACGGCACGCCAGGCGCGCGCAACGTGATCAGCGCGCCGGTGTACGCGCCGATGGCCATGAACCCCGCGTTGGCGAGCGAGAGCTGGCCGCAACAGAGCGTCGCGTAGACCGAGAGCGCCAGCAGGCCGTTGATCCCCACGAAGGCGAACAGGGACTCGTAAGCGAGGAAGAGATCGGTCATCGCTCAAGCCTCGCGCGCCGCGGCCCGCCCGAACAGGCCGCGCGGCCTGGCGATCAGCACCAGGAACAGGACAGCGAACGAGACCGCGTCACGGAACGACGACCCGAGGTGCGCGACGGTGAAGACCTCGATGAGCCCGAGGGCGAAGCCGGCGACCACGGCGCCAGGGACGCTGCCCATGCCCCCCAGGATGATCACCGCCAGGCCCTTCAGCTCCACGCTGCGGCCCACGTCCGGCGAGATGGAATTGAAGGCGAGCCCAAAGAGGACGCCGGCCGCGCCGCCCAGCGCCGAGGAGAGGAAGAAGGCCATGGCAATGGCGCGATCGACGTTCACCCCCAGGATGCGGGCCGCGCGAGGGCTTTCCGCGACCGCACGGATCTGCCGCCCCAGCCGCGTGCGCGCGAGCAAGAGCGTGAGCACCGCCATCAGCACCACCGAGGTGCCCACGATGCAGAGCTGCAGCAAGGATGCGCTCGCGCCGCCGATCCGGATCATGCGGTCTGGGAACGTGCCCTGGGGAAAGCGCGAGATGTCGGGTCCGAAGATCTGCAGCGCGATGGCCTCGAAGACCGTGGCCATGGCGAGGGAGCTGATCAGGCCGGAGATGTTCGAGTCGGCCCGCCCCCGCAAGGGACGGAAGGCGAGCCGCTCTAGCACGATGCCGATCAGGCCGGCGGCGGCCACCGCGAGCGGCAGCGCAAGCCAGAGTGGAAGGTGCGCGTCCACCAGCGCGAGGGCGATGAAGGCGGCCAGCGTGAAGACAGCGGCGTGGGCCAGGTTCAGGATGTCCAGGACGCCGAACACCAGCGTGTACCCGACGGCGAAGAGCGCGTAGATGCTCCCCACGAAGACGCCGTTGAGGGCTTGCTGGCCCATCTACTGGACGATCTGGAACTTGCCGTCCTTCACTTGTTGCACGCTAGGCTCGTGCTGCGCGTCCCGGCCGGGCGTGAACGAGAACTTGCCCAGCGGCGTCTCCAGGTCCTTCAACTTGCCCAGCCCGGCCTCGATGTCCTCGCGGCCCGTCTTGCCGCCTGACTGGCGGATGGCTTCGGCCAGGATGATCACCCCGGTGTACGCCTGGGCGGAGAACTGGTCGGGGTTCACGCCGGCCTTCTTCATCGCGGCGAGGAACTTCTGGTTGGCGGGGTCCTGGCTGAGCGAGTTCCAGGAGGTGCCCACCATCACGCCCTCGGCGGCGGCGCCGGCGTTCTTGATGAAGGCAGGGCTGTTGAAGCCGTTGCCGCCCAGGATGGGCCCGGTCCAGCCGCGCTGGCGCGCCTGCGCGACGATGGACGCAGCGTTGTCGGCCAGGGCGGAGACCACCAGCACGTCGGGCTTGGCCGCGATCAGCGCCGTGAGCTGCGCGTTGTAGTCGCGGTCGGGCTTGGCGAAGGTCTGGGTGCCGACCACTTTCACTCCCTGGTCGGCGAGCGCCTTCTGCATCACGTCGTAGCCGGCCTTGGTAAAGACGTCGTCGTTGCCGTAGAGAACGCCGGCGGTATTGAACTGCAGCTTCTCCTTCGCCTTCTTGAAGGCGCCGGGGATCACTTGCGCCTCGGTGAGCGAGTCGCGCCAGATGTAGTTGCCGATGTCCGTGATGCCGGTGGCCGCGGTGTTGGAGATGCCCAGGACCGGCACCTTCGCCTGCTGCGCCAGCGGGTCGGCCGCGCTGGCCGTGTTCGAGAGGGTGGGACCGATGATGGCGCTCACCTTGTCGCGGTTGATGAACTTCTGGAACACGGTGATGCCCTGTTCCTTGGTCGACGCGTCGTCCTCGATGAGAGGGGTCAGCTTCACGCCTCCACCCTGGTTGACGTCGTCGAGGGCAGCCTGGATGCCGGCGCGCTGCTGGGCGCCGTAGGAGGCGGCGGGGCCGGTGAGGCTGAGGGCGGCGCCGATGACCGCGCCGCCACCGCCGGCTGCAGCGGGTCCCTGGGCGCCCTGTTCCTTGCACGCCACGGCGGTGAGCAGCAGGACGAGAGGAAGCGGCCACCGGCGCGCGAGACTCATGGCGTCTCCTGGGGTCGAGGGCTGCTGCGTTACCGCAAGCGCCGCCCATTCGCAAGACTGGGCGGGTCCTTGAGCGTCGGCGGGAGACCTGGCGGTCTACGGCACGAAGAGACTGGCGCAGTGGCCAGCCTGTGTCGGGCTGGAGGCGATCGCCCCGCCGCGAGGGATGCACTGGGACGGCGGCAGCCCGGCCCGGTGCTCTACCGCGTCGACCAGGAGATCGAAGGCGCGCTGCGCGTGGGGCTCGATGAACTCGAGTTGGGGGAACGTGTTCGCCGGCGGCGTCGCAGCCTGCGGCGGCGACTTGTACGTCTCGATGTGGTTGCCGTTCTGGACCTCGTAGAGGCGATACGCCGCCTTGCCATCGCCCTCGTCGTCATCGCCGCGCTCGGCCTGCTCCGCGGCCACCTTGCGCGCATACGCGCGGGCGTGATGGTCGATCGGCAGGAGCGCATCCATCGTTCCCGCGACGGTGATCAGCGTGCGCCGGATCTTCCCTGTGGTCTCGAACGCTTCGATCTGCGCACCGACGTCGCTCAGCGAGCGGCGCGCCCAGTAGTTGTACGTGCCCGTGCCGGCTCCGTAGGTGTCGTAGGTCGGGTCGAGCCGCTTCTGCCACTGGCACTGGGTCACTTCCCAGAAGCTATTCGAGTAGTTGGTCCACATCGAGCTCGTGGCGCTCGCGACGATGTCTGGGGGATAGGACGCCGCCCGGATGTTCTTGGCCGCGGTGCTGTTCGGGTCGCGGCCAGACGCGACATAGTCGGGAAAGTTCAGGATCGCCGGGGGCAGATCGGTGAGCAGATTCGGGCGCTCGGCGTCGACGAACGTTCCCTCCCAGTCGACGCCGCCGTCGAACAGCTCAGGATAGGACTCGACCGCTTTTCGCACCTGGTAGCCGCCGTTCGACGTGCCCACCGCGTACGTCCGGCGCGGCTCGCGGCCGTAGTGGGCGTCCAATCCTCGACGCGCGAGCCGCGCGGCCTCGGCCATGAAGCCGGCCCAGCGGCTGAACTCCTGGCCGGGATCGTTGTCGTAGAAGTGCACGAAGAGCGTCGACGACGGATTGAGGCGGCAGGCGAGCGGATCGGCCGAGCCCGTCGCGGGGAAGTACAGGTTGAGGATGCCCTTGTTCTGCGAGGCGTACGCGTAGCCCTTCTGCACCACGTAGTCGCTCCAGGCGAAGTCGCCGTTGAATTCGCTGCGCGTCCCCGACGCGCCTGCGACCACCAGGCGGCCGTTCCAGTCGTCGGGCAGCCGCAGGAGGAACCGCGCTTCGCCGTGCGGGTCCGACGCGATGCGCGCGTTGATCTGCAGGCCCGGCACGATCTTCGTGATCGGCGTCTTGTTGAGCGCGTCGGGCGCGATGACGCCCCGGTCGGTCACCGGGGTGAAGGCGAACGGCGGCAGCCCCTGGATGGAGTTGTTCGCAGGCGTGGTGTTCGGGTTGGTGGTGGTGAGGTCCGGGCTCTCAGTGCAGGTGGCGTCCGCCAGGCGGGCGCCGAAGCGCTGCAGGATGCGTTCGCACCGGGTGGTCGCAGCAGCGGTGCCGCTGAATGTGATCGCGAGCGCAACGGTGCCCAGAATGAAGTTCATCCGCATGGAGGGGTCCTCTTGGTTGATGAGTGGCGCATCATGCCCTTGGTTGCGGCGCCGGATCAATGCGAAACCGGCGGCAACGCTGCCTCGGGCACGGTGGGCTCCGGGTCTCAGTCGTCGTCGTCGCGATGGCCGCGGCTCGGCGGGGCGAGCACGCGGATGTCGATCGTCTTCGCCATCGAGAGGTAACCGGCCCGGTTGGGATGCAGATGGTCGATGGTCCCGAGCGTGCTGTTGGTGAGGAACTCGTCGCGCATCATCCCCGTCGATGGGTTGACGGTGGCCGCATCCATGTCCGCCATGCTCTCGAAGATGCCGGCCCCGCGGATGAAGACGTTCACCACTTTGCGCCGGTTGTCGCGGTCGAACGTCCGCCATCGGGTTGGCCGTGTTGTTGCCCAGGGCCGAGGTGATCGTCGCCTGGACGAGCTTGAGGCCGCGGTCATGAATCAGCTTCGCTCCCCGCTGGATGCCCGCGATGACGCCGTCCGAGGTCGAGCCGGCGCTCAGACCGATTTCAGCTGATTTCAACCTTGGCGCCAGGCGCGTTCGGCGTCGTCCCAGGCGGCCAGCGGTTGGAGATCGGGCACCCACGCCAGCCCCGACTTCGCGTCGGCGGAGACGGCCTCCGGCGTGACCACCACGTCGAGCAACGCAGGTCTCCGGACGAACGCGCGATCGATCGCGGCGGGCAGGTCCTCCGCCCGCTCCACCCGCTCCGCGTGCATTCCGAACGCGCGGGCCATGCCCGCATGATCGGCGAACTGCAGCCGGGTGCCGGCGACCCTCCCGTAGGTCGAAGCCTGGTCGTGCACCTCGATCTGCCAGGCGCCGTTGTTCGCCACCACGAACACCGCCGGAGCGCGGTGGCGCACGGCAGTGTCCAGCTCGATGGCATTGAATCCGAAGGAGCCGTCCCCGGTGGCCACCAGCACCAGCCGATCGGGAAAGGCGAGGCTGGCGGCGATACCGAACGGCACGCCCACCCCGATGCAGCCGAACGGGCCGGGGTCTAAGTACGAGCGGGAAGACAGGCCTACCCGGGCGAAGCTGAGGAAGTCGCCTCCGTCGGCGACCACGATCGCGTCTCGCGGGAGCTTCGCCTGCAGAGCGGCCAGCAGCCGATTCGGATGCATGCGTCCATCGCTGCCGTCGGGCGTGCTCGCCATGGTCGCGCGCAGCTTCTCGGCGCGCTCGAGGTGCCGCTTGCGCAGCCCCGATGCCCAGTCCCGGTCGACGGCGGAGGGCCGATCGGAAGCCGCGCTGGAGAGGGCGGCGAGGGCGGCGGCGGGGCTTGCGAACAGCTCCACCTCGCCCCGGCGGTTGTCGCGCAGCTCGGAAGCCGCATCGGCGATGCGCACGAATCGCGCTCCGCCGAATACGGCCGGCGATCCGAACGCGAGCTGGAAGTCGAGCCGGCGCCCGACGGTGACGACCACGTCCGCCTCGGTCATCACCGTGCCGCGCGTGGCGGCGACGACGGAGGGATGCTCGTCGGGAACCAGCCCGCGGCTCTCGCCGGTGTCGAGGTAGACCGCGCCGAGCTTGTCGAGAAAGCGCCGCAGCTCGGGCCCCGCGCCACGCGCGCCGCGCCCCGTGATCACCAGCGGCCTCCGCGCCGACCAGAGCAGCTCCACCGCCGCGTCGACGGCCTTCGGATCGGGCAGGAGCAGGGCCGGCGGCTTGGGCCGGAAGTGCTCCTCGAGCTGCACCCGCAGGGCCACCTCGGCGCGCAGGGTGTCGGTGGGGAAGTCGAGGTAGACGGGGCCGGGCTCGCCGCCCTGTCCAAAGGCGCGCGACACCGCTTCATCGAGCTCTTGCAGCACCAGGGCGGGTTCGCGCACGGTGCGCGCGTAGCGCGTGATGGTCCGCACCAGATCGGTGTGAACCATGTCCTGCAGCCCGCCGCGGTTTTCTTGTGGGGTGGGAACGACGCCCGACAGCACCAGCACCGGCGCCCTGGAGACGTGGGCGTTGGCGATGCCGGTGATCGCGTTCGTGAGGCCGGGGCCCGCGGTGACGAGCGCGACCCCGAGCTTGCCGGTCAGCTCGGCGTGGGCATGCGCCATGTGGACCGCGGCGCGCTCGTCGCGCACGTCGACGATGCGGATCCCCTCGGCGTCGGCGCGCATCCAGAGGGGCATGATGTGTCCGCCACAGAGGGCGAAGATGCGCTCGACGCCCCGCGCTTTGAGAAAGCGCGCCACCACGCCGGCCGCGGAGCTGGCGGTGGGCTTGGGCGGGTTCAAGCGCGCATCCTAGGGCAGCGCCTTGCGCCGGCGCGGGGCAGGGGAGCGCGGGGGCTCGTCGGAGAGGGAGACGACCCCGCGAGCGGCGCCGATGCCCGCCGGCCCCGCGGGCATCGACCTGGCGACGTTCTTGCCGGCCTCCCGCGCATGGAACGTGGCCCGGCGAGAGGCCTCGACCGAGTCGTGCGCGGCCATCGCGTCCACGATGGCTTCATGCTCGTTCCAGATCTCGCGGTGGCGCGCAGGCTTCTGCAACACCTGCGTCATGGCGCGCCGGAGATGGTTCCAATAGAGGCGGATCGTGTCGGCGAGGAGCGGGTTGCCGGCGACGCGGCAGATCCAGAGGTGGAAGCCCATGTCCGCTTCGACCAGCGCGTCGACGCGGCCGGACTTCGCCGCCTCGCGACCTTCCGCGATCAGCTTGCGTCCCTCGGCGGCGTCCCGCGAGGTGCACCGCTGCGCGGCCAGGCTCGCGGCCAGCGAGTCGAGCGCCTCGCGGAGCTCGTACGCGGCGCGGAAGAACTCGCGCTCGAGCGGCGCGACGATCATGCCGCGACGCCCCGTGTCGCGAACGAAGTTCTGGGCCTTGAGGATGGACAGGGCCTGTCCCACCGGCTGGCGCGAGATGCCCATGCGCGCCGCCAGACCGTCCTGGTTGAGGCGGGCGCCGGGCGCCAGCCTCCCGTCGCAGATGGCGGCGAGGATCGCGTCGTAGGCCTGCTCGATCAAAGTCGGGCCGGGCTTCAGGAGGTCTACACTGGCATTTCGCATGCGAAATGAGATCTAGCAGAAATCGGGGCGTCCGCGCCAGTGCGTTTCCATCTACCCTGCTTGACAAGGTCCCACGGATCTGTCAGTAGCGTGTTTCGCATACGACATACGGAGCGAGCGCCAGAGCGGACGCCCCTTTCCCCGTCCGGAGGTTGAATGGCCGAGAACATTCGAGTGCTGATGGCGAAGGTCGGACTGGACGGGCACGATCGCGGCGTCCGCGTCGTCTCCCGTTGCCTGCGCGATGCAGGCATGGACGTGGTCTACACCGGACTGCACCGCACTCCGGAAGAGGTGGTCGACGCCGCTGTCCAGGAAGACGTCGACGTGCTCGGGGTCAGTCTCCTGTCGGGCGCCCACATGACCGCCTTCCCCCGCATCATGAAGCGCCTCAAGGAGAGGGGCGTGAGCGACATGATCCTCGTCGGCGGAGGAGTGATCCCCGACGAGGACGTGACCGCGCTGAAGAAGATGGGGGTGGCCGAGATCCTGCTCCAGGACACGCCTCCCAACGTGATCGTCGAGACCGTACGCCGCCTGGTCCGCGAGCGCGGGCCCAGGTAAGCCAGAACGGGGGTCCACAATGAGCGAGATGGAATACTGGTCGTGGCCGCCGCGCTACGACGATACGTACAGGCCTGAGGCCGGAAGCCGCTACTGGTTCCCCAGGCGTGAGACGATGCCCGCGGGGGATCGGGAGCGCGCCATCGTGCAGCGCCTCTGCGAGGTGTGCCGCTACGCCTATGAGAAGGCGCCCTTCTACCGCAAGAAGTGGGACGAGGCCGGCTTCCACCCCGACCAGATCAAGTCGCTCGAGGACTTCGAGTCGAAGTGCCCGGTGATCACGAAGGCCGATCTACGCAAGGCGCAGGAGCGGGTGCGGCCCTTCGGCGACTATTTGTGCATTCCGGAGTCGGAAGTGTTCCATGTTCATGGAACTTCCGGGACCACCGGCATTCCGACGGCTTTCGCTGTCGGGTGCAATGACTGGCGCAACATCGCCAACGCGCACGCGCGCATCATGTACGGGATGGGCATCCGCCCGGGCGACATGGTGTTCGTCGCCGCCATCTTCAGCCTCTACATGGGGAGCTGGGGCGCGCTCTCCGGTTCCGAGCGCCTGGGCTGCAAGGCGTTCCCGTTCGGCGCAGGCGCGCCCGGCATGTCCTCGCGCGCGGTGCAGTGGATGAACACCATGAAGCCGCAAGCGTTCTACGGGACGCCCTCGTTCGCGCTCTACCTCGCCGAGGTGGCGGAGAAGGAAGGCCTCGATCCGAAGAACTTCGGAATCAAGCGGTTGTTCTTCTCCGGCGAGCCGGGCGCGTCGGTGCCCGGCGTCAAGGACCGCATCGAGCAGTCGTACAACGCCAAGGTCTACGACTCCGGGTCCATGGCGGAGATCACGCCGTGGATGAACGTGGCGGGGTCGGAGCAGACCTCCGGCATGTTGTGCTGGCAGGACGTCGTCTACACCGAGATCTGCGATCCGGGCACCTTCCACCGCGTTCCGTACGGCCAGCGGGGCACGCCCGTGTACACCCAGCTCGAGCGCACCTCGCAGCCGATGATCCGGCTGGTCTCCGGCGATCTCACGCAGTGGACCAACGACCCCAATCCGTGCGGCCGCACCTACCCGCGCCTGCCCAACGGGATCTTCGGACGCATCGACGACATGTTCACCATTCGCGGCGAGAACGTGTACCCGAGCGAGATCGACGCGGCCTTGAATCAGGTGGAGGGCTACGGCGGCGAGCACCGCATCATCATCAGCCGCAGCGGCGCCAAGATGGACGAGCTGCTCCTGCGTGTCGAGCCGACGTCGGACGTGGAGAAGCAGGGAAAGCTCGCTGCGTTCAAGGAGATGGTGGCGAAGCGCATCCACACCATGCTCGGCCTGCGCGCAGGCGTGGAGGTCGTGGCACCCGGCACCTTCCCACGCACCGACTTCAAGGCGCGCCGCGTAGTCGACGATCGCGAGGTCTTCCGCGAGCTGAACCAGAAGCTAGGGAAGGACCTTCCGCGATGAGCAGGGTCTCTTCCCGCGACCTGCTTCCGCGTGTTCTCGAGGGCGACGTGGCCGCCATCGCGCGGCTGCTCAGCCGCGCGGAAGCGGCGGATCCCGAGTGCCGGGAGACGCTGGGTGAGGTGTATGTGCGCGCCGGCAAGTCGCACGTCATCGGCATCACCGGCGTGCCGGGCAGCGGGAAGTCCACCATGGTCTCGGTGCTCGCGGGTCGCCTGCGCAAGCTCGGGCACAAGGTGGGGATCATCGCCATCGATCCCTCGAGCCCGTACTCGGGCGGCTCGATCATGGGCGATCGCATCCGCATGAGCGACCTGGCGGGGGACGAAGGCGTGTACATCCGCAGCATGGCGACCCGCGGCGCCCTCGGCGGCATGGCCCGGGCGACCCTCGACTCCGTCGACATCCTGGACGTCGCCGGCTACGACTACATCCTGATCGAGACCGTCGGCGTCGGGCAGGACGAGGTGGAAGTCGCCAGCGCTTCGCACACCACGCTGGTCGTCTCCGCCCCGGGCCTGGGCGACGAGATCCAGGCCATCAAGGCGGGGATCCTCGAGATCGCCGACATCCACGTGGTGAGCAAGAGCGATCGCCCCGACGCGCGCAGCACCATCAGCGACCTCAAGCAGATGCTGGCGCTGGGCATCTCGCTCGATTCGAGCTCGGCGTGGCGGCCCCCGGTCGTCGCCACCAGCTCGATGAAGGGCGAGGGATTCGAGGAGCTCGTCTCCGCTCTGGAGAAGCACAAGGCGTTCCTCGAGACCTCCGAGGCCGGGCGCGCCCGGAGCCGCAAGATCGCCGAGTTCCGCATGCTGAAGACGGCCGAGGACCTGCTGCGCATCCGCTTCCAGGAGCGCAGCGCCGGCCGCGTCCGCGCCCTGGCTGACCGCCTCGTGTCGCGCGAGATCAACCCGTACACCGCCGGTGAGCAACTGATTGAAGGAATCGGAGCCTGACCCCATGAGCAAGATCGAGCTGGACAACCCCGAGGCCGTGCAGAAGGAAGTCCAAGACTGGGAGCAGCGCGAGGTGAAGTCCTTCCTCGCCAAGCAGAAAGAGAGGAAGGACCAGTTCTATACGAGCGGCGGATTCCCGGTGAAGCGCACCTACACCGTGCTCGACATCCAGGACACCCCGGTCGAGGACGTCGGACTTCCCGGGCGCTTCCCCTTCACGCGCGGCCCGTACCCGACCATGTACCGCAGCCGGCACTGGACCATGCGGCAGATCGCGGGCTTCGGGACCGGCGAGGACACCAACAAGCGCTTCAAGTACCTCATCTCCCAGGGCCAGACCGGCCTCTCCGTCGACTTCGACATGCCCACCTTGATGGGCTACGACTCCGATCATCCAATGTCCGAGGGCGAGGTGGGGCGCGAAGGCGTCGCGGTCGACACCGTCGCCGACATGGAGGCGCTCTTCGACGGGATCGATCTGGAGAAGATCTCCGTCTCCATGACCATCAATCCCAGCGCCTGGATCCTGCTCGCCATGTACGTGGTGCTGGCGGAGAAGCGCGGGTTCGATCTGAACAAGCTCTCGGGGACCATCCAGGCGGACATCCTCAAGGAGTACATGGCGCAGAAGGAGTACACCTTCCCCATCGATCCGTCGGTGCGGATCGTGCGCGACTGCATCACCTACTGCGCGCGCAACATGAAGCGGTACAACCCGATCAACATCTCGGGCTACCACATCTCGGAAGCCGGCTCTTCTCCGCTGCACGAGGTGGCGTTCACCCTCTGCAACCTGATCACCTACGTCGAGGAAGTCACCAAGACGGGCATGAACGTGGACGAGTTCGCGCCCCGCCTGGCGTTCTTCTTCGTCTGCCAGAACGACTTCTTCGAGGAGATCGCCAAGTTCCGGGCCGTGCGCCGCGCCTATGCGAGGATCATGCGCGACCGGTTCGGCGCCAAGAACCCGGAGTCGATGCGGCTCCGCTTCCACTGCCAGACGGCGGCGGCGAGCCTCACGCGGCCGCAGTACAAGATCAACGTCGTCCGCACGGCGTTCCAGGCGCTCTCCGCCGTGCTGGGCGGTGCGCAGAGCCTGCACACCAATGGCATGGACGAGGCGTTCGCCATCCCCACCGAGGAGGCGATGAAGATCGCCTTGCGCACGCAGCAGATCATCGCCGAAGAGACGAACGCGGCGAACGTCGTCGACCCGCTCGGCGGCTCGTACTTCCTGGAGTCGCTGACCAACGACTACGAGAAGAAGATCTTCGAGATCATCGACGAGGTGGACAAGCTCGGCGGCACCATCAAGTTGATCAAGGAGAGCTGGTTCCAGAAGCACATCGCCGACTACGCGTACGACACCGCCATCAAGAAGCAGACCGGCGAGAAGCCCGTCATCGGCGTCAACAAGTACGTCGAGCCGGACGAGAAGTTCGACGTCGAGATCCATCCTCACGACGAGACCACCGCGGAGCGGCAGATCAACCGCCTCAGGCGCGTGCGCAAGGAGCGCGACAACGCCAAGGTCTCCGCCCTGCTCGATCAGCTGGTGCGGGTGGCGAAGGACGAGTCGGCCAACATCATGCCGGTGACCATCGAGCTGGTGCGGGAGGGCGCCAGCATGGGCGACATCGTCGAGAAGCTGAAGAAGCTGTGGGGGACGTACCGCGAGAATCCGGTCTTCTAGAAGCGGGGGATGTGATGGCGAGCACAACCGTGGCCGGCGCGGTGCCGGGCCTCATTCCTGACAGCGAACGCCGGGTCGTCGAGGGAGTGGCGTACTCGAAGGTGACCTGGCGCCTGTTGCCGTTCCTCTTCGCCTGCTACGTCTTCGCCTATCTCGACCGCGTGAACGTCGGGTTCGCGAAGCTGCAGATGCTCAGCGACCTGAAATTCAGCGAGACCGTCTATGGGCTCGGCGCGGGCATCTTCTTCATCGGGTACTTCCTCTTCGAGGTGCCGAGCAACTTGATCATGTACCGGGTGGGCGCCCGGGTCTGGATCGGGCGCATCATGATCACCTGGGGGATCCTGGCGGGCGTGATGATGTTCGTGAAGACGCCCGCTTCCTTCTACGTCCTGCGCTTCTTCCTCGGCGCGGCGGAAGCCGGGTTCATTCCCGGCATCCTCTTGTACTTGACGTACTGGTACCCGGCGCATCGGCGCGGGCGGGTGATGGCGATGTTCCTGACGGGCATTCCCATCTCGGGTGTGATCGGCGGCCCGGTGTCCGGCTGGATCATGCAGCACTTCCACGGCGTCAACGGCTGGCGCGGCTGGCAGTGGCTCTTCCTGCTCGAAGCCCTGCCGGCGTTCCTGGCCGGCGTCGTCGCGCTCTTCTACCTGACCGACGGCATCCGGCAGGCAAAGTGGCTGAGCGAGCCGGAGAAGCGAGTGCTCGAAGAGGCGGTCAAGGCCGAGGCGGGCAAGAAGGAGCACCACTCGATGAAAGACGCGTTCAGCGAGCCCAAGGTATGGCTGCTGGCCGTCACCTACGCGCTCTTCCTCATGGGCCTCTACGGCGTCAGCTTCTGGCTTCCCTCCCTGATCAAGGCCGCCGGCGTGAAGGACCCGCTCGACGTCGGCCTGCTCACCGCCATCCCCTACGGCGTGGGCACCATCGCCATGATCGCGACCAGCCACCACTCGGACCACCAGCGCGAGCGCAGGTGGCATCTCGCCATCCCCGGCTTCCTGGGCGCGCTCGGGCTGGCGCTGAGCACCGCCTTCAGCCACGACACGCTGCTCTCCATGGTGTTCTTGACCGTCGGAGCGGCCGGCGTCTGCACCACCGTGTCGCAGTTCTGGAACCTGCCCGGCGCCTTCCTGGGCGGTGCGGCGGCCGCGGCAGGCATCGCCTTCGTGAACTCGGTCGGGAACATCTCGGGCTTCGTCGCGCCCTACATGGTGGGGTGGATCAAGGACCGGACCGGTTCCCCCAGCCCGGCGCTGCTCGTGATCGCGGCGTCGATGACGCTGGCCAGCTTGCTCGTGTTCCGGGTCCCGAGGCAGCTCGTCAACAAGTGAGGAAGCTGGCGATCGCTCGCAGCGCGTCGGGGTGCGCCATCACGCCGTAGTGATTGGCGTCGATCTCGACGCCCTCGGCGGAGGACACGGTCGCGAGGAAGGCGTCGCGCAAATTGGCGCCCACCACGAACCCCGTGCCGGGCAGCAGCGGGCGCGCCGCGCGGACCAGGAGCGTGGGCATCGTCAGGGACGGCCAGAAGCTCCTCGCGTCCTGCTGCGAGGCGTAGACCATGTCCTCGACGACCGCGGCCTTGGACGTCCGGGGCCGCACTCCGGAGGCAACGGGCTCGAGATCGGAGCGATAATGCGCCTCCCAGAGAGCCTTCCAGGGCTCCGCCGCGCCCTGCCGCTGGATGAGCGCGAGGTAGCCCTCCTCGGTCGGGTAGACCAGGTCCAGTCGCTGCACTGCAGCAACGATGGGCAGGAGCGCGGCCGGCTCTGGAACGCCTACGGCGTCGATCAGGACCAGGCGCCGGATCGGTCCCGCGTCGAGCGCCGCGGCCTGCATCGAGACGAACGCGCCCATGGAATGGCCGACGAGATCGAAGGAAGCGAAGCCAAGTTTCCTGGCCGCTTCCAGCACATCCTCGGCGTGGCGGCGCCAGCCGTACGTACCTGGGGCGGTGGCTGGACTCAGGCCGCGGCCGCGGAGATCGAGGGCAAGGACCTGGCGGCCTGCGCGGGCGAGCGTCTCCGCGATCGCGTCGAAGCTGTGTGCGTTCGCCGAGAGTCCGGGGACGCAGATCACCGGTGCGCCACTGTCGGGACCAGCGCGCAAGGCGTGCAAGCGGCCAGAGGAGAGCTGTAGTTCGGCGGCTCGGGTCATCGGGGTCTCCTGCATTGACCCTGCCGGGCCAATGCTGGAGAGTACGCCCCACGCTGTCAAGCTTCTGTGCGGTGCAGCGCAATGTCCACCGCTTCGCAGCAGAGGCGATGGAGGTCGGCGTGCTGGTCAAGAAGTACGGGAACCGCCGGCTGTATGACACGGACCAGAGCCGGTACATCACGCTGGAGGAGCTCGCAAAGAGCGTCCGCCAAGGCAAGGACGTGCGCGTGGTCGACGCCAAGAGCGGCGACGACCTGACCACCGCGACGCTGGCGCAGATCATCGTCGAGGGACGAGGAGCGGGGCGGCTGCTTCCCCAGGCGCTCCTCGTTCAGCTCATCCGCATGGGGGACGACGCGCTGGCCGAATTCCTCGGCCAGTACGTGACCTGGGCGCTGGAGGTGTATCTGCAGACCAAGCAGGGGGTCCAAGCCATGGCGCCGTTCAACCCATTCGGCAGCTACGGCCTCCCGCGCTCCTTCAGCATGGGCGGTCCGGCCTGGCCGGCCCCTCCGCGGCAGGCACCGGCCGCTCCAGCGGGAGGGGACGACGTGGCAGCCCTGAGGCGGGAGTTGGACGAGATCAAGAAGAGCCTGAAGAAAAAGCCCCGGTAGCCGCGGCCACCGGAGGTGGCGAAGGGGCTACGCTTGAGCGAGGTCATTCGGCAGTGGGTCTCCGCGCGGCCCTGCGTTCACTGCAGGGGAGCGCGCGCGATCCGGGGCAACTCACGTCTGCCGCGGATGATGAGCGCAATCGCAATCGCCGCGTAAGCGACGCTGAACCCCAGCCTGACCCCGGTCTGCGGAAACGGAAACTGCGCCGCGAAGAGGACCAGCAGGGCGACGGACTCCCAGATCGCCAGCCGGAGGTCGATGAGCACGGCGAACCCGAGCACCGTTTGCGCGGAGGTGAGGATGAACTCTTCCGTCTGGCGCGCGTCGAGGGCGATCCCGGCGGCCGGGCCGCCTCCGATGAGAAACGCGAGCGGCAGGCTCCCGACCAGCAGCGTCCACTGGTTCACCTTCGAGGAGAGGAGGGTGCCCAAAGCGGCATCCTCGTGGCCGCGCAGGGCGAGCACGGCGGCGACGAGAAGCTCCGGAGACTCCGAGGCAAGGGGCGCGAGCCACTGGACGAGCAGGAACTCGTCGATGCCGAGGACCTTGCCGCCCTGGACCAGCGCGCCCGCGAACGGTTCGGCCGCGACCAGGATGACGAACCCCGCCACGGCAAAGAGCGCGACGACAGTGGCGCGCCGCGCCCGCCGCGGAAGGTCGCCGACCTGCTTCGCGACGCCGACCAGGACGGGTTCTGCGCGCTCACCCTGCGCCGCGCGCCACAAATACGCGAGAAACAGCGGGAGCAGGACGGCCGCGTCGTACCAGGCCAGCCGCCGGGTGAAGGGAATCACCAGGCAGTACACGCTCGCGGCGGCGAGGAAGGCCAGCTCGATCCGCCTCCCTTCGTGCAGGCGAACCCCGCGGGGCGGCTCGCCCCGCCTGCGCAGTCCCCAGGCGAACAGCAGCGCGACGAACGGCCAGCCCAGGCCGAGCAGCAGCCGGTTGCTGCCGGTCATGTTCGCGGCAGCGTATTGGGCGTTCTGGGGAATGTGCCCCGCGCTCCAGGCGAAGTACAGGTCCACGGCGTACTCCGGGAGGACCGCGATCACCGCGAGGATCGCGGTGGCGAGGTTCCCCGAGATGTCGTGGCGCGCCGCCTCGGCCGCCCAGACGAGCAGGAACGCGGAGGCGACGACCGCCGCGCCAAAGACCGCCATGGCGACCGGGGCGGCGAGATGCGCCCCGGAGAGCCGCAAAACGACCGCCGGCGCTGCGATCGACAGGGCGAGCGCGATCTTCCACCAGTTCGACATTCCGTCCTCCGCTTGCTGGCCGGATGCCGCGGTGGCGGCGAACGACGCTCCGGCCAGGATGGTTCCTGGTTCCGAAGGTCTCGTTCGCCCTGCGCTGCAGGGTGGGGGACCGGGCCGAAGCCGGTATGTCGATCTCCCCGACGCCGCACGAGCGGCGTGAACTACTCCCCTTGCTGGCGCAAGTGTTAGCCGGGGCGACCGCCGCCGTCAACCGCTTTCACGACGGCGCGCTGCATGTTGCACAGCACAAATAGTGGTTGACACGCCCCTCGATGGTGTTATGTTGCGGCGCACAATAACGGTGGGCCGATGGCCCCCAAGACTGGAGAAACGAACATGGCCGAACAGACCCAGAAGACCCTTCCCGCAGTCGAGAAGCTGATCGCCGAGCAGACTGCCCGATTCGAGGCCGCCGTGGCAGAGATGAACAGGCTGCAGAGCAAGAGCGTGGCCCAGATCAACGAGTTCGTGGAGGGCGCGACCCGCGTCGCCCACGAGCAGATCGCGTTCGCCGAGCAGCTCGGCGGCGAGTGGCGCAAGCTGGTGCTCTCGGCCACGCGCAACGCGGCCGATCTCTTCGCCCCCAAGGCGTAGGGACAGGAACAGGTCCGGTCGCCCACCGGGCGGCCGGACTCGACAACGGCACCGAGTTGATCGATCCCTTTGCGGAGGGGTTCCTCCCCTTTGGGGGGGGGACGCCATCGAATGGTGTCCCCCTCAAGCGTTCAACGGAGGTTGCCATGGCTCGCCTGGAAGGCAGGACGGCGCTCGTGACCGGCGCGTCGCGCGGCCTCGGCCGCGCGATCGCGCTGAAGCTGGCGGAGGACGGGGCCCGCGTGGCTCTCAACTACCGCTGCGAAGAAGGGCAGGCCCGGGAGGTGGCGGACCAGATCCGCTCGTGCGGCGGCACCGCGCTCCTCTTCCGCGCCGACGTGAGCGTCAAGGACGAGGCGCGAAGCCTGGTGGGCACCGTCCTCGAGCAGTGGGGGCACCTCGACGTGCTGGTGAACAACGCGGGAATCACCCGCGACCGCTCGATGCGGAAGCTGACCGACGACGACTGGACCGACGTGATCAACACCAACCTGAACAGCGTCTACTACTGCACCAGCGCGGCGCTGAAGCCGATGATCGAGCGCAAGTTCGGGCGCGTCGTGAACATCAGCTCCTTCGTCGGGCAGGCCGGCAACTTCGGGCAGGCCAACTACTCGGCCAGCAAGGGCGGCGTCATCGCTTTCACCAAGAGCGTCGCCATCGAAGTGGCCAAGTACAACGTGACCGTCAACGCCATCGCGCCCGGCTTCACCGAGACGGACATGCTGGCCAAGGTGGCGCCCGACGTGCGGGAGCAGATCCTCACCAAGATCCCCATGGGCCGGTTCGGCAAGCCGGAGGACATCGCGCGCGCCGTCGCGTTCCTCTGCGCCGAAGGCGATTACATCACCGGACAGCAGATCAACGTCAACGGCGGCGTCTACATGTGAGAGGGGCAGGGAGCTGACGATGAGCGAGGCAAACAAGGGGTTCGATCCGATCAAGTTGATCCGGGAGGCGCGCGACGGAGGCATGGACGCGTGGGCGAAGCTGATGCTGCGCCTCACCAGCTCGCACGAATACCAGCGGGTGCAGGGCGCGATCTCCAAGCCGACCCTGCTCGCCGTCGCCCTCTACCGGAAGGCGGCGGAATCGGCGATGTCCGAGGTACTCGCGAACCTGAACATGCCCTCCCGCGAGGAGGTGCTCTCGCTCTCCACGCGGTTGACGCACATCGAGATGGCGATCGACGATCTCGGCGCCGGGCTGGAGCAGCTTCGCCGCGCGGTGGGCGTCGCCCGGCCCCAGCGGACGTCCTCCCGCGATCGCGACGCCGGCTCCGAGACGCGCCCCAGCTCCGCTCAGGAAGCCTGACCCATGGCCACCGCCGAGAAGACTGAGCCGGGCTTGCTCGATCGGGTCTCCACCATGGTGGAGAATCTGGTGAAGGTCACCACCACCAAGGCGCCCATCGGCAAGACGCCGCGGCAGGCGATCTGGACGCTCAACAAGGCGACTCTGTACCGCTACACGCCGGTCAAGCCTCCTGAGGAGCGGCACCGCACTCCGTTGCTGCTGATCTTCGCGCTGATGAACAAGTCCTCCATCCTCGACCTGCGGCCGGGCAACAGTTTCGTCGAGTACATGGTGAACAAGGGATACGACCTCTACCTGCTCGACTGGGGAGTGCCGGGTCCGGAGGACGCCCACCTGGATCTCGGGGACTACGTGCTCGAGTACATCCCCCGAGCGGTGCGGAAGGTGAAGCAGGTCTCCGGCTCCGAGACCTTCAACCTGCTCGGCTGGTGCATCGGCGCCATGCTCTCCACGCTCTACGCCTCGCTGCGGGGGCATTCCGAGGGGCTGAAGAGCCTGGTCCTGCTCACCGCGCCGCTGGACTTCACGGACAAGGAGCAGATCTCGCTCGCCCGCATGACCGAGGAGCGCTACTTCGACGTCGATCGGGTGCTGCAGGCCTTCGGCAACATGCCTGCCGGCCTGATCGACTACGGCGCCAAGATGCTCAAGCCGGTGGAGAACTTCGTGGGAGGCTACTTCCGGCTGCTCGACAACCTGGACAATCCCAAGGTGGTCGATTCCTGGCACGCGATGAACACCTGGGTAAACGACGCCATCCCGCTGGCGGGCGGCGTCTACCGGCAGTTCATCGTCGACTTCTACCGCGGGAACAAGCTGATCACTGGGACCCTGACCGTCCGGGGCGAGAAGGTCGATCTGAACAACCTGCGGGCCAGCTTGCTCAACGTGATCGCCGAGGATGACCACATCACTCCGCCCTGCCAATCGGCGCGGCTGTTGGACAAGGTGGGAAGCCCGGACAAGCAGGAGCTGCGCGTGCCCGGCGGCCATATCGGCGTGATGGCGGGCAGCGGCGCGTCCAAGGGCACCTGGCCCAAGGTCGAGTCCTGGATCGCGGCGCGCTCGGACTGAGCCGGTCTTGGCGGACGACATCCTGTTTCATCAGCGGGGCGGACTGGGCATCGCGACGCTGAACCGCCCCAAGGCGCTCAACGCGCTGACGCTGGACATGATCCGCGCCTTCGACCGGCAGCTCACCACCTGGGAAGCGGACGGCTCGGTCCGTGCGGTCCTGCTCCGCGGGGAAGGGCGCGCGTTCTGCGCGGGCGGAGACGTGCGCCTGGTCCAAGCGTCGCGGGACGACGCGCCTGGACCCGGCGACTACAAGACGGAGCTCTTCCGCGACGAGTTCCGCTTCATGCGCCGCCTGCACCGCTTCCGGAAGCCGTGGATCGCCTTGACCCACGGCATCACCATGGGCGGCGGAGCCGGCCTCTCGGTGAACGGAGCGCATTGCGTCGCCTCGGAGACCACCGTCTTCGCCATGCCGGAAGTATTCATCGGCTCCTTTCCCGACGTCGCCGCGACGCGGTTCTTGGGACGGGCGCCGGGAAGGATTGGCCTCTACCTCTCGCTCACCGGCGCGCGCGCCGGCGCGGGGGACGGGATGTACCTGGGGTTCGCGCGGCACTTCGTCCCGCAAGCCCGGTTCGACGAGCTCACCGATGCGCTGGCGAGCGGGTCCGGAGCGGTGGACGCGGTGCTGGCGCGCTTCGGGGCCGATGCAGGGAAGTCGAGGCTGGCAGCGCTGCGGCCCGCGATCGACCGCTGTTTCGGTCAGGACTCGGTGGAGGCCATCGTCGCCGCGCTCCGGAACGAGCCTGGGGAGTGGGCGAAGGAGGCGCTGGCCGCGATGGAGCGCGCCTCCCCGCTCAGCCTGAAGCTCGCGTTCCGGATCCTGCAGCGGGGGCGAGGTCTCGAGATCGAGGATGCGCTCATTCTCGAGTACCGGGTGATGATGCACGTGCTCGCCGGAGACGACTTCTATGAAGGCGTGCGGGCGGTGCTGATCGACAAGGACCAGAAGCCGCGGTGGCGATTCGGCTCGCTCGGTCAAGTGAGCGACGTCGAGGTCGAGCGGCACTTCGAGGGCCTGGGCGAGCGCGAGCTGCGCTTCTGACGCCTGCCGTGTCAGACCGGGGTGCGACACTCGGGGAATGACACACGCACGCGTTCTGGCCGGACGGCTCGCCGACCTCCTCCGCCGCGAGCAGGATGCCATGGCGGAGTTTCTGGTTGCCCTGGCGGATTTCGACAGGCGGCAGGGCTGGCTGGAGCTCGGGCACTCCAGCCTTTTCTACTTCCTCCACCGCGAGCTCGGCCTGTCGAAGGGCGCCGCGCACTATCGGAAGACCGCAGCGGAGCTGGTGCAGAGATTTCCGGAGATCGTCGAGCCTCTTCGCGACGGCCGGCTGTGCATCACCAGCATCGTCCACCTGGCGAGGGTGCTCACGCCCGAGAACCGGCGCGAGATGCTCCCGAAGTTCTTCCAGCGCTCGAAGCGGGAGGCCATGGCGGTGGCGGCGGCCCTGCAGCCGGCCAGCGCTGCGCCGCATCGCGACATCGTCACTGCGCTCCGTCCGGCCTCCACGGCGGCGGCGGGCGCTGTCTCGTCGCCTGCGCCTGGGCCTGCGGCCGCGCCGGGGGTGGGGACGGCGCCGGCAGTTCAACCGGTTGAACCGAGTGAGACTGCGGCCTCCTTGGTGCCCAAGCCCGCCCGACGCGACGCGGCCGAGCCGCTCACCGCGGACCTGTCACGGCTCCACATCACAGTCTCCCGGAGGTTCCTCGAGAAGCTGCAAGCGGCTCGGGCTGCGCTTTCGCACTCCCGCCCGAGCTTGAGGGCGGAGGACATCCTGGAAGCGGGTCTGGATCTGGTCTTGAAGCGCGACGCGAAGCGGAAGGGCCTGGTACAGAAGCCGCGCAAGGAGAATCCACGCAAGGAGAATCCCCCGGCGGAATCGCACATTCCGGCGGCGGTGAAGCGCCAGGTCTGGACCCGCGATGGTGGCCGCTGCCAATGGCCGCTGGAATCCGGGGGCGTTTGCGGCTCCACCTTACGCGTGGAGTGCGACCACCGGGTCCCGCTCGCTTCGGGAGGCGCTTCGACCGTCGACAATCTCCGCCTGCTCTGCAGGTTCCACAACGACCTGGCAGCCCGGCGCGCTTTTGGCGACGAGTGGATGAACCAGTTCACGCGCGGGGCGGCACAGGGCGCATCTGCGCGGCCCGGCGCTGACAGCAGCTGATTGGGTGTCTAGGGGTTCTGCGCGGTTCGCGTCGCACAGGGCATGCCGGCGTCTGCCCAGGTCTTGTAGGCCCGCACGAACTGGTCGTGCGGGATTGCCACCGGCTTGCGGCCGTATCCCGGAGACCAGCCCCACAGCGTCAGCGCGTCCTCGGTCATGTGGTGCGTGAGCTCGGCGAGTGATTTTCCGCCGTTGCGCTTCGGGTCCTTGATCTGCTCGCAGAGCGCTTTCGAATCGAGTCCCCAGAAGACCAGCCGGTGGTCGGCGGGCGGTAGCCGCCATTCCGTGGACACGCCCGGGGGCACGTGCGCGCCGTAGCTGGCCGGCAGGTTCTGCTTGCCGTGGCAGGCGGAGCAGGAGGTCCCGGCGACGCCGCGGCCCTCGGGGCCGCGGGTGATCGGCGGCTCGTGGAGATGTCCGTCATCGCCCTGCAGTGGCACGTCGCCGGCCGGGTGGCAGTTCACGCAGCGGGGACTCTGCAGGACGGTCCGGACCGTCTCGAAGGCCGCGATCGCTTCCCCGGCGGCCGGTCCGGGCCCGGGCGCCGCCGCCGCCGCCGCCGCGGCCGCGGCAGGCGGTGGGGCCGCCGCGGCGGGCTGCGGAGTTGCGTGCGAGCAGGCCAGGAGGGGCAGGGCGAGGAGCCAGGGCTTCATCGAGAGTCCTCCATCAGACGAGGCGCAGCGGCAAGGAGCGCAGCCGCTGCCGGGTCAACGCATAGACCGCGTTGGCCACCGCGGCGGAGATCGGCGCCGTGGCCGGTTCGCCGATGCCGCCCATTTTGGCGTCGCTCTCGATCACGTGCACCTCGATCTGCGGCATGTCGGGCATCCGCAGCACCCGGTAGTCGTGGAAATTGCTCTGCTCGACCCGCCCGTCCTTGAGCGTCAGCTCGCTGTGCAGCACCGCCGAAAGCCCGTAGGCGATGCTGCCCTGGACCTGCGCCTCGATGCCCAGCGGGTTGATGGCGGTGCCACAGTCCACCGCGCAGGTCACTTTGTGCACCTGGATGCTCTTGTCGGGATCGACCGAGACCTCGGCCACCTGGGCGACGATGCTGCCGAACGATTCGTGGACCGCGACTCCCCGGGCCCGGCCCTTCGGCGGCGACTGTCCCCAGCCCGCCTTCTCCGCCGCGAGTTGCAGCGCGCGCAGATGGCGGGGAGCGTTCTTGAGCAGGCCGGCGCGGAACTCGACCGGGTCGCGCCCTGCCGACCAGGCCAGCTCGTCGATCATGCTCTCCATCGCGAACGCCGTGTGCGTGTTCCCCACCGAGCGCCACCAGAGGACCGGCACCTCGCTCTGCGGCGAGTGCAGCGTGATGCGCCTCGCCTCGACCGGCTCGAGATAGGGCGAGTCCTTGACGCCCTCGACCGAAGCTTCGTCGATGCCGTCCTTGACCATGAGCTTCTCGAACGGGGTGCCGGCCAGAATCGACTGGCCCACGATGCTGTGCTTCCACGCCAAAGGCAGGCCGTCGCCGTCGACGCCCACTTCGATGCGGTGGAGGAACAGCGGCCGGTAGAACCCGCCCTGGATGTCGTCCTCGCGCGTCCAGACCACCTTCACCGGCACGCCGGCCGCCTTGGCCACATGGACCGCTTCGCTGACGAAGTCAGCGCGTGGGTTCGCTCTGCGGCCGAACCCGCCGCCCAGGAACGGCGTCTGGATCGAGACGTGCTCCGGCGGGACGCCCGCGATCTTCGCCGCCACCGCCTGCTCCAGCGTCTGGAACTGGGTGCCGGTCCAGATCTCGCAGCGGTTGCCCTCCAATCGCACTGTGCAGTTGAGCGGCTCCATCGGAGCATGGGCGAGATACGGGACGTCGTACTCGGCCTCCAGGCGCTTCTTGGCGGATGCGAGCGCGGCGTCGGCATCGCCCTTCTTGGCGGCGACCGCGCCGCCGGCCTGTCTGGCCTGCGCGCGATAGCTGGCGAGCATCTTTTCCGTGTCGAGTGAGGCGCCGGACCCCTCGTTCCACTCGATCTGCAGCGCGTCGCGTCCCTGCTTCGCGCTCCAGTAGTTGGTCGCGATCACCGCGATGCCCGAGGGCACCTGCACGACCTTCTCGACCCCGCGCACCGCCTTGGCCTTCGTCGCGTCGAACGACTTCACCGTGCCCCCGAAGACCGGCGCGCGCGCGATCAGGGCAGTGCGAAGCCCCTCGAACTGGACGTCGATGCCGAACTGCGCCTTGCCGTTGATCTTCTCCGGCGAGTCGAGCCGGCGGGTCGGCTTGCCCAGGATCTTCCAGTCCTTCTTGTCCTTGAGCGTCACTGTCCTGGGGGGCTGGAGCGCCTGCGCTGCCAGCGCCAGATCGCCGTAGGAAAGCTTCCGCTTGCCGTCGGTGACGAATCCGTTGGCGGTGCTGAGCTTCTTCGGATCGGTCCTCCACTTCGCGGCCGCCGCGCGCAGGAGCATGTCTCGCGCCATCGCTCCCACCGTCCGGTAGCGCTCGAACTCCGACCAGGTGGTGCTCGAGCCGCCTGTCATCTGCATACCGAAGGCGGGGTGCGCATAGACCGGCGCGGCCGGCGCGTGCTCGACGCGGATCTTCGACCAGTCGCAGTCCAGCTCCTCGGCGATCATCATCGCCAGCCCGGTCCAGACGCCCTGGCCCATTTCCGAGTGGGAGAGCAGCACGGTGACGGTTCCGTCCGGCCCCACCCGGACGAAGGCGTTGGGGTCGGGCGGCGCCTTCGGAGGGGGCCCGGCAGCCCGCGCCTTGCGGGGAACGTGAAATGCGATCACCAGCCCCGCGCCGGAGAGCAGCGAGGAGCGCAACAGCTCGCGCCGGCTCAACGGGCTCATCGCTGCACCCGCTTGTTGAGCGCCGCGGCGCGGTGCACGGCCTCGCGGATCCGCTGGTAGGTGCCGCAGCGGCAGATGTTTCCGGCCAGTGCCACGTCGATGTCGGCGTCGCTTGGGGCGGGGTTCTCCGCCAGCAGCGCGACCGCGGACATGATCTGTCCGGACTGGCAATAGCCGCACTGGACGACGTCGATCTCCGCCCAGGCCTGCTGCACCGGGTGCGTGCCGTCGGGCGAGAGACCTTCGATGGTGGTGACCTTCCGCCCGGCCACCGCCGAGACGGGCGTCACGCACGAGCGCACCGCGTGGCCGTCGAGGTGGACGGTGCAAGCCCCGCACTGGGCCATGCCGCAGCCGTACTTCACGCCGGTCATGTGGAGCAGGTCGCGAAGGACCCAGAGCAGCGGCATGTCGCCGGGCGCATCCACTTCGCGAATCGAGCCGTTGACGACGAGTTTCATCGGGTTCATCTCCTGAAGTCAGGGCGCGAAGGCTGTTCCATGGCGGGCGGAACGTCAAGATGCTACACGCCAAGATATGGAGGATTCGGAGAACTTTTTCCTGCTGCTCTCCCGCGGCGAAGCGGCATCGAACGCGATCGGCGCGCCCGAAGCGCCTCCTCTCACCTGGCGCGCGCTTCGCGACCTGGCCGCGCGCACCATCGACGACCTGAACGCGATGGGAATCGGACGCGGCGATCGCGTCGCGATCGTCCTGCGCAACGGTCCCGAGATGGCCACGGCATTCGTCTGCGTGGCCGCCGGCGCGGCCACCGCGCCCCTCAATCCCGGCTATCGGGAGGACGAATTCGATTTCTACCTGGGAGACCTGCAGCCGAAGGCGCTCATCCTGGAGGCGGGCGCCGGCTCGCCCGCGCGCACCGTGGCGGCGAAGCTGTCCATCCCGGTGGTCGAGCTGCACCCCGAGCCAGCCAAGGGCGCGGGAAGCTTCCGGCTGGAACCGCCGGCGGCGCTGCGTGGCCCGCCCCAGTCGCCCGGCCCCGGCCAACCGGGCGACCTGGCGCTCCTCCTGCACACCAGCGGCACCACCGCCCGCCCCAAGCTGGTGCCGCTGACCCAGGCGAACCTCACCGCCTCGGCCCGGCACATCGCCGCGGCGCTTTCGCTCTCGCCCGCCGACATCGGCCTGCAGATCATGCCGCTCTTCCATATCCACGGGCTGGTGGCCGGAGTGCTCTCCTCGCTGGCCGCCGGAGGGCAGGTGTGCGTCACGCCCGGGTTCAACGCGCTCCGCTTCTTCCACTGGCTCGAAGAGATCCACCCCTCCTGGACGACGGGCGTCCCCACCATGCACCGCGCCATCCTCGGGCGCGCGGACCGCAACCGCGAGATCCTCTCGCGCAGGCGGTTGCGCCTCATCCGTTCGTCCTCCGCGTCGCTGCGGCCGCGCCTGATGGCCGAGCTGGAGCAGGCGTTCCAGGCGCCCGTGATCGAGTCGTACGGGATGACCGAGGCGTCGCACCAGATGGCCTCGAATCCACTGCCTCCGCGCCCGCGCAAGCCCGGGTCGGTGGGCGTGGCGGCGGGTCCCGAGATCGCGATCATGGACGAATCGGAAGCGCTCCTGCCGCAAGGGGGAAGCGGCGAGATCGTGGTGCGCGGCCCCAACGTGACCCGCGGCTACGTGAACAATCCAGAGGCCGACGCCAAGGCCTTCACCAACGGCTGGTTCCGCACCGGCGACCAGGGCTCGCTGGACGCAGAGGGATACCTCCGCATCAGCGGCCGCCTGAAGGAGATGATCAACCGGGGAGGAGAGAAGGTGTCCCCGCTGGAGGTGGACGTCGTCCTGATGGACCACCCCGCCGTCCAGCTCGCGCTGACCTTTGGCATGCCGCACGAGAAGCTGGGCGAGGAGGTGGCGGCGGCCGTGGTGCTCAAGGAGGGCAAGACGGCCACCGAGCGCGAGCTGCGCGACCACGCAGAGAAGCACCTCGCGCATTACAAGGTCCCGCACAAGATCGTCTTCGTCACCGAGCTGCCGCGCGGTCCCACGGGCAAGCTGCAGCGCATCGGGCTCGCGGCGAAGCTGGGGCTTGACCCATGAAAGTCTGCGTCTTCGGCGCCGGCGCGATCGGCGGGTACCTGGCCGCGAAGCTCTCCGCCGCCGGGGCAGCGGAGGTGAGCTGCGTCGCCCGCGGGCCGCACCTCGCGGCGATGCGGGCCAACGGCCTCACGCTCCGAAGCGAAGGGCAGACGCTGGTCACGCACCCGCGCTGCACCGACGACGCCCGCGAGCTGGGGCCGCAGGACTTCGTGGTCATCGCCGTCAAGGCGCACTCCCTGCCCGCCGCCGCGCCGTCCATCCAGCACCTCCTCGGGGAGCGGACGACCCTGGTGCCGGCGATCAACGGCGTTCCCTGGTGGTACTTCTACAAGTCGGGCGGGTCCTGGGAAGACACGCGCCTGGAGAGCGTCGATCCCGGCGGCAAGCTTTGGGACCTCCTCCCGCCCCGCCGCGTGGTCGGCTGCATCGTCTACCCCGCCACCGACGTGGTGGCGCCCGGCGTGATCGAGCACACGTACTCCAACCGCTTCGACCTCGGCGAGCCGGACGGGTCGAAGAGCGAGCGGGCCCAGTCGTTCTCGCAGCTGATGATCAAGGCCGGGCTCCGCGCCCCGGTGCGCCCCCGCATCCGCGAGAACCTGTGGGTCAAGCTCTGGGGCAACCTCTCCTTCAACATGATCTGCGCGCTGACCCGGTCGCCACTCGACGCGGTCATCGCCAACCCGGAGACCCGTGCGCTGGCGCGGGCGATGATGGTGGAAGGGCAAGGGGTGGCGGAGAAGCTCGGCGTCAAGCTGCCGCTGGACGTGGACGCCCGCATCGCAGGCGCCGCCGAGGTCGGCGCGCACAAGCCCTCGACGCTGGTGGATCTCGAGCGGGGGCGCCCGATGGAGATCGACGCCCTGCTCGGCGCCGTGGTCGAGATGGCGCACCTCACCTCGGTCCCGACGCCGCAGTGCGAGTCGGTGCTGGCCCTGGTTCGGCAGCTCGCGCGCAGTGCAGGAGCCTATCCCGAGCCGTCCCGCGCCCGGGGTTGAGCAGCCCCTGGAAGCGACAGAATTGTCTTTCCCCAGGGGAGCTTCCCGCGGGGCCTGCCGCAGCGCGGCAAAAGGTGTTGCGTTCAGGACCCTGCTGCGTTCTTCTATTGAGTTTTGGGGAGCGCTCAGGCCCCGGAGCAAAGGGACCCACATGGAAGCGATGGGACTGCCGCCGGCGCAAGGACTCTACGATCCTGCACTCGAGCACGACTCCTGTGGCTTTGGATTCGTCGCCGACATCCAGGGCCGCCCCTCGCACGACATCGTGGTGAAGTCGCTCGAAGTGCTGCTCAACCTCGAGCACCGCGGCGCCACCGGCGCCGAGAAGAACACCGGCGACGGCGCCGGCATCCTCTTGCAGACGCCGCATGCCTTCTTCGCCCAGGAGTGCAACAAGCTCGGGATCAAGCTGCCGGCCCCCGGCCGCTATGGGGTGGGCATGGTCTTCCTCCCGCCTGCCGAGACCGGGCAGGCGGCCATCAACGGTCTCTTCGAGGAGACCGTCCGCGCGGAGGGGCAGGAGCTGCTCGGCTGGCGCGAGGTGCCCACCGGCGACGCCGCGCTCGGCCCCACCGCCAAGGCGAGCCAGCCGATCATCCGCCAGATCTTCATCGGCCGGGGAGAGGACGTCCCGGACGAGGCCGCCTTCGAGCGCAAGCTGTACGTGATCCGCAGGCTGCTGGAGAAGAAAGTTTCGCGCTCCGCGATTCCCGGCCGCAGCTACTTCTACGTCAGCAGCCTGAGCCACAAGACCATCGTCTACAAGGGGATGTTCAACGCCGGCCAGCTGCGCCGCTTCTATCTCGACCTGGTCGACCCGTCGGTCGTCTCGGCGATCGCGATGGTGCACCAGCGCTTTTCCACCAACACCTTCCCCTCGTGGGCGCGAGCCCATCCGTACCGCTACATCTCGCACAACGGCGAGATCAACACCCTGCGCGGCAACATCAACTGGATGCATGCGCGCCAGGCGATGATGCGCTCGAAGCTCTTCGGCAAGGATCTGATGAAGATCCTCACGGTGGTCGACACCACCGGCTCCGACTCGGCGATGTTCGACAACGTCCTCGAGCTGCTCACGCTGGCCGGCCGCGAGCTGCCGCACGCGATGATGATGATGGTGCCCGAGCCCTGGTCGCGCGACGACACCATGGGACCGGAGCGGAAGGCCTTCTACGAGTTCCACTCCTGCCTGATGGAGCCCTGGGACGGGCCCGCCTCCATCGCCTTCACCGACGGGATCCGCGTCGGCGCGGTCCTCGATCGCAACGGCCTGCGGCCCGCGCGCTACTACGTGACGAAGGACGACCTGGTGGTGATGGCCTCCGAGGCGGGCGTCCTCGACATTCCGCCGGAAGACGTGGTCCGCAAGGGCCGGCTGCAGCCGGGCCGTCTCTTCCTGGTGGATACGGCCCAGCGGCGCATCGTCGCCGACGACGAGCTGAAGGACCGCTACGCTCGCGAGGCGCCCTACGGCGAGTGGCTGCGCAAGTCGATGCTGCAGATGGAGAGCCTCCCGCGGCCGAGCCGGCCCCCGCTGCCGGAGCGCGAGAGCCTGGTCCGCCGGCAGCAAGCATTCGGCTACACCTTCGAAGAGGTGAAGCTCCTGATCACGCCCATGGCCACCACCGCCAACGAAGCGGTGGGGTCGATGGGGACCGACACGCCGCTGGCCGTCCTCTCCGAACGGCCCCGCCCGCTGTTCGACTACTTCAAGCAGCTCTTCGCGCAGGTCACCAACCCGCCCGTCGACGCCATCCGCGAAGAGATCATCATGGCCTCTGACACCACCATCGGGCCGGAGGCGAACCTGCTCGAGCCCGGGCCGGAATCCTGCCGGCAGCTGGCGTTGTCCTCCCCCATCCTCACCAACGACGAGCTGGCGAGGATCCGCTCGCTGGACGGCGGCCCGGCGTGCAGCTTGCTCAGGGCGGTCAAGCTCCCGACTCTGTACAACCCCAAAGGCGACGGCGCCGCCCTGCGCAGCGCCCTGGAGGACCTGCGCTGGAAGGTCTCCGAGTGCCTGGCGGAGGGATTCAACGTCATCGTCCTTTCCGACCGGGGGCACGATGCGGACAACGCCCCCATCCCCTCCTTGCTGGCCGTCTCCGCGGTGCAGCATCATCTGATCCGCGAGGGCAAGCGCACCCAGTGCAGCCTGATCGTAGAGAGCGGCGAGCCGCGCGAGATCCACCACTTCGCGCTCCTCATCGGCTACGGCGCGAGCGCGGTGAACCCGTATCTCGCCTTCGAGACAGTGCACGACCTGGTGAACCAGGGCCTCGTCCCCGGCACCGCCACCGACGCCGAGAAGAAGTACCTGAAGGCGGTGGTGAAGGGTCTGGTCAAGGTGATCTCCAAGATGGGGATCAGCACCATCCAGAGCTACCACGGCGCCCAGGTCTTCGAGGCCGTGGGCCTCTCCCAGGACTTCGTCGACGAGTACTTCACCTGGACGTCCTCGCGCGTCGGCGGCATCGGCATCGACGTCGTGGCCAACGAGGCCCGCATGCGCCACGAGCGGGGTTTTCCGCCCAAGCGCCCGATCATGGCCTCCAGCCTTCCCGCCGGGGGCGAATACCAGTACCGCAACGGCGGCGAGTTCCACCTCACGAATCCGGAGACCATCCACAGGCTCCAGCACGCTTGCCGCACCAACAGCTACAAGGCGTTCCAGGAGTACAGCGCGATGGTCGACGACCACGCGAAGCAGCTCTGCACGCTGCGCGGCCTGATGGACTTCCGCCACGCCACGCACCCGGTGCGGATCGAGGAGGTGGAGCCGGTCGAGTCGATCATGCGCCGCTTCAAGACCGGCGCGATGAGCTACGGGTCCATCTCCAAGGAAGCGCACGAGGCGCTGGCCATCGCGATGAACCGCATCGGGGCCAAGTCCAACACCGGCGAGGGCGGCGAAGACCCGGCCCGTTACGACAAGATGGCTTCCGGAGACTCGAAGAACTCCGGGATCAAGCAGGTGGCGAGCGGCCGCTTCGGCGTCACCAGCTACTACCTGGTCAACGCGCGCGAGCTGCAGATCAAGATCGCCCAGGGCGCCAAGCCGGGCGAGGGGGGGCAGCTGCCGGGCGGCAAGGTCTATCCCTGGATCGCAACCGTGCGCCACGCGACGCCGGGCGTCGGCCTGATCTCTCCGCCGCCGCACCACGACATCTACTCGATCGAGGACCTGGCGGAGTTGATCCACGACTTGAAGAACTCGAACAAGGACGCGCGCATCAGCGTGAAGCTCGTCTCCGAGCTGGGCGTCGGCACCATCGCGGCCGGAGTGGCGAAGGCGCACGCCGACGTGGTGCTCATCTCCGGCTATGACGGCGGCACCGGCGCCTCGCCCCTCACCTCCATCAAGCACGCCGGCATCCCCTGGGAGCTGGGCCTCGCCGAGACCCATCAAGTGCTGGTCCTGAACGACCTGCGCAGCCGCATCCGCGTGGAGGTGGACGGCCAGCTCAAGACGGGTCGCGACGTGGTGATCGGGGCTCTGCTCGGCGCCGAGGAGTTCGGCTTCGCCACCGCGCCCTTGATCGCGCTCGGCTGCATCATGATGCGGGCCTGCCACCTCAACACCTGCCCGGTGGGCATCGCCACGCAGGACCCGCGGCTGCGCGCCAAGTTCCCCGGCGACCCGCAGCAGGTGGTGAACTTCATGCGCTTCATCGCGCAGGAAGTCCGCGAGTACATGGGAGAGCTGGGTTTCCGCACCTTCGACGAGATGGTGGGCCGCTCGGAGCGGATCGAGATGCGCCGGGCCGTCGACCACTGGAAGGCCCGGAACCTCGACTTCAGCCGCATCCTCTTCAAGCCCACGGTGCCCAAGCACTACGGGCGCACCTGCTCCATTTCGCAGGATCACGGGCTGGAGAAGACGCTGGACTCGACCACGCTGCTCGAGCTGGCGAAGCCGGCGCTCGAGGAGCGAAAACCGGTCCGCGCGACGCTGGCCATCCGCAATACCAATCGGGTGGTGGGGACCATGACCGGCAGCGAGCTGACGCGCCGTCACGGCCCGGCCGGGCTGCCCGACGACACCATCCGCTTCCATTTCAAGGGCTCGGCGGGGCAGTCGTTCGGGGCGTTCGTTCCCAAGGGCATGACGCTGATCCTGGAGGGCGACTCCAACGACTACATCGGCAAGGGCCTGAGCGGGGGCCGCATCGTCGTCTTCCCGCCCGAGAAGGCGGGCTTCGTCCCCGAGGAGAACATCATCGTCGGCAACGTCGCCTTCTACGGCGCCACCGGCGGCGAAGCGTTCATCCGCGGCGTCGCGGGAGAGCGTTTCTGCGTGCGCAACTCCGGCATCGACGCCGTGGTCGAGGGCGTGGGCGACCACGGCTGCGAATACATGACCGGAGGGCGCGTGGTGGTGCTCGGCCCCACCGGGCGCAACTTCGCCGCCGGGATGTCCGGGGGAGTCGCGTACGTGCTCGACGGGGACGGCCGCTTCTCCAGCCGGTGCAATCTCCAGATGGTCGGGCTCGACCGCGTGGAGGACGCGGAGCTCGTGCTGGTGAAGCGGATGGTGGAGCGGCACGCCGAGCTGACCGGAAGCGCGCTCGCCTCGCGCGTGCTCGCGCGCTGGAAGGAGAACGCGGCCCGGCTGGTCCGCGTCATGCCGCACGACTACCGGCGCATGCTGGAGGCGCAGGCGAAGATGCGCGCCAAGGGGCTCCCACCCGAGGAAGCGGAGATGGCGGCTTTCCTGGAGAATGCGCGCGACGAAGCGCGGGTGAGCGGAAACTAGACGATGGGAAAACCGACGGGCTTCCTGGACTACGCGCGCGAGCCGATCCACGATCGTCCCCCGCTCGAGCGGATCCGGGACTGGGAAGAGATGCACCTGGGCTGCGCCGAGCAGACGCTGCGCGAGCAGGGTGCGCGCTGCATGGACTGCGGCGTGCCGTTCTGCAACACAGGCAAGCTCATCGGCGGCACGGCGTCTGGATGCCCGGTGAACAACCTGATCCCGGAGTGGAACGACCTGGTCTGGCGGGGGCAGTGGAAAGAGGCCTGGACGCGGCTGATGAGGACCAACAACTTCCCCGAGTTCACCGGGCGGGTCTGCCCGGCGCCTTGCGAGGGAAGCTGTACCGTTGCCATCAATCTCCCCGCGGTGAACATCAAGATGATCGAGGAGGCCATCGCGGACCGTGCGTTCGCCGAGGGGTGGGTGGTCGCCGATCCCCCGCCCATGCGCACCGGGAAGCGCGTCGCCGTGGTCGGCTCGGGTCCCGCAGGCCTCGCGGCGGCGGCGCAGTTGAACCGCGCCGGCCACGAGGTCACGGTGTTCGAGCGCGCCGATCGGATCGGCGGCCTGCTCATGTACGGCATCCCCAACATGAAGCTCGACAAGAAGCTGGTCGACCGCCGGGTGAAGCTGATGGCGGATGAGGGGATCCGCTTCGTCACCGGCAAGGAGATCGGCAAGGACATTCCGGCGGACCAGCTCGCCCGCGACCACGAGGCCGTGCTCCTCTGCGGCGGCGCCACGCTGGCGCGCGATTTGCCGGTGGAGGGCCGCAGCCTGGCAGGCATCTACCCCGCCATGGACTTCCTGCAGGCCAACACCCAGTCGCTGCTCGATTCGAAGCTTCGGGACGGCAAGCACATCTCCGCGAAGGGCCAGCACGTCATCGTCATCGGCGGAGGCGATACCGGCACCGACTGTGTGGGCACCTCCCTCCGGCACGGCTGCCGCAGCCTCACGCAGCTCGAGATCCTGCCGCGCCCGCCCGACGAGCGCGCCGCCGACAATCCCTGGCCGCAGTGGCCGAAGACCTACAAGCTCGACTACGGCCAGGAGGAAGCGAAGGCGCTCTGGGGCCAGGACCCGCGCATCTACGGGGTGATGACCAAGCGTTTCCTCGGCGACAAGGATCGCCACGTCCGTGAGCTCCTCTACGTCCAGGTGGAGTGGGTGAAGGGCCCGGACGGCCGCTTCGGTCCTCGGGAGATCCCCGGGACGGAGAAGGTGATCCCCGCCGACCTGGTACTGCTGGCGATGGGGTTCGTCGGGCCCGAGAAGCCCATGCTCACGCAGCTGGGCGTGAAGCTCGACGAGCGCGGCAATGTCTGGACGGACCAGACCAAGATGACCAGCGTGCCCGGAGTGTTCGCCGCCGGCGACATGGCCCGCGGGCAGTCGCTGGTGGTTTGGGCGATCAAGGAAGGGCGGCAGGCGGCCCAGTCGATGGACCGGTATCTCTCGTACGGCGAGACGGTGCTGACCCCGTAGCCCCGGCCAGTGACGGCGTCGCAGCGTCGCTACTCGAGACTGGCGTGACGCAGCGCGACCCGCCCCAGAACGAGTTGAATCCAGCGCCTCACTTCCGCTTCAGGAAGTCGCCGATGCTCTCGTCCGCGGGCGCGGAGCTCGTCGCCTCCTCGTCGAGCGAGGCCTGGTCCAGGTCCGCCGGCGCCGACTCGCCGTCCAGACCCCGTTCCCGCAGCAGGGTGCGCGCCTTGTCCGCGTGGCCTGCGGGCACGAGCAGGCGGACGCCGCCGATGGCAGGAGCCAGGAACGGATTCACCCCGCTCATGCCTTCGTCGGTCACGTCGACCTCGACCCCCGCGCTCCTGAGGAGGTTGGCGGCCATCCCGGCTTCCGGGACCCGCCAGAACGTAGCCACCACCACGAATCCGTCCTTCATCGGGATACTCTCGTGCAACGGTACGCATCCCGTGTCAACCGCGCGCCGCGGCCGCGGTCACTGCATTCGAGAAGGATCGCGGGGGTCCGTCAAGGAGGTCGGCGGCGGATCGGGGTACTCGTACCCGCTGGCGTCCATGGCCTGGGTAATCATCGACATGATCCGCTCGTCGCAAAAGGCGCACATCAGCGCGCTCGCCGCCAGAGCGTTCGGCGGCGGATCGCCATGGATGTGCGGCATCCAGGTCTCCAGGGTCCCGTTCGCGCGGATCACCAGGGCCGCGTCGAGCGGAGCGATTCGGATGGTCGTTTTCATCTGCTTCCTCCTTGCGCGCGAGGATGGCAGGGGGGTCTGACAGCGAGGCGCCGCGCTCCGGCATTCAGCCTGCGAATCGCACGCAGTACACCGGGGGAAGGTCGCGGCTGAGCGCCTTCCAGGATTCGCCCGCGTCGCGCGACAGCCAGAAGGAGCCGGTGGTGGAGCCCATCGCCAGCGTCTGCCCGTCGGGCGCCACCTCGAGGCCGTGCCTGTAGATCAGATGGTACGCGTGCCGCTGCGGCAGGCCGGTGCGCAAAGTCTCGAACGACTTGCCGCCATCCCGCGTGCGCGTCACCACCAGCGCGCCCTCGACCGGGACGCGCAGCTCGTCCTTCACGGCGGGCACGAACCAGGCCATGTCCGGGTCGCGCGGGTGCACGGCCACCGCGAAACCGAACGACGACGGCTTCGCCATCACCTCGGTCCAGCTCCGCGCGCCGTCCCTGGAGCGGAAGATGCCGTTGTGGTGCTGCGCCCAGAAGACGTCCGGCGAGCCGGCGCAGCGGACGATGCGGTGCGGATCCTGGATCGCCGGATCGTCGCGCTTCTCCGGCGGCATGTAGGCGGCGATCATCCCGCGCGAGGCTACCGACCACGACTCCCCGCCGTCCTCCGTCGTCCACGCCCCTCCACACGAAACCCCGGCCAGCACGCGCCGCGGGTCGCGCGGGTCCACGCAGATGGAATGAATGCCGGGGAAGTCGTACCCGCCGCCGAACCATTGCTTGCGCTCGGGACGGTCCCAGAGCGAGCGGACCAATCGCCACGATCCGCCGCCGTCCGTGGAGTGAAAGAGACCGCCAGGAATGGTGCCACACCAGAGCGCATCGGGTCCGCGCGGGTCCGCTTCGAGGACCCAGATCTGATCGAGGCTCCAGGGCCAGGGCGCGCCGCTCATGGGGCTGCGCTCGTCGGCGTCCGCCGGTTTCTCCGGCCACTTGGGCGCCGCCACTTCCTCCCACGTCTCGCCGTCATCCCGGGACCGGTGCAGCTTGGCGCCGAAGTGCCCGTGGCCCACCGCCGCATGGAGCGCGCCGTTTCGCGCCAGCACCGCGGTCACCGGCGCGCCCAGGAAGGAAGCACGCGCGATCTCGCCTCCGCGCAGCGTGAATAGCCCCTTGCGGGTTCCGACCAGGATGGTGTCCACTCAGCCTCCCGAAAGCGCCTGCATTACCGCAATCTCCGCGTCCGGCGCTACGGCATCGCTCAGGCGCACGCGATCGCGCACGGCTTCTCCGCCGACGAAGACCACCACGTGCCGCCGCAGCGCTCCCTGGTCGTCGACGATGTAGCCGCGAAGCGTCGGGCTGCGCGCGAACACCGCGGCCAGCGCCTCGCCCACCGTGCCTCCCGGCACGTCCGCCGGCGGACAATCGACCAGGCGGCGCAGGTTGGCGGTAAAGGTCACCCGCGGCATGCCCGCATCTTACGACGCGCGGGCAGGGGCGGTCGACCCGTCCATCGGATACAATCGTACGAGCGATGAAGACCCGGGACCTGCACGTCGAGAGCAATCGCCCCCTCCTGCCCCCTGCGATCCTGCTCGAGGAGCTGCCGCTGGGCGAGGCCGGCTCCCAGGTCATCTCCCGCGCCCGCGAGGAGATCATCCGCATCCTCGCCGGGGAGGACGATCGCCTCTTCGTCGTCGTTGGCCCGTGCTCGGTGCACGACCCGGCCGCGGCGCTCGACTATGCAAGGCGGCTTCGGACGCAGGCGGCCGAGCTGCAAGCCGATCTGCGCGTCGTGATGCGGGTCTATTTCGAGAAGCCCCGCACCACCGTGGGCTGGAAGGGCTTGATCAACGATCCGCGGCTGGACGGCTCGTTCGCGGTCAACGAAGGCCTCCGCCTTGCCCGGCGCCTGCTGCTGGACCTGGTCGATCTCGGGCTTCCCTCCGCGTGCGAGTTCCTCGATCCGATCACCCCGCAGTTCATCTCCGACCTCGTCGCCTGGGGCGCGATCGGCGCCCGCACCACCGAGAGCCAGGTCCACCGGGAGCTCGCGTCGGGGCTCTCGATGCCGGTGGGCTTCAAGAACGGCACCGAGGGCAGCGTCCAGATCGCCATCGACGCGGTCCGAGCGGCGAGCCACCCGCACCACTTCCTGGGCGTCACCGAACAGGGTCTCGCCGGCATTGTCTCCACCCGAGGCAATCCCGACTGCCACATCATCTTGCGCGGCGGCGCCGGCGGCCCGAACCACGATGCCCAAAGCGTGCGGAACGCGCTCGCCGCACTGCGCGAAGCCGGCGCCGCGCCGCGGCTGGCCGTCGACACCAGCCACGGCAACAGCGGCAAGGACCACCGCCGCCAGCCCGTCGTGGCGAGGGAGATCGCGGCGCAAGTCGCGCAGGGCGAGCGCGGAATCGTCGGGGTGATGATCGAATCCTTCATCGCCGAGGGTCGCCAGGAGCTGCGGGACCCCAAGCAGCTGGTCTACGGCCAGTCCGTCACCGACGCGTGCCTCGGCTGGGAGGCGACGGTGCCGGTGCTGCGCGAGCTGGCGGCGGCGGTCCGGGCCCGCCGTGCGGCGCGCGGGTAGCCCCGGCCGCGGCGCTCATCGCTCGAGGATCGTCAGCAGCCGTTCCAGATCGATGGGCTTGACCAGGTGCTCCCGGAACCCGGCCTTGCGCGCCCGCTCGCGGTCCGCGTGCTGGCCATACCCGGTGACGGCCACCAGGACCAGCGGGCCCGGCCCCAACTGCTTCTTCAGGCGCCGCGCCAGCTCATATCCGTCCATCGCCGGCAACCCGATGTCGAGCAGCGCGAATCGCGGCCGGAAGCGCCTCGCGATCTCGAGCGCGCCCGGACCGTCGTGGGCAATCTCGACGGCGTGGCCCCGCGCCCGCAGCAGACGCCCGAGCACGATGGCGATGTCGCGGTTGTCGTCGACGAGCAGGATCGCTTCCCGCCTGCTGGCGAGCTTCCGGCTCGTCTCGGACGAGGATCCCGCGGCAGTGGGCGCGCGCCCGGGCCTGGCTAGAGGCAGGCGCACCGTGAACTCGCTCCCTTGCCCCGGTCCCCCGCTGGAAACGGCGACGGTGCCGCCGTGCCGCTCCACCAGGCTCCGCACGATCGACAGACCCAGGCCGAGCCCGCCCTGGGTGCGATCGCTGCCCCGCGCGCCCTGGGTAAACCGGTCGAAGACGCGGGGCAGAAGGTCGGCCGGGATTCCGACGCCGTTGTCGCGCACGCGCAACACCACGGACCTGCTCTCGCGAGCGCCCCGGATCTGGATCAGCCCGCGCCGGTCCGTGTACTTGGCGGCGTTGGTGAGCAGGTTCGAGATCACCTGCACCAGCCTTCCGGGATCGACGTTCACGAGCAGGCCATGGGGCACTTCGACTTCCAGAGCGTGCCTGCGCTCTTCGAGGATGGGCCTGACCACCTCCAGGCTCTGGAAGACCAAACTGGAAAGCTCGGTGGGCGTCCGCGCCAGCCTGACCTTCCCTCGCGCGATGCGGTGGATGTCGAGGAGATCGTCCACCATCCTCGCGACCTGCCTGGCGTGCCGCTCGATCAGCTCCCTTTCTTTGAGCAGAGACTTGGTCCCGCGCAGGCGCAAGTGCTCCATGGTCGCGAGGATCGGCGTGAGCGGGTTGCGCAGCTCGTGACCGAGCATCGCGAGAAACTCGTCCTTCGCGCGGTTCGCCTCCTCGGCTTCGGCGTGGGTCGTCTCCAGCGTTCGCCGGTTGCGCACCTGCTCGGTCGCATCGAAGCTGATCGTCATCACCCCGATGACGTTGCCGTCCGCGTCGCGCATGGGCGCGGCCGCGAAGGTCAGGAACTGTTCCTCGAGCCTGCCGTCGGGCAGCAGGACCTTCCCCGGGAACTCTCTCTTCACCACGGGACGGCCGCTCCGGTAGACCTCGTCCAGCGGCGGGACGTGGTGGGGAAACACGTCGAAGACGGATCTCCCGATCAGCTCCTCCATGGGCCTGCCCGCCATCTCGCAGTGGGCCGGGTTGGCCAGCGCGAACCGGTGGGTCTCGCCCTTGAACAGCGCGATGCCGACCGGGGCCCGCTCCAGGATCGCCATGAGATTGGCGCGCGCGCTCTCGGACTCGGCGCGGTAACGCGCGAGCTGCATGTGCGTGGACACCCGCGCCAGCAGCTCGCGAGCGGAGAACGGCTTCACCAGGTAGTCGTCGGCCCCCGCCTCCAGGCCTTCGACCCGGTCCTCCGAGCCCGCGCGCGCCGAGAGCAGGATGACGGGTGTCGCCCGAAGCCGGGGGTCGGCGCGCAGCTCGCGCAGCAGCTGAAGGCCGTCCAGCCCGGGCATGAGCACGTCGGCCAGGATCACGTCCGGGCGGTTCAGCCGCGCGGCCGCCAGCGCCGCCGCACCGCCGGAGACCGCCTCCACCGTCCAGCGCTTCGCCAGAATCCGGCTCAGGTAGTCGCGCAGGTCGGCGTCGTCGTCGGCGAGCAGGACCCGGCCGCCCGGGATCGCTTCGGGCGCCAGTGGCAGCGGCGCACTCGCGACGCCGTCCATGCCTGGCAGGTCGATCTCACTCATCGAAGCGTCCCGGACCACCATAGCACCGGCTTAGCCGCGCGGATGGCGTTGACTGCGATTGACAGCGATTGCCGGTGCGTCCAGAACAGCGGATACCGATGCGGCGCTTCTCACAGTCGAGACCGGCGAGCAAGCCAGCCCCTTCGCGGAAGGACGCCCTGGACCGCGATCGCGATGCCGCCGGCGGGGGCGATCCGCAACCAATTCATGAAGTGAACAATAACTTGGCCGCCATCCGTCTGTGGCTGACGATGCTGCAGGCTTCTTCGTGCCCCGGTTGCCGGCGCGTGCAAGCCAATGGTCTGTCGGCAATCCTTCGGAACGTCGAGCAAGCGCAGGCTTTGATCGAGGAGCGTTTTCCGCCCCAGGACCTCGGCGCCCCGCGCGCGCCACGCAGGCAGCGGAAGTCGGCGCGCTGATCGTTCACCGTCCGTCCTTCCGGCTTGACTTTGCACCCGTCGTGGAGTCCATGAATCGACCCTGCGGCCCGGTTCGGGGCGATTTCGCGCTGCGGTGAAGCCCGCGCATGTCAACGATTGCCACAGCCGCCCATTCGCTGGAGCTCCGGGTCCGACGCGGGATCCGCGTTCGTGGAACGGTCCAGGGGGTCGGTTTCCGCCCTGCCGTCTTCCGCGCGGCGACCGCCCGCGATCTGGCCGGCTTCGTCCGCAACGATTCGGAGGGCGTCTGGATCGAGATCGAAGGGCCGGCGGGCGCGCTCTCCCGCTTCCTGGAGGAGCTGCCGGGCACGGCTCCGCCGCTTGCACGCATCGAGGCGACGGAGATCGTCGAGCTCCGCGCCGTCGGAGAGCTGGGGTTCCGCATCGCCGCCAGCGCGGAACGCCCCAGCGTTCGCGCCACCGTCCCGCCCGACGCCGCCACCTGCGATGCCTGCCTGCGCGAGCTGTTCGACCCGAGCGATCGGCGCTTCCGCTATCCCTTCATCAACTGCACGGACTGCGGCCCGCGTTACACCATCGCCCGGGACGTGCCTTACGACCGCGCGCGCACCACGATGGCGGCCTTCACGCTGTGCGCGCGGTGCCGGGGCGAATACGAGGACCCATCGAGCCGCCGCTTTCACGCCGAGCCCAACGCTTGCCCCGACTGCGGTCCGGTCCTCTCGCTGCCTTCCGCGGGGCTGCGCGGCGAGGCAGCGCTGGGAGCCGCCGTCGCTGCCCTGCGCGCCGGAAGGATCGCGGCCGTCAAGGGTCTAGGAGGTTTCCACCTGGCGGTGGACGCTCGCGACCAGGCCGCCGTGGTCCGGCTTCGCGAACGGAAGCAAAGACCCCACAAGCCGCTCGCGCTGATGGCGCGCGACCTCCGGCAGATCGAGGCCATCGTCGAGCTGAGCGAGCCGGCCCGACGCGCGCTTGTCTCTCCCCTGCGGCCCATCGTGCTCTGTCCGAGGCGCGCCGGCGCGGCGGTAGCGCCCGCGGTCGCTCCCGGGCTGGACGAGCTCGGCGTCATGCTGCCTTACACGCCGCTCCATCACCTCATGTTGCGCGATGGCCCGGAGCTCCTGGTGATGACCAGCGGCAACCTCGCTGAGGAGCCGATCGCGAAGGACAACCCGGCGGCGCTCGAGCGCCTTGCCGGCATCGCCGACGTCTTCCTCCTGCACGACCGCGAGATCCACACCCGCGCCGACGATTCCGTGGTGCGGATGGTGGCCGGAAAAGCGCAGCCGGTGCGGCGGTCGCGCGGGCACGTCCCCGACCCGATCGAGCTCGGGTTCACCGCGCCACCCGTGCTGGCGGTCGGCGCGAACCTCAAGAACGCCGTCTGCATGACCCGAGGGGGAGACGCGTACCTGTCGCCGCACGTCGGGGACCTGGACCACCTCGAGACGTTCGCCTACTTCCGCGAGGTGATCGGGAAGCTCGCGCAGCTGCTCGGCGTGCATCCGGAGGTGGTGGCCTGCGACCTGCACCCCGACTATCTCTCGACTCGCTGGGCGCTCGAGAGCGGGTTGCGCAGCGAGCCCGTGCAGCACCACCACGCCCACCTCGCCTCCTGCCTCGCAGAGCACGGACGGAGCGGACCTTCCCTCGGCGTGGCCTTTGACGGCACCGGCTGCGGCCCCGCCGGCGAGCTCTGGGGTGGGGAGTTCCTCCTCGCCGACCTTGCCGGTTTCCAGCGGCTCGGCCACCTCCGCCCCCTCGCGCTGGCGGGCGGAGAGGCCGCCATCCGCGAACCGTGGCGGCTCGCAGCGGCCGCCCTGCATGACGCGGGCGTGAATCTCAAGGCTCTCGGACGCATCGACCGGAAGAAGCGTGAAGCGGTGCTGCGGCTGATCGAGACGGGCGCCGCTACTCCGAAGGCGACGGGGGCCGGGCGCTGGTTCGACGCCGTCGCCGCGCTCTGCGGGCTGCGCGACGAGATCACGTACGAAGGACAAGCCGCCGTCGAGCTGGAAGCGATCGCGGCGCCCGGAGAATGCTGCTCGTATCCGTTCAGGATCGAGCGTGGCGACCCGTTCGCCGTGGACCTGCGGCCCGCGGTGCGGGCGATCGGCGCGGAGCTCGCGAAGGGAACCCCCGCCGGCGAGGTGGCCGCGCGGTTCCACCGGACGATGGCGATGGCGATCGGCGCCGGCTGCCGGATCGCGCGCGAGCGATCGGGCGTGGAGACGGTCGCGCTCTCCGGCGGGTGTTTCCAGAACCGGCTGCTCAGCGAGTCCGCCAAGCGCCTCCTCGAGCAGGACGATTTCGAGGTCCTCGTTCATGGCCGTGTGCCGCCCAACGACGGCGGCGTGGCGCTGGGACAAGCGGCGGTGGCGGCATGGCGTTCACGGCAGGTGAAGGGGGGCAATGATGTGCCTCGGCATTCCCGGTGAGGTCCTGGAGATCCGCGACGAGCAGGGCCTGAAAGTGGGCAAGGTCCAGTTCGGCGGCATCACGCGCGACGTCTGCCTCGCCTGCATCCCCGACATCGCCCTGGGCGAGTTCGTCCTGGTCCACGTCGGATTCGCCATTTCCAAGGTGGACAAGGAAGAGGCTGCCCGGGCCTACGCCACCTTGCAGGAGCTCGGCCTCCTCGCGGAGCTTACCTCCGATGCGCCCCGGCCGGAGCAACCGCCATGAAGTACCTCGACGAGTATCGGGACAGCACGCTCGCCAAAGGCCTCGCCAGCCGCATCGCCGCCTTGGTGACGAAGCCATGGGTGCTGATGGAAGTGTGCGGGGGGCAGACGCACTCCATCGTCCGCTACGGCATCGACCGCATGATCCCCGAGTCGGTGGAGTTGGTGCACGGCCCGGGCTGCCCGGTGTGCGTGACCTCGCTGGAGATGATCGACCGCGCCCATTCCATCGCCGCGCGGAAGGACGTCATCTTCACCTCCTTCGGCGACATGCTGCGGGTCCCGGGCTCACGCGGCGACCTGCTCACGCTCCGCAGCCGCGGCGCGGACGTGCGCGTGGTCTACGCGCCGCTCGACGCAGTCCGGATCGCGCGCGAGAACCCCGGCAAGCGCGTGGTCTTCTTCGCCATCGGCTTCGAGACGACCGCGCCTGCCAACGCGATGGCGGTCTTCACGGCGCGGCGCCAGGGGGTGAAGAACTTCTCGGTGCTGGTCTCGCACGTGCTGGTCCCGCCGGCCATGGCCGCCATCCTCCAGTCGGCCGGAAACCGCGTGCAGGGCTTCCTCGGTCCCGGGCACGTCTGTGCGGTGATGGGCTACCGGGAGTACGAGGCCCTCGCCGACCGCTACCGCGTCCCCATCGTGATCACCGGCTTCGAGCCGCTCGACCTGCTCGAGGGCATCTTCATGGCCGTCCAGCAGCTCGAGGCGGGACGGGTGGAGGTCACGAACCAGTACGCCCGGACCGTGAGCCGCGACGGCAACCGGGCCGCGCGCGACCTGATCTTCGAGGTGTTCGAGGTCTGCGACCGCAAGTGGCGCGGCGTGGGATCGATCCCCAAGTCCGGCTACAAGCTGCGGTACGAGTACCGCGAACACGACGCCGAGCGGATCTTCGAGGTCGACGCGATCGAGACCCAGGAGTCCCAGCGCTGCATCAGCGGCCTGATCCTTCGGGGGCTGAAGAAGCCCAAGGACTGCGCCGCCTTCGGGAGGGAGTGCACCCCGCAGAACCCGCTTGGCGCCACCATGGTCTCCGCCGAGGGATCCTGCGCGGCCTACTACCAGTACGGCCGCTATCTCGAGGCCGGAAAGGGCCGATGAAGGACGCCATCCTGCGCAAGGCGCGCGAGAGCGCCGAGGTCAAGCTGCGCTTCATCGAGGAGAACGCGGAAGCGCTCGAGCGCTGCGTTCGCGCCCTGGCAGAACGGTTCCAGTCCGGCGGTCGCCTGCTGGTATTGGGCAACGGAGGGTCCGCCTGCGACGCGCAGCACGTCGCGGTCGAGTTCCTCCATCCGGTGATCGAGAAACGAAAGCCGCTGCCCGCGATGGCCCTGGTGACCGACATCGCCATGCTGACCGCCATCGGCAACGACACCGATTTCTCGCGCATCTTCGTCGACCAGCTGGAGCTGCTGGCCGGGCCGCGGGACGCGGTGCTCGGCATCTCCACCTCGGGCGCGTCCGCCAACGTCAATCGCGCGCTCAAGCGGGCCCGCGAGATGGGCCTGCTCACCATCGGCTTCGCCGGGCGCGACGGAGGGCGGATGCCGGACCTCTGCGATCATTGCTTCACGGTCAAGACCTGGTCGATCCACCGCGTACAGGAGTCGCACACGCTGCTCTTGCACCTGCTCTGGGACCAGGTCCACGTCGCCATGGGAGAGGACGATGTCCTCTGATTCGACGCCCTTCGGGGAATGCCCGGTGCCGATCTCCGGCCCGGAGGAGATCCTCCTCGGCCACGGCAGCGGCGGCAAGCTGACGGCCCGCCTGATCGAGAAGATGATCCTTCCGGCCTTCCGCAACCCGGCGCTCGAGCGGCTCGACGACCAGGCGATCCTGCCGTTCGGCGGCGCCCGGCTGGCCTTCACCACCGACTCCTACGTGGTGACGCCCATCTTCTTCCCCGGCGGCGACATCGGCGAGCTGGCGGTCAACGGCACCGTGAACGATCTGGCGATGGGAGGGGCCAGGCCGCTCTACCTCTCGCTCGCTTTCATCCTCGAGGAGGGCCTGCCGATCGCGGATCTCGAGCGCGTGATCCAGTCGGCCCGCCGGGCCGCCGGCCGCGCCGGCGTGGAAGTGGTCACGGGCGACACCAAGGTCGTCGGCCGCGGGAGCGGCGACAAGGTCTTCATCAATACCTCGGGCATCGGCATCGTCCCGCCGGGGATCGATCTGTCCTCGGCGCGCGTCCAGCCGGGCGACGCCATCCTCGTCTCCGGACCGATCGGCGACCACGGCGTCGCCATCCTCTCGCGCCGCGAGGGCCTGGAGTTCGACGGCCAGATCGAAAGCGATACCGCGCCGCTGCACGAGCTGGTGGCGGCGGCGCTCGCCGCCGGGCCCGACATCCATGCCCTGCGAGATCCCACCCGGGGCGGCGTGGCCGCTACCCTGGTGGAGATCGCCACGCGCCGGGGGCTCGGACTCGAGGTCGACGAGAGCGCCGTGCCGGTCCGCGATGCCGTGCGCGGGGCCTGCGAGATCCTCGGCCTGGATCCGCTCCTGGTCGCCAACGAGGGCAAGCTGGTGGCCTTCGTGCCCGAAGCCAGCAGCGAGCGGGTGCTCCAGGCGCTGCGCGCGCATCCCCTGGGCAGGGGTGCCTGCCGCATCGGCCGCGTGACCGCCGACCACCCCGGCTTCGTCACGCTGCGCACCCCGATCGGCGGGCAGCGCATCCTCGACTTGCCCTTCGGCGAGTCCTTGCCGCGCATCTGCTGACAGCGCTCGAACCCTAGCAGAACGGCACTTCGCTCTCTTTTGCGGCGGCGCGACGGCCACGCACCCGTCGGCTCTGCGCGGACGCCCAGTGCGCTGACCTCTCCGCGCCCCGCATTGGTTTACTCAGCGATCGAAGGCGCCCCGGGCTGACGTTTCAGGGTCTCGTTTTGGTATCCGACGGCCCCATTTCGCGCTCGTTCCGGGGCGGGACGCAGCGCGTCAATGCTCGGTCCAAACAGCTCTCCAGAGGTTGGTTCAACCGGTTGAACTAGGCTCAGCGGCCAACCCCGCTTCGACGAGCCAGCCAGCACACCTGCCGCGCTCTACCCCATCCACGAACAGCCAAATGCAGCTCGTGTCGGCAGAGCGATCGGATTCACGCCCTCTGCTAGGCTCGGCTGCTCGGACGGAGCCAAAGCAGAGGTCACACCGATGAGGCAATTCTTGGCAGATCAGATTGATCAGCTCGATCTCGCCCTCGATCAGCTAGCCATGAAAGATCGCAACTTCGATCGATTCGCCCTGATGCTGGTCGACAACGTGGTGGAACTGACCCTGCACCAATACGCGCAGGACAAGCGTTACGGGGTTGAGGCACGAAAATCCGCCCGTGAGCCCTATGCTCATCAGGACGCGTTGACCGCCGCTTTGGGCCCTTACTTCGATGCGAAGGTGAAGTTCGCCAAGGCGAGCGGCATGCTGACACCGGAAGTGGCGGAGACCATTCAGAACCTCTCGGATTCACGACCTGCGGCCGCTTCGCTCAGCGCCGCCTGAGCATCACTCGCCAGTCCGGTTGTGTGGCGCGTTGGAGGCTCGGCGCCGCCCGACCAGCTTGGCCCGGATCCGGACGGTGGGCTCGACCTTGAAGATCAGGAAGTGGGGAGGGGCGAGGTTGAAGTCGCGCATGTCGATGGTCTTCTCGCCTTCGACCTCGAGCGTGTCGGGGTCGGGCGCGCGCACCAGCACTTCCACCTCCAGGGACCGCGAGACTCCGTGCAGCGTGAGGTCTCCGCGGAGCAGGCAGCGGGAACCGGGCAAGGGCCTCGCCTCGCGCAGCCGGCCTTCGATGCGGGGATGCTTGCGCGCCTCCAGCTTGCGGCGCAGCTCCGCGTCGACGAGGCTGTTGTTGGACTTCAGCAGCTCGACGGCGAGCTCGATGCGCGTCGGCATGGAGAGGCACAGCTGGCCCTCCATCACCTCGGCCTCGAGCTCCCCTTCGAAGCCCGCGGTCTCCACCCGGATGGGGTGGATGCTGGAGCGCGCCTCGGCCCAGACCCGGGACTGCTCCGGCATGACGGCGTAGCGGGCCACCGCCCGTTTCTACATCATGGTGATCTTCACGTACCGGACCATGTCGGGTAGGGTCCCCACCAACACCGCCGCCGCCGCCAGCGTCAACCCCGCTACCAGCACCTTCCGCGCCACCGGACCCTTGCGCATCACGATCCTCCTTTGGAGTTCATCTCTGACTGCGGGGAACCGCCCAGAAGCTCCCGCACCAGTCGCGCCGCCTCGTCTACCGCGCGCTGGACCGGCTCGCTGAGGCCAATGCACTCGTCGGTCCGCTGCGGCTCGCAACCGACCACGAGCACCCGATCGATCCGCCCGCCCAGGTGCCGGACCAGTCCGAGCACAGAGGCGGGATCCAGGTCGTGCGCATCCATCATCGGATCGCCGCCCGAGGGACGGTCCAGGTCGGGCTCGATCACGAACACGGTACCGGGCGGCTCTCCCCGCGAGACCGCGTCGACCAGGATCAGCGTGTCGTAGCCGTCCAGGAGCTGGTAGGCGAGATGCACCCCGCGAATGCCGTAGTCTGCCACGCGCACGTTCTCCGGAAGTGGCTCCGACGACAGCCGCCGCGCGACCTCGACGCCGAATCCATCGTCGCCGAGGAAGATGTTGCCCACTCCCGCGACCAGCACCGAGCCCGTCATGGCGCCTTTCCGGCCGGCTCCACTTCTTCCGGGGAGAAATATAGGTACCGCCCGTACCATTCGTGCAGGTCTGCGGCCGGATCGTCCTGGGGCGTCACGGCGAGGTAGCGCTTGTCCTCTACATCCAGGTAGACGGCCTGGACGACCGCCAGCCGGCCTTCGAGGAACATGTCCTGCGCGTCGGCGTGGCGTCCGGGGTGCAGCCGGACCACGCTCCCCTTGGCCACGGCCACGCCCTGGATCTCCACGCTGTCCGTCTCCGGCGACACCGAGGCGTCCGCCCCGGGGTCCCACCACGGGGCATTGTTGCTGCTCTCGGGTGAGGCCTGGCGCAGCGAACGGACCGCGCCGTGCAAGCGGTCGAGCATCTCGGGCGGCATCTGCTCCACACGATCGAGGATGGCGGCCGCGCGCGCATCCGTGGCGCGCGCTTCGCGCTTCTCCTCGTCCGTGAGCGTGAGCGTGCGCAAGGTGAGGATCTCGTCGATCTCGGTCGCGTCGTAGAGGTCGCCGGGGCTCTCCCTGGCCACCTCCGGGTAGTCGTACAGGATGATGGGCGAAGAGAGCAGGACGTCGCGCTGCGGCGAAGGTCCGACCAGCACCGGCCAGGTGCGCACGTTCTGGCAGGCTTTCGCAGCTGCGGCGGCCCATTCTGGCGGATCGAGCAGCGACATGAACTGGCCGCCTTCGACTGCCAGCATCAGATGCGCGCCGGCGAAGGACCCGCGCAGCGCCTGGTCCCGCGGAGCGCCGGGCACGTCCCAAGGGGTGACGTTCTCGACCCGGATGCGGACCTTCACCAGGCGATCATCGAGGCGCTCGCCCGCCACCTGGATCGCCCCGGCCAGCGGCCAGAGCTCCCGGACGACGCGTCCCGGACCATCCGGGCCGGAAATCGCCTCGACTTCCCGCCCGCCCGCGAGCTCGAAGCGGACCGTGCTCTCACCATCCAGGTCCGCGCCGAGCTCCACCTCGCGCTCCAGGCCTTCGTCCCAGGTGGTCCACAGCCGGCCGCCGGCGTCCAGGGACGCGACGGGGCGAAACCCGGAGGCGCCGGTCGCCTCCTCGACCGTCCGTCTCTGCAGTTGGAGGAACCTCATCTTCCCGCTCAGCCTGCCGGCGCCGGACGCTTCGACCAGGCACTCGGTCTGGCTCCAGGCGTTCTCGCAGCCTCCGCTCTCGCACCATGCGCGCGGCGCCAGCACGCCGAATTGCCAGCGCACCTGGTTCTTCGGCGCCGACGGGCGGTACGGATAGAGGATGTACCCTTCGTAGAGCACTGCATCCGCGATCTTCCGCGCGCGCTCGAAGCTCATTGCTCGGTCTCCCCGGCATCTCTCAGAAGTGAAACCATGAGCTGGTCCCAGCTCGCCACGGCGCGCCGCGCCTTGCAGCGCAGCAGGAGGTTCAGGGTGTCGGTGTGCAGCCGCAGCCAGCCCGAGTTGGGAAAGTACCGATCCATCATCTCGCGCCAGACCCGGACCGGCAGCCGGAACGACGCCTCCTTGTCCCAGGGGATCTGGCTGACGCTGATCCCGGTGGGACCCTGAAGGAACACGGTGCCGCTGAACAGCAGCAGCAAGGGGACCTCGCCGTCCGCGAGCGCATGGAGGTACTTGGACGCGGCGACCTCGAAATCGTACGTGCAGGTGACGGGGAGCTCGGCGCGCGTGCTCCCGCTGAATCCCACCACGATGGTGGAGGCATGCGTCCAGAGGAACGGCTTCAGCGTGTCGCCCCAGCGCGGGCTTTCGCCGAAGAGCTCGATCAGGTTCCGCTCCTCTTCGGGCGAGTAACTCCGCCGGTGGGGCTCGATGCGGATCTGGCAGCGGAGCGCGATGCTCTCGACGAGCTGGCCGGTGCTCTCCTCGAGGGCCAGATCGAACATCAGGGTAGGCACCGCGGCGTGCGGCTCGGTGCGGGCGCCGACGGCGCGGATGGTGAGGTCGGTCACTGCAGCGCCCCTTTGGCCACCTCGCTCCTCGCCCGCAGCTGCGCGAAGAAGCGATCGATCGCGTGCCACGCCTCCTCGCCTCCGCTGAGGCCCTTCCAGTGCAGCCTCACCTGGCCGACCAGCTCGTAGCAGACGTTGATCGGGACGATGAAGCAGTCGAAGCCAGGACGTCCGCGGCCGCCGTACACCAGGAGCGCCTCGACGTCGGGCAGGAGCCCGGCGAGCGGGGGGTTGTCCTCCACCAGCTCGCGCCAGGCCTCCAGACCGAGCAGCGATTCGGTCGCGCCCGCCGGTCCGGGATAGAAGGCGACGTTGCGCTCCAGGACCGAGTTGTAGAAGAAGAAGGCCATCCGCACCGGGATCTGCAGCCGCTCCCAATGCGCGTCGCTGAGGTTGAAGGACGGATGGTAGACGTGGCGATCGGGGACCGCGCGGTACTTGCCTCTGCCAGCCCCGGGCTGGGTGAAGAGGAGATGGCAGGGGCGGCAGCTGCAGAGGATCTGGCGCGTTTCGACGTTCACCACATGGGAGTGGTCGTCGGGCAGGGGCGTCGCGCACATCTCGCACTTCTTGCCCGGTGCCGTCCGCGGCTGGAGAAACTGCCTCAGTGCGCCGAGCGGCTCCGTCATGCGGCACCCTCCGGCAAGGCGATCCTCACGCCGGTGGCGTCGGCCAGGAGCGGAAGCGGATCGAGTTGGAGTGGGCTTCCGTCGCTGGCGCGGCCCGCCAGACGGAGGTCGTACCGCTGGCCGCACGACGGGCAGGTCAGATGCTGCCCCTCGAGATCTCCAGCGTCGATGCAAGACCCGCAGGCGGCGCAGGTGTCCCGGTACGCGTAGAGCGCGCCGCTGATGCTGCACACCACCAGCCGCTGTCCGTCGACTTCCAAGGCCCGCATCTCGCCCGGCCTCATCTTGCCCAGATCGATCGACGTCCACGTCCCCGGCCCGCGCGTTTTGCGGCCGTTCAGCTGCACCAGGCGGCCAAGTGCCTCGGCGCCAACGGGAGCAGCCTCGAACACGATGCTCGCCACCTCCGGAGCGGCCTCCGCGATGGCCCGCTCGATCGCGCCCTGGACCGCGGCCAGCGTCGAGGCGTGCCGCGGCCCCTTGCCCTCGAGCCGGAGCCGGAGCACGGAGTCGGAGTCCAGCGACACGAACGCGGGGGCGACGGCTTCGGGACCGAGCGATTCGCGGACGTCGTCCAACACCCGCTCGATCCGCGTTCGCGTGTCGAGCGGGTGGATCCCGTGCAGGACGAGCAGGCTGGTGAGGAGCGGATCGGCGATGAGGCTCGCGCGCAGCTCTTCCGCCGAGGCGTCGCCCGAGGCGAGCTCGATCACCCGCGCAAGTCCGCGGCCATAGAGATCGAGGACCGTCCGCAACAGCTCGTCCACCTGCTGCCATGCGTACGGGTTGGCCTGCGCGCGAAGCTCGTCGAGCAGCCGCGCGATCCGTTCTCCGACCTCGCGTGCGTCGTGCTCCTCAGCCATGGCTCAGCGGCCGCTCCCTAGATCGACGGATTGACGAACGCCATGGGGGAGTGGACCTTCTCCAGCACGCGCCCGTTTCCGAGGAACATGTGAACGCCGCAGGGCAGGCAGGGATCGAAGCTGCGGACCGAGCGCATGATGTCCACGCCTTTGAACTTGTCCGGCGGGTTCTCTTCGAAGATGGGCTGCCCCTGCACCGAGTCCTCGTAGGGCCCGGGTGTCCCGAAGCTGTCGCGCGGGCTGGCGTTCCACGGGGTGGGCGGATACGGGTGGTAGTTCGCGATCTTCCCGTCGCGGATCACCAGGTGGTGCGAGAGCACGCCGCGCACCGCCTCGGTGAAGCCGCAGCCGATCGAGTCCCTGGGGACCTCGAACTGCTCCCAGGTCTTGGTGTGGCCTGCGCGCACCTCCGCCAGCGCCTTGTCGATGAAGTGCAGCGCGCAGGCCGCCGCGTACGCCTGGAAGTAGCTGCGGGCCCGATCGCGCTCGATGGCGTTGGACCACTTCGGGATCTTCCACTCGAAGGTCACCGGTCCGCGGGTGGCCGACTTGGGCAGGTTGATGATCACGCTGCGGCCGGTCGACTTCACGTACCCGATGTCCACCAGGCCCGCCAGGGCCGTGGGCCACAGGCGCGCCAGCGGGCCGCCGCCGGTGTCGAGCGCCAGATGGTCCTTACCGTCGTACCAGCGCGGCGACATCACCCAGGTGTACTTGCCGCCGAAGTCCCGCTTCTGCGGCATGGGGATGGTGTGCTGGTTCCAGGGGTGGCGCGCGTCGACCGGGTTCCCTAGAGGGTCCTTGGTGACGAACATCTCCTTGCCGGCCCAGTCCTCGTAGTACGAATGGCCGAGCAGGATGCGGATGCCGAGGTTGATCTCGACCAGGTCGGTGGTGACGAGCTTGCCGTCCACCACCACGCCCGGGGTGACGAACATCTTCCGCCCCCACTGCGTCATGTCCTTGTAGTCGAAGTTGCAAAACTCGGGGTCCTGGAACGAGCCCCAGCAACCGAGGAGAATGCGGCGCTTGCCCACCTCTTCGTAGCCGGGCAGGGCCTCGTAGAAGAAGTCGAACAGGTCGTCGTGCATCGGCACCGCGCGCTTGACGAACTCGACGTAGCGCATCAGCCGGGTGAGATAGTCGGTGAAGAGCTGCACGGTGGCCACCGTCCCCACGCCCCCGGGATAGAGCGTGGAGGGATGCACGTGCCGGCCCTCCATCAGGCAGAACATCTCGCGGGTGTAGCGGCTGACCTGGAGCGCCTCGCGGTAGAACTCGCCCTCGATCGGGTTCACCGACTTCATGATGTCGCCGATGGTCTTGTACCCGTGGTCCTTCGCGTGGGGCGCCTCGGTCCGCGCCGCCTTCTCCCAGACGCCGGGGTTCGTCTCGCGCACCATCTTCTCGCAGAAGTCCACCGCGACCAGGTTCTCCTGGAAGATGTTGTGGTCGAACATGTACTCGGCCGCCTCGCCCAGGTTGACGATCCACTCGGCGAGATGGGGCGGTTTCACCGCGTAGGCCATCTGCTGCGCGTAGCAGGAGCAGGTGCAGTGATTGTCTCCGCAGATCCCGCAGATGCGGCTGGTGATGAAGTGCGCGTCGCGCGGGTCCTTTCCTTTCATGAAGATGCTGTACCCGCGGAAGACGGACGAAGTGCTGTGACACTCCGCCACCTTCCGCTTGCCGAAATCGATCTTGGTGTAGATGCCCAGGCTGCCCACGATGCGGGTGATGGGATCCCAGTTCATCTCGACCAGGCCGCCATTGGTGCTCGCTGCCATCGCCATGACGAGACCTCCTGTGCTTCAGCAAAGGGGAACTGCGGCCATCACCACTTCGGCTGGTACCCGGTCGTCAGGGCCCGGCCCGGCTTGCGCCACTTTGGCTCCTGGTTCAGCGTCCGGTTGGTAAAACCGCGGAGGGAGCGCAGCACCGACCCCCAGATGCGGACGGTGTTCGTTGACATCTTGGCCCCTGGCGGCTCGTCCATGAATGGCATGAACTTGTCGGGGAAGCCCGGCATCGTGCAGCCGATGCAGATGCCGCCGACGTTCGGGCACCCGCCAACGCCCCCGATCCAGCCGCGCTTGGGGACGTTGCATTGCACCACTGGTCCCCAGCAGCCCAGCTTCACGATGCACTTCGGGGATCCGTACTCGTGCGCAAAGTCGCCCTGCTCGTAGTAGCCGGCGCGGTCGCAACCCTCGTGGACCGTCCTGCCGAACAGCCACAGGGGTCGCAGCTCCTTGTCGAGCGGGATCATCGGCGCGCTGCCCGCCGCCTGGTAGAGCAGGTAGGTGATGGTCTCCGCGAGGTTGTCGGGGTGGATGGGACAACCCGGGACGCACACCACCGGGATCCCCGCCTTCGACTTCCAGTCCCATCCGAGAAGATCCGGAACGCCCATCGCGCCGGTGGGATTGCCGGCCATCGCATGGATGCCGCCGTAAGTGGCGCAGGTCCCGACCGCCAGCACGGCCAGCGCCTTCGGAGCGAGCCGCGTGACCCATTCCGCCGTCGGCATCGGCTGGCCGGTCTCGCGGTTGTTCCCGAACGCCGCCCAGTAGCCTTCCTTCTTGATCGCCTCGTTGGGGATCGACCCCTCGACCACGAGCACGAACGGTTGCAGCTCCCCGCGGTCCGCCTTCCAGAACCACTCCATGAACTCTTCGCCGCCCTGGCCGTACTCGATCAGGGGCCAGTGCACCGCCACCTGGGGCAATCCCGGAAGCGTGCCCAGGACGATGTCCTCGATGCTCGGCTGCATCGCGGCGGTCAGCGCAACCGAGTCCCCGTCGCAGCTCAACCCCGAGTTGATCCAGAGGAGATGCACCACCGGCTTCTTCTGCTCTGCGGGCATGTTGGGACCTCCCACTCATCAAGGCGGGCTCGAGCGCTCTGTGGGGAAAGCGACGTCATCGGCCCGCCATGAAAACTATCCATGCGCCCAGCCCGACGTCCACGACGCCGAGCACCGCCTCCAAGCCGAGGGCGACCCTGCCGAGGTTTCGCACAGCGGCGCGGAGAGGCAGCGAGACGACGAGCGAGAGCGCAACCATTCCCAATATGGATCCGCCGCCGAACACCAGCAGATAGAGGAGCGCCTGCGCGGCCGATCGGGTGGCCGGCAGCGCGAGGACGGTGATGGCCGCGGTGCCCGCCAGCCCGTGCACGCCGCCGATCAGCAGCGATCGCGCCCAGGGGACGGAGCGGTGCGCATGATCGTGCGCGCCCGCGTGGTCGTCCTTCGCTCGCGCGTGGGCATGCGCGTGGAGATGCCGCGCTCCGCCGTGCTCGTGGACGTGCGCGTGGATGCGCCGCTCGCGCAACCGCCGCAGCACACCCACCCCGAGGACGACGAGGATCGCTCCCACCGCGAGCTCGAGCAGCCTGGACACACGCTCCGGCAGCGAGGCCCCCAGTCCGATCAGGGCGGTTCCGAGCAGCACCAGGGCGGCGGCGTGCCCGACTCCCCATGCTGCCGCCACTCCCACGGTCTGCCGCGCCGACCCCGAGCGCGACGCGAGCGTCGCGACCGTCGAGACGTGATCCGCCTCGAGGGCGTGCCGCAACCCGAGCAGCAATCCGAGAGCGAGCAGCGATCCCAGCAACCCGACACCGCCTTCCTCAGTGCGCCTCCGCGCGCGGACCGCTCCGGTCGACCAGCCAGCTGCACCACTCCTCGAGGCCGTCGCCCTGGAGCGCGGAGAGCTGGAACACGCGGAGCCGCGGATTCACCTTCCGGGCGTACTCGAAGAAGCGCTCGCGATCGAACTGGAGGTGGGGCAGCAAGTCCAGCTTGCTCAGGACCAGGACGTCGCAAGCGCGGAACATGTGGGGATACTTCAGCGGCTTGTCCTCGCCTTCGGTCACCGAGGCGATCACCACCTTGGGCCCCTCTCCGAGATCGAACAGCGCGGGGCACACGAGGTTGCCGACGTTCTCGATGAACAGCAGCGAGCCTCGCGGCGGATCGAGAGCGCGCAGCGCGTCCGCCACCATGCCGGCGTCGAGGTGACAACCGCTGCCGGTGTTGATCTGCACCGCCCGGGCGCCCGTGCCGCGGATCCGCTCGGCGTCGCGCAGCGTCTCCTGGTCGCCTTCGATCACCGAGACGGCGGCGCGGCCGCGGAGCCGCTCGATGGTCCGCTCCAAGAGCGTGGTCTTGCCCGAGCCGGGCGAGGACATGAGATTGAAGGCGGCGATCCGACGGCTCGCGAACCAGGCGCGGTTGCGCTCCGCCAGGCGGCCGTTCTTCGCCAGGATATCCTGCTCGAGCAGGACCGTGCGCCCCTCCGGTTGCGCGTGCACATGAGGAACCGAGCAGCCACAGGTTGCGCACATTTCACGCCACCTCCACGGCCTTGATCTTCAGCTCCTGGCCGCTCAGGAACACCAGATCCGCGCTGCCGCAAGGACACAGGCCGATCCCGTCCTCGATCGCGAGCTCGCTCTCGCAAGCCGAACAGCGCGCTCTCGCCGGAATGGCGAGGATGTCCAGGCTCGCACCCTGCAACAGCGTCCCCTCTGCGCAGACGTCGAAACAGAACCGGATGGCGTCGGGCACGACCCCTGACAGCTTCCCGATCTCGAGCACTACCCGGGTCACGCGCCTGCCGCTGAAGCGCTGCGTCACGCTTTCCACGACGCTCTCGGTGATCGCCAGCTCGTGCATGACCCGCGTCTCGAAACCTGAGCGGCGCGGATCTGGCGCCCCGGTGGATCGCTTGTCAAGCGGATCGGACACTTGACGCCAATCCGGTGTCCGGTGTCGGCGGACAGCTCACCGGGCAGGCGTCGCCTGAAAAGCCGGCCGCCCGGCCGCGTTCGCACGCAGACCGGGCGGCGGCTTTCGGGGGAGTGCCGTCTTGCGTTAGCCGCGAACCTTCAGCTTGCCCTTGGACATCGACGAGGTCTTCTCGTACCGGAAGCCCCCCGGCCCGGTGATGGCGATCGAGAAGGTGCCGATCGCGGTCGGACCCGAGCGGTCGCAAGCCTCGACGGTGGCCGTGTACCCCGGCTTCCTGTTCACGGTCCCATCGGCGACGAAGCTGACGCACTTCGGGCCGGTGGAGTGAATCGAGCGCGCGCCACCCGTGGCGACGAACTTCATCTTCATCGCCTTGTCAGAGTATGAGAGGCGGCTCTTCTCGCCGTGGGTCCAGTTTCCGTTGAAGTGGAAGCAGTTGTGATCGTTGTCCTCGCCTTGCCCGTCATCTTCGTCGTCGCCGCCGCCGCCCGGTGGCGGGGGCGGGGTCGGTGGCAGCCCGGCTCCGACCAGGACGCCGTTGACATCGATGTTGTCGAGGACGGACAGCCCGCCGAGATCGGGGATGCCGGCCAGGGGATCCTGCCCTTCGTCAGCGACGATGGAGATGCTCTGGATCGTGTCCAGCGGATCCATCGGAGGATCTGCCAGGTCCGCCAGCGAGCCGGCCACCGGCGGCGTCCACCGCAGCCTGATCCATCCCTGGTTGACGTTGTCCAGCGTTCCATTGAAGCAGTAGAAACGGTGGGTTGAAAGGCCTGCGGCCCCTTGCGTCACCACGTTGAAGCGGGGTGAGCGCAAGCCGCAGTGTGAGCCCGCCTGGTTGAAAGCGGCATTGGAGTCAGGCTTGCGGAGGTCGTAGCCGAGCTCTGTGAGGTCGGAGACCTTCGCGCCCGCCACGCCCTGCAGATCCGCGGCCGCGTAGGGCGCAAGATCGGAGTTGATCCCCGCTGGGTACGTGCTCAGGTCGACCGTCGGGTCGCTGGACGTCGGGCCAGTTTTCACGAGGAAAAGCCCGGTGTTGAGCAGGTCTGTGGGATCGGATGAAGAAAAGCAGGAATACGCACCGGCAAGATTGGTGGGGCAGCCGACTCCCTGCTTCCACTCTGCGTAGGCCAGCGTAGGGTCGCCCACGACGGAGGGCACGACGCCCGTGAAGGGGATGGCGCTTGCGACGCTGATTCCGTTCAGACGGGTCGTGGCCATGTCAGCGGCGTGGGTGAACGAAGCCCCACCCCCGCAGGGCGATTGCGCGGCAGTGCAGGCGAGAATGGCGAAACCGGCGAGCACCAGCCGGCAGGACTGAAAATTTTTCACTGTGCTACCCCCCATCAGCCCCTCGCAGAGGTCCCGGCGTCAGGCCGGGTAGGAGCGAGCTGGCGACAAGGCGACTATCCGGCTGATGCAGCCACACTGTCAAGTTGAACCAATACTGTACGTGCGCAGCGCAGCGGCTCGCACTTCCGGGGCGCTCTGGCGCCTCGTGACCACACGGGTGAAAGACAAATAATGATCGATGGATGGACAATCTTCACAGCGGAGGGAGAGGCATTCCGTGGAGCCGTCGAGGAGGTCTGACGGCCGACCGGGTGCTCCGCTGGTCAGGGGTGTGCCTTGTTGCAGTGTTGCGGTAACGCTACAGGATCGCAGCGGGTTTTGCCTGCCGCGGCAGCGCTCCGGCTCCCCGCGAACGGTCAATTTTAGAATGAAATCCGATGTTTGATTGCTCGAGGCCGGCCGGTTTCACAAGACCCGGGTCCCCGGCACCGCGCCCGCAGGCGACTGCGGGACTGAGATCGAGCGACCGGAGCCAGGGCCAGCACCGCGCGGTCGTGCCGAAGCCTGTCCGGCAGCTCCCGGACATTCGAGGCCGGTCTCACTCGGAAGACACCGAGCGGGCTTATTGAGAGCGACCAAATCGTCCAGGCTTTATTGGTGCGAAGTCGCGCGCAACGTTGCGCCTCCACCCCTTCTCGATTCCCACCATGCCTCGATTTCCGTGGCATCGGCGTACCAGCGACCCGCAAGGCGCCTCGCCGGTAGAGACTCGCGCTCGATCCACGAGAGCAATACACGTCGGGCGTCAAGCGAGTGCGCCTGGAGACCCAGGTGATCCGCGATTTCCTTCAAACCTTGCAACATATGCCGTGACATCGTGCCCCCCCCGGGGTCGAAACAGAAGAAACAGCGAGTAGTCAAACGCCCCGACCTCGACCAGGTCCGACTGCGAGTGCATCGATCGCCTGAGACGATTCGCACTAGAGCTAGACCATGTAGGGCAAATACACGACGCGTCCCACCCTAGTCAATTCCCGCCCGGGTGGAATCCGCTGAACCCGTCTTTTTCAATACAATACGGGCATTGGTCAGGTCGGAGGCGGCGACACCCGCACCGGCAGCTCGACGTGGAAAACGCTGCCCTCGCCGGGTTTTCCGCTGGACTCGAGCCAGATCCTCCCTCCGTGTCGCTCGACGATGCCCTTGCTGATCGCCAAGCCGAGTCCCAGCCCGCCGAAAGCGGAACCGTGTGCGCGGCCGAAGCGCTCGAACACGAGCTGTTGGTGCTCTTTGGGAATTCCCAGGCCCTGGTCCCGGACCTCGATGTGCGCTCGATTGCCCACGATCTCGGCGCTGACGTCGATGGACCCGCCATCCGGGGAATAGCGAATCGCGTTGGAGAGCAGGTTGGCGATGACCTGCTCGAGGCGATCCCGGTCGGCCGTGATCAGGAGCCTCTCGGGGGCACTGACGCGGATCGGGTGCCGGTCGCCGAGCGGCTGCATCCGGTTGCGCATCTCTTCCAGCAGCGCGGTCAGGTCGAACTCCGTGGGCTGCAGCTCGATCATTCCGGACTCCAGTCGGCTCGCCTCCAAGAGGTCGCCCACCAGCCGGCTGAGACGATCGATCTGCTGGGAGATCAGGCGCAGGGCCCGACCGGTGCCCGCGTCCGTCCGATGCTCGCCGAGCTGGTGCAACGCGAGCTGCGTCTGCGCCTTCGCGGCTGCGAGTGGCGTCTTCAGCTCGTGGATGACATCCGCGAGAAAGACGTCCTTCGCTTCGCTCTCAAACGCGCGCCGGCTGATATGCTCGCCCCGCACGTACAAGTCGCAGAACACGCGCACCTTGGCGCGCAGGATGTCCGGGTCGATGGGCTTCAGCAGGTAGTCCACGGCGCCTTGCTCGTAGCCCTTGAACACGTACGCCGTCTCCCGGCTCAGCGCGGTGATGAAGATGATCGGGATGTGCCGCGTCTGCTCGCGCTGCTTGATCAGCTCCGCGGTCTGCAGGCCGTCGAGGCGCGGCATCTGCACGTCGAGCAGGATCACCGCGAAGGTGTCGCGAAGAAGATGCATCAGCGCTTCCTCCCCGGAGCGGGCCTTCACCAGGCGCGCTCCCAGGGGCTTGAGCACCCCTTCGAGCGCGAGGAGATTCTCGGGCCGGTCGTCGACCAGCAGCACGGAGGGAACGATTCGCTCGGGGTCCTTGTTCGCCATCTTCACCGCCGGGTCCACTTCGAGAGCAGCGCCGTCAGCATCTCCGGGCCTACCGGCTTGGTGGCGAAGTCGGAGCAGCCCGCTTCCAGGCAGCGCTCGCGATCGCTGGGCAAGGCCTTGGCGGTGAGCGCGATGATCGGCAGCGACGCGTGCTCGGGCCGCCGGCGGATGCGCCGGGTCGCCTCCAGGCCGTCGATCTCCGGCATCATCACGTCCATCAGCACCAGATCGACGCGGGGGTTGGCGGCCAGCAGTTCGAAGCATTCCTGCGCGTCCTTCGCGGCGAGCACCCGGAGGCCGTAGCGCTCGAGCAGGCTGGTCACCGCGAAGAGGTTGTGCACGTCGTCGTCCACCAGCAGAACGCTGCGTCCACGCAACTCGGCTATTTTCTCCGGCGTGGGCAGCGGCGGCGGCGCCACCTTGGCCGGCGGGGCGACCACCTCCGCGCGGCTTTCCACCGGGAGCAGCGCGGGCAGATACAAGGTGAAGGTGCTGCCTTGTCCTGGAGCGCTGCGCAGCCGGATCTCGCCGCCGAGAAGCCGGGCCAGCTCGCGGCTGATGGTGAGCCCCAGCCCGGTTCCGCCGAACATCCGACTCGTCGACGCGTCGGCCTGCTGGAACGCCTCGAAGATCAGTTCGTGCTTGTCCGGCGGGATTCCGATTCCGGTGTCGGAGACCACGAACGCCAGCACCTGCGGCGCGGTGCGAAGCGCGGCGGAATCGAAGCGCGCGCCGCCCTGTTCGAGCTCAACGGCGAGGTCCACGCGCCCGCTCGAGGTGAACTTGAATGCGTTGGAGAGCAGGTTCTTGAGCACTTGCTGCAGGCGTTGCGCGTCGGTCAGGACCGTCTCCGGGACCGGGGACGAGATCGTCACCGAGAACTCGATCCCTTCCACCAGGGTCGGCCGGAACATACGCTCCAGCGTGGCGGCGACCTCTCGTGGAGCAACGGGGCCGACATCGACCTGGACCTTCCCGGCCTCGATCTTGGACAGGTCGAGGATCTGGTTGATCAGCGCGAGCAGCTCCTGCCCGCTGCATTGAATGGTCGACGCATACTCTACTTCCTCGGAATCCAGGTGACTCCGGGGATTCTCCGCCAGGAGGCGAGCAAGGATCAGGACGCTGTTCAAGGGTGTGCGCAGCTCGTGCGACATATTGGCGAGGAAATCTGACTTGTAGCGCGACACAAGCGCGAGCTGCTGCGCGTTGTCCTCCAGGTCGCGGGTCCGCCGGGCGAGCTCCGCGTTGGACAGCTTCAGCTCCTCGAGCAAGTGCTCCGTCCGGGAGGTGATCGCGATGGTGCTCAGCACGACGCCGAGTCCCTCCGCGAGCTTCTCCAGCAGGACCCGGTGGATCGGCTTGAACCCAGGCAACGATGCGAGCTCGAGCACGCCCTTTACTTCGCCTTCGAACAGCGCGGGCATCACCAGCAGGCTGCGGGGCGGCGCCTCCCCGATCCCCGACCGGATGCGGACGTAGTCGGGCGGGAGGTCGTCGACGGCCAGGATGCGCTTCTCCAGCGCGCACTGGCCCACCAGTCCTTCTCCGGGACCGAATCGTTCCCCGGCGGCCGCGCCCGGGTGGCCGTAGGCGCTGATGCGCCGCAGTGAAGGAGCGCTGCCGGGGCCCTCCGCCACGAACAGCGCCGCGTACTGGGCGGAGATCTGCGGCGCAAGCTCGCCGAGCACGATGCGCCCCAGCTCCTCGAGGCTGCGCCGTCCCTGCAGAAGACCCGAGAGCCGGGCGAGATTCGTGTTCAGCCAGTCCTGTGCCTCGTTGGCCTGCGTGCTCTCGCGCAGGTCGACGATCATCTCGTTGATGCTGTCCGTCAGATCCTTCCAGCTGCCCGCGACTCCCGGCACGTTTGCCTGACCGCCCAGCTTTCCCTGAGAGCCGACCTCGCGCGTGACGCGAACCACCTCGGCCGTGAACGCCCGGAGCTGATCGACCATCGCGTTGACCGTGGTCTTCAGCTCGCGGATCTCGCCGCGCGCGGGCACCGTGATCTTGCGCGACAGCTCGCCGTTCGCCACCGCGGTGGTCACCAGGGCGATGTTTCGCACCTGCGAGGTCAGGTTTCCGGCGAGCATGTTCACGCTCTCGGTCAGGTCTTTCCAGGTGCCCGCCACGCCCGGCACCTGCGCCTGGCCCCCGAGCTTTCCTTCGCTGCCCACCTCGCGCGCGACCCGCGTCACTTCGGCGGCGAAGGCACGGAGCTGATCCACCATCTCGTTGACCGTCTCCTTCAGCTCCAGGATCTCGCCCTGAGCTGGAACGGTGATCTTCCGCGAGAGATCGCCGCGGGCTACGGCGGTGGTCACCAGCGCGATGTTGCGCACCTGATCGGTCAGGTTGCGCGCCAGCACGTTCACGTTGTCGGTGAGATCCTTCCAGACACCCGCGACGCCGCGCACGTCGGCCTGTGCGCCCAGCCTTCCTTCGGTGCCGACCTCCCTGGCCACCCGGGTCACCTCGGAAGCGAAGGAGCGGAGCTGGTCCACCATGGTGTTGATCGTGTTCTTCAGCGCCAGCACTTCTCCGCGCACGTCGACGGTGATCTCTTGAGAGAGATCGCCGTTGGCGACGGCCGTGGTCACCTTGGCGATGTTGCGCACCTGATCGGTGAGGTTCCCCGCCAGGATGTTCACGTTGTCGGTCAGATCCTTCCAGGTGCCGCTCACGCCCTTCACGTCGGCCTGCCCGCCCAGCTTGCCTTCCGTTCCCACCTCGCGCGCGACGCGGGTCACCTCACCGGCGAACGAGCGGAGCTGGTCCACCATCTCGTTCACGGTCTCCTTCAGCTCCAGGATTTCGCCCTGGGCCGGGACGGTGATCTTGCGCGACAGGTCTCCGCGCGCGACCGCGGTGGTCACCTCGGCGATGTTGCGCACCTGCGCGGTCAGGTTGTTCGCGAGGAGATTGACGTTGTCCGTGAGGTCCTTCCAGGTGCCCGCCACTCCCGGCACCTCCGCCTGGGCACCCAGCTTGCCCTCCACGCCGACGGTGCGCGCGACGCTGGTGACCTGCTGTGCGAAGATCGACAGCGTGCGGGTCATGCTGTTGAGCGTTTCACCCAGCGCGGCGATCTCGCCCTGCGCGTTCACTTGCAGCTTCTCGCTCAGCTCACCGTTGGCCACCGCGGTGACCACCTTCACGATGCTGCGGACCTGCGTGGTGAGGTTCGAGGCCATGAAGTTCACGTTGTCGGTCAGGTCCTTCCACACGCCCGACACGCCCTTCACGTCGGCCTGGCCGCCCAGCTTGCCTTCGGTGCCCACCTCGCGGGCCACGCGCGTGACCTCGGCGGCGAAGGCCCGAAGCTGGTCGACCATCTCGTTGACGGTCTCCTTCAGCTCGAGAATTTCCCCTTGGGCCGGCACGGTGATCTTCCGCGACAGGTCGCCTCGCGCGACCGCGGTCGTCACGAGCGCGATGTTCCGGACCTGGGAGGTGAGGTTGGCCGCGAGCAGGTTCACGGCCTGGACCAGCTCCCTCCACGCGCCACTGGCGCCGGGCACCTGCGCCTGTCCGCCCAGCCGCCCGGCGGTCCCGACTTCGCCGGCGATGCGGATCACCTCCGTCCGGATGGCGCGGAGCCTCGAGACCAGCGCGTTCATGCTGCGCGCGACCCGCAAAGCCTGGCCGCGCAGCGGGGCACCGTCCGGAGCATCCAGCGGCATGGTGCGCCCGAGCTCGCCTTGCTCCAGCGCATGGGCGACCGCGGCGGTTTCCCCGGCGTGCCAGGTGAGCTGGTCGAGCAGATCGTTCACCGCGCCGAGCGCGTCCGCGTACTGGCCGGGAAGAAGCGAAGCATCGGCTCGCTCCGAGAGCCTCCCCTCGACCCCGACCCGCCGGCAGACGCGGTGCAGCTCGCGGGCAAGGCGCGTGTTGCGTGAGATCAGGCGTTCCGCGGCGCTTGCGATGCGGGCAAGTGGATGAGCCGGGTCCAGCCGCGGCCGGGCGCGGAAATCGCCCTCGGCGGCGGCCTCGAGCGCCCGGACGATCCGATCGATGTCGGCTTGGAGGGAGCGCGCCCGCGGCAACGGCCGCGCACCAGCAGGGACTGCCTCGAGTGATTCCACAGCTCCTCCGGGCGGACACGCCGCGTCGGGTGTAGTGTGCTACCGATGCAATCCGACCGCACCGCAGGCGATGCGTCTCCGCTCGCCGGTTTTCTTCGCATGCGCGTAGAGCGCGTGCTGGCAACCTTTCAGGCAGCCGCCGTCCCGCCCGCCGCGAGCCTGGAAAGAGGGGCCCTGGAGCGCTTTCTCCAGGCACTGGATGACCTGGCCGCGGCGGCGGACGCGCTCACCCCATCCAGCCGCAAGCTCGCTGCCGTATCCGACCACGCGGTCGCGACGATACTCGTCGCTGCCGCCGATTCGCTGGCGGACGCGGTGCGCCGGAACGTTGGTCCGGGGTACCGGGTCGTCATCGCTCCCGCCCGGGAGCGCGTCGCTCGGGAGGCGCTGGAGCTGCGGCCCGCCGTGATCGTGGGATCCGGAGCTGCCGGGCAGGAGCTCGTCGGCCGCGTGCACGCCCTTCAGCCTGGCATCCCCGCCATCCTGACAGCGTCGGACTCCGAGGTGCCGGCGCTTCTCGAGGCGTTCGCCTCCGATCCGGTGATCGTCCTGAAGAGTCCCAGCCCCGAGCAGCTCGGCTTGACGGTCCGGGCGCTCCTCTCCACGGCCGGAAGCTCCAAACCGCCTGGATCGACTCAGGCCTCCGCTGGAAGGGGCCCCGGCGAACAGCAGCTCGAGCCTCGTTCCTACGCGCATCTGGCGGGGCTCCTGCCGCGCGCGCTCGAGCGGTCGGTTCGCTTCGACGTCGGCGCTGCGGTGATTGCGCGACCCGGGACCGATCCCGTGGTCGACGTTCACGCCGCCACCTCAGAGTGCTCCGACCAGACGCTGGAGCTCGTGCGGCAAAGAGCGCTGGCGCTGTTCAAGCTGATCGTCGGGGGGGTCCGCAGCGAAGAGGACTTCCTGGGACAGGCAGGGCAATTCCCGCTGCGCTCCTCCATGTACTTCCCGCTCGCCAGCGAGGGGGGAGTCGTGGGGCTGACGTACCTTGCCTCGTTCCGGGAATCCGCCTTCTCCCCGGAGGACGAGCGCGTCCTCGCTGAGCTGGCCTCGCACGCCTCCGGCGCCTACCGGCGGCTCGAATCCTCGGTGCACCGGCTGCGGCTCAGTCCCCGCCAGTCGCAAGTGCTCGCACTGATCGCGTCGGGGCTCTCGGACAAGGAAGTCGCCTCGCGCCTGGGCGTCGCGCACCGCACCGTGCGGACCCACGTGGATCGCCTCCTCCGCGAGCACGGGCTGCGGAGCCGGACGGAAGCCGTAGCAGCCTGGCTGCGCGGCCAGCAGGGCTGACCTCAAAGTTGACGGCGCGCGCTCTGCGCCTGCGTCGCAACGGGCGCTCGTTCCGCTGCTGCCTGTCGAGCGGCAATCGCTGCGGGTGCCCTGGAGCGCACGTTGCGGCGCTACCTCGCTTCGGTAATTGGTTCCTGATCGCGTAATCCGGCTTGGATCGGCCATCCGCGGCTATTTATCCGAACCGGAGGCCCCGCGAATTGCGGAAATAACGGAATTCGCCGCGCCGGCTTGGGAGATGGAGGCCCGCAGTGCGTGCCGCAGCCGAGCCCACTTCGGTAACTTCTCCCGAGGTGTATTTTGGCGATGGCGGCATATTTGTAAGGGATCTGACCTACATCTCTCGACGGATGTCGCGGCTCCCCGAATGGAAGCCCTGATTTCCTCCTGGTTTCCCTCTGAAGAGCGGTCCTACACCGTCATTCCGACCGACACGGTACGGTCGTTGCACTGGTCCGCTCCGTCGCACCTCTGCCAGGAGAGTCGAGCACGTCGCAGGCCCCAGGAGTTGAAAGCAGGAATCGAATTCGCAGAGAGGCAGTGCCGATGAAGCAGAACTGATCGGGTCGTCCAACAGCGCGCGGAACTCCAAGCCAATGGCGCGATGGTCTCGTCGCGGCAGGCGGCTTGGTGCGCCCTTTTGCCGATTGATCAACCTTTTCCAACTATCGAGGTATCGCCATGATCGCAATGCTCGGTCTGATCGCATTGGGCGGCATCCTGCCGGGAGGGTCCCCGCCGCCTGGAAACGAGCCGCCGGATTTCCAGGTCGTGCCGTTCGAGATGAACGACCCCAACAGCTACGTCGCAGCGTTTTGGAGAAAGGGCCTCGGCTGTCCGGGCAGCGCCGGCGATCTGCTCTACGTCTGCACTCCCGCCGACCTCGACGACGGGACGAACCAGGGCCTGGTGCTCGCGAAGAGTGGACCTTCCCTGGAGCCTGGCCAGGCCGGAGCCACACTGACCGGGCTTGAAGGTCAGCTGATCACCGTCACCAACGTCGCGTTGCCCATGTTCGGCTACGATCTTCGGAAGGAGCTTGCCTTCGGAGCCCCGAGCGGATCGCCTGTCGGCTCGCATTGCGGCAATCCCGATCCCACCGCGGCCCTGGGCACCGAAGGCTCGCCGCGGTTCGAGATCGAGGCCGTCGACTGTGTGACCCTGGTCAAGACGACGCACACCATCGTCTGCGGCACCCCTTCCCTGCTCGACACCGCACTCGGCGCGCCGGCCCAGGGCTGGAGCCGGCTGCGCTGGAGCCCTGCCGAAGCAGTGCCGCCGATGACGCCCGGCGAGAAGATCACCGGGGTCAAGATCTTCTTCGACACCGGACCCGACCCGGCCGACGCTACCCTGGACAACTTCGGCCTCGCCGTCCTCGACAACATCTTCGCCTTCAACAACATGGTCGGCACCGGGCAAGCGCACCCGACCCGGCCGCCCGACGAGGATCACGGCTGGGGTGAGGACAAGGACCACGACACCTGCCAGCACCGCCACAGCGATTCGCACCCTGAGCGGAATCGCGTGGACTACTCCGATCGCTCGAAGAACACGCGGATGCGCAGCTCGAACATCCGCTCGGCCTCATACGCGGGGTCGTGCGTGAACCTGGCCGGCGACGGGCTGGTCAATGGGAAACCCGGGTACACGTACACGTATCAGGCCTGCGATCTCTCCACCGCTCCGGTTGCGGGAATCGGGACCTTCTCCATGTCGATCGTGGGGCCGGCGGGCTACCGGTACCAGAAGGCCGGCACGTTCACCTCCGGGTACGTCCACAACTCGCGCTAGCACCGGCATGAACGGATTTCAGGAAGGGCCCAAGCGAAGGACGGGCCCTTGCTGATTTTTCGTGGCCGAGGAGGACGCTGTGTCACCGCACGTTCTGCAAGGGTTGAGGGAGATCGGCGACCACCTGGGGTTGCAGCAGGCCGTGGGCGCGCGCCGCCTGGTGCTCTCCTGGATCGCCCGCGAAGGCTTGCCCGCCGCACGGCTCGGACGGCGTTGGTACGCTGACGCCGATCAACTCGAGGCATGGTGGGCGTCGCGACGCGCGTCGACGGTGCAGCTCTTGTCGAGACGGCGCGGAGGAGGGTGAGATGCTACACAAGAACGCGCTCACGACCGGAACTGCCGAATGACCACGCTCATGCGTAGCCCCTAAGCCACCTCCGGTGGCCGGGGCTATGGCAAGTGCCACTCCGGGGCCGAGTCGCTTCCGTCGAGCCGAACCAGATGGCATCCCTTGGACAGGTACCGTTGGCCCGGCCCGAAGCTGAGCCGCGGATACAGGCTGGAGAAGGACTCGAATCCAGAAAAGTGGTCCATCACCTCGAGCATGTAGTCGCGGTAGAAGTTCTTGTTCACGTGCATCACGCCCTCGTTCAGGAGCGTCATCGTGAAGAAGGTCTGGTCTGCGATGCGGCGCTCAGACCCTTTTGCCGGCGGAAGGCCCTGGCCGGTCATCCATCCCGAGACGCGGAGGAAGCGCTGGCTCGCCTCGCCGGGCAACGCGTACGGATGGGCCACGAACACGTTCGATGCGACCAGCGCGGGGAGGGCGAAGTCGGCGCCGAGCAGAGTCGAGGACAAATAGACGCGAGCTCCTTCCAGGGAAGAGAGCTGCAAGGCGCCCACCTCGTCACGGTTGAGCCAGAGCACCACAGCCGTGGCGCGCTGATCCGCGGCGTGTTGCCGGAGTTGCCCGGACGTGAGGGATGCTGAAGCGGGGAGCGTGAGGTCGGCGGGAGCGGCGCGACCCGCGGAGCGCAACGCGGCCGCCAGCGCCAGGGCAGCGCGTTCCCCGGCACCTCCGGCGCGGAAGACCTGGAGGACCTTCTGCGGTTCCGGCAGCGGTGGAAGGTGCATGGCGATCGCCTGCGCCTCGAGCACGGCGCCGCGCGAGAAGTAGAGGGAGTAGTAGTCCTCGCCGGCGTCCGGCGGAGTCTCGAGGTTGGGGAGCAGGCAGGGAATGCGCTGCGACTCGCAGAAGCGATGGACGGGTCCCCACTCGTCGCCCCCCAGGCCGCTCACGAGCGCGAACACCGGTTGCTCGCGATAGCGGGACTCGAGTTGCCGCTTCCAGGTCAAAGGCGGCCCCTCCAGCTCCCAGACGTGGAGCACCCACTGCCCGAAATATTCGGGCCAGCTCGCGATGTGTCTCGCCCGGCGGTCCCGCGACGTCCCATTCTTCGCGCGGAGAAAGCCGCGGATGACGCCGAGCATGGTTTCGCGTGCCTGCGGCGCGACGCCGGGCGCCACCACGGTCGCGAAGTGGATTTCGTCCATCGTCGCACCGGGTGAGGGCGCCGCCGAGAGAGTTCGCAGATACTCCAGCAGCGCAGTCATGTCGGCGTCGCCGATCCGGTAACGCGGCATCAGCCTGTCCAGCTGGTTTCCGCCGGAGTCGATGCCGTCACGGATCGCGCGGGCCAAGGCCGCTTCGGTATAAGGCGGGCGTGGCCTGGATTTCAGCTTGCGAGAGGCATCCAGGTAAGGGGGGATGACCGGAGGGGCCAGCCTCGCGCCCTCGACGGAGCCCATTCCGCTCCTGCCGTGGCAAGCGACGCAGCTGAATTGCGCGCCGCTGACGGTGACGTCTCCCTGCACGACCGCCTCGAGCGTTGCGCCGGAGAGCAGCTTTCCCTCGCGGTAGAGCGTTTCACCCGCCGCGATGCGCTTCTGGCCGCGGCTGTCGCCGATCCTCAGGGTCAGCATCACGACGAGCCCCAGGACGAGGGCCAGGGCACCCGCGCCGAGCCAGAGCAACGCCCTCTTCCGGGACAAGGCGCTACTTCTCCGCCCGCAGCCCGCGAAGCTCGCCGGCGAGCGTGTCGGCGCTCGCGAACCCCTCGATCCGGATCCAGTCCTTGCCGTTGGCGGGGCGGAGCAGCGTGATCGGCCGGTGGTTGGCCTTATCGCCGGCGAACGCCCCGAAGGCGGTCAGCACCGAGCGGATGTCGTCGGCGCTGCCGGTGTAGAACGTCCAGTCCGGGGGGGCCCCGAAACGGTTGGCGTACATCTTGAGCGTCGCGGGCCGGTCGTGGGCCGGGTCGATGGAGATGGAGACCATGCGCAGGCCCTGCACGTCGCTGCCCAGCTTGGCGCGGACAGTCGAAAACGTCGCGGACATGACCGGGCAGATGGTGGTGCAGGTCGTAAATACGAAATTCAGGGCGACGGCCGTGTCGGAGGGCAGCACCGCCTGCAGGGGAACGCGGCGGCCGTCCTGATCGACCAGCGTGACTTCCGGAAGAGGGTACTGGTGCACCGACCGCAGATAGCGGGCGTTCCCATCCTGCTTTTGCGAAGCTTGCGCGGCGCAGTGCTCGCCGTGCGTGGCGTCCGAAGCGTGGGCCGCAAACGCGGCCGCCACGAGGAACGCCGATGACCATCGAAGATGATTGAGCCGGGGCATGAACCACCGTCCTCCCTCTCGCGGATGAGCGTCAAAGACCATTGCAACCCTGGAGTCTTTTGACGGCGGCGTATGCCGCGCAAATGTCGACCAGGCCGTACCCGGATACATCGTCGGGTCCCGGAGGACCCACGTCCCTTGCCGAAGCCCGCAGCGCCAGTTCCAGAGAGCCGACCGTCAATCCTGGAGCGGCAGCGTACAGCAAGGCGGCGGCCCCAGCGAGATGGGGCGCCGCGTAGGAAGTTCCCGAGAAGGTGTTGTACTGGGGCACCCCAGCGAGCGAAATGTCCGCTGTCCGGACGTTGACGCCTGGCGCGACCAGATCCGGAAACAAGCCGCCGGTGCACGCCGAAGGACCCCGGCTGCTCGCAGAGGCGATCTCGTTCGCGCTGTCGATGGCGCCCGCCGAGAACGCGGAGTTGGCGGGGCTCATGCTCGAGAGGGGCTGCGGGCCCGAGTTCCCCGCGGCGAACACGACCATGATCTCCGCGGCCTTCAGCGCCTCCAGATCGCGCTGGAAGGTCAGGTCGCAGCCATTCGCGTTTCCGATCCCCCAGGAAGCATTGACGACGTCCGGAGCGTCGGGCGTGTCAGGGTTCCCATCCGGATCGAGAAGCCACTGGAAGGCCTGGTGGATGACGCTGGCGGTGGTGTTTCCCTTGTCGTCGTAGATCTTGGCCGCAATCCATTGCGCCTCGGGCGCGACTCCAATGGGGGAACCGCTGGCGTCGCCGCCGACGATGATTCCCATGGTCTGGGTCCCGTGACCGATTGGGTCGTAGGGCGCGGTGGAGTGCCGGAACGGATCGAACCAGCTATCGGCTCCCCCTCGCCACCTCGCCGTGAGATCGGCGTGGACCAGGTCGACCCCGGTGTCCAGGTTGGCCACCACCACTCCCGCCCCCTTGAACCCCAGCTTCCACAACTCAGGCGCATGGATGGCAGCGAGGCTCCAGCCGGGAGCGTCCGGCACCCCGGAGGTCACCGGCGGCGCCGTCTGCGGCGAATCGAGAGCGATGCTTTCCACGCCAGGAACCTGCAACAGCTCGGGGATCAGCTCCGACCGGACCGTGACCGCGATGCCGTTGATGATCGGCAGGAACACCATCTCCCTGCCACCCTTCTGCTGCAGCAGGGCGCGAAAGGGTGGCTGGGTCGCATTCGCCTTCTCGGTGAGCGCTCTGGCGATGCGGGACCGCCGCGACTGCTTGTCCTGGATGACGAACGAGGTCAGGTCGACCCTGTCGGTGAGCGTGATGATGATCCTCAGCTCGGCAGGCGGAGGCTTGGGGTCCGCGCCTCTGCAGGCACCCAGGGTCGCCAGGAGTGCGAAGGAAATCGGAAGATGCCGGCCAGGGCGGTTGGCGAATCGTCGGTGCCTCATTCGCCCGTCAGTCCACGGCCAGGATTCCCGCCTTGCATTCGCCCATGACGACCGCGACGTTGCTTCCCTTGCTCAGCGCCCGCGCAGGGTTGGAAAACAGGACGTAATATTCCTTCCCGTTCTGGGGAGGGTTTCTCGGGCTGGCGCGGAGAGCACCGAGCTTGGTGTCCTCGGGCATCAGCAGCCGGCCGCCCGTGGCCTGGTCCACCAGATAGGGTTTGACCTTCTTGTCGAAGAGGGGCCGCGCCTTCTCCTGCTCGACCACCCTGTACCGGAAGTAGAGCAGATATCCCTCCGAGGCGCTGCGGATGGAAAGCGGATGGATGCCGCACGACGCCTCGGGGGAATCGTCTTTCGCCAGCCGCACCTGCGCGAACGACGCGAACCCCACGATGGCCAGCACCACCGCCAGGATGCCGCCTTTCAGCGGCAGGGAAAAGCGAGGGCCGTTCGTCGCTCGCACGGATCTCTCCTAGGTTCCGCTCAACGACACGTTGATGAAGGGCGTCGCCGGATCGTTGGTGGTGAGCTGCAGCGTGGCCGTCTTGGTCCCTGTCGAAGTCGGGGTGAAGGTCACGGTCAGCGTCTGGAGAGTTCCGGCGGTCAGCGAGAACGCAGTCTGCGGGCTGACCGAAAACATCGAGGGATTGGCGCCGAGCATCTGCACCGATGCGATTCCCCGGGTCGCCAGGCCATTGTTCAGGATGTTGACCGTCCGGGTCCGCGTGGCGGATGAGAAGGTCAATGACGTGAGCGAGCTCTGCAGCACCTGCGTGCTGTTGGGTACCCCGGTCACCGGCAGGTAAGCGAGCATGCCTCCCGGGCGTGTGCCGGCGTTGGTCAGATTGAGCCGCCGGTCATGAAGCACCAGATCGCCCGGTGGCGCAGCCGGGGTGTTGATGATGGCATCGGTCGTCTTTCCGGCTGGAAGCAGCACGGAGTACTGGTTCCGCGGTGCCGCGGTGGTCACGCCGGTTGGCGAAGTGACCGAGATGAAGTTGCCGTCTTCGGCGATGATCTGCATGTACGCGCCGCCGGTCAGCACGATGTTGCTGTTGACGTTGGTCGGGCCCTGGACCACCGGCGCCTTGGTCTGGAGTCCGGCGTTCAGGAAACGGATGAGGAACTTGCCGTTGGCCGCTGCTCCCTTGAGCGGCGGTGAATCCACGGTGTAGGGCCGGCCATTGATGAGGAAAAAGGCGGGGTGGTAATTGATGGCGCTGGTTCGCCAGTCCGGCACATTCGGGTTCGGAACCGGACCGTAATGGCCCTGCTCGATGGCGGCATGGAAATCCGGGTCGATCTCGCTGAACACCAGGGTCGTTTCGCTGGTGAAAGAGCTCAGCGGATCCCCGTATGCCTGGTTCGCGACGCCCGCGGGATAGACGCGAAGCGATCCGTACAGCCCCATCTGCATCTGCACGGCTGGGTGCGTGCCGCTGTGGTACAGATAAGTTCCGGCCCTCAGATTGGGAAAGCTGTAGTGCCTGACCGTGAGGTTGTCGGCCGGCGTCTCCTGGTTGAACGATCGCACGCGCGAGCGATAGTCATTGGCATTCCTCGCCCCAGAGGTGACGGTGCCGGCGGCGGGATCGAACCAGACCGGGTTCAGCGGCGTCACCTGGCCGGGGATGATCAGCGAGACGGGCTCGGTATACGGACCTCTCAGGTTGTTTCGGACGTGAAGGGTCAGGGTGCTCCCTTCGGTCGCCATGAGCGCCGGGCCGGGGACCTGTGGTCCGTACCCGGGCAGGGGCGTGAAGCTCGAGTCGGTGATCACGAAACCCCACATCGTGATGGCCGTGGGGTTGTCGAAGGCGTTGGGAGGGATGATGAACGTTTCCGCCCTCAGGTACACGTCGGTCGCCGGCGCGGTCGCGACGTAAGGGGGCGTCGTCGGATAGGGCGCCGTCGCCACTCCCGGGCGCGGTCGCTGGACGGACAGCTCCGCAGGCTGCTGGCAGGCACCAGCGACGGCCAGGGTTGCCAGGAGGAGTCCCGGGATGCGGAAGGTCTTCAGCCAGGTTCCGATGCGCATGGCGGTCTCGCCTCTACGGCACCGGCACGATGAGGGCCATCGCCGCCATCCCGCCGATGAAGATGTTGTTGGTGGTCAGCTCGCGCTCGGCATGGGAGTGCCACATGAACGAGATGCCGCCCACGTTGTTGAGCTGGGTCTGGGCCGCAGGGTTGATGGGCGGCACGTCGCCGGGAACGCCAAGGAATGGCGTACCGCCCCACATCCCGCCGCCGAGCACGCCGAAGGTCAGGTCGCTCTGCGTGGGCAGCGAGACCGGGATCGCCTTGGTGTGATCGGGGCAGTACTCGTGCGTGGTCGGGTCGAACCCTGCCGAGGGCGCATTCGCGATACCGTTGCAGGTGTGCGGCTTCACGTCGTTCGTGCCGTAGACGTCCCAGCCCAGCTTCGCGCCAGTCCAGGGGCCCCAGATGGCATCCGCCGTTTCGCCGGGAACGACGGTGGTGGTGTAGTCCGAGATGGCCAGCTCGGCCGCGGTCCCGGAAGGTGTCTTCAACAAGCGCCCGTCGCGCGCGATCAGCAGATGGTTCTGGCCATGCGTGTGGAAGGGATGGAGGTCCGACCCTGCGGAGACCCAGCGGATGAGGATCTTTTCGTTCGGATGGATGACCGGAGCGCAGTTGTACGGCTGCGTGGGGAGATGGCCGACGTTCGCATCGGTCAGCGTGTCGGGGAAGTTGCGGCCGTTGATGAACCAGTCGACCGGATGCCGCTTGCTCGTGTCCACCTGAAGGTTGCCGAACGAGACCTGCTGGTGGATGTCGAAGTCGGCCTCCGATACGAGGAACAGGTACTCCTGGTCGAATGCAGTCGACGCGTCCTCGTACGCCCGATTGGGCCCCGCGACCGGACGGACGATCAACGTGCCGACCAGACCCATCTCGACCTCGAGGTCGGGGCGGGTTCCGCTGTAATAGATGTAAGTCCCGGGCTGGGGGGCGACGAAGTTGTACAAGACGGTGCAGGTGACGGTCGGCGTGGGCGTGCAAGGGGCGGCAGGGACCTCCCGGGTGAGCAACCCCTGGGCGCCCCCTGATGCACGGACGTTGGGCTGGCCGGGAAAGACCATCGAGACCGGGACGGGGAGCTCATTCCTGAGATTGATCCTGACGGTGGCGCCCGCATTCACGATGATCGTCGGACCCGGGTACTGCATCCGGCCCGGATCGTTCGCGTAGCCCCACATCCACATGCTGTCGCCGTCGGAGGTGGAGATGGCGTCCGCCTTCGCCGTCAGGTTGAAGGTGTTGGTCGGGCTGGTGATTCCTAGCACCTCCGCGTCCGCCACCGGAGGAAATGCCGCGATCGCGGCGGCGAGGAACACGGCAATCCGGATCGTCGTTCTCATGGACCGTCTCCTCGCATCAGGGGCTGACGACGATTTCGGTCATCATTCCCCCGAAATCCTCGGCGTCATTGCTCAGGTGGTTGAAGTTCGTGGTGTAGATGAAGTAGGTGCCCGGCGAGACGGTCGCGGTGTCGAGCAGGACGTCCACACCCTCTCCTCCGGAGAGCGTGAAGGACCCGGTCGCGTACGAGGTGTTGAACCCGCTGGGTCCACGGAGCAGCTGCGCTCCCTGCCCGACGATGCGCATGGGAATGCCGAGCACCGTCACCGTGTAGAACGATTCGGTCGCCAGGCTGGAGATGCGGAGGAGCAGCTTGTCACCCTTCTTGATGGGCAAGGGTGCGCGGTTTCCGGTCGCTGCATCGACGACGAAGGGAGTCGCCGGCATCGGCTGCGAGGGCGCGTTCGCGGCATTGAGCAGCGGATTGGGATTGATCGTATCCGGGTAACCCCTTCCATTCAGCATGGAATAGGTGTCGTTCATATTGGCAAAGTCCAACGCCTGGTAGGTCTGGTCGTGGTAGTGGAAGACCGGGTCGAACGCGGTCTCCTGGAGGAAGTACATCACGTTGTACCCGGTGGATCCGCACATCGGATCGCCTGCGGCGGGGCAGTCGCCGTAGGCAAACTTGGTGTAGGTCCTGCCACGGTAGGGAATCGACGTCCCGTCCTGCGCCGGCAGGATGTACAGGTTGCCGAGCATGCCCATCTGCATGTGCTCGGCGGCCTCCACGTGGCAGTGCCACATGTACGTGCCCGCGTACTTGTTGTCGTAGAAGTACGTGAAGCTGGTGCCCATGTTGATCCCGAAGGACGCCATGGGCTCGCCGTCGAAGACCGAGCCGGCGTTGGGGAAGCCGTGGAAGTGGATGGTGTGCGGGTCGCCCAGGTCGGGCCGCTCGCGGAAGCCCACGTTGGTGAGGGTGAGGTAGAGCCGTTGACCCTCGCGGGCGATGATCGTCGGCGCCGAGAACTCGGACGCCCCGGTCAGCGACCCGTCGGGCTCACAGGTCGCGATCGGACTGGTCGAGCCGGGTGGGCAGGGCAGGCAGGCCCCGGCTGTGTTTGCGCCGCAGTTGCAGGTGCAGGCGCCGCTCCGGGTTGGACCCGCCGCGATGGCGAAGGTGCAGGCATCGCCGGAGGCGCTGGTCGCACTGCAGCTATCGAAGGTCCGCGGGCCGTTTGGCGTCGAGTTCAGCCAGAATCCCGCGCCGGCAAGCTTGCCCTCTGGCGCATTGGTGGCGTCGTGAAACCCGAAGATGTACGTGTCCGAGCCGTCCGCCATGTTGACGTGTCCGTCACCGCAAGTGACGGATCTGCACACCACGCTCGAGTCGGTGGTCGCGCCCGACGGCTGGCCGGTGACCGGGTCCAGCAGCACCTTGCAGGCCGCATAGAAATCAGACGCCTCCGGATCCCTGCAGCCGGGGTCAGATGACCTGGCCGGGTCCTTCTGGTCGAGGAAGCACGCCGTCGCGCGTCCTGCGGAGTCCCTGCACGAACCTCTGGGCGTCGTGGTGACCCCGTAGGTGAGGAGCTTCGCCGGGCACTGCAGGTACACGACGGCGCCGGCGGGACCGGCCACGGCCCAAGCGCAGAGCAGGAGCGAGCGGATCATCCAGGTGGAAGTCTTCATCGCAGGCTCCCGTTGGGCATTCCAATGGCCATGGGCGCCAGTGGCAGCGTGATCTGGTCCGCTCCGATATCGACCGGACTGACTCTGTTTTGTCGGTCCACGTCGCTGGTCGTGCCGGGCGGGATGGTGCTCCCCGCCCCGGTCGCGGGTGAGCCGCTGGCGATGTGGTAGTCGCCGATGATTCCGTTGGGCGTGAAGGTCGCAACCACGAAGTTGCCCAGGGCCGCGCCCTTGGAGGTTGCCTGGTAGACGTTCACGTACGTGCTCAGGAAGAGCGGGTCCGTGCCGATCTTGTTGGTCCCACTCGCCGTGGCTCCGACTCCATCGGTGAGGATCGAGTAGGTGGGGCTCATGCAGGTCGCCGGAGTGCAACTTGGCGCCCCGGGTGTCTGGTTCGCGGCGTCATAGACGGCGAGGTCCCAGTAGGTGCGGTTCGCCGGAACCAGCAGCGCGCCGAGGTTGTTGTTGGCCGAGGCGCTCCAATAGAAGATGCGGTTCCTCCAGATGATGTCGTTGATCAGCGACGGGTTGGAGAACCGCGCGCAGATGGCCTCGTTGGTGTGGCCGCCGGTCGACCGACAATAGGCCGCGTTCGCCCCGGACGTCGGGGTTGTCATCACCTGGCGGAGAAGAGCGGTGTGCGCCTGCGAGGCGATGCCGGCCACCGCCGGGATGGAGGTGGTGAGGCCGCCGATCGCCTCGGCCGAGGGGCAGACCTGGCCGATCGGACTGTTCTCCGTGCACGCGCCGCCGAAGGAGTCGGAGCTGGTGGCGGTGCTGTCGTTGTACGCGATGGTATTGCCGATGATCCGGGCCTTGACCGTGTCATCGAGCGCGATGCCGCCGCCCATGTCCCCGCTGGAGTTGTTGATGATCAGGTTGTCGAGGATGTCGATCGAGTACCAGGACGAAGGATCGCCGCGGTGGAGGGCGACGTCGAGCCCGTTGAATCTCCTGGTGCGGATGGCGCCGCCGTCGTCGCCGCCCTTGTTTCCCTGGATCAGGTTCCGGGCGATCACGACGGAGCCGGCGCCCGGGCTTATGCCCGTCACGGGACCGGTGCCGTCGAGCGGAAGCTCGGCGCCGGGGACGTTCTCTCCTCCGATGTGGAGCCCGCCTCCCTCGTCGAACGACTCGTTGGAGACGATCTTGTTGTCGTTGATCGTCCCGTTCGTGCTCAGCCCGAAGATCCCGATCCCTCCGCCGTACTGCGCCGAGAAGTTGCCGCAGATCATGTTGTTGGTGATGGCGTAGTTGTCGGATCCGGTATAGAGCGCGACGCCGCCGCCGCCGCTGAAGACGCTTCCGTTCTGGCTGATGCGGTTGTGGTCGATGGTCAGACCCGGATTGAAGCTTCCGGTCAGCGTCGTCCCATCGGGGTCCACCAGCCCGGGCTCGCCGGAGCGGATCCCGCCGCCGAGCGAACCCTGGTTGAGGAAGATCTCGTTGTTGCTGATGGTCACGTTGGCCGCATAGCCGCCGAGCAGGATTCCGCCGCCGCCTTTCTCCTCCAGGGCATCCTCGCTGGCGCCGGTGATCGTCAGGCCGTCGATGCGGGCGCGGCCCCCACGGAAGTCATTGGCAGGCTGCGGACACGCTCCGAACGCGCAGCCGGCTACGAGAACGCCTGCGCCGGCCTCTGCCGTGAAGGCGGTGACCTGGTTGGGCACCGCGCCGATCGACCCGGCCAGCTGCAGGGCGAGCATGTGGTTGAATTGAGCTTCCTTGAGGGCGAAGTTCGACGCCGCGGCGAGTCCGTCGATGACGGTGACGGCGGCACCGAGACCCTGCAGGGTGACCGGCTTCCAGAGGGTGACGTTCTCCTGGTACTTGCCCGGCGCAATCAGGATGACGCTGCCCGGCACCGCGTCGTCGATGGCCTTCTGGATCTTCCCGCAGGCCACCCCGACGCAGTTGGCGGGGGGTGGGCTCACCGGGACGACGGGCTCGCTGGCGCTGGCAGCACGCAGGTTCACACCCACGGTGGTCGAGAGCCCGTTGTCAGCCCGGGTAACGACGAGCTGCCCGGCGACGCCGATGGGGATGGTCACGGTGATGCTGCCGCCATCCGCCGCCCACGCGTTCACCAGCACTTCGGTATTGCCGACCGTCACCTTGCCGCTGCCCCCGAAGCCGTGGTCCCAGGTGACGGTGGCCGGGCTCTGCGGATCGTCGGGGTTGTAGTTCGGGTTTGGGGAAGTCGTCGTCCCGATCGAGGTGATCGTGACCCTGTATCCGCCGGTCTGCTGAGGAATGATCACCTCGCTGACCTGCCGGATCTCTGGCGTGTAGTTGGTGTAGTCGCAGTTGAGCGGGACCCGGTTGCCGACGAAGGCGCCCACCGGCAGCACGATGGTGTCGATGAAGGTGGTCTTCCCCGAGTAGAACTCCCAGTTCTCGCGGATCACCCACTGGCTGTACTCGGGATCGTAATACGGGTCGGTGATGTACAGGCCCTGGGTGGGCGATCCGGGCCGGGTGTCGAGGATGGGGCCCGGGTCGTTGGGCGAAATGGTGTACATCGCCAGCACCAGCCCCAGCGGGATCGGCGGGACGATGTCGTAGTTCGCGGGCACCAGGCCGTCGAACTTGCCCCACTGGTCAGTGTAGACGCGGGCCACTTCGATGCCCGCCCAATCCTTGATGGCCACCGGCAGCCAAGGGACGCCGAAGTTGCCGCTCGCGTTGGGGCTCTTCGGGTTGAACTCGAGCATCAGGTCGTTGAAGACGGCGCCCCAGATGTGAGCGCCTTTGGGGACCCAGGTGAAGATGTTGAAATCGACCTCAGGGTTGGCGCCCGGATTCAGCCCGATGTACTTCTTGTCGCAGGCGGCGGCCTTCTGAGGCGTCCAGGTGGTGAAACTCGCGTCCCAGCCACCCGGAATGTCCGTCGGGTTCTGCTGGTCGGGGAACCATCTCAGGTAGGGCGGCACGTCGTACGTCGTGCCCACGCAAGGAGGCGGTTGGGTGAGGAAAGGAATCTTGGGATCGCCAACGTCGATGTTCCGGTCGCCCCACTGGATGACCTCGTAACCGGGCGGAGGGGTGACCTGGACGATGTAGTTGCCCGGCGGGATCGGCGTTCCGTCCGGCATCTTCCGGAACCAGTAATTGCCGTCCACGACGCCCGGTCGAATCTGATCCCAGTTGTAGAAGGTCTCGGCGCAGGACGGAATGGCGAAGCCGTTGACCACCTCGGGATTGCTCCAGAGGAGCGCTCCCTGAGGCACGGTTCCCTGACTGCCGACGCAACCGGTGGGCTGGTGGTCGTCCCAGCTGTCCGTGGTGGTGGTGAGCGGGAACGGGCCCGAATCGGCTACCACCCAGTAGTTGGCGACCGGATCACCGGCGACGAAGTCCTGCCTGGCCTTGTGGAGCGTGACGGTCACGCGCGGGACGGCGGGTTCCCACGGGTCGAGCGCGCTGGTAGATGGATCCTGCTCGGTCCGGGTGAGGGCGTAGTTGACGATTCCATGGACGCCGCCGTTCTCACCTGGGCCCCAGGCCGCCTTGCCCCAGTCGATGCGGTTGGTCATGTCCTGGAAGGTCTGGACGGCCTGGGTCACCGCGGCGTCGTCGGGAGCGGGAAGCTGCGTGCGGTGATCGGAGTTGTTGGGCTGGATTTGCGGATTGATGCCTTGCGCGCCGAGGGGGGTGTTCGGCAGCGGGCCGCCGTTGTCGACGTATGCGGTCAGACCGGTCGACTTGAAGCGGTTGATACCCACGTCCGCGATCAGGTAGCGCCAGTACGCGAAGTAGTTGGGGAAGGAATACTGGCCGTCGGCGTCCGTGGTGGCGGTTCCGTAGAGGGATCCGTCGGTGAAGTGCAGGTTCACCGGCACCCCGGGAACCCCCTTCTTCGTGGTTCCTTCGAACAAACCGGTCCCGTCGGTGTCGTTGAATACGGTCCCGATCAGGGTTCCGAACCACCGGAACACCGCCACCTTACCCAACGCCACGGATTGACCGGACCCGACGGTGATGGTCCGGAAATCGATGATGGCATTGATGTTCTTGTCGAACATCACCAGCTGGTAGGTACCCGGCGGGACGCCGTTGATGGTGAACAGCCCCGAATCTGGCGGATTGCACGCCGCCGTGTACACCTGCTCGTCGTTCCCGGAGAGGTTGTTGAGGGAGACGTAAGCGTTGGGCACCGGCAGACCCCCGCCGCTCAGTCCGGGGGAGAGCGGCGGGTGACTGTCGTGAACGTAGACGACCTGCCCGCTGATGCTACCGCGCGCTCCGGTCGCCGGCAGGCTCGGCAGCCTGTTCACATTGTTCTTGATGAAGCCGAAGAACGAGACCCAGTTGATCTGCCCGAGAGTGATGTTGTAGCGGGGCTCGCTGGCGCGAACCCAGGAGTCGTTGCCGCGCGTCCCCTCCAGCGTGCCGGTCAGCAGCCACTCTTTCTCGCCGGGAGCCAGCGGAGGCGGAACGGGCTCGATGGTGTACTTGTCGGCGGTCAGAAAGCGGACGACCGCCTCGCCGACGGCCAGCGGCACACGGGTGTAGGGGTCGATGCAGTTCGCCATCTCATACGGCGTGTAAGCGCTGACCGCCTTGGTGTTGCCCGGGCAGGTCTTGATGACCCCGTCGCCGAGGAAGTCCACCACCGGAGCGCCGCCGGCATCGAGTTGGAAGAGCGGCTGCTCCCCCTGGTGGAGCGGGATCAACGGATTGGAGCAGATGACGGTTCCCGTGGTCGCATCGATCGTGCCCACCGCAGGCGCGCCGTCGGCCATGGGGCACGCGTACAGGTAGGTGGTGCCGAGCGGGTTGGCGAAGGCGTCCTGCGTGACCTTGTCGATCGGATCGTTGACGATCAGGGTGAATCCGGGCAGCCCCAGCTCCTCGGGCTGATCGAAGGCGGCGTTGATCGGCTGGGTATCGGCGAAGACCAGCGCGGTGATCTGTGCGGTGGGCATCGGGAAGTCGTGCACCACCACCGTGACCGCGGTCTGCCCCGCGGCGATGTTCCGCCCGCTCATCATGTGGCCCGACGACGAAGACGAGGTGTGCCAGGGCAGCACGGAGACGAGGTACTTCTTGGTTGGATCGAACCCCGAGCAGTTGGCCGTGCTGATGGTCACGGATGAAGCCGCTGGTCCAGCCATCGTGACGGGCGTGGGCGGAAAGGTATTGGCGTTGTTGGCCGTGGCGGTGTCGCCCACGCATACGGTCAGAGAATGGCTATGATGGATGTTCACTCCGAGCGTGTAGCTCGGGCCAGAGGCGGCGTTGGGGGACGCGACCCCGGGAACGGCGCCGTAGGAGTTGTCCTCCTCGAGGATCCAGCGGAAGCCGTTGCCGAGTGGCTGCCCGAGGTCGTTCTGCACGGTCACCCTCACCACTGGGGTCCCTTGTGCCTGGGCGCCGGATGAGAACAGCGCAGCGATCGCCAGCACGGCCATCGCGATCCAGAGGTGCGTGTCCGGCCTGCACGAAGTCTTGATGCCCATACGACGATCCCCCTTGACGTGCGGTGCTACGCGATTCCGGGCAACAGGTAGAAAAGGACTGGAAGAGAAATGCGAATCACTGCCGCTCACCGGACGCGGCGCGAGCCCGCCGGGTATCGGTGCATCAGCGCTCGCCTGAGCGCGTCGCCGTGGGTCTCGTCGCCTCCGAACGTGGTCTCGCCGCCGAACGTCGAGCCCTCGCCCAGCCCACCGCAGCTGACGCCGATTGCGACGACCAAGAGGACCAGGGTGAGCGCCAGCAGAGTCTTCATTGAGCGGTTCATGGATGCTTGCTCCCGCGTTTGGACGGCAGGACCGGGCGCGCGGCTTTGGGAGAAACGCCACGCCTGAATTCTGTCGAGAGTCGTTGTCTCGCCCGCTGAGCAGCGGCCGCGGAGCGGTGGCGCGGTCCGCCAGATCGCGCGGCGTGCGCAGGGCTGACGACCGCGAGGACGAGAAGCGCCAGCAAAACTTTTGCAGGAAGCCTTATCGAGAACGTTGACATGCGATCTCCTCAGCGTGCGCGACGAGATGGCGGAGAAGCGGAAGCGAAGCTTTGCGGCTCCGCGTGCGACGCGGATCGACGCAGTGAGTGACGAGGGTGGACGGCCGCGAGCTCTAGACGCGGCCCGTGGTGCGCGCGTGAGCGCGCAGGTGGCGGAGCGGCCATTCGGCCTGGAGCTCGCTTGGTCATGACGCGACCGAGCGTGCAACCGCATGTGGGGTCGTTCCTAGCTACTATGATCGCGCGAATTCACGCGCACCCGGCAGATAGCAGCCTTATTCGCGCCCGGACGCGCGCAACCGTGCGTTTCCGCCGCTTCTGGACGCCCACCACTGCTCGAGCTCCTTCTCGTCGGCGTACCACCGTCCAGCGAGACGCGTGGCCGGAAGTCCTTCCCGGGAAATCCACGAGAGCAACAGGCGCCGCGCATCGAGCGCGTGCGATTGAAGACCCAGGTATTCGGCGATTTCCTTCAGACCCTGCAGCATGCGACGCGCCATGTTGAGCCCCCCGGCCACGAGGAAATCCCGGCAGTTGCGCCGGCACGTAGTCAAATATCACGACAAAAAAAATGGGGTCAACAGCGGGGCGGTTTCATTCCAGGCGGAGTGCATTCACGTGGACAGGCGCAGGCGACCCCGAAGCGAAAGCAGGCGGGCCTCCTTCTTGGCTACTTGTTCTGTAATTTCAAATCAATGCGCCTACTCCGAAAGGCCCTTTTCCTTCAGGAGCCGCCATACTTTCTCGGGGGTCACCGGAATATCGACGTGACGCACCCCGACGTGCGACAGCGCGTCCACCACCGCGTTGGCGATCGCGGGCGGCGCGCCCACCGTGGCGGACTCGCCCACCCCTTTCGCTCCGAACGGGTGGTGGGGAGAGGGAGTCACGGTCTTGGCGGTCTCCCAGCTCGGCGTCTCCATCGCGGTGGGAAGCAGGTAATCCATGAAGCTCCCGCCCGTGATGTTGCCATTCTCGTCGTAGCTGATCTCTTCCAGCAGCGCCGGCGCGAGCCCCATCGCCAGGCCGCCGTGGATCTGACCGTCGACGATCATCGGGTTGATGATGTTCCCGCAATCATCCACGGCGACGAACCGGCGCACCTTCACGGCGCCGGTGCCCCGGTCGATGTCGACCACGGCGATGTACGAGCCGAAGGGGAAGGTGAGGTTGGGCGGGTCGTAGTACGAGACCGCCTCGAGGCCCGCTTCCATTCCCTGCGGATGGTTCGTGTAGGCGGCGAACGCGATCTCCTGGATGGTCTTGCTGCGCGACGGAGCGCCCTTGACGGTGAACTTGCCCGGTTCCCAGACGAGGTCGTCGGGCGAGCACTCCAACAGGTGCGCGGCGATCTTCTTCGCCTTCTCGCGGATCTTGCGCGCCGCCATCGCGCCCGCGGCGCCGGCGGTCGGCGTGGACCGGCTCGCGTAGGTCCCGAGCCCGTACGGCGCCGTGTCGGTGTCGCCTTCCTCCACCTGCACGTGCGCGGCTGGAATGCCCAGCTCCTCGGCGACGATCTGCGCGTACGTGGTCTCGTGCCCCTGGCCCTGCGACTTGGTGCCGAACCGCGCCATCGCCTTGCCCGTGGGATGGATCCGGATCTCGCAGGAGTCGAACATCTTCAGGCCAAGGATGTCGAACTGCTTGCTCGGCCCCGCCCCGACGATCTCGGTGAAGCTGGAGATGCCGATGCCCATCAGCTCGCCCCGGGCGCGCTTCTCCGCCTGCTCCTTGCGCAGCGCCTCGTAGCCGACGATGTCCATCGCCTTGCGCAGCGCCGCCGGGTAGTTACCGCTATCGTATTCCCAGCCGAGCGCGGACTTGTAGGGGAACTTCTCGGGCGGGATGAAGTTCTTCATCCGCAGCTCCGCCGGATCCATCTTCAGCTCCTGCGCCAGCACGTCGGTGATGCGCTCGATGCAGTGCACCGCCTCCGTCACCCGGAACGAGCAGCGGTAGGCGATGCCGCCGGGCGCCTTGTTGGTGTAGACGCCGTCCACTTCCGCGAAGGCATTCTTGAGGTCGTAGGAGCCGGTGCAGATGGAGAACAGCCCCGCGGGGAACTTGGAGGGGTTCGCGGCCGCGTCCGTATAGCCGTGATCGGCGAGGGTCTTGATCCGCAGCGCCTTCATCGTGCCGTCCTTGCTCGCCGCCAGCTCCGCGTGGATGTGGTAGTCGCGGGCGAAGGAGTCGGCCTGGAGGTTCTCCATCCGATCCTCCACCCACTTGACCGGCTTTCCGATCACGACCGAGGCCGCGACCGCGATCACGTAGCCCGGGTAGACCGGGACCTTGCCACCGAAGCCGCCCCCGATGTCCGGCGAAACGATCCGGATCTTCTCCTCGGAGAGTCCCACGTGTCCGGCGACGAGCGCGAACACCGTCCGGACCGCGTGCGGCGCCTGCGTAGTCATGTAGACGGTCAGCTTGCCGTTGACCCGATCGAAGTCGGCCACGCAGCCGCAGGTCTCGATCGACGCGACATGGATCCGCGGGATGTACATGTCCTGCGCCACCACCACGTCGGCCTCGGCGAACGCCTTGTCCGTCGCCGTGCGGTCGCCGGCCTGCCAGTGGAAGATGCGGTTGTCCTTCTTGTCCTTCTTGTCGGTGCGGAGGACCGGCGCCGAGGGATCGAGCGCCTTGAACGGATCCACTACGACCGGCAACGGGTCATACTCGACCTCCACGGCCTCGACCCCGTCCGCGGCGATGTACCGGTCCGTCGCGATCACCGCCGCGACCTCCTGCGCCTGGTACATGACCTTCTCGGTCGGCAGCACCATCTGCGTGTCCGACATCAAGGTCGGCATCCAGTGCAGGTTGTACTTGGCGAGCGTCTCGCCGGTGATCACCGCGAGCACTCCGGGGATCTTCAGCGCCCTCTCGGCGTTGATGGACTTGATCTTCGCGTGCGCGTACGGGCTGCGCACGATGTCCATGTGCAGCATGCCGGGAAGCTGGATGTCGTCGACGTAGTTGCCCTTGCCGCGGATGAAGCGCGGGTCCTCCTTCCGCTTCATCGAGTGACCCATGCCGCAAACTTCCGGACTCGTCCTGGGCGTGCTCATGGGATCCTCCTACTGCTGCCGCAGCCGCTCGGCTGCGGACTGGATGGCCTTGACGATGTTCGAGTACCCGGTGCAGCGGCAGAGGTTGCCGCTGATGGCGTCGCGGATCTCCGGCTCGGTGGGATCCTTGTTGCGGGCGAGCAGCGCGCAGCCGGTCATCAACATCCCGGGGGTGCAGTAGCCGCATTGCAGCCCGTGCTTCTCCCAGAACGCTTCTTGGACCGGGTGGAGCTTGCCGTTCTGCTCCAGGCCCTCGACGGTGGCGATCCGGGCGCCGTCGGCCTGCACGGCCAGGATGGTGCATGACTTCACCGGTTCGCCGTCGAGCAGCACCGTGCAGGCGCCGCAGTGGGTGGTGTCGCAGCCGATGTGCGTGCCGGTGAGGCGCAGGTTCTCGCGCAGCAGGTGGACCAGCAGCAGCCGCGATTCGACCTGGAGATCCTGGGCAACTCCGTTCACCGTCATGTGGATGTCGTGCCTGGCCATGGTCATCGACCTCCCGCCCGCTCGACGGCCTTCTTCAGAGCGCGCCCGGCGAGCACCCGGGCCATCTCGCGCTTGTATTCCACGGAACCGCGCCGGTCGGCGGTCGGCGACGCGGCCTCCGCCGCCCGCCGCGCAGCATCGGCGATGCTGTCGTCGGTGGCTCTCCGCCCTTTCAGGAACTCCTCGGCCGCGGTTGAACGGAGCGGCATCGGGCCGGCGTTCGTCAGCGCCAGCCCCACCTGCGTGAACGCTCCGCTCCCGTCCAGGGTCACCTGCGCTGCCGCGGCGGCCGTTGCGTAGTCGCCAACCTTCCGTTCGAGCTTCACGTACGCCCCGCCGGTCCGGTTGGGAGGAACCGGGATGCGGATCTCGGTCAGGATCTCGTCCCGGGCGAGCGCGGTGGCGAACAGGCCGGTGAAGAACTGGTCGATGGGGATCACGCGCTCGCCGTTCTGCCCGAACGCTACCACTTCGGCGCGGAGCGCCAGCATGGTGGCGGGGTGGTCGTTGGCGGGATCGCCGTGGGCGAGGTTGCCACCCACCGTCGCGCGGTTGCGCACCAGCGGATCGGCGATCACGCGCGCCGTGTCGAGCAGGATGGGGTAGCGGGCACGCACGACCTCGGAGCGCTCCAGCACCGACTCGCGCGTCCGGCCGCCGATGCGCAAGGAGCCCCCTTCCTCGCGAACGTACTCCAGGCCCGCGATGCGCCCGATGTCGACCAGGTGCTCCACGGCGCCGAGCCTCAGCTTGAGGAGCGGCAAGAGGCTCTGTCCGCCGGAGATGACCTTGGCCGAATCGCCGAACCGCGACAGCAGCGCGACCGCCTCGGGCAGCGAGGCCGGGGCGTGATAGTCGAACGCAGCCGGGATCATGTCTTCCTCCTTCGTGGGTCATCGCAAGAGCAAGTAGACCAGGACCGCGGCCACGGCGACCGCGACCCAGAACACCGGCGCGCGGAGCGCCGCGCGCGCGCCCAGGGCGCCGACGTCGAGCGCCTCCGGCCTGGACGGCGCGGCGGCGGGCACCAGGGCCGCCGGCAGAGCGGGCGTTGCCGTGGGCGCCGCCGTAGGCGCCGTGCTCTCGAGCTCGGCGCGCACGCGCTGCGAGAAGATCTGGAACATCTGGTCGCTGACGTCCTGCACCATGCCGCGGCCCATCTGCGCGAGGATGCCCGTGATGTTCACGCGCGAGGTGGTGGTCACCTCGGTCTCGCCGGGCGCTTTCTGGACGAGGGTGCTGGTCAGGCGCAGGTCGGCGCCGCCCCGGCCGCGGACGTCCTGCCCCTGGGCGACGATCTCGGCGGTGCGCGAGGACGGATCGAGCTTCTCGAAGGCGACCTTTCCCTTGTAGCTGGAGGACACGGGCCCCACCTTGACGGTCATCGTGCCCTGCCAGGTCCTGTCGTCGAGCTTGCCCGTGATGGCCGCGCCGGGGAGGCAGCGCGCAACCCTCTCGGGATCGATGAGAAAGCTCCAGACTTGCTCCGGCGAGGAGCGAACCACGAAGGTCTTGACGATCTCGAAACCCATCTTGTTCCTCAGGCCGCGAGGAAGCGGACCGGATCGGCGAGGAACTTCTCGCGGCAGCGGGGATTGCAGAAGAAGTAGTCGTGGCCAGCGTGCGTGGCCCGGTGTCGCGCGGTCGCGACTTCGACCGTCATCCCGCAGACCGGGTCCGTCTCGGTCTGGGGCGCCTGGATGGGGGTAGGGCGAGGCTGCGCGGCGTGGCGGAGCTGGACGATCTCCGCGAGGACGCTGAGCGCGACCTCTTCCGGCACGCGCGCGCCGAGATCGAGGCCCGCCGGGTTGTGCACCTGTGCGAGCGCGTCCCGTGAAATACCGCGGCCGATCAGGCCCTCGCGGATCTCCGCGAACCGCTTCCGGCTGGCCACCACCGCGATGTACGCGCAGCGTGCGGAGATGGCGGCCGCGATGCAGTCCTCGTCGTTTTCGCCCATGGTCGCGACCACCGCGAACGTCGTCTCGGGGCGAGAGGCGGGGAGCGCGGAGAGGTCGCGGACGGGATCGATGCCGTAGCCCATCACTTCGCCCAGCCGGGCCAGCGCGCGCGCACAGGGCGACTCGCCGAAGATCAGCAGCTCCGGCGGCGGCAGCATCGGTTCCAGGTAGATGTCCACGCTGCCTCCACTGTGGCAGGTCATCGGCAGCGCGGTCACACCCGGGCGGTGGTTCGACTTCGGGTCCGGCGAGAGCGACACGAGCCGCGGCCTTCCCTCCTCGAGCGCCAGGCGCGCCTCTCGCTTCACGGTGGGCTGCGTGCAGTTGCCGCCCAGCCAGCCGTGATAGGCGCCGTCGGCGGTGATGATGGCCATGTCGCCGGGCTGCGCCGAGCTGTAGGGCTCGCGCCGCACCACCATCGCCAGGACGAACGGCTCGCGCTTGCGGGAGAGGTCGGCCGCGAGCTGGAGGAGCTCGGCGCGCATCAGGCAGCCTCCAACCGGGCCCGGATCCGCTCGACGTCCTCGGGAGAATCGAGGTCGGTGAGCGTCTCGGGCGGCCATTGGAGCTCGACCGCCCCCGCGCGATGGCTCCGGACCACGCTCTTGCCGCAGCTCTCGGCTTCCAGCGCGCGCAGCTCCGGGAACAGGGCGCGTCCATAGAGGATGGGGGGCGCCACCACCCCGCCGTAGGTGGAGATCGCGAGCTTCGGGCCAGAGCGCCGGTGCGCGGTCACCAGCGCGCGCACCATCGATGCCTCGACCAGCGGCATGTCGCCCAGCAGCACCACGGCCCCAGCGGCGTCGTCAGGCAGCGCGGCGATCCCCGCGCGCAGGGAGGTGTTCATTCCCCGCGCGTAATCGGAGTTCATCACGGCCGTGTACGGCAGGCCGGACAGCTCCGCCCGAACCCGATCGCCCTCGTGTCCGAGCACCACCAACACCGGATCGAGCCCCGCGGAGAGGGCCGTCGTCACCGCGCGGCGCACCAGCGTGCGGCCGCCCAGCTCGAGGAGCATCTTGTTCAGGCCCATGCGGCTGGACAGGCCGGCCGCGAGCACCACGCCGGCGATGCGCTCAGGGATCATGGATGCCCCCTGTCCGGGCGCGCAAGTGAACCGCTTCGCGGCGCGCGTTCACCGCCAGCAGCTCGGCCACGATGCTGACCGCCACCTGCTCCGGTCCGTCCGCGCCGATGTCGATCCCGATGGGTGCGAACAGCTTGGCGCCGTCCAGGGGGACCTCGCGGAGCATTTGCTCCTTGCGCTGGCGGGGGCCGAGCAAGCCCAGGTACGCCAGCGGCTGTCCCGCGAGCGCGCGAAGCCAGTCGCGGTCGTGGGCGAGCGCATGCGTCTGCACCACGGCGAAGTTCCTGCGCGAGAGGGTGAACGGAAGCCCCGCCAGCCCATCTCCGGGCCGCCGGAGCACGATGCGCAGCGGCGGCGGGAACCGCTCCGGCGTCAGATAGGCGGGCCGGTGGTCCACCACCGTCACCTCGAACCCGGACTGCGCCGCGAGGGAGGCGAGCGGGCGCGCGTCGTCGCCCCCGCCGAAAATGAAGAGGCGCGGCGGTGGACGGAGCACGTCCACGAACGCGGTGTCGCCGCCGAGCTCGAGCATTCCCCCGCCGCCGTCGCCTTCCAGCAGCAGGCTCGCGCCCTGCGCCAGCTCGCGATCGATCGCCTCCGATCCGGAAGTGCCCTCGAGAGTGCTCCTTGCCAGCACGAAGGTCCGGCCGGCCGACGGACCGCTCAGCACGGTGATCGGCGCGAAGGGAATGCCCGCGTCCAATAGATCGCGCATCTGCTTTCCCGGTCCCTCCATCCACGCCGCATCGACGCGCTGGACATGGACGTCGACCGCGCCCTCGCACCCCAGCCCCAGACCCCAGAGAGTCTCTTCGTCGGAGCCGGTATCGTAGTGCAGCACCCGGCCCGGCGCGCCGCCCAGGATTCGCAGCCCGTGGGCGCGAACATCCGACTCCAGGCACCCGCCGCTGACCCCGCCGTGCGTGAGGCCGCTTTCCTCGATGAGCAGCTTCGCCCCGGGACGCCGGTACGCCGAGCCCGAGATCCGGACCACGGTCGCGAGCGCGGCGCACGACCCTCCCGCCACCAGCTTGGAGAGCTGATCGAGGATCGCCTTCGTCTCGACCCAATGCTTCACTCGAGCCCCCGAGGGTGCGGGCCGGGCATTCTAACGGCCTCGATCGTCGATTCCAACCAGACCAGCGTTTGACGCCTCGGGCGCTCGCATGATTTGACTCCGCCTCCACGAGGCGGCTCTTGGATCGCATCGCGCAACTGCTCGAGCAGCTCGACCAGGAAGCGTACGTGGCCGATCCGGCCATCGCGACCTCCCTGCATCTCGCGCTCGAGCTGCACAAGCCGCTGCTCGTCGAGGGGCACGCGGGCGTGGGCAAGACCGAGATCGCCAAGGTGCTCGCCCGCCTGCTCGGGACGGACCTGATCCGGCTGCAGTGTTACGAAGGCCTCGACGCCTCGACCGCGCTCTACGAGTGGAACTACGCGCGCCAGCTGCTGCACATCCGCCTTCAAGAGCGCGACGGCAGCAACGAGGCAGACGCCGAGGCGCGGATCTTCAGCGAGCCGTTCCTGCTCAAGCGTCCGCTGCTGCAGGCCATCGCGCACGAAGGCAGGCCTCCGGTCCTGCTGGTGGACGAGATCGACCGCAGCGACGAGGAGTTCGAAGCGTTCCTGCTCGAGGTGCTCTCCGACTTCCAGGTGACGGTGCCCGAGATCGGCACCATCCGCGCGCGCGAGCGCCCGCACGTCATCCTCACCTCGAACCGCTCCCGCGAGCTGTCCGATGCGCTGCGGCGGAGGTGCCTGTATCTCTGGATCGACTATCCGCCGTTCGAGAAGGAGCTCTCGATCGTGCGGCGGAAGGTGCCGGGGGCGAGCGAGGAGCTGGCGTCGCAGATCGTCGGCCTGGTGCAGCGGCTGCGCCGTGCGAAGCTCGCCAAGGTGCCCGGGGTGTCCGAGACGCTGGACTGGGCCGCGGCGCTGGTGGTCTTGCACGCGTCCCATCTCACCCCGGAAGTGGTGGGCGAGACGATGGGATGCCTGGTGAAGGACGAAGCGGACCTGCGCAAGGTGCGCGTGGAGCTCGAGGCGGGCCGGCTGCCTGCGGGCGCTGGATGAGCGGCGATCTGGTCCAGCGCACGGTGGGCCTCTGCCGCGAGCTGCGCAGCCGGGGGATGTCGGTCACGACGGCGCACGCGATGGACGCCGTCCGCGCTTTGCGCTGCGGCGGCATCGAGTCGCGGGAACGCGCTTATCTGGCGCTTCGCTGCGTGCTGGTGGCGCGGCCGGAGGAGGTGGCGACTTTCGACGAGGTCTTCGCGGCGCTCTTTGCCCCGCCAAAGGAAACAGCGCACGTCGGGCCGGTGCGCGTGCACCGCCGGCGTCCGCCTGCGGAGAGCGTTGTGCCGTCGCTGACTTCCTGGGGAGAGCAGGGCGAGGGCGAAGACGAAGACGACGACGCGCCGGACGAGGTCCCGGCCGCGAGCGACAGCGCGGCCGTGGCGCGGAAGGACTTCAGCACGTTTGGCGCCGACGAGCTGGCGGAGATCCAGCGCCTCGGGCGGCGCATCGCGCGACGGTTGGCAGCGCGGCCCAGCCGGCGCTGGAAGTCGGGCCGCAGCGGGCCGCGCATCGATCTGCGCCGCACCATCCGCCGGTCGCTCTCCAACGCTGGAGAGCCGCTGGAGCTGCGCTTCCGCCGGCGCAAGCCGCGCAAGACGCGCATCGTGGCCATCTGCGACGTCTCCGGCTCGATGGATCTGTACAGCCGGTTCCTGCTCCAGTTCCTCTATGCGCTCCAGGGCACCGTGGCCCGCGTCGAGAGCTTCGTCTTCTCCACCGCGCTGCGGCGCGTCACCGACCTCTTGCTGCAGCCCGACTACGCACAGGCCCTGCGCGGCCTCGCCGCCGAAGTGCACGACTGGTCCGGGGGCACGCGCATCGGCGAGTGCCTGGCCGCCTTCAATCGGGACTGGCTCCGTCTGGTCGACGGCCGCACCGTGGTGGTCATCCTCAGCGACGGATGGGACACCGGCGACCCGACCTTGCTGGGAGCGGAGATGGAGGTGCTCCGGCGCCGCAGCCGCAAGCTGATCTGGCTCAACCCGCTGCTGGGCAGCCCCGGTTACGAGCCGCTCACGCAGGGGATGCAGGCGGCGCTTCCCCATGTCAGCGTCTTCGCCCCGGCGCATAATCTGGTGGCGTTGCGCGCGCTGGAGCGCCATCTGCTGGCGTAGACGGAGGACGTCATGAAGCCACGGCGGATCGTGCGGGGAGAAAGAGTCACGGCGGGCCTGGTGTTGACTCGCGATGTGGCTGACCTGCCGAAGGGTCGCATCCTGTCCGACGACGACGTGCGGGCGCTCGAGGCGTCGAGTTGGAGCGAGCTGGAGGTCTTGGAGCTCGAGTCTTCCGACGTGCACGAGGAGGTGGCGGGCCGGCGGCTCGCGGCCGCGGTCGCGGGCGAGGGAGTCGAACCCGGGCCGGTGGAGGGCGGATCGTTCCCGTTGATCGCGCGCCGGCGCGGCCTTCTGGAGGTGGAGGTCGCGCGGCTCTCGGAGCTGAACCTGATCCCGGACCTGACGGTGAACGCCCATCCGCCGCAGTACGTCGCGGTGGAGGGGAACGTGGTGGGCCGCGTGAAGGTGATCCCGTTCGTCACGCGTGAAGATCGGCTGCGACAGGCCGAGGAGGCAGCCAAAGGCGGGCTGGTGCGCGTCCGCCCGTTCGTCTCGCTGCGCGGTGCCCTGCTGGTGCACGAGAAGATCGCCGAGGCCGCGCTGGAGCGGGCGCGGCGCGCGTTCCACGAGAAGCTCGCCTTTTTCGGGTCGAGGCTCGAGTCGGCCCGGGCGGTGCCCGGCAACCCGGAAGGGCTGGCGCAGGCGCTGCGCGAGGAGCAGCGCAACGGCGTGCAGCTCCTGGTCCTGGCCGGGAGCCGGTCGATGGATCCGCAGGATCCGGTCCTGCGCGCCCTCGAGCTTGCCGGCGCGCGGATGGAGCGGCACGGCGTTCCGGCCTATCCGGGGACGCTGCTGTGGATCGCGTATCTCGGCGACGTACCGGTGCTGGGCGCGCCCTCCTGCGGAATCTTCTCGCGGGCGACCTCGCTCGATCTGGTGCTGCCGCGGATCATGACGGGCGAGCGGCTGCGCGCGGCGGAGATCGCTGGATTGGCGGTGGGAGGGATCATCGCGCCGGAGACCTCGTATCGGCTCGCGCCCTACCGGGCGGGGGTGGCGAGGGGGCAGCTCGAATGAAGGCTGTGCTGTTCCAGCGGCGGCGGAATAGCCGCTCGGTGTGGTGGCGGCATTGCCCGTTGCGTAGCCGGCTCTTCGTGGGAGGGCCGTGCGGCGTCAGTGCCGGTCCCGGAGACAGTCCGGCGACCCTCAATCTCGCCCTGTCGTGGGCCAGTTCAACCGGTTGAACCAACTCCGGAGACGGTTCGGCGATCCTTCCTCCGCCTCGATCGTAACTGCCGCCCTATTCCCACGTCGGGTGGACGCGAGTGTTGACGCGGTGCGGCCCGTCCCGGGACGAGCGCGAAATGGACGTCGGATACCAGAACGAGACCCTGAAAGCCTCAGCCCGAGTCGGGTCAGGCCTCACGCGCTCGGGACACCGCCCGCGGTTCAACCCCGGCCGCACACAGGTCGGCGACCTCGAGTACCCCCTGGCCTGGGGCCAGTTCAACCGGTTGAACCACGACGACGCCCGCTGGAGCGACGGTGTCCACGCCATACGAGGTCTTCGTCGTTCGTCGTGGGGGCGCACCTTCGGCAGATTACGCTGTTCTGAGGATCGACAAGGCCGACGAGCCAAGCGCCTCGTGGTCGAGTCCCACATCGGCCCTGGTGAAGTGCGATGGCGCCCGAATCTGGCATTTCCAGAACTTCGCGAGCATCAGGGGAGCAGGGGACGAGTTCTTGCACGCCACGGTGAAGCTCGATTGCGGGCAATGATCGTCGATCTCTGCCTGCACGCAGGACATTGACGCGCTGCGGCCCGTCCCGGGACGAGCGCGAAATGGGACCGTCGGATACCAGAACGAGACCGTGAAGCGTCTACGCTGTCCGGTTACTGCGCGTCCGGTTCGTCCTCCGGAGCGGGGTCGCGTTCTCCGAGGCTCTGCAGCCGCGAGTAGAGCCGGCGGCGGCTGATTCCGAGCAAGCGCGCAGCGGAGGTCTTGTTGCCGCCGGCGCGGTCCAGCGCGGCCAGGATCAGATCGCGTTCGAAGGCGTCCAGGTCGAAGCCCGGCCTGAGGACTTCGCCCGCTGTCGGGGAGCCGCCTGGACTGGCGCCAGCCGCGGCGACGTGCACGGCCTCGATGTCCTCGTCACCTGCGAGGATCAGGGCGCGCTCGAGGGCGTTCTCGAGCTCGCGCACGTTCCCCGGGAAGGGGCGGCGGAGGAGCTCCTCGCGCGCCTTTTCACCCAGCTTGGAAGGAGGCACGCCGCGCCGGCGCAGGAACGCCTCGGCCAGCGGGGCCACGTCGTCGGCGCGCTCTCGCAAAGGCGGCACCTCGATCGCGAATACGTTCAGCCGGTAATAGAAGTCCTCGCGGAAGATGCCCTGGCGCACGGCTCCCGCCAGGTCCCGGTTGGTTGCGGCGATCACCCGGGCGTCGACCTTGCGCGGGGCGGAGGAGCCCAGAGGCACGAACTCGCGCGACTGCAGGAACCGCAGCAGCTTCACCTGCGTGGCCTGGGTGATCTCTCCGATCTCGTCGAGGAACAGCGTCCCGCCGTCGGCCGCGGCGAGGTGGCCGGCCTTGCGTTCGCTCGCGCCCGTGAAGGCGCCTTTCTCGTAGCCGAACAGCTCGGCCTCGAGCAGCGACTCGGGAAGCGCGGCGCAATGCACCTCGATCCAAGGTGCGGCGGCGCGCTGGCTGCTGAAATGGATGAAGCGTGCCAGCTGGCTCTTGCCCGTGCCGCTTTCGCCCAGCAGGAGCACGGTGGCGTCGGAGGCCGCGACTCGCCGCGCGCTCTCGACCGCCTCGAGCATGCGGGGGCTCGCCGCTACCAGACGCGGGGTGAGCTCGTCGACGAGCCTCCGGTTCTTCTCCTCGGCAGAGTGCGTTTCCACCAGCCGACGCACGCGGATCCGCAGCTCGTCCACGGAGAATGGCTTGAGAAGGTAGTCGGCGGCGCCCGCTTTCATCGCCTCGACCGCGGTCTCGGCGGTTCCGAAGGCCGTCATCACCACCACGTCGGGCGCCGGAACGCGCCCGCGCGCCTCGCGCAGGACGGCCAGGCCGTCCACCTCCGGCATGCGCAGGTCCGTCAGCACCAGCTCGTATGGGCGCGCCGCGAGCTCGACCAGCGCCTGCCGGCCGCCGCCGGCCCGCGCCACCGAGTGCCCGTCGCGCTCCAGCATTTCCGTCACCAGCTTGCCGAGCTTCGGCTCGTCGTCGACGACCAGGATGCGCGCCATTCCCGCTCCTCAGGCGCCCGCGAGCGGCAGGCGAACCTCGAAGGTCGTTCCGGGCCGCCCGTCGTCGACGAACGCCAGCGTACCGCCGTGCCGTTCGACCAGCATCCGCGCCACCGCGAGGCCCAGCCCCGTTCCCCCCGGCTTGGTGGTGACGAAGGGATCGAACAGCCGCTCGCGGACCACCTGTGGCAGCCCGGGGCCGCTGTCGTGCACGCGCACCTGCGCGAAGCCATTCCCGGCGTCGGAGGTCAGCTCGATCTCGCCGCGCTCCTGCGCCTGGCCCGCGTTGGCGAGAAGATTGGCGAAGACCTGGCGCAGCCGGCCCGGATCACCGACGACCGGCGTTCTCGCCGCGACGCGGCAGCGTACCTGCACCTGGCGGAAGGTGGCCTCCGCGGCACGGGCGGCCTCGGTCAGCACCTCCCCGAGATCCACCCGCGCTGTCGCGAGCGGAGCGTCCGGCTTCCCCAGGGAGAGGAAGTCTTCTGTCAGCCGCCGCATCCGCTCGACCTCGCCGAGCAGGTCCTCGAGGCGTTCGCCGTGCCGCGCAGCGAGCCCGCTTCCCGCCTCCTCCCGCATCAGCTCCACAGTGCCGCGGATGACGCCGAGGGGGTTGCGGATCTCGTGCGCGACCATCGCCGCCATCGTGGCGATCGACTCGCCGCGCGCGGCCTGCTCCGCGGCCTTCTGCCGGACTCGTTCCGCCGCACTCCAGCGAGCGGCAACGACCCCGAGGGCCAGGGCGGAAAGGAGGGAGAGCAGGATGGCGGCGCCACGCGCGCGAGTGAGATCCGCCCGCGTGGCGAGGAACGACTGGCCAGCCTCGAAGACCAGCACCGAGTCCACGGAGCCGTCGGCGCTGCGCACGGGAAAGTAGCCCGTCGTCACGTCGAGCTTGCCCAGGGAGTATCCGTGCCCGACCGAGGCCGCTCCGCGGAAGGCCAACTGTACGCGGTCCGCATCGATCCTCAACAGATCCGCCCGATGGCCCGCGCGCCCGCTGCTGTCCGCGATCACCGTCACCGATCGGTCCACCAGGCTGGCCCCGTCCAGTGCGTTCGCTTTCTGCAAGGCCTGAAGGCGATCGACGGCTGTCCGGTTTCCTCCCAGGCCCAGGGCCGCCGATTCACCAGCGCCTCGCAGCCGCTCGTCGAGGACGCCGTTCAACGCGGTTTCACCGGCGCGAAAGAGGAAGAGCGTCGCCGCCACCGAGCCGGCGAGGCCGATTGCCGCGGCAAGCAGGGGCGCGAGCGCGCGCGACATGGTTCAGAATACCCCAAGGATGTAGCTGGCGCCCAACGTCGCGATCAGGCGCGAGTACGAGTACGCCGGGTCATTCGAGGAGGAGATCCGGTATCCCGCCTGCAACCGCACCGTGAACCGGTCGAAGTCCTTCTCCAGCGTGCTCCCGGCGTAGAAGATCTGATCGGAGCGCGCGTTCACCCCGGAGGCCGGCGCTGCATCGTAGGTGCGCGCGATGAAGCTCGCGTCGGCGCCGACCCGCAGCGTGGGAAGCACCAGGAGACGAACGGCCGCGCGGGGCCCATGCTCCCAGGCGCTGGTATGGGCGAAGGCGGTCGTATCGCGCCCCCCGTGATACCCGAGGGAAAGGCTGGACCCCTCCGGAAACCGAAGTGACACTTCCGGGTCCAGCGTGTGCAACACGCCGGTGTACTCGGTGCTCGCAGGGGTTTCGTAGTTGCCGAAGCGGACGGTGTAGACAGAAGACAGCGCCACGCGCCGGATCTGCCAGCGAGCACCGACCCGTCCCCGGTGGGCGCGAAGATAGGGCGCTCCACCCAGCAGGGTGGCTTCGTAGCCATAGTCCGCGAAGCCGTAGGTCTCGCCGCGGCCGAGACGCCACCCGGCCTGGCCACCGAAGAGGCCCAGGTCGCGGTCGCGAGCCTCCATTTGCGAGCGGTAGAAAGCATTGCCGCGCAGGTAAGGGCCGGAGAGGCCGAGTGGACGGACCAACAGCCAGCCACCCGCGGCCGCGGCGCCGTCGGCGCTCCCCGGGCCGCCACTCGGCGTGAAGTTGACGTTCGAGTCGTAGCCGGATTCCAGGTCGATACCGATCACCCCCCGGCCGCTGCGCATTGCGGCCGAGCGCAAGACCTCGGCGCGTTCGCCCAACGTCCCGCCTGTGGAGGAGGCAGCGACCTGGTCGAAAAGGACTGTTGCGTCGGAAGCGGATCCATCGCGCAGCTCGATCAGGCCGAGAAAGTACTGCGCGCGCGCCGCGTACGCCGGACCCGACTGCGCCTCGACGAAGAGCCGGCGGGCCTCGTCGTCGTCGCCCATTTCGTATCTGAGAATCCCTTCGTACAGCGCCGCGGCCGGGTCGGCCCGGCCCGTGCGCAGCCACTGGAAAACGGCGATGGCGCCCTCGCGATCGCCGGCCTCCATCCGGCGGATGCCTTCGCCGAGCATCGCGGCGGGGGTCCGGCGTGCGCAAGCTGCGTCATGGGCTTCGCGCGCGCGGACGTTCGAGGGATCCAGCCGCAGGGCCTCGCGGTAAGCCAGCAGTGCCGTCTCGGTCGACCCGCTCTTCGCCTCGGCGTCCCCCACCTCGAGGTACGCGCGGGCACTCGCCGCATCGCGCGCTGGGGCGGGTTCCGGGAGCGGGCAAAGACCTGCCGCCGAAGCGGCAAGAAGCAAGAGGAGGCTCACCTAGCGGTCGCCCCTCGCGCGTTCCGCGGCTTCCCGGCGCGAGCGGGCGAGACTGCTCGAGCCTTCCTCGGCGCCGTAGCGATCCGTGCGCCGCGCCGAGAGTCCTGCCGCCTCCTCGAGGTAGGCTTTCGCGAGCAGCGGCCGGCCGCCCTGGGCCGCCTGCCGCGCGCGCTTGTGGTACCAGTCGATCGCGGTCTTCGCCGGTTCCGGCCGCAGGATGGACGCAACCGCGGCACGCAGTCTGCGCGCCTCGTCGCGGATGCGTGGGCCCGCGCGCTCCCCGACGCCACCCAACAGCCTGTCCGCGCAGAGATACAGCCGGGCGTCGTGGCAAGCGACTGCGCGGTAGTACTCGAAGAGCTCATCGCGAGTGTGCGGCGAGCGCTGCTCCGCCTCGGCAAACGCCTCCACGGCGTCGTCAGGCCGGTTCAGGCGGACCAGACAAGCAGCGGCGTACCAGCCGGCCTCGCCGCCGGTCTCCAGCTTCTGCGCCACGCGGAACTCGATCAGGGCCTCGGCGAATCGGCCATCGCGAAAACGGCGGGCGCCGGCGAGGAGATGCTCGTCGGCGCCCGTTCCCGCGACAGCGGCAGTGGACAGAGCAGCGAACAGCAGCAGCGCGCGCGTCACGCAGACCTCCGCCTGGCTAGTGAGAGCCGTCCTGGTTCGAGCTGCCGTTCCCACTCGAGCCGCTGCCGCCCTGTTGCCCGGAGCCGCCCACCTGGTCGATGGACGCGGAGGGCGCGGAGCCCTGCTCGCCGACCTGGCCGTGTTCATCCATCGCCCCGGACTGGCCCTGATCGCCGGACTGGCCCTGATCGCCGGACTGCCCCTGCTCGCCAGACTGGGCGTGCACACCCTGCTCACCCGACGGGCCCTGCTCACCCGACTGGTTGTTCACCCCGTCGCGCTCGTCATTCACGTCCGGCATCGTCGCCGTCGTGTGGGCAGTCGGCGCCTGGCTCACCAGCGCATCGTGCGCAGCCTGCTCGACGTCGGCTTCGGTTGCCATTGCGGGAACGGTCACGAGAAAGAGCGCCGCCCCGGCGATGAAGATCATTCGATTCCTCATGGCCGTTCTCCTCCGCCGCACCCCGCGGCTGGACTTAAACACAGCAACTGCGGTGCCACGAGGATTCGCCCTGAAAACATGGTCGCGAACCGAAGGCCGTGTCCCGTTCGGTACGCGCGGTGCCCCGTCGCGTACACGCACATCGGCGCCGTTCCGGCTACACCTCGGAGCCAGCGCGTGGCGTGGAGGCCGTCGTTCGATCCTCGGCTACTCTCAAGACGAGACCCTGAAGAGCCCGAGCCGGATCAGCGCTCCCGCGCTCGCGATACCGCACGCAATGCAGCGCGCTCGGTGTACACCGCCGCGAGCTGCGCCTTGTACGCGGCCGAGCCCGACAGGTCCGCGCGCAACTCCAGCCCTTCCGCCGCGCGCGCCGCGGCGGACTTGATCGCCGCCGGGTCCGCCGCCTTGCCCTGCAGCGCCCGCTCCACCCCCGTGGCTCGCGTCACCTTCGACCCGAGTCCGGTGATCGCGATCCGCGACCACTGCACCGTGTTCCGCGCGTCGAGCGAGATCTCCGCCGCCACGCCGACCACCGCGAACCGCGAGGCAGGGTGGGGCAGCTTCTCGTATGCCCCCGCCGTGCGCGCTGGAGGCAACGCCACACGCACCTGGGTGAGGATCTCTCCGGGCTCGAGAGCGGTGGTGAGTGGCCCCACGATGAGTTGCTCCACCTCGAGCGTGCGCTCGCCTTGCGGACCGGCGACCACCACCGAGGCGTCCAGCGCGGTGAGGACAGCAGGCCAGTCCGCGGACGGATCGGCGTGCGCGAGGCTTCCACCGATGGTTCCCAGATTGCGCACCTGGGCGTCGCCGATCTGGCCGGCCGCTTCCGCGGCCATGGGCAGCTTCGCCCGCAGCAGCTCGGACTTGGCCAGGGCCGCGTGCGTGGTCAACGCACCGATCTGGAGCGCCCCCTGGACTTCGCGCACTCCGGTGAGGCCGTCCACCTTGCGCAGATCCACCAGGTGCCCCGGCTGCGCGAGCCGCAGCTTCATCAGCGGGATCAGGCTCTGGCTGCCGGAGATTACCTTCGCCTCATCGCCATACCGCCCCAGGAGCGCGATCGCTTCCGCGAGCGTCGTGGGCGTGTGGTACTCGAAGGATGCCGGGTACATGGTTCCTCCTCAGCGGCCCCGCAGGGCCTCCCAGAGACGGTCCGGAGTCAACGGCATGTCGATGTGCCGGATGCCGAAGGGCGAGAGCGCATCCATGACGGCGTTCGCCACGGCGGCCGTGGACGCGATGGTGCCCGTTTCGCCGGCGCCCTTGATGCCCAGCGGGTTCACGGGGCTGGGCGTTTCGGTACGACCCACTTGGAACATGGGGAGGTCGTCGGCGTGCGGCATCGCGTAGTTCATGAACGACCCGGTGATCAGCTGGCCGCTCTCGTCATACTCCGCATGCTCCCAGAGAGCTTGCGAGACGCCCTGGGCCACCCCGCCGTGGACCATCCCGTCCACGATCATCGGGTTGATCACGCGGCCCAGATCGTCCACCGCCAGGTAGCGCAGCACCTGCACCACCCCGGTGTCGCGCGCCACCTCCACCACGCACACGTGCGTGCCGAAGGGGTAGACGAAATTGCCGGGGTCGAAGAAGCTGATCGCCTCGAGGCCAGGCTCGAGGTTCTTGGGCATGTTGTGGGCGAGGTACGCCATCAGTGCGATGTCGCCGAAGGTCTTCGACCGGCCCGGTGAGCCCTTCACCGAGAACTTGCCGCCCTCGTAGACCACGTCGGCCTCGCTGGCCTCGAGCAGGTGCGCGGCGATCTTCTTCGCCTTGTCCTTGATCTTCTGCGCACCCATATGAATCGCCGCCGTCCCCACCGGACCGCTGCGGCTCCCGTACGAGCCCATCCCGAACGGCACCTGGCCGGTGTCGCCGTGGACGATCTCCACGTCCTCGAAGGGGACCTGCAGCTCATCGGCCGCCACCTGCGCGAAGGTGGTCTCGTGCCCCTGCCCGTGGCTGTGCGAGCCGGTGAACACCGTGACCTTGCCGGTGGGATGCACCCGCACGGTGGCGCTCTCGTACAGGCCGGCCTGCGCGCCCAGGGCGCCCGCGACCTGCGACGGCGCGAGGCCGCAGGCTTCGACGTAGGTGGAGAAACCGACGCCGAGATAGCGGCCCTGCTTGCGGGCCTGCTCCTGCTCCTTGCGGAAGGCACCGTAATCGAAGCTCTCCAGCGCCTTGTCCAGCGCCGCCTCGTAATTCCCGCTGTCGTAGAGCAGGGCGACGGGCGTCTGGTACGGGAACTGGTCCTTCGAGATGAAGTTCTTCCGCCGCAGCTCCAGCGGATCCATCGCCAGCTCCTGCGCGGCGAGGTCCACCATCCGCTCCAGCAGGTAGCACGCCTCGGGGCGGCCCGCGCCGCGGTACGCGTCCACCGGCGTCGTGTTCGTGAACACGGCGGTGACGTCGACGTGGATCGCCGGAGTGCGGTACGCGCCCGCCAGCAGCGTGCCGTACAGGTACGTCGGGATGCAGGGCGCGAACAGCGACAGGTACGCGCCCATGTTGGCGATGGTCTTGACCCGGAGCCCGAGGATGCGGCCATCTTCGGAGAGCGCCATCTCGGCGTCGCTGTAGTGATCGCGCCCGTGCGCGTCGGTGAGGAAGCTTTCGCGCCGGTCCGCCGTCCACTTCACCGGCCGCGAGAGCGCGCGCGAGGCCCAGGTCACCACGCACTCCTCCGGGTAGACGAAGATCTTCGAACCGAAGCCGCCCCCCACGTCCGGCGAGATCACCCGCAGCTTGTGCTCCGGCAGCCCGAGCACGAACGCGGCCATGAGCAGCCGGTGCACGTGTGGGTTCTGGGTCGTGAGCCAGAGAGTGACCTCTCCGGTGCCGGGGTTCGCGCTCGCCAGCGCCGCCCGCGGTTCGATCGCGTTCGGGATCAGCCGGTGGTTGCGGAAGCTCTGCTTGACGATCCTGGGGGCGCCGGCGAACGCCTTGTCCGTGGCGGCCTTGTCGCCCAGCTGCCAGCGGAAGCTGACGTTGTCGCGCGCGTCGTCGTGGACGGCCGGGGCCCCCGGCTGGACCGCCTTCGCGGCATCCGACACGACCGGCAGCGGCTCGTAGTCGACCTCGACCAGCTCCGCCGCGTCCCGGGCAATGTACGGCGACTCGGCGATCACTACCGCGACGGCCTCGCCCATGTGGCGCGCGCGGTCCACCGCCAGCGGATAGCGCGGCGGAATCTTCATGTTCGGAATCAGCCAGCCCACCGGGATCGGCTTCACGCCCGCCGCGACCAGGTCCTTGCCCGTGTACACGGCCAGCACGCCCTTCAGCTTCTTCGCCGCGGTCGCGTCAATCCGGACGATGCGGGCGTGGGCGTGCGGGCTGCGCACGAAGGCCGCGGTGGTGGTGCCCGGGATCCGCAGATCGTCGACGAAGGCGCCCTTGCCCGTGATCAGGCGCGGGTCCTCGCGGCGCTTGATGCTCGCTCCGAAGAGTTTCTCGCCCATGGCTCACCTCGCCTGCGCGGCCTGCTGCACCGCCTTGACGATGTTGTTGTAGCCGGTGCACCGGCAGAGATTGCCTTCCAATCCGGCCCGGATCTCGGTCTCGCTCGGGCTGGGATTCCTCGCCAGGAGATCGCAGGCGGAGAGGATCATCCCGGGCGTGCAGAACCCGCACTGCAGGCCGTGCTGATCCCAGAACGCCTGCTGCATCGGGTGCAGCTTCCCGTCGCGGGCGAGCCCCTCGATGGTGGTGACCGACCGCCCCTCGACCTGCACCGCGAACAGCGAGCAGGACTTCACGGCCTGGCCGTCGAGCAGGACGGTGCACGCGCCGCACTGGCTGGTGTCGCAGCCGACGTGCGTGCCGGTGAGCCCTAGCGCGTCGCGCAGGAAGTGGACGAGCAACATCCGGGGCTCGACCTCGCGGGTCGCTGCAACCCCGTTCACTTGGATTGTGATGGAGGACACGATGAACCCCCTTCAGGGCGCCGGAGGCGGCCTCGGAGGGGATCGGGCGTTAGCACCCGGCGGACGAGCGGTCAACACGCGCCGCGGCGCGATCGTGCGGCGCCGCTATTCGGGCGCTATTCGGGGACACCATACGCAATCCGGTGCCAACTGCGGGGTTGGCATGCCGAATTGCGTATGGTGTCCCCGTCGGAGCCTTTGGAGCCGGCGGGCTACTCGACTTCGAACGACTCCACGATCCACTTCCCGTCCTTCTCAGCCAGCTTCAGGCGCGCCTTGCCGGAGTGTTCCTCGTCGCCCACGCGGAGCTGGGTCTTCTCGATGGTGACGCCCTGGACGTCGAGCGCCTCGCGCCAGGTCGAGACCTTGGCGAACCGGACCAGCATCGCGTTGCTGTGGCCAGCCGCCGCGTCGATGACCAGGTCCTTGCCGGCCACCTTGAGGGCCACCTTGTCGGCGGAGACGGAGCGCAGCTCCGCCCAGGCCTTCTCGCCCTCCGGCCCGGTCCGGTTGGTGTGCGTGAACGCGCGGAGGAAGGTGAGCGCGGATTCGACGTACGGCCGCGGCGCATCCGCCTTCGGGGCAGAGTCAGGAGCGGGGGTGGCCGGCTCGGTCTTGGCCGGCGCATCGGTGGAAGGAGTCTGCGCGCGCGCAACGCTCGCGGCGAGCAGGACGCTCAGCATCAGCTTGCAGAAGAGTCGCATTCGATCACCTCTGACGAAAGGGTGGATTTCCGCGACGACGGTACCATCCGCGATCCGGTTGCGCGATGTGCGAACACGTGGGTCCGCGTCGATCCGCGGGGGCGTCTGTGGGGCCGCGCGCGACAGTTCGCCCGTGCAAAATTGCACGGGATCATCCGACGCGGCGCGAGTGGTGGCGTCGTTTCTGGCCGCGATCGAATGAGGTGGTACAAGAGGCTTCCGGACAAAACGAGGAGGGACCTGTGTCGACACGGCTCCGGCCGCCGCATCTGTCCATCGTCATGGCGTTCACAACCGGTTGTTCGTTCATCTTCATGGACCGGCCGCGGGAACCGGTGGCCGTTCCGAACTACCCCATCGAGTGCACCTCGAGTCGCGTCGCCCCGGCGCTGGACGTGGTCGGGACGACGTACTTCGTCGTGAACAGCATCCTCATCCTGAGCCGGCCGGATTGTGGAAGCGCAAGCTTCGGGCAAAGCTGCATCGAAGGGGGAGTCAAAGCCGGCGCGACACTCCTCTCCACGGCGCTGGCTGCCACGTTCGTCGCATCGGCGGTCAACGGGTTCAAGAGCGCGGCGCGTTGCGAGCAGCTGAAGGATTTGAATGCACAGTGCATCACCGGCAGCGCCGCCGCGTGCCAGCAGCTCAATTCATCGTGGGTCCCCCGACCGGCCGGCAACGAATTGCCGCCCCTCGCCCCACCAGCCGCTCCCCAGGGCTGTTTCAAGGACATCGATTGCAAGGGCGACCGGATCTGCGTCGGGAGCGTCTGCGTCAGCCCGGCCGCGCGTGAACAGGCCGCGCCGCCGCCACCGCCCAAGCCGCCGGGCTCCTGCGAAACGAGCATGGATTGCGACCAAGGCACTTGCTTCGACGGACGCTGCCGGAGGTAGCGCGATGGACGAGCGACTCGAGCGAACCCCAACACGATGTTCTGACGCAACGGGCGTGATATGGCGCCTCCCATGGCACAGGTGGCGTTCATCGGGCTGGGGAAGATGGGATTGCCGATGGCGGCGCGACTTCTGCGGGCGGGGCACCGCGTTCACGCCTTCAATCGCTCGCGCGCCCCGGTCGATGCGCTGGTGAAGCAGGGCGCCGAGCCGGCCGGATCGGCAGCGGAGGCGGCCGCCCGAGCCGAGTTCGTGCTCACGGCGCTGCCGACCCCCGAGTCGGTCGAGCGCGTCTACGACGAACTCGCGGCTTCGGCTCGCGCCGGGCAGGTGTACGCGGACCATTCGACGGTGAGCCTCGCCTTGAACCGCCGCTGCGCCGCGCTCCTGCGCCCCCGCGGCGCGCAGTTCCTCGACGCTCCTGTGTCCGGTGGGCCGGCCGGCGCGCAAGCGGGAACGTTGACGGTGATGGTGGGCGGCGAACCGGAGGCTTTCCAGAAAGCGTTGCCGGCATTCCAGGCCTTCGGCAAGAACATCCGGCTCTGTGGTGGGGTCGGCGCGGGCCAGGCGGTGAAGCTGGTCAACCAGCTCCTGGTGGGTATCCACACCGCGGCCATTGCGGAGGCGGCCGTGCTCGGCGCGAAGCTCGGCGCCGATCCCACGACGGTGCTCGAGCTGATCGGCACCTCGTTCGGAGGCTCGACGATGATGACGCGAAACCTGCCGCGCTTCATCTCGCGAGACTTCAGCGCGGCCACGCCGGCGCGGCTGATCCTGAAGGACCTCGGGATCATCCACCAGGAGGCGAAAGGTGCGCAGGTGCCGCTGCTGCTCGGCGGACTCGCGGAGCAGCGCTTTCTCGAGGCGTGTGCCCGCGGGCTGGGGGAGGAGGACATGGCCGCGCTGGTGAAACTCTGGGAGGAGCCCGCCGGCGTGACCGTCGACCGCCCACGGAAGGAGTGAGGCATGCCGCGCTTCGCCGCAAATCTCACCATGCTGTGGCCGGAGCAGGACGTGTACGACCGCTTCCGGGCGGCGGCGGATGCGGGCTTCCGGCGAGTGGAGATCCTCTTCGTCCATGCTCTCGATCCCGGACGGGTAGAGCGCGCCCTGCGGGAGAACGGACTCGAGCTGGTGCTCTTCGATCCGGCGCCGGGCGACTGGACCAAGGGCGAGCGCGGGCTGCTCAGCGTCCCCGGGCGTGAGGAGGAGTTCGTCGCCACCGTCCGGGAGGCGGTTTCCTCCGCCCAGCGCTTCGGAACGAAGCTCCTGAATGCGTTGGCCGGAATTCCTCCAGCCGGAGTGCCGCGCGCCGGAGCGGAGCGTACCGCCGTGGCAAACCTGCGCGCAGCCGTCCCGCTCGTCGAGAAGATCGGCGCCACCATCCTGGTCGAGGCCATCAACCCGGTGGACATGCCGGGCTACTTTGCCGATACGGTCGAGCGGGCGGCAGCGCTGGTGGAGGCCGCCGAGTCGCCCTCGGTGCGGCTGCAGCTCGACCAGTATCACGTCGGAATGGTCGGGGCCGACGCGCGCGCTGCGCTGCGGCGGTACGCGCCGCTGGTCGCCCACGTTCAGGTTGCCGACGTGCCGGGCAGGAACCAGCCTGGCACGGGCACGCAGCCGATCCGCGAATTCCTCGACGATCTCGATCGGATCGGATACGGCGGAAGCGTCGGACTGGAGTACCGCCCGCGCGGGGGCATGGACGAAGCGCTGGCGTGGCTGCCGCGGCCGGCGCGCGAGTGACCGCGCTCAGGCATGGTCGCTAAGCCGCCTTCGCGACCAACCCAGGTCTTCGAATTGCAGGTGCGGCATCGCAGCCTCCTACTTCCTGGCCGAGCGAAGGGCGCGGCGGATGATCTTTCCGGTGGCGGTGAGGGGGAGCTCCGCGATGAACTCCACGATGCGCGGATACTCGTGGGCGGCGAGCCGCGAGCGCACGTATTCCTGGAGGTCGGACTTGAGCGCTTCGCTTCCGCTGAAGCCGGGCTTCAACACGACCACGGCCTTCACCACCTCCGTCCGGATGGGATCGGGCTCGCCCACCACGGCGGCCAGCGCGACGGCAGGGTGGCGCGAGAGGCAGGCCTCGATCTCTCCCGGGCCGATCCGGTAGCCGCCGCTGGTGATCAGGTCGTCGTCGCGGCCGACGAACCGGAAGTACCCCTGGTTGTCGCGGACGCCCAGATCGCCGCTGATCAGCCAGTCGCCGCGGAACTTCGCCTGCGTGGCGGCCTCATTGTCCCAGTAGCGCAGGAACATCACCGGATCCGGGCGCCTGTAGGCGAGGCTCCCCAGCTCGCCCGCTGGCAGCTCGCGGCCCTCCTCGTCGACGATCGCGACCGTGTGCCCTGGAATGACGGTCCCGGTCCAACCCGGGCGCACCGGAGGGAGCACGGCGCCGTTTCCGATCACCAGGTTGCACTCCGTTTGACCGTAGAACTCGTTGATGGTGAGCCCGAACGTGCTGCGCCCCCACTCGATCAGATCCTCACCGAGGCTCTCGCCGCCCGAGGCGAGGCTGCGGAGACGCACGCCCGGTTCCACCGCTCCAGAGGCGCGCAGCAGCTTCAACGCTGTCGGAGGCATGAAGACGTTGCGCACCCCGTGGCGCGCCATCAGCCGCATCGCCTCGGCCGGGTCGAACTTGCGCGGCCGGTGCGCGACCACGCAGACGCCGTGATGCCAGGCGGGCATGAGCACGTCGAAGAGGCCGCCGATCCACGCCCAGTCCGCCGGCGTCCAGAAACGGTCGCCGGATTGTGGAAAGCCGTCGTGCGGGTATTCGACGCCGGGGAGATGTCCGAGCAGCGCCCGGTGCGCGTGAAGCGCGCCCTTGGGCTGGCCAGTGGTGCCGCTGGTGTAGATGATGAACGCCGGGTCCTCGGCCAGCGTGTCCTTGGCCTCGAACCGGTCCGATGCGTTCGCAAGCAGCGCATGCAGATCGAGCGCTCCCTCCGCGAGACCATCGACGCACAAGACGGTCTGCAGCTCGGGGAGTCGCTCGCGCAAGCTGGCGAGCTTGGGAAGCTGATCGCGATCGGTGACGATGGCGCGCGCGCCGCTGTTCTGCAGGCGGAACTCGAGGGCCTCCTCGCCGAAGAGAGTGAAGAGGGGCACCGAGATCAGGCCGACTTTCCAGGCGGCGACGTGGGTGACGGCCGTCTCGTGCCGCTGCGGGAGCAAGGTGGCGATCCGGTCGCCCTGCTGCAGGCCTCGAGCGACCAACACATTCGCCAGGCGGTTGGAGAGCGCGGAGATCGCGTCGAAGGTGAACTCGCGCGCCGCGCCGGAAGGGTCGATCTCGATCAGCGCCCGGGCGCTGGGATACCGGTCGGCGACGTCGGCGCCGATGTTGAACCGCTCCGGGATGTCCCAGCGAAACGCGACCATCTCACCTCACCGCGGGTCCCGCGATCGGAGCAGTGAGTACAAAATTCGGGTCGCGTGGGGAAGGCCCCGGTACGCGCGCCCACGACGAGCTCCTCCTGGTCCTGTATTGCCGGCCAGCGGTAGCGCGCGTTCATCCAGGTGAAGGAAGGCGCGCAGCAGGAGTCCGGTTCGGGTTGCTCCCGGGCAGCCCGCCCATAGAAGTCGTCCCGTCGGGCCGACTCGCTACTTCGAGACGGCGAAGCCAGAGTCGGCGACCGCCTTGTCCAGGTCAGCAGCCTTGACCTTGCTGTCGTCGTACTTGACGACGACCTGGCTCTTTTCGCGATCGGCCGAGGCGGACTCGACGCCGTTCAACTGCTTCAGCTTGGCCTCGGTCTTCGCCGGGCACTTCTCGCACTTCCAACCGCTGACCTTGATCGTCTCCGTCTTCGCGGCGGCGAGCGCAGCGGTGCTCAAACCGAGACCGATCGCAAGAACGAACGATGCTGTCTTCATGGGCCGCCTCCTTCGGAGGGAAATGCCGAAGCGCAGCTATCGCCCCCGGAAGCCGCGGTGTCAAACAACATCGGTCTGCGCAGGCGAGGGGGTCAGGCTGCGCTGCGAGTCCTCGCCCGCGCGATGCCCACGCAGAGCATCCACCATTCTGCTTCAGCAACGAGCGGTGGTCCTTCGTGCCGGGATGCCGAGGAGTACGGGTCGACACCCGACGGCCGCGGCTGGCCTTCCCGCTCCGCATGGACGGCCCAGTTCTCGAGCACGTAGCGGACCGCCCGGAACGCCTCGCGCGGGGACTCCAGGAGGTGGGCGTGGTAGCGGTCCGCGAACACCGGCCCCCGCCGCGACATCACCTTGTTGAGTGCCCGCGCCATCCGCACCTCGAGGCCCTTCATGGCGCGCCCGAGAGCGACTGCATCGGGAGCCTCGACGATGAAGTGCGCGTGGTTGCCCTGCACCGAGAAGTGCACCAGCCGGAACCCGAACCGCTCGCAGCCGCGCTCGAGGGCGCGCTTGATCGCCCGGAAGCACCGGTGCGTGCGAAGGTTCCAGACTTCCCTGCGCATGCGCACGGTCACGTGCAGCGCGCCGCGGCGAAACCGCCTTCGGGCAACGTGCGGGACATTCTTGCGCAGGGACTTCCGCTTCCGGCCAGCGCCGCGCCGGGCGCCGCCCCAGAGCGGAAGAGGGAGATCCTGCTGGATCGGATTCATGTTCGCAGCGTACGCGGGGGGTCTGACATCGCCCGCGTCCGACACGCTCGGGGTCCGACACTCCCGGGTGCGATACGCCCGCACGCTGCGACCGTACCCACCCGCGCCCGGCATGCGATGTCCGCCGATTCATCCTTGAATCGGCCGACATCCATGCTCTCGACCCCGGCAGCGGAGTGCGGTTCGGAGTGACCGTCGCGCCTCTGCCCGTTGCGTACAACACCGCTGGATGACCCGGGCACATCGGTAACAGTTGCCCGGGGACATCGGTGGCACGTTCATGTTCTGCCGAAATTTGATTCGGCAGACATGTCATCGGCCGCGATCGCCCTTTGCCCCCCGTGCCGTGCGCACGGGAGGGAAGGCCCTTCGAAGGCGCTAGGCTTGCTTTCCCGTCCCCCCACCCGGTTCGCCCGCCGGTTGCGCCGCCGCCGTGAGGAGCGCCACGATGTGGCGGCCGACCATGCGCAATCCGCCGCCCACCATCGCCAGGCCCGCGCCGACGATCAGCGCCGAGATCGCCAGGATCTTGCCGGCCTTGACGACGTGCTGGTGCCAGTCCTCACCCGCCACCGACTCGAAGAGCGCGCCGAGCGGCACCGCCGCGGCGGCGACGATGACGACGATCAGGAAGAGCCGCGCGAGCGGGTGGAGGCGGATCTGGCCGCAGAGATACGATCCCGCGGACGACCTCTGCACGGTTCCCTCGAAGATCGCCACAGGCGTTCCCCAGAGACTGGAGCGCGGGCGCACCACGAGCCCCTCACCGCGCTCGTCGATCATCCAGCCGTAGATTCCTGCCTGGAGCGCGGGCGGGGCCAGCTTCGAGCCGCGCCAGTTCGCCACCAGCAGTCGCAGTCGATCGAGCACCGCCGCGGGCGGGGCGTCAGAGCTCATCTCGACGCGTCGGGAGAGTGGAAGGATGTTCATCGGCCGGCTGTCTCAGGGAGGTTGCGCGGGCTCACCTCAGGACCGGCAGCCGGAAGTCCACGAGCGGGTTCTCGCGATCGATGGTGGGATGCTGGAGGTTGCCGGTCGCGCCGACCACCGCCGCCTTTACCGCGGGCTCCAGCTCGTCGATGGAGATCCAGCCGTCGCCGTTGGCGTCAGCCTGCTTCGCGGCCAGGACGCGCAGCAGCGCGGCCGTGAACACACCGTTCCCGAGCGCCGCGCTCTCGAGCGACACCTCGTTGCCGAGCGACGAGGAGAAGACGATCGCGCCCGTCCGGCGCTCGAGCCGGGCGTAGACGTAGCGGTCGCGCAGATACAGGTACGGTCTGCGGGGCGCGGGCTGTCCGGCCGCCCCAGGGCCCATGCGCGCCGCAAGCTGGCTCGCGCTCGCCCGCGCGGCAAGGGCGGCGAGCGCCTCTGGGTCCAGCTCGCCGGACTGGCACGCGTCGACGAAAAGCAGCTTCCGGCGCGGGGCAATTCGGCCCAGCAGATCTTCCAGCTCGTCGTACGCGATGGTCGTCCCGGCGAGATTCGCCAGGTCGGCCTCGTGGGTGACGAAGTAGAAGGTGGCCTGCGCGCTCGGATCGCGGGCGCCGTGTCCGGAGGCGAGCAGGACGACCGTGTCGTCGACCGCCGCCGGCGCGAGGAAAGCGCGGACCTCGTCCAGCGCGCCGCGCGTGACGCGGGCGTCGGTCAACTCTAGCGTGCGCACGTCCCGGAACCGGCCGCGCGCGCGGCGCAGCGCCGCGGCGAGCGCCGTGACGTCGCGGTCGGCGACGCGCAAGTCGAGGCGAGCGTCCTTGTACTTCGACACGCCGAGACCGACGAACCAGAGAACACCCGGTCTCCCCGGAGGTCTCTCCACGACGGTGGCGGCGCGCCGCGACTCGAATCCGGCGCGGTTCACGGCGCTGACCTCGACGCGATTTCGCCCCTGCCCGAGAACCACGCGCTCGCTCAGCTCGGCCCGACTCCCCTCCAGCGGCTTGCCCAGTCCGGGATGGATGGGCACGCCGTTCACCGCGACTTGCAGCGCCCGGAGGTCGCCGGAGTCCTCCGCCGCGATCCGCAGATCGAGCGCGTCGCCCTCCTGGTGCTGCGAGAGGATCCGCACGCGCGGCGCGCCCACCTCGTCGGACATGTCCGATTTCAAGCCTGCGCGCCGCAGCCGGGCATCGTACTGGAGCCGCAGGTGCTCGAGGAAAGTCTCGTCGCCAATCCCGGCCCGGCGGTAGACGATGTCCGGCCTGTTGAAGCGCAGGGCGACCTGCTCGACGCTGTACGCCTCCATTCCGTCCACGAGCGCGACCAGGTCCCCGCCGCGCCGGGACGCGTCGAAGTAGCCGTCGTCGGTGTAGATCACCCACTCGTCGCCCTCTGAGAGAAGGGAGAACGAGGCGCCGTTCTCGAGGTTCCAGACGCGCACGGTGCCGTCGTTGCTGCCGCTCACCAGGTGGCGCTCGTCGCGCGTGAAGGCGAGCGATGCGACGTCACCGTTGTGGCCTCGGAGCATCGCGCGGCGCTCCATGGTGGCGAGGTCGAAGAGGCCCACGTCGGAATTCACGGTGACGGCCGCGAGCTTCCCGGAAGGGGAGACGGCGAGCGCGCCGGAAAGGTACCGGTTCCCCGTGTCGGCGCTGCGGAGCAGGCGTCCCTGGACGTCGAACACCGCGAGCTGCCTCGCCTTGCGGCCCGTCGCGACCACCAGCTCGCGGCCGTCGGGCGTGAACGCCAGCGCCTGGACGCCGCTGAACGGCCCTGGCGTGCCCTTCGGGTTTTCGAACGACGCGCGCACCGCGCCACCGCGGTCCACGATCCGGAACCGCTCCCATGTTCCTCCGGCCGCGACGAGCTCGCCGCCTGGCATCACCGCGAGCGCGGTCACGTCGTCGCCCGTGTAGACGCGGAAGCGTTTTCCGTTCACGCCGCGTTCGAGCGGCACGACCGTGACCTCTCCACGCGAGTCTCCCGCGTAGAGCGCCTTTCCGTCGGGTGAGAACGCCAGGGCGCGGCCGGTGCCCCGGGAGACGCGGGCGCGCGCCAACGCTTTCCCACGGGCGTCCCACAGCACCAGCTTCTCCGATCCTGTCACGAGAAAACGGCCGGCCGGCTCGACCGCCAGGAGCTCCGGATAGTCATCCTCCGCCGGGAAGCGCCGCAGCAGGCGGCCGTCGAGCGTCCAGAACCGGATCTGCCCGTCGGAAGCGGTCGTCACGATGATGCCGCCGGTCGGGTCGAGCGCCACCTGGATCACGCCCGAGCCCGCGCCGGCGAAGCGGGTGACGAGCCGCCCCTGGATGTCGAGCAGGCGCAGCGAAACGGGCTTGAAACGGTGGCTCGCGACGGCGAGCAGGCTGCGGTCGGGCGAAAGCGCGACATGCGCGGGAGAGTCGTCGCCCTTCGCGCCGGCAGCGATCCGCGCGATCGGTTGGCCGTCGCGGCCGTGCACGAGAACCATGCCGTCGTCGGTTCCGCCGCTCACGATCCATTCGCCGTCTTGGGAAAAGCGCAGATCTCTCGTGCGGTGGGCCGGGAACTCGCCGACCTGCTTCCCGTTCGGGTCGAAGAGGCGCGTGACCCGCGGCGGCTCCTTCGCGCCTCGCCGGGGGCCGCCGAACGGCTCGCGATCGCCGGCTGTCGCGAGCCGCGTCCCGTCGGGGCTGAGCGCGAGGGCGGAGACGAACTCCGGCCCAGGGTCGAAACGCGCGAGCATCTTGCCGCTCCGATGCCACTTCACCACGGTCTTCTCGCCGGCGGTGTAGAGGACGTCCCCGCCGGGCGCGACCGCGACGGCAACCGTGCCGGTCAGTCCGACGGGCGTGTCCAGCGTCGCGAGCGGCCGGCCGTCGACGTCGAAGAGCTGGCAATACGAACGCCGGGCTGCCCCGGTGCAGGCGACGACGTAGCTGCCGTCCGGTGAGAACGCGATCGCGCCGAGGATGGCGGCGTCCATGCGCGGAAAGACGCGCAGCCGCTGTCCCTGCGCCGACCAGAGCTCGACACTCGCGTTGCCGGCGACGGCCAGGGTCGCCCCGTCGGGTGCGATCGCGATTCGCGGCCGGGCGCCCGCGACCTTCAGCGTTCGTAAGAGTCGGCCATCCGGCGTCCATAGCTTCACGGTCCCGTCGCCGGCGCTCGTCGCGAGGAAGGCCCCGCTCCGGGCGTAGACGATGTCCAGCACTTCTTGCGTGTGGGCGACCTGCGGGACCACCTGGCCGGTGAAGCGCGGCGCGTCCTCGGCTGCGGCGCCGACGGCCGATAGGATCAGGAGCGCGAGCGCGCGCGAGAAGCAGAAAGCCCGGATCATGGCTCCGGATCGAACCACGCGTCCCCGACCGTGTCACGATTGCGCTGTGTGGGTGGAGGTCGCCTCCGGCGCGCGCGGACGCGACCGCGCCGGCGCGCGTCAGGCGGCGTGCCGATCTACTCCGGGGCAGGGTTTCTGCCACTCCCCGACGCCGCCGCGGGTCAAGTGTGGCGGGTCCGCCACCAGATCGCGCCGGCGACCGCGATGAGAAAGAGAATCCATCCAGCGAGCGCGATGGTCCTCCTTCGGCCGCGCTGCCCGCGCGCGTGCGTCGTGTGCTGGGCACCGGAAAGGGCAGGCGTGCGGACGATGCCCTGACGGGTCCAGTCGAAGACCCAGGCGAGCACACCCGCCGCCGGGAATCCGGCAAGGCCGGCTGCGACGATCCAGGTCATCCACCGCGGCGGCAGCGAAAGCCGGGTCACGATCACGTCCGCACCCTGCAAGGCGCCGAACAGAGCGACGGAATAGGCAACGAGCACGCGCACGACGTGACGGCGCCAGAGCTCGTCGATGAAGTGCTGCATCTTCATCGCAGCCGAAGTCTGCGTCGGCTGCAATCCCTCGGGCGGCCCTACGGGCACTTGCGCCGGTGCCACGGGTGAGCCCTGGAGATTTGCCGGCAGATGCGACAACCCGATGGGCTCCCGGCCGGCGAGGACCAGCGCGGCCTGCAGACCCCTGTCGAGCTCGCGGACGTTGCGCGGCCAGGGATGGCTAAGCAGCGCCCTCGCCGCATCGCAGGTGAGCGCAGGATGGGTGGCGGGATCGCCGGCGTGGCGCTTCACCAGCGCGCGGATCAGCAATCCGAGGTCCTCGCGACGCTCGCGCAGCGGCGGCAGAGCGAGCGTCAGTCCCGACAGGCGCGCCAGCAGATCGCTGCGAAATTGCTGCTTCGTGGCCAGCGCCTCGAGATCCTGCTGGGTCGCAGCGATCACGCGGAGATCGACCGAGACCGGCTGCGTGGATCCCACCGGCCACACCTCGGCCTGCTCCAGGACGCGCGAGAGGAGCGGCTGTGCCGCCGCTGGCAGCTCCTCGACGGCGTCGAGGAAGAGGGTGCCGCCGTCGGCGTCGCGCACCAGTCCCCGCGCGTCATCCGTAGCGCCCGAAAAGGCCCCCTTGCAGTGCCCGAACAGCTGCGAGTGGACGAGGGAAGGGGAGAGCGCGCCGCAATTGACCGCAACGAACCTCCCCGGGCGGCCGGAAAGCGCGTGAAGCCCGGACGCGACCACTTCCTTGCCCGTGCCGGTCTCGCCGCGGATGACGACGGCGATCGACGATCGCGCGACGGCCTGCGCGCGGCCGAAATCGAGCGCGAGCGAGGGCAGCAGTGTCTCGAACCCCGGCGCCGCTGGCCGAAGCTCGTCGCTGTAGCGCACGGCTCCAGCACCGGCCGGCAGCACGATGGCGCTGCGGAAGAGAAAGAACGAGTGCCCGAGCTCGATCAGATCGCCATCGCCAAGGACTTCGCGCTCGATGCGGCG